>CACWOX010000019.1:0-40418 GCA_902762615.1 uncultured Ruminococcus sp. | reverse complement strand
TCACACTCTTGATTGTTTTCATATCCCTGTGTTATAATTGACATGGCATAGTCCTCCTGTGGTTGGTTGTTCTTGTCAATTCAATTATACCACATTTCGGGGGACTATGCTATTTTTTATTCCGTTTTTGCCCTACTTTAGGGGCTTCATGGCTCTTTTGCGTGTGGGAAGTTTGAGTCATGATATAGTATTGCTGTTTTATAAAGCGCGTCGTGACGCCTCCATTGGATAACGTCGTTAAAATAGTGGAATACAATAATACTGATAATGGACAGACCAAACAGCGCTCCACGATATTCACTTATAATTGACAGGTTTCGATTATTCGTTTTCAAAAAGAAAGCACCTTCTCCTTTATGTTTTTCACGCTTTCATCATTCAAACTTCACACTTTGACCCAATAATATAACGTTTGAAGCGTAAAAAAGGTGGCGCTTACTTTGTAAATAAACTGTAAACGAAGAAAAAGCGCCCCCATCGCATTTTAAATAATACGGCTGGGAGGCGCTTCTGAAAATTCTATAAAGAAATATAAAAATGTATCGTGTAATCAGGTTATTAAACAGGTTAAAAATCAGTCCTCAGTGATGAGTGAGCATACTGCGTTTGCATATGCCACTGGGTCGTCTACTCCGATGCCTTCAATGAGAGAAGCCTGAGCAAAGAGCACATCGGTCAGCTTTGCCGCCTTCTCCTTATCCTCGGCATATGCCTTGGTCAGAGCTGCGAATATCGGGTGGTTTGCGTTGATTTCCAGCACCCTTGCCGCCTTGACCTTCTCGGTATTGGTAGGCATAGCGTTGAGCACCTTCTCCATCTCGAGAGAAATGCCGCCGTCGGAGGTCAGGCAGACCGGATGGGTCTTGAGTCGGGTAGAAAGACGCACTTCCTTGACATTGTCGCCCAGATGCTCCTTCATGAAATCAAAGAGACTCTTGTTGTCCTCGGCGGTCTTTTTGATTTCCTCCTTCTCGCCCTCGTCCTCTATGTCAAGCTCTGCGTCGGAGACAGAGCGGAATTCCTTCTCCTTGTAGTCATGCATGGTTTTAAGAGCGAATTCGTCTATCTCATCGGTGAGATAGAGAATTTCGTAACCCTTGTCGCGCAGCATTTCGGTCTGGGGAAGCATATCCAGTTTTGCGGTGGATTCGCCGCATGCGTAATAAATGTACTTCTGGCTCTCGCGCATTCTGCCGACATATTCATCCAGTGTGACAGGCTTTTTCTCGGAGGAGGAATAATACACCAGCAGGTCTTGCAGCAGGTCTTTCTTCATGCCGTAGGAGCTGTAAATACCGAACTTAATCTGCATGCCGAAATTCTTGAAGAACTGCTCGTATTTCTCGCGGTCGTTCTTCTGCATATTAATAAGCTCGGACTTGATTTTCTTCTCCAGACTTGCGGCAATCGCCTTCAGCTGGCGGTCATGCTGGAGCATCTCACGGCTTATGTTGAGCGACAGGTCGGGAGAATCCACAAGTCCCTTGACAAAGCTGAAGTAATCCGGCAGCAGATCGGCGCACTTTTCCATGATCATGACGCCGTTGCTGTAAAGCTGCAAGCCCTTCTCGTAGTCCTTGCTGTAATAATTGAAGGGAGTGCGGGAAGGAATGAACATCAGCGCCGTGTAAGTGGTCACACCCTCGACATTCTGATGAATGCAGCGTGCAGGTTCCTCATAGTCGTTGAATTTATTCTTGTAAAAGTCCTCGTATTCATGCTCGGCAAGCTCCGCCTTGGTCTTTTTCCAAACGGGAATCATGCTGTTGAGCGTCTCGGTCTCGATGTAGGTGGCGTACTCCTTATCGTCCTTCTCTTCACCCTCTTCCCAGTCACGTGACTTTTCGATATCCATTGTGATGGGATAGCGGATATAATCGGAATACTTTCTCACCAGATTGCGTAGACTGTAGGTCTCGAGATATTCGTCGTAATTCTCGTCGTCGGTGTTGTCCTTGATGTAAAGCGTGATCTCGGTACCGTGTTCGTCCTTCTGTGCGTCGTCAATCGTGTAGCCCTCCGCACCGTCCGATTCCCAGCGGAATGCCGCATCGCCTTCCACGGATTTGGAGACGACAACGATCTTCTTTGCCACCATGAAGGCGGAATAGAAGCCTACGCCGAACTGACCGATGATATCAACGTCGCTGCCCAGCTCATGCTCCTGCTTGAAGGCAAGCGAGCCGCTCTTGGCGATGGTACCGAGGTTTTCCTCCAGTTCCTCACGGGTCATGCCGCAGCCCTTGTCGCTTATAGTAAGTGTGCGGGACTCATTGTCAGGGGTGATCTTAATGGCAAGGTCGTCGCGGCTCAGACCGACGTTGCCAGTCTGCATGGCATTGTAATAGAGCTTGTCGGTCGCGTCGCTGGCGTTTGAAATAAGCTCGCGCAGGAATATCTCCTTGTGGGTGTAGATCGAGTTGATCATCATATCAAGCAGTCGCTTGGATTCGGCTTTGAATTCTTTCTTTTCCATAATCTTTTTATTGCATTCCTTTCATACAAATAATTAGCACTCTCAATTTCCGAGTGCTAATTGATATGAAATATAATAATACCTGCATTCCATTATGTCAAGTGGTCAATTGTGAACTTTTTGTTATTAACATAGTCATTTAAGCACCGCTCTACATGCTCTTAACGGATTTCATCGCAAGAAAGGTGGGAATGTTCAACTCGTGCAGACGCCCCTCGCTGTTGGTATCATCATACAGGCTCACCAGCGTAAATCCGGCTTCGAGCTGTCCGTTGAGCTGCTCCTCCAGCGTATGCGAAAACTGCATTCCGCAGTCGTCGCGCTCAAGCTGCCTGCGATGTTCTTCATTCACAAGAGGGTCAAACGGAAGCGAGTTGACAATTTCCCTTTCAGCGGAATCCACAATATAATTGATGTAATGATCCACTCCCGAAAGCAGTACGCCGCCCTTTCTGAGAATACGCCAGCATTCCCTCCAGACCGGCTTTACCTCCCGTATGTAACAATTGGAAACCGGATGGAAAATCAGGTCGAATTCCTCATCCTCAAACGGCAGCGGCTGCGTCATATCTCCCCTTATAATACGTATGGAATAGCCTTCTCTTTCGGCAACTGTTCTCTCGCTTTCAAGCTGCTTGGGGGAATAATCCAGCACCGTACATTCCGCGCCAAGCGCTGCAAATATCGGCATTTGCTGACTGCCTCCGCTTGCAAGCCCCAGAACTTTTTTGCCTCTCAGTTCACCGAACCATTCGTGCGGCACGTACTTTGTCGGAGTGAGAACTACGTTCCATTCCCCTCTCAGCGCTGCCTCATATTCCTCATGGCTGATGGGTCTCCCCCACTCCCAGCCTTCTTCGATCCAGCGGTCGATGGTCTCCGCGTTTATGTCCTGATATTTCAATCTTTTTCAGTCCTCTCTGTTTTTCTATGATTGTCACTATGAAATTGCACTACACATCCAATAAGTCCAAATCACCCGACATACACTATGTTGTATATTGTACATTTCGACTAAATTAACGTTGTCTGTTTATTGTAACACTTTTTAAATCAAATATCCAGCCCTTTTATATGTAAAATTGCTATAGACAAATTGTTAATTTTGTTGTAATATAATGAGTAACCATATTTCAATATAATGTGTGATATGAAAAACACCAATCCCAAGGCAAAAAGGAGGTTTATTATAATGAAAAGGTCGCTTATCTTCACAGCTGCTTTGCTGACTGTTATTACATTGCTCAATGCATGCAGCATGGGCGGCAAGGACCCGGATCAGCCGCCGCTTGCGAGCAATTCGGTCATAGTTGCCGACGATTCCATTCCTGAGGGGATATCTCCCAATATCACCGGCGTCGTCACAAGTATTTCCGAGGTGCGTGACGGCATTATGATACTGGTGGAAATCCCCGACGCAAAAAACACCTATTCGGACAACAGATATTATGTCACCGTAACAGGAAAGACAGTGGTTGAAAACAAAGACAAGACACGCTGCGAAAGTTACCATGAGCTGACTCCCGGCGACACCGTTTCGGTATGGTTCACAGGCATTTCCACAGGCACTACCCCGGAATACGCGGTTGCACAGGGCGTTCGCATCACATCCAAGGTGGACGATTTACTGATGACTGTACGCCACGGTGAAAACACGATCATGGCTTCACCTACAGCGGGAGAAGTCACATCCACCGACATAAAGCCGCTGCTCTACGGCTCTTACCTTATTACGGACGGCAACGGTAATCTCACCCTCGACTTTGCCAAGATGCCGGTAAATGTCACTGCGTCCGCAGTGTCGGCAGAAAACGGAGAAACCATCTACCTCTCCTCCGCAAGAGGAATGAATGAGCTTGAACTTCCCGGCACGCTAAAGGCAGGAGAATACACTGTCACGGTAAAAGCCGAAAGCGAAGAAAGCGCAGATTATTATATCTTTATAATCAGCGTGAGATGACCGCACGGACTGCCCTGCGGTTTAAAATATTAACAACCTACAAAAAAGGATTGATTTCAAATGAAAAACAACGAAAAGATTATGGACAAAATCGTCGCGCTTTGTAAGAGCAGAGGCTTTGTTTATCCCGGCTCGGAGATATACGGCGGTCTTTCAAATACATGGGACTACGGTCCTCTCGGCATGCAGCTCAAAAACAACATCAAAAGCGCATGGCTCAAAAAATTCGTACAGCAGAACAAATACAACGTCGGTCTGGATTCCGCTATCCTGATGAATCCTCAGACATGGGTTGCTTCGGGACATTTAGGCGGCTTCTCCGACCCTTTGATGGACTGCAAGGAGTGCAAAACACGCCACAGAGCCGACAATCTCATTGAGGATTTCGACGGCACCAACGTCGCAGGCTGGACAAATGAACAGCTTGTCGATTATATCAAGGAAAAACAGATTCCCTGTCCCAACTGCGGCAAGCACAATTTCTCTGATATCAGACAGTTCAATCTGATGTTCAAGACCTTCCAGGGTGTTACCGAGGACACAAAGAGTGAGCTGTATCTCCGTCCTGAGACCGCACAGGGTATATTCGTGAACTTCGCTAATATTCAGCGCACTACCCGCCGCAAGGTTCCCTTCGGTGTGGCTCAGATAGGCAAGTCCTTCCGCAACGAAATCACGCCCAAGAACTTCATCTTCCGCGTGCGTGAATTTGAGCAGATGGAGCTTGAATTTTTCTGCAAGCCCGGCACCGACCTCGAATGGTTTGAATTTTGGAGAGCATTCTGCCGCGACTGGCTCTATTCCTTGGGCATCAAGGAAGAAAACCTCCGTCTGCGCGACCATTCTCAGGAAGAGCTCTGCTTCTACTCAAAGGCGACCACCGACTTTGAGTATCTCTTCCCGTTCGGCTGGGGTGAGCTTTGGGGCGTTGCCGACAGAACCGACTACGACCTCACGCAGCATATCAACACCAGCGGCAAGAGCCTTGAATATTTCGACCCCACCACCAACGAAAAGTACATTCCCTACGTCATCGAGCCTTCTTTGGGTGTGGAACGTCTCTTCCTTGCGCTCATCACCGAAGCATACGACGAGGAGATCGTCGACGAGGCAAAGAATGACGTGCGCACCGTACTGAGACTGCATCCGGCACTTGCCCCCTTCAAGGCAGCTGTCCTCCCGCTCTCCAAGAAGCTCACTCCCGCGGCTGAGGAAATTTACACTGCGCTTACCAAGGACTTTATGGTGGATTTCGACGACACAGGCTCCATCGGCAAAAGATACCGCCGAGAAGACGAGATCGGTACGCCCTACTGCATTACAGTGGACTTCCAGACCGTAGGCGACGACAAGACCCCGGCAGATCACTGCGTCACCGTCCGCGACAGAGACACGATGGAGCAGGTCAGAATTCCGATTGATCAGCTCAAAGCCTTCCTGCAAGAAAAAATAGCATTTTAACATTTCCCCCTCTAACCCAAGAAATGCTCCCTATATAGAAGACAATGAAAAAGGAAACCATTGTCCCAAATATAGGGAGCATATTGTTACCGCCCAGCCATTCTGTCATCCAGAAGGCACTGTATAATGTCACACAGGCAAGGGTAATGTCAGGGAAAAGGCACAGTAAAATGTCAAGGAAGCAGAAGCTCCCGGGAAAACAAAAGCGATAAATCCATCCTGCGGAACGCAGGATCAAAACGAAAACGGCATCTTCCCAAAATCAGATTGGGAGGATGCCGCCTTGCATTTATGAAGAAAAGTAATACAATGGAAGTAATATACTTCAGAAAGGAAAACGATAGCCGTTTTTAACGTCATGACTAGTATAACGTTCGCCAATTAACTGGACTTTTTTAACGGTAGCGTGTCCACGATGACTTCTTCCGATATGTCGATATCATCAAGGTTGTACTTCCAGTGGAATACAACAGGCTCCGTATTGACTTCTTGGAAGTATAAATATATACGATCAGTCAGTTCTGCTTTTGACTTGACTCGAATTCCACGCAGCATTTGCTTGGTCATCTTGCTGAAGAATCCTTCGACCATGTTCAGCCAGGAACCATGCTTTGGCGTGAATACGAATTCAAACCGCCCGGGAACCGTCACAAGGTATTTTCTTGTTTCCTCGGAAGAATGGACTCTGAGATTATCAAGCACCAAGCGGATCTTATCGCCCTTGGGATATTTGTTATCAAGTATCTTCAAAAAATCAATATAGTCCTTGCTGTTATGAGTTTCGCTGACCAAAGGTATCGCCTCCCCGGTCTGCAGATCGATTCCCGCGAGGAGCGACAGGGTTCCGAGGCGCCTGTACTCATAATCTCTGCTGATCGTGCTGTGATTTTCATCAGGGAGCAGATCCTCTGACGTAGTGGCAATCGCCTGTATACCAGGCTTTTCGTCATAGGAAAGAACATGGACGACCTCTTCGTCTTCCTCCCAGGGCAGGAGTTGTCCGTTCTCGTCAAACTGCAGGGACAATTGTTTGTACACCAGAAGCACATTATGCATCTTGCTGTCGAAATCAGGGTCACGATTTTCGCAGTAATATTTGATCCGAAATGGCTTGATTTCAGCCTCATCAAGAATCGTATGTACAGTGCTTTTGTGAATCGTAGAGAGCCTCATGTAGCCAGCTTCTTCCGCATTCTTGTTAATATGAGATGTCAACTTTGCATACGTCCAGGTTTCAGCAGAGTATCCAAGATCCTTCGGCTTTTGACAGGCAATGTTGATGATCCAGGCTTTCTCATCATCTGTGATCTCGGCATTGCGGCCGCGGCCGGGAGCGTCAAACAGAGCGTTCTCGACACCGCCCTCCGCGTATTTCTTAAGACAGAGCATAACGCTTTTGCGATTGATACCGATCTTATCGGCTATATCATTGATAGAACAGCCATCAGCTTTCAATAACAGAATACGGGCTCTATTCACTGTCTGAGCCTGTATTGTTCGAGCACGGGTCTGGGTCTCCAAATACTCTCGCTCGTCCATTGTAAGGTTGATTACACTTGCTTTTCGTCCCATAGTACAATACCTCCATCTATTGATAAATCTATTGTATCATGAAACGAATATAAAGTCCAGTTATTTAAAAAATATTATACTAGCCCTCATGACACGACTATCGCCCCCAACGATGATCATTGTAGCACAATTTCTTAAACATGTCAAGGACGGAATTTGTATTATTACAGGAAAAGTAACCGCGCCGTGCCCCGATTGCGGAGGGAGGATGAACGTGCACGGCAGATGCAGACGGTATGTGCGCAATGAAAGCGGACAACGTGAAGGGCTGTCTCTCAGGGTGCTCTATTGTCCCAAATGCCACCGCTATCACCGTGAACTGCCGGACTATGTAATACCCTACAAGCACCTCTGCGCGAAAATTTTCGCCGAGGCCTATGATGCGACGAAAAACTATTGTGTGGACGACCACACAGCAGCCGGTCTCCGACGCTGGATCAAAGATTTTTTCAGATTCGGTGCGGCAACAGTCAGACGACTGAAATTGGAGCACCCCACTCTTGTGACAAATTACGATACCTTTTCCACGCTGGATAAGCTCAGATATTTTGTCAGAGTGGTGGTAAACGTGGGCGAATGGAAATCAACGAGTTCACGTATACTGTCAGGTCTTTCTATGATATGATGGAGGCAACACCAAACAAGGAGGTGCCTCTATGGGCATGAAAGACCAGAAAGCAGCAAAAGAAATCGCGGAACGACGCATGATGATGATTGCGCCGTTGATTGGTGCGCTCTCATCGCAGGAAGAATATTATGCCAAGCGCCGTGAGATCTCCGCGGAATACGAGGTTTCCACACGAACGCTCCAGCGTTATGTGGACGCCTACAATGAGTCGGGTATGGACGGCTTGCAGCCAAAGGGCAAAGTACCCCAGCAGAACCCCGTCATTTCCAGGGAAATCCTTGAGGAAGCTATCCGACTGCGCCGTGAAGTACCGTCCCGCAGCGTTCCCACCATTATCCGCATCCTTGAACTGGAGGGAAAAGTGGAGGAGGATGTACTGAAACGCACGACATTACAGCATGCGCTTGCCAGAGAAGGCTATTCTTCCCAGATGATGAAGATGTATCAGGACAACGGATATGCTTCACAGCGTTTTGCGAGAGCGCATCGCTGTGATCTCTGGCAGGGCGATATCAAATACGGTCCGACGCTGAGAATCGGCGGAAAAGTGCAGCCAACATACATGTCCTGCCTGATTGACGACGCTACGCGCTACATTATTCACGCGCAGTTTTACGGAGACATGGAGCAGACCATTGTGGAAGACACGCTGAAAAAGGGAATCCAGAAATTCGGTCTTCCGCGCCGTATCTACTTTGATAACGGTTCACAATACCGGACGCATTGGATGAAACGCGCCTGCGGTCTGCTCGGCGTACGGCTTCTGTAGGCAAAACCGCGCAATCCTCAGGGAAAAGGCAAGCAGGAGCGCTTCAATCTCACAGTTGACTCGTTCCTTGCTGAAATTGAGATCAACCCCCCTGAAAGCATCGAGGAGCTTAACAAGCTGTTTGGCGCGTGGCTCTCGGAATGCTATCACCACAAGATTCACAGCGCTCTTGGCACTACCCCCGAACGCGCGTTCAAGAGCGATTCCATGCCCCTGAATTATCCTGACGAGTCAATCCTTGCAAACGCCTTTCTGCACTGCGAGGCACGCAAGGTCAACAAATCCGGCTGCATCAGCTTCATGGGCAAGGATTACGACGTCGGCATACTGTATGCCGGACAGCAGGTCGACGTGATTTATGATCCGCAGAATATTGCGAAAGTACGGATTGAACCAAAGGGGCATGAACCTTTTTATGCGGAACCCGCAAAGGTGGGTACCCATGTTGCGAAGAAACCGCAAAAGGCGGAAATCGACCGCATTCCCGCAGACAGTTCGCGGCTTCTTGACGCCGTATCACGCACCGCGGGCGAACGGGAACACCGCGCGGTCATCTCTTATTCTCATGCAATGGAGGATGATGAAGATGTATGAAGCATTTTACGGAATGAGGCACACTCCGTTTGTGCGGGGAATTCCGAGCAACGCGCTGTACAAAACCCGCCAGAACGCAGAGGTGCTCAGCCGACTGAGCTATACGGCAAAGAACCAGCTTTTTGCCGTGCTGATCGGAGAACCCGGCACAGGCAAAACCAGCACGCTGCGACGACTCAAGGACGAGCTTCCGGAATCAGAGTACATGGTGCTGTATGTTTCCGATTCCAGACTGACGCCCCGCAGTTTTTACAATTACATGCTCAACCAGCTTGGCTGCAAATCTGAATTTCTCCGAAATACGGCGCGAAACGCGCTGCACAAACAGATTGAGATCATGCGCAGTATGCAGAACAGGAAAGCCGTTGTGATTGTTGATGAGGCGCACCTTCTTCCGAAAGAAATGCTGGAGGAAGCGCGTTTCCTGCTCAATTACAGGATGGATTCCGAAAATCCCTTGGCACTGATTCTTTCCGGTCAGACGGAATTATGGGACAAACTGCGGCTCTCCGCGTACCGTGCCATACTCGAACGTGTTGACATTGAATGCTTTCTCACTCCCATGGATTTTGCCGATACCAAGCAATATATTCAGTCCCAAATCCAATACTCCGGTCATGAAAGTCCGATTTTTACCGATGACGCCATTCGTTCCATTTTTGATTTTTCCGGCGGCAATCCCAGACTCATCAACCGTGCATGCAGTCAGTCTTTGATTTACGGTTCCCAGATGAAACAGAACTGCATAGACAGCAAGTCCGTAGATATTGTACTCGAAAACGAAGTTACGGGGATGAGTCAGTGAACAGCGAACAGTTGCATGACATTCTGATGATCTGGCTGCTCCGCCGACTCGATCTCGGCGACGCCAGACGCGAGATTGACACTACTTACGACGACCTTTTTGAAAACGGTGAACTGGATGATATGTCCCACGACGAGATGACCCTGCTTATGCTCGATATTCTCGACAGGTATGAATTGCCCCATCCCATTCACAATGCCGGTGATTACAAGATCATGTACCGTGCACCCTTTTAATTGACAGGCTTTTGCCCACGACGGAGGATAGGGCTACGCTGGGAAGCGACCTGAGCGCCTCGTGGTTTTTTGCCGGGAGCTTCTGCTCTCTTTTTCTGAAACTGACATTTCCTTCCAGTTGTGTCAGTTTCTTTTTTTCGCCCTTGACATTTTACTTTGTCTCTCACTGACAATATACGTTCACTTCTGGACGACAAAATACCCGGGCGCTGACACATATTATTATTGTTGACCGGGGATTTTTATTTATTCTTCATGCTAATCCAGACTGTCGCCTATGATTCGCCATGCGTTTAAATCAGATGAATCAGTTCCTTTGAACCCTAACCATTTTATTTCTTTAAACTGTGTTTCACCCTCTTTATAATCATACGGGTTGTAAATCTCAGAGTTGCCGATAAAATGCTCTTCTTTATTCTTGTCATCCATTGTGATTTTTTTATTTGTGAACGGATTGACAGGATTATCTATCAGTCCCTCACAGGCAAGTGACGGTGTGTCAGCATTTGTCATAAAGGTATTGTCGGTCGTAAGCTCGGTGCTGCCAAAATCCTTTACCAGAAGCAGCGCCTTATATAATATGACGTCATCCTCTGTGCGCGACAGATTTTCCTTGCCGTTGGTGATGTGTTCACCAAACAAATAATCAAGATCCTTTCCGTGGTCGGAGACAATGATAATCTTTGTGTTATCGTAAACATTGTTTTCACGCAGATAATCCATCCACTGTCCAAGCTTTATCATCGCCGCCATATTGCATTGATAATGCATGATCTGCTTTGCGGTGGTGAATGTCATTTCATCACCGTCAGCATTGCGTCGGACGCCGTGCTCCGCTTCGTATTGCCTGTTGTCCACAGGATCAGCCGTTTCGTATTGCGGTTCCTGCAGCATGACTACGTCGTGGGTGGAATCGTTGTCGATCATCAGAAAGGTATTCTTTCCGCTGCTGCGTATGTCGGTAAGTTCGGGCAGCTTTTTCAGGACGCTGTAAGAGCCTGTAAAGAGAGAGTCAACGCTGTCAAGACTTCCGTGGGCGGTGTACATATCATCTATCACCTGTCCGGACTCTGTTCCGCAGTGATTATAGAGCCCTTTGTTATACAGTGTCAAATGTGCCACTACAGGAGAGGAACGCATGATGCTGTAAGCAAAGAAATTACGGTTTCTCAGACTGTCGGTCTGTTCCATGCTGCTGTCGTCCACAAATTTTTCCTTTGTCAGATATTTGTTAATTTCGGGATAATTATTGTAAATGCCAATATTAGAAATCCACTGAAATCCGGCAAAAGGCGGGTCACAGACTGTCGTTTCAAAGCCGTTCTGAGAAAACAGCACAGGCATAACCTTGAGCGATTCATCGTGCTTTGCGGCAATGGTTTCGCTGTCACGCTTGTTCATCTCGTCCGGAATATATTCATAACCTCCGAACAAACCTGACGAACCGAGCATCGTACAGTTGCCGTATGAAATGGTATTGGGATAATAGGTAAATCCTGCAAATTGCTCCTTCAGCTCAGGTCTTTCCTCAATGATATACGGGAAATATTCGTTGATTGCTCTGTCCATCATGATGACAATGACATTTTGGCCTTTCTGATCGAGGGGCAGCGTTATTCCCTGATTGGTTCTTACACTCTGCAATGATTGACTCATCTTGTTAGTCGAAAGCTGTATGGAGACGACATTTACGCCTGACATAATTATTACAGCTGCGCATAATGCTAACGATAGAGACTGAACCGCCACATCTCGCTTTTTCCACAACAGGAATAGTGCGACTGCAAGAAGTATGAGGACTGCCGTGTTGATGAAGTAATCAGACTTAGCGCCTTCCATGATATTGTCATATTGGAGCAGAGATGACATGTTCCCGTAGTTTTTGCCGAAGAACATATAATTGACCGCTGCGCAACAGGATATAATCACCGAACACAGACTGAGCTTTTTTCTGGAGGGAGAATCTGAAAGCCGGAAAAATATGTTCATCCAGACCATGAACGTACCGGCAGCCAAAGCAAAGGAATGAACCACATATCTCAGCGGCGTATGAAAATCGGAAATGGATATGAATTCTTCCGGAGACGCCTTGATAACGGCTGACGGGATCAGCACACCTGTTAGAAACGTCATAAAAATGACGCAGGCATAAAAAATTATATGATCGGTTTTAGTCGCCTCAGTAACCTTTCGGGAGATTTTAAACGCCTTTTTAGTCAGATATACCACCAGAGGGACGCATAGTAAAAGTATACAGCCTATAACAAACACCTGTCTTTTCAAGGTTATCATTGGCTTGACGAAAATAACATGATGCAACATCAGAAAAGAAACTGCAAAACATGTAATGTACACTATGAGCTTTGGATTTTTAAATTTGTAAAACAGATTTTTGACCAGCGAAAACAGGTTATTGAGCGTCCAGTAAAAGACCAGACCGGAAGGCGACGAGTATAGAAACAAAAGAAATATTAGCGCGATTCCGTACAATTGAATCTTACTCTTTAACGGCATGCCTTTGGTGTAAATAATGCCCGATATGATGTTAATGGCGGTCATGAGTATCGGCAGAAGGTTAATCGCGTGACCGGCAATATTCAGCAAGCCGTCAGGCTGACCGAGGTTTTGGATAGGTCCCAATGAAGCGCCGTTCAATTCCTTCAAATTTGAAAGATAATTATACGCCGCAATAAAAAACGGTATTTCCAAAAGCAGAGACAAAGAGCCTCTTAACGCGTAATAGGGCTTGTAGTCATTCTGGCGATAATACGTCTGGAGCATCATAAAGCGCTCGTCGCCCTTAAAAACCTTTTTGATATGCGTGACACCCGGACTGAGCTTTTCATTTCTGAGGCGTTCCTCTTCCTGCAGAGCGTCAGCACGCCTGTAAAGAGGAAGTATGAGAAAATTAACAGCCAGACTTAGTGTCACAATCGAAACAGCTTTGTCCAGAGTAACATAATAAATCAATGAAAAAACAGAGTCAAACAGCAGTTCAAGTGGCCCGAGTACAATCTTATACAAGAAGGCGAAAAAGTTCATGTAATAATACCTCTTTCATTGGAGAAACTAATTTAATTCATTTCCTATTATGCGCCATGAGCTGATATCGGAAGATTCGTTTCCTTTTAATCCGAGCCATGTTATCTGCTTGAATTTCTTTTCATTTCCGCTGTAATCAAACGACATGTTGAGCTTTGAATCGGCAATATGATGCTCTTCTGCATTTTTCTTTTCGGCGGTTATTCTGTTGCCAGTGAATGGATTCACAGGGTCATCAATCAGACCGTCAAACGCAATAGAGGGTGTGTCGGCGTTGGTCATGAAAGTATCATCGGTTGTCAGCTCCGTGCTACCGAAATCCTTGACGAGAAGCATCGACTTGTAGGTCATTACACTGTCAAAACCGTCATATTTATCGTCCGCTCCTTCTGTGATTTTTCCGTCAAACATGTAACTCAGATTTCTTCCGTGATCTGACACAATGATTATTTTTGTGTTATCATACAGTTGGTTCTCTCTGAGGTGATCCATCCATTTGCCGAGCTGAATGAAGGCAGCCATATTGCACTGATAGTGTATCATCTGATCGACAGTTGTTATTTCCATTTCATCTCCGTTCGCTGTGCGGCGGATCTTATGTTCTTCCTCATACGCTCTGTTGTTGATTTCCAGAGATGGCTCATATTCCGGCTCACTGAGCATAACAACGTCATGCGCACTATCATTCGCCATCATCACAAAGCTGCCCTTACCGTTATCGCTCACTGTTATGACAGAAGGGAGTGCCTTGAGTGTGTTGTAGGCGCCTATGAAGTACGAGTCAACATTGTAAAAGCTGCCGTGAGCGGTATACATATCGTCAAAAATCTGATAGGTTATCTTGCTGTAATGATTGTAAGCGCCTTTGTTATAAAGCGGCAGATGAAGCAGTACCGGCGCAGAACGCATTATGCTGTAAGCAAAAAAATTCCGGTTGAGAGGATCTTCCGACAGCGTTGCGTTGCTGTTGTCGGCAAACAGGCTTTTGGCATTGTATCTTTTAATATCAGGATAATCGTCGTAAATGCTCAGATCGGGTATCCAGTTGTACCCCGCAAACGGAGGATCGCATACAGTGGTTTCGTATCCGTTCTGAGAGAAAATCGCGGGCATCAGCTTGAGCGCTTCATCGTGCTTTTCCGGAATAGTCTGATCGCCCCTGCTGTTCATTTCCTCGGGAATGTACTCGTATCCACCGAAAAGTCCCGGAGCGCCGACAAGCGTGCAGTTGCCGTAGGAAATCGTGTTGGGATAATAAGTGAATCCCGCAAACTGCTCTTTTAGCTCCGGCTTTTCCTCTATAATGTATGGGAAGAAATCGCTTATCGCTCTGTCAAGCATAATGACGACAACGTTTTTCCCGTTTTTGTCAAGTGAAATATCAACGCCCGATGTTGAGGTGAGTTCAGAAAGCACTCCGCTCATCTTATCTGTTTCCAGCTTGATGGAAACCACGTTTACCAATGAAAGGATTGCTGTCGCGGCACATAACGCAAAGGATACCGCTTTGATGATCTGAGGGCGGTTTTTCCACACAAAATACAGCCCGGTGATCAGCGCGATAAGAACGACAGTATTGATGATATAATCCGACTGCACGCTGTACAGAATATTGTCATATTGAAGCAGCGACGACAGCTGTCCGTACCTGCTCCCGAAAAACATATAATTGACCACCGCGGAGCCGGATATTGCCACTCCGCAAATTGCCAGAATTCTTCTGACGCCTGCCGACGACAGACGGTAGAGCACATTCATCCACACCAAAAATGTGCCTGCCGCCAGCGCGAGAGAATGTGCCACATATCTGAGCGGTGACCTGAAATCCTGCACATTGATAAATTCGGCAGGTGAGGATTTGATTATGGCTGACGGAATAAGCACGCCGGTGAGCAGCGCCATAAAAATGCAGCACGCAAGAAATACGGCATTGTCGGTTGTGGTAGCATTGCCGACCTTAAAGGGAATTTTGACCTTTCGGAGAAAGAGAAAAGCGATAATCGGGAGCAGCATCAGCACCATGCAGCCCACCGCAAAAAGCTGAATCTTCATCGTTCTCATAGGATGAATGAACAACAGATACGGAAGACCGATGCAGCCGATGGCGGCGCTTATCACACACAACACCAGTTTGGGATTTTTGATCTTGTAAAATACATTCTTGACCAGAGAAAACAGATTGTTAAGCGTCCAGTAAAACACCAGACCCGATGGCGACGAATACAGAAATACAAGAAAAATCAGCGCCATGCCATAGAGCTGCATCTTGCTTTTAAGCGGCATGCCTTTGGTGTAAATGATACCCGAAATAATATTGATTGCCGTCATGAGTATCGGCAGCAGATTGATTGCGTGACCCGCTATATGCAGCAGACCGTCGGGCTGCCCCAGATCATGTATGGGGCCGAAAGCCGATTTGTTCAGAAGATCAAGATTTGAGAGATAATTATACGCTGCGATAAAGAAAGGAATTTCAAGCAGAAGTGACAGCGAACCGCTCAAGGCATAATACGGCTTGTAGTCGTTCTGTCTGTAATAGGTCTGAAGCATCATAAAGCGTTCGTCGCCCTTAAATACATTCTTGATGTGCTTTACGCCATGGCTGAGATGTTCATTTCTCAGCCTTTCCTCCTCCTGGAGCGCATCTGCACGTCTGTAAAGCGGCAGAATAAGAAAATTAACGGCAAGGCTCAGGATAATGATAGAAATACCGTTGTTGAAGGTGATGTAGTATATCGTTGAGTAAATGACATCGAACAGCAGGGTGAGCGGACCGATAATCAGCTTATACAAAAATGAGAATAAATTCATGGTACAATTCCTCTTTAATTTTTCCTGTGCATAGCCGCTACTTCAGCTTTTTGCCTATCACGCGCCATGCGCTCATATCGTTGGTGTCATTTCCCTTCAGTTCAACCCAGATAACGCTTCTGTACTTCTTTTCGTCGCCCTTGTAATCGTCGATCGACCACGTTCTTGTGCCCGCCAGATGATGAACAGGTACGTTCTTGCCGTCTGAATTGATTTCTTTGCCTGTAAACGGATTGACAGGATGCTCTATCAGACCGCTGAATGCGATGGTCGGCGTATCGGCATTTGTCATAAAGGTGTCGTCAGTCGTCAGCTCTGTGCTTCCGAAATCCTTGACAAGCAGCAGAGGATCATATATCAGGGCGTCGTGTATCGCAGTGTGGGTATTGTCTTTGCCGTTTTCAATGCATTTGTCAAAGAGATAATCGAGATTCCTGCCGTGATCGGCTGCAATGATGATTCGAGTGTTGTCATATACGCCGTTTTCCCGCAGATAATCAAGCCATTTGCCAAGCTGTATCATTGCGGTCATGTTGCACTGGTAGTGGGTGAGCTGTTTTGCTGTCTTGAACACCAGCTTGCTTCCGTCCGCGGCGTAGCGCACCGGAGGATTCTCTTCAAATTGGGTATTGTCTACATTATCCGAAGGCACGTACTCCGGCTCTTGCAGCATGACAACATCGTGAGCTGTGTCATTGCTGATCATGAGAAAGGTGTTTTTTCCGCTGTCGCTTACCTTAGTTATGGCAGAAAAGCTCTTCAATGCGCTGTAGGCGTCTGAAAAGAGTGAATCGGTGCCGTCGAACCCGCCGCTTGCGGTGTAGATATTATCTATCACCTGTATGCCCTTTGACTTGCCCGAGTGATTGTAAAGACCTTTGTTGTATATGGAGAGATGAAGCACCGACGGAGATGTGCGGAAAAGACTGTAAACAAAGAAATTCCTGTTGAGCAGCTTCTCGGTTGACTTCTGATCGCCGTTCTTGCCCAGCACTCCTTTGGTGATATACCGCTTTATCGCGGGGTAATCGTCAAATACGCTCAAATTCGGCGTCCAGTGGAAACCCGCCATTGTAGGGTCACAGACCGTCACATCATAGCCGCTGTCGAGAAAGATGGAGGGCATTATTTTGAGTGCTTCGTCCTGCTTCTGTGCAATGGTCAGCTCGTCACGCTTGTTCATCTCCTCGGGGATATATTCGTACCCGCCGTAGAGTCCGGCAAAGCCCAGCATGGTACAGTTGCCGTATGAAATGGTATTCGGATAGAATGTGAACCCTGCAAACTGCTCTTGCAGCTCGGGCTTTTCATTCATAATGTAGGGGAAGAAATTGCCTATGGCTCTGTCCATCATGACAAAGATGACATTTTTGCCCTTTTTGTCGAGATGAAAGCTGATTCCCTGATCGCTGGTTATCTCGGACAATGAGTCCTTCATGTCATTGACGCTCGATTGTATGGAGACGATGTTCATGCAGGACATGATAAAAAGCGCAGCGCATACCGCTAAACTTACCGAACGAATAATGACAGGAGACTTTTTGCGCAGCAGGACAATCAGAACGCCGAAAAGCAGCAGCACAAATGTATTGGGCAGATAGTCGGCTTTTGCGGTGTATCTGATGGTGTCATATTGCAGCAAAGAGGACATGTTGCCGTAATTCTTGCCAAAGAACATATAGTTTATCACTGCACTGCCCGAAACCACAACCGAAGCCAGACTGATGCACTTTCTGGCGGCAGGTGACGCGAGACGATAAAATATGTTTAACCATATGAGAAATGTGCCTGCTGCAAGCGCTGTGGCATTCAACACATATCCGACGGGGGAACGGAAATCAATCACATTGACGAATTCCTCCGGCGAAGAGCTTATCACGGCAGACGGAATGAGCATGCCGGTCAGTATCGTCATATACACACAGCAGCAGTAAAATATAATATTGTCGGTCTTGTTTGCCTCGGGTATTTTATATGACAGACCGCCACGCTTTTTGAAGAGATAATAAAGCGGCAGCGGGGTAAGCATGAGAACCAGTGCTCCCGTCGTGAAAAGCTTCATGCGTATAGTGTCTATCGGACTCCAAATCAGCATGCAGGGCAGCATGATTCCCGCGAAAACGGTGCTCATGGCACAAAGAACGAGCCTTGGATTTTTAATCTTGTAAAAGACATTCTTTACTAAAGAAAAGAGATTATTGAGCGTCCAGTAAAAAACCAGTCCAGACGGTGAAGAATACAGGAATACAAGAAAAATCAGAGCCATGCCGTAGAGCTGCACCTTGCTTTTGAGCGGCATACCCTTGGTGTAGATGATACCCGAGATGATATTGATTGCCGTCATGAGTATTGGCAGCAGATTGACGGCATGTCCCGCAATAGGCAGCAGTCCGTCGGGCTTGCTCAGATCGGCGATCGGTCCGAAGGATGCGCCAGCCAGAATATCCAGCTCCGAGAGAAAATTGTATGCCGCAATAAAGAAGGGAATCTCCAGCAGCAGCGACATGGAGCCGCTGAGTGCATAATAAGGCTTGTAGTCATTCTGCCTGTAGTAGGTCTGGAGCATCATGAAGCGCTCGTCGCCCTTGAATGCCTTTTTGATATGATCCACACCGCGCTTTAGCCGCTCTGACCTAATCCGTTCTTCCTCCTGCATAGCGTCGGCACGACGGTAGAGCGGAAGTATCAGCAGGTTGATGGCAAGGCTGAGAGCGATAATCGCCAGACCTTCCTTTTTTGTCATGCGGAACATGAAGGCGTATACTATATCAAAAAGCAAGACAAGCGGTCCTAATATCAGATTGTATAGAAACGAAAAAAAGCTCATCATCTGTATCCTCTTTCTTTTCGCTATTCCTTCGGATTGGCATTGGCTGCCGAAGAAGCTGTTTCTGCTTCCTGCCATGCGCCGCCATCGAAAGTGTCATTTCCTGTTAACGTAATCCATTTTAAGCTCTTGAACTGCTTTTCCTCCCGTTTATAATTATTCGGTGAAATAACAGTAGTGGAAGCGATATGATGTTCGTTGTTGTCTTTGATCTTCGACGAGATCTTTTTTCCGGTAAAAGGATTGACAGGATTTTTTATCAACCCTTTAAAGGCGATAGAAGGCGTGTCGGCATTGGTCATAAAGGTTCCGTCAGTTTTAAACTCGCTGCTGTCAAAATCCTTCACCATTAGCAATGCCTTATAGCTTGAAATATCAAACGGTGAAGCGGTTGACTGACCGTCCGCACTATCGTCGGTCTTATTGAAAAGATTATTCAGATCGTATCCGTGATCAGACACAATGATAATTCTTGTATTGTCATACAAACCGTTTTCCCTCAGATAATCCATCCATTTGCCAAGCTGTATCATGGCAGCCATATTGCATTGATAATGAACGAGCTGTGTTTTGTTTTCAAATTGCAGCTCGTCTCCGTCGGCTGTGCGGCGTATGCCATGTTCCTTTTCATACGCTGTATTGTCAACAGAATGGGCAGGCTCATATTCGGGTTCCTGAAGCATGGTGACGTCGTGGGCAGTATCATTGTCGATGATAAGAAACGCGCCCTTATCACCGTCGCTTATGTCGGTAAGCTCGTGAAGGCTTTGCAATACGCCGTAAGAGCCCATAAATATGGAATCCACGCCGTCAATGTTGCCTTCAGCGACATACATATTGCTGCTTACCAGACGGAAGGATTTGCCGGAATGATTGTATGATCCGCCGCGATACAAAGCGTTATGAAGCAAAACCGGAGCCGAGCGGAATATGCTGTACGCAAAAAAATTATGGTTGCGAAGTTCCTCGGTTCGGGTTAAGCTGTTAACATCCAGCAGCTTTGCCTTTGTCACATAGGTGTTTATATCGGGATATTCGTCATAAATCGTCAGGTCGGGAATCCAATAATAGTTGGCTAACGGCGGATCGCACACCGTCACTTTATATCCGTTTTCCGAAAAAAGGGCAGGCATCAGTTTCAACGCTTCGTTATGCTTTTCTATAAGTGTCAGGCTGTCACGCCTGTTCATTTCCTCGGGCGTATATTCGTAGCCGCCGAAAAGCCCTGGGGACCCCAGCAGGGTGCAATTGCCGTATGAAATGGTGTTGGGATAAAATGTGAATCCCGCAAACTGCTCTTTCAACTCGGGCTTTTCCTCTATGATGTAAGGAAAGTAATCGCTGATCGCCCTGTCCACCATGAATACGACGACATTTTTGCCGTTCTTATCCAAAGTCAGCTTAATGCCTCTGGTATAGTCTTTTCTCTGCAATGTAGTGCGAAGGTCGGAAACCTCAACCTGCACCGAGAAAATATTCACGCATGACATAATAACGACAGCGCCGCATAATGCAAAAGCCACGGATTGCGTTATGGAAAAGCGTATCTTCCACACGAAACAAACAATGATGGCGAGCGCCAATAAAACAGCCGCATTGATTAATACATCGGACTTTGCCACGATCGGCAGATTATCGTATTCCATCAGTGACGACATGTTCCCGTAATTTTTGCCAAAGAACATATAATCAATTGCCGCTGATAATGAAACAATAACTCCCGCCAAACAGATCACTCTTTTGGCAGCGTTTGACGACAATCGGTAAAAAACGTTGATCCATATCATAAACGTTCCCGCAGCCAGAGCAAATGAAGTGACCACATACCTGAGAGGATTGTGAAAATCGGAAACGCTGACAAATTCGGCAGGAGAAGCTTTGATCACAGCCGAAGGAATCAGAATGCCGGTAAATACCGTCATACACACACAGCAAATCAGAAAGGTTACATTTACCTTTTTGGATACCGCGTTATCTGACAGTTTAAATGAAATACCGTATTTTTTTACCGCATAATAAACGATCAACGGGACGGTCATAAGGAGCAAACCCGCTACAGAAAAAAGCTGCAATCCCGTTGTTCTCATTGGCTTGACAAATAATATGTACGGCAGACCGATGCAGCCTATTGAAGCACATATTACGCACAGCACCAGCTTGGGATTTTTGATCTTGTAAAATACATTCTTGACCAGAGAAAACAGATTGTTAAGCGTCCAGTAAAACACCAATCCCGAAGGAGAAGAATAAAGGAACACAAGAAAAATCAGTGCCATACCGTAGAGCTGCGCTTTGCTTTTGATCGGCATGCCTTTGGTGTAGATGATGCCCGAGACAATATTGATTGCCGTCATGAGTATCGGCAGCAGATTAACTGCGTGACCCGCAATATGCAGCATTGCATCCGGCTGTCCTAAATCACGGATGGAACCGAACGCTGCGTTGTTGAGCAGATCGAGATTCGATAGAAAATGATAAGCCGCGATAAAAAACGGAATCTCCAATAGCAGCGAAAGTGAGCCGCTGAGGGCATAATATGGCTTGTAGCTGTTCTGCCTGTAATAGGTCTGGAGCATCATAAAGCGTTCGTCGCCCTTAAATACTTTTTTAATATGCTTTACTCCACGACTCAGCTTTTCTGTTCTGACTCTTTCTTCTTCCTGCAAAGCGTCAGCGCGTCTGTACAGCGGCAATATGAGTAAATTGACTGTGAGGCTCAAAAAGATGATGGATATACCTATATCCATTGTAATGTAATATAATGTCGTATAGGTAACATCAAAAAGCATTACAAGCGGACCTAATATCAGCTTATATAAAAACGAAAAAAAGCTCATCAGATGTATCCTCTTTCAAATTATAACGGGTTTACGCCAGTTAGTCTGCGGCAGCTTCCTTGCTGTCAAGCAGCTTCTGCCTTTTTTCAATAAGATAATCTACCGCAAGCGAGGCGGAATTGCCGATATTCGCCCATGTGTCAGAACGCGCCTTATTGCGTCCTTCGGCAAGCTCGGGGGCATTCAGGCAGCCGTCGATCAGTTCGCCTACCGTCTCAAAGTTTTCCTTGGTGAGCTGCCTGCCGATTTGCGGAAGGATAGAGAATGTCCACATCTCGTCCTCCAGCCACCACGCATCGTAGGGACCTTTGTCAAATGAAGTATCGGCATAAATAATCGGACGGTCAAAGACCAGCGCAAAGTCGAAGATAACGCCCGAGTAATCCGAAATGAGTATGTCGGAACGTCTGAGCACCTCGAAGTTATCATTGCTGCTGTCCCATTCGAGCGTATCGCTGTCCGGGTATTTTTCCATCAGTTCGTCCAGCATGGCTTTTTCAGAGGTAAATGACTGCGGGTGAGGACGGATGATGATATGATAGCCGATTTTAAGCAAAGCATCTATCATCTTGGAGCCGAATTTATTGAGTATGCTGCTCGGTCCCCACGAAGGAGCAAGCAGCACCGTCACCGGATGCTCCGGCAGCTCTCCGGCGTTCAGCAGTCTTTCACGCAGCGCGTCCATATGAGGCAAGCCTATCATAGGCAGTTCCTTTTCGGGCAAATGACGCAGTTCTTCGAGCTGACGCACCTGCTTTGCCTGATATTCTCCCGAGGTCATCACGGCGTCATAGTAATCTATGCCGAACATTCTGTAAGCCGTCACATCGTTAGCCGCGTGAAGAATATGTGCATACCATTTCACATTGCGGGAACGCTTCCACTGGTACACGTCCACTCCCGGTGTGCTCGAAAGCACAACATCGGCTTTGAGCATATTCATGCGTGCAAACGCCCTGTTGCCTTCACCGATGAACTGAGCCGTAACATGCTCGTAATTTTCGCTGAGAGCGGGATCGTCCGGCGAAGCTGTCAGATACACCGTCTGCTGTCCGCGCTTTTCAAACTCGTCGCAGATAGGCTTGAATATGTTCCAGTAGCGCTTGCTGTCGGTAAATATCGCAAAAGGCACATTATTATCGTTTTCAGTCTTTTCCTGCTTGCCGAGACTGAAAATAAACCGCAGCTTCATGATGGAATTGCGCAGGAAATAGGCAGCCGCACTCAGCACGCCTATCAGTATCGTAAAGAGCATGCTGCCTGTGCCTGGGTCGATATAAATAAAATGAAAAGTTGGAACCATTTGATTACACTCCCGTTAAAATTAAGTACATATTGAATGTTTGAATCAATTACTGAGCAAGCTCGGTTTTCAGTGCCGAAATCAGCGCGTCGTTGTCCTCTGTATTTCTGACGGCAATGCGCAGATAATTTTTGCCGCCTGTCTTGGCGGTAAGATCCTTGATAAGCAGGTTATGCCTGATCATGAGCTTTTTGAGAAGCTCCTTGGGCGAAATGCCTTCTGCTGTCTCCACCATCACAAAGTTTGCCTGAGACGGTATGACACGCAGCCCTTGTATCTTGGCAAGCTCGCTCTCAAAGCGGGCTCTTTCGGCTCTGAGCTTTTTAAGCGCTTCGGCATAATCCTTCTTGTACTTCTCGGATATCTGCATGTAAAACTCCGCGAAGGAATTGATATTCCAGATAGCCACGTCTTTCTTCATGGCGGCTATGGTCGCTGTGTCTCCGGAAGCAAGCACACCGAGTCTCAATCCGGGAACTCCGTAGGATTTTGATATGCTCTTCATGACGTAAAGGTGGGGATTGTTGGAAATGATATCCTGCGCGATGATGGTGCTGTCCTCTTCATCGGCAAAATCAACAAAGGACTCGTCAATCACCAGTTTAATGCCCCGTTCGCCGCTCCATGCGACAAGCCTGAGCAGATCGGCTTTTGGAATGTAATTGCCGCTGGGATTGTCGGGGTTGACCACCACAAGACTTTGGATATCCTTGTCGGCAAAATAATTCATTATGTCATCCGCCGTGTAGGAAAAATCGGGATTGTCAGGCGTGAATACCACCGATTCGCTCTTGGAATACCTGTTGGGATATTCCTCAAAGGTCGGGCGAATGAAGCCTGTGCTGCCGCTGAGCATGCCCATCAGACTCTTGATAAGCTCCGCCGCTCCGTTGCCCACAACAATGTTTTCCTCATGCACGCCGAAATTCTTGGCAGCGAGAAGGCTGTTGATGTGCATGCCGGAGGGGTACTGCGTAAGCAGCGTGTCAAAATTCGCTTTAAGCTCATCCTTCATTCTTTCAGGTGGATAATACGGATTGACCAGATAGCAGAAATCCAGCAGCTTGGGATATCTCCAGTATCCGCCGTAGCGCCCTTGCAGCAGGGTGATTCTTTCGTCATCATCAGGAGAGAACATCGACTCGGCTATGTCCAAATCCTGAATGTCGTCGATCTCGTACCAGCGCTGTCCGTCCAGCCTTTTTGCTACGATACCCGGATCGTCCAGAAGGGCTATCACGCGAAGCACCTGCTCGTAATACTCATTTTCTCCCAAGGCGCACTGATAGGCATTCAAAAAAGGTACATAATGCGTCTCGGAAAAATGCCTGCTGAATTTGTAGATATTTACGGTTTTGTAATACTCGTCCTTTTCATTGAATTCAAACCGCTTGCCGGGTACAAATGCCTCTATTCTGTCGTCGTCACCAAGCTTTACACAGGTTCCGTCCATCCAGCTCTCGTACTTGTCCACCAGAGCAAGCGTATCTCTCGGGTCGGAAACAAGCGCGTCCAGTACCGAATCGTCAAAGATCAGATCGGATTCAAAGAGAAGCGTATCCTCTCGGCAGAGCCATTCCTTTGCCAGCGACAGCGAGTAAATATTGTTTGTCTTGTCGTAGATAGGGTTTTCGATGTATTCTATCGGCGTGCGAATATTCAGAGTTCCGATGTAATCCATCAGCTTTTTGCCCTCATAGCCGACAACTATGATAATGCGAGACAGATTTTGTGCTTCGATCTGATGGAGCATTCTATCAATCAAGGCGACTCCATTAACCTTTACCATGCACTTTGTGTTATTTTTTGTCAGTTCCTTCAGGCGTTTTCCCATTCCCGCCGCCAAAATTACAGCTTGCATACTATACCTCCTGCTTCAAGCTACGTCGCACAATACTTGCATTTCCCGCGACTTCACTTGTTTGTACAAAATTATTATTCATTATAACATTCATTAGTTATATATGTCAATATTTATTTTGAAGTTAACAAACAGACAATTTGTAATAGTTTTGATGTTGCTTTTTTACCGGCGCCTTGCTATAATGTTAATAATGATATATTTGACGGTTCTGTATCGGTGAAAGGATGATATTAATGAACAAGAACTTAAAAAAAATCATTGCAACAATGCTGGTATGCGCATTATTCTCAGGCACGGCTGCTTTGGAGGCGTTTGCCGCTCCGAAATATGTAAATATTACCGGTGAACCTGTTGCCGTACGCGAAAATCCCGGCACATCGGCTAAATTCGTGCAGCAGGTGCATTACGGCGATCAGATGGCTTATCTTGCCGAAAAGAACGACAAAAACGGCGTGCGCTGGTATCAGATCAAGCTCTCGGATAACAAAACCGGATGGGTCACCTCCGCTTATGCCGAAACCGTAGATGAAAAGAATGTAGGCAGAGTTGAGGTCACTACCAAGCTGCTCAATGTCCGTTCTAAAGCAAGTCTCACAAGCGATGTGCTCGGCATAACCAGAATTGGCTCCCAATTCGATTACTTCTCGGTCAAAAAGGACAGCAGCGACCAGACATGGTATCAGATTCATTACGGCGACGATCAGGTTGCGTGGCTGCTGGGTACATACTGCAAAGTGGTCAAAGAAATCAATAAAACCGATTCCAAGACAGACACCAAAACCGACACAAAGACTGACGGCAAACAGGTCGAAATAACCGCAAGCCCCGTCAATGTCCGTTCCAAGGCAAGTCTGAGCGGTTCCAGGCTCGGAACATCGTCCAAGGGCAAAAGATACGAATATCTTGCTTCCGACACAGATGAAAAGGGGCAGCTGTGGTATAAGATACGCTATACCTCCGACAAATCCGGCTGGGTGCTGGCTTCACTCAGCAAAATTGTGACGACGGACGGAACTTCCGCTTCAACCACCTCGGCAAAAACCACCACAAGCACCACCGCAGAATCAACTAAAAAGCAGGTCCAGATCACGGCAACCGCTCTTAATGTCCGTTCCTCGGCAAGCATTTCCGGCAAGATTCTTGCCACAGTGAAAAACGGAAAAAAATTCAATTATATTACCTCCAAAAAGGATTCAGCAGGCAAGACATGGTACCAGATAGAGTATAAGTCGGGCAAAAAGGGCTGGATACTCTCGGATTACGCGAAGCTCACAGGCACAGTAGCCGATTCAAAGACCACGACAACCACCGCAAAAGCAACGGCAAAGCAGGTGCGCATCACGGGGGAAAAGGTCAACGTCCGTGACGCCGCCGGTTACAGCGGAAAGAAGCTCGGCTCAGTCAAGGAGGGCAAGACCTTCAAGTACCTTGCAACCAAAAAGGACAATCAAGGGAATACATGGTACCAGATACAGTACACATCCACGAAAAAAGGCTGGGTACTTGCTTCACTGAGCAAACTTGTCGCGGCAGAAACCGCAACGACGACCAAAACCACAGCGAAGACAACCGCCAAACAGGTTGAAATTATCGAAAGTCCGGTGAATGTGCGTGCCTCGGCAAGCACCGGCAGCAAGAAGCTCGGCACCACATCTGAGGGGAAGAAATTCAAGTATCTCGCCACCAAGAAGGATGCCAAAGGCAAAACATGGTATCAGATACAGTACACTTCCCAAACAAAAGGCTGGATTCTAGCTTCTTTCTGCAAGTTAGTGTAACAATACAGTCTGATAATAAAGCATTATAAAAAAAATACGACGGCGCTGCATCGTGTGGTGATGAAGCGCCGTCGTTTTATCATTGTTAAATCAACTGCCTCCGGCAGAACAAAAAGAAAAAGCGAACAGGCAGCAGCATGCCGATTTGTGATCGCCATCATTGTTGCCTATTCACTCTGCACAATAAACCGTTGGAGCGGAAGATGGGAATCGAACCCACACCATCAGCTTGGGAAGCTGAGGTTCTGCCACTAAACTACTCCCGCAAATGTAATTTATATTATATTCCTTTTGTGAGAATATGTCAAGTATTTTTAGAAATTTTCTGTTAAATTCTCCACTTCACTCTTTTTTATAATAAGTATTGAATTTTGACTATCGGGTGTGCTATAATAAACAGAATAATAATGCCGGATGTAAAGAGGGTAATCATTATGATCATTATGGGTATTGACCCCGGATATGCATTGGTGGGCTTCGGAATAGTCCGTTACGATCCGCCGAGATTTGTGCCGGTAGAGTACGGCTCGATCACAACCAGAGCAGACGCACCGTTTGAACGTCGGCTCGAAACGATCTTCAAGCGCACGCTCGAGCTTATCGACAAGCGCAAGCCGGAGGCTGTCGCCATCGAACGCCTCTATTACGCCAACAACGCCAAAACGGTTATCGGCGTGGCAGAAGCCCGAGGCGTTATTCTGCTGGCGGCTCAGCTCAAGGGCGTGCCGATATTTGAATACACTCCGCTTCAGGTCAAGCAGGCAGTCACAGGCTACGGACAGGCAATCAAGCCTCAGATGCAGGAGATGACCCGCCGTCTGCTCTGTCTGAAGGAAATCCCCAAGCCCGACGATACCGCCGACGCACTTGCCATCGCCATTTGTCACGGTCAGAACTGCACCGTCAAAAGGCGGCTGCCAAAAACCTATTATTATCAGAAGAACTGAGGTCTTTTTCTTATGATTTACAGCCTGACTGGCAAATATATCGCTGCCGAGCCGAACTTCGTTGTGGTGGAATGCGGCGGCGTCGGTTTTCAATGCTATACGTCCATGTCCACCATCACGCGGCTCCCGCAGCAGGGCTCCACGGTGACGTTATTCACCTACATGAGCGTTACCGAGAACGCCATAACGCTCTACGGCTTCTCCGAAAAAACCGAGCTGAGCTGCTTCAAAATGCTCATTTCGGTCTCCGGCATAGGACCCAAGGCGGCGATATCCATTCTCTCCACCCTCACGCCCGAGGACGTCGCGCTTGCCGTCGGTTCAGGCGATTACAAGGCGATTACCCGCGCCAACGGAGTGGGTCCCAAGATCGCCCAGCGCGTTGTGCTTGAACTGAAGGATAAGTTCAAGAGCATGGGCGCCCCCGCCGACCTTCCCAAAGGCGCACAGAGCGGCGCGGTCTCGGCTTCCAGCAATGCCGCTGCCGCCATCAACGCCCTGATGGTGCTGGGTTGTCAGTCCTCAGAAGCCGCCAAGCTGGTCGCCAAGCTGGATACGACACTTCCCACAGAGGAAATTATCCGTCTGGCACTCATCGAAATGGCAAAGGGCATGTAAAGGTTGAAGGAACGAAAAATGAAAAAATCAAAAAACAATGACAGCGAAATTAAATCCGTATCCTTTGACGATATGGAAAGCGAATATTTAGATTCCGACGACACCGACTATGAAAACCGCATAGTCGCGCCGGAATACAATCCCGACGACGCGGACACCGAAAATCCTCTTCGTCCGCAGACTCTCGGTTCCTACATCGGTCAGGACACCGTCAAGCAAAATCTCTCGGTCTACATCAGCGCGGCGCTTGCACGTCATGAAAGCCTCGACCACTGCCTGCTCTACGGTCCCCCCGGTCTGGGAAAAACCACACTCGCCGGCATCATTGCGCACGAAATGGGCGTAGGTCTCCGCATTACATCCGGTCCTGCCATCGAACGCCCCGGCGACCTTGCCGCGCTTCTCAGCTCTCTCAATCCCGGCGACGTGCTGTTCATCGACGAGATCCACCGACTCTCCCGCACGGTGGAGGAAATTCTCTACCCCGCAATGGAGGACTTTGCGATTGATATTATTACCGGCAAGGGGCAGGGCGCGATGAGCTATCATCTGCCGCTGCCGAAATTCACCCTTGTGGGAGCCACCACGCGCGCCGGACAGCTTTCCGCTCCTTTGCGCGACCGCTTCGGAGTGGTGCTTCGTCTGGAGCTATACACCACCAAACAGCTTGCCGACATCGTGGAACGCTCCGCGGGGATTCTCGGCATTGCCATCAACCGCGAAGGAGCCCTTGAGCTTGCCTCCCGTTCACGCGGGACGCCGCGCATTGCCAACCGTCTGCTCAAGCGTGTGCGCGATTTTGCGCAGGTGGTGGGCAACGGAATCATTACCTGCGACATAGCGCGAATGGCACTCGACCGTCAGGAGATCGACGAGCTGGGGCTGGATAAGATAGACCGCCTGCTGCTCTCGGGAATTATCAAATTCTACAACGGCGGTCCCGTTGGTCTGGAGACCATTGCCGCCGCCATCGGTGAAGAAGCCGTGACCATCGAGGACGTTTATGAACCGTATCTCATGCAGATCGGCTTTCTCGCACGCACGCCGAGAGGCCGCTGCGTGACCAATGCCGCCTATCTCCATCTCGGACTTAAACCGCCCGCACAGCCAAGTGCGCCGGAGCAGCAATCGCTCTTTGATTAACTTTTTGATTATTTTTGCTTATATTTTTGAAGGGAATGTTTCTATAAATGAAGATAACAAATGACAGATCCGCTTTTTACGGAACATTAGGCGAAACAATTGACATATATCAGGCAGAACACGCTGTTGCCGCCGCCTTCGTCAAGCTGGGGGGATATTCCTCTGTCACCCGCGACCGCTGCAAGGTTGTCGTGGGTCACGACGCAAGTCCCGCAGCCGATATGATGACCTCGGCAGTATGTGCGGCGCTCTGTGCTTCCGGCGCAGATGTGATCACTCTGGGAGTGGTTCCGTCCGGCGCGGTGTCTTATCTCACCTGCGTATGCGAGGCAGTAATGGGCGTTATGATTACAGGCGGAGGCTTTGACAAAAACGTCAGCGGTCTCAAATTCTATCAGAAGGACGGCAAGCAGGTGACAGGAGAGCTTTTGCAGTCTATCCACGATTCCACTGACGCCGGTTCTTCGGTCAGCTGCAAGCAGGCAGGAACGATTCAGCAAGCCGACTCCGCGATCATAGGAATGTATCAGCGCAACCTGATCGACGCCTCCGGCTACACTATGTTTGAGAGCCTGAAGGTCGCAGTTGACTGTACCGAAAGCGCCTCTGCACCTTTTGTAAAATATGTGTTTGAGCAGCTGGGCGCCGATGTTACCTTCATGGACGGCGCAAACGACAGCGACGCTCCCGGCACCTTTTCCTTTGAAAATCCGTCCGCACTCATCAATTACGTGCATGACACCGAAAGCGACATCGGTTTTGCCTTCAGCGCCGACGGTGAAATATGCATTGTAGCTCTGCCCGACGGCAGACTGCTTGATTCCGAGAGACTTGCCGAGGTGTTCGGCAGGGTTTACGGCAGAGGATACAGCACAGAAGAAACCACTCCCGTGATCATGCTCAGCGACAACTGCCACATTGCGCTGGCTCCCTACATCAAATCCATGGGCGCGGAAACAAAGATTGTCACCGGCGATTACAGCTATCTCGCAGAGGAATACGCCGGCTTCAAATCCGTTATTATGGCTGTCGACCGCTTTAACGGTATCGTTTTCCCCCGCCGCTCTTATGTGCCGGACGGTCTGATGACGGCGGTAATGCTTCTCAGCTGTATGAACCGAATGGGCATGACGATAGGCGAGCTTTCCGCGGAGGTGCCAAAGCTTATTCGCAGCTCAACCACGGTCGTTATTCCCTCAGGTGCATTTATTCCCGTTCTTCGCACAACCGACCTTGAGGAAGAAATCCGCGTGCAACGTTCCTGGCTTTCGGGCGACGGTCGCGTGCTGATGTACCGTCCCGAGGCGAACAAAGTGGAGATAATCGTAGAGGGCATTAAGGCAGGTCAGGTAAGCAAGGTAATAGAAAATACCGAGGCTCTGGTTCGCAAGAATCTTCGCGTCCTTGACGACACCTCTATCTATCGCCGTCCTATCCCTGCCGAGGAGAACAAAAAGCCCTCACAGCAGCAAGCCGACAGCGAATTTGTCAATTACAAAAAGGAAAGCTGATTAAATAAAAATGAGATATTCGACTGACTGGAAGGATTACGAACTGATCGACGCGTCCTCCGGCGAAAGGCTGGAACGCTGGGGCGATATCATACTGATCCGTCCCGACCCGCAGATCATCTGGAACACACCAAAAAAGAATCCCCTTTGGCGCAAGGCACATGCTCGCTATCACCGTTCTTCCTCCGGCGGAGGTCAGTGGGAGGTCATGAAAAAGATCCCCGATGTATGGCAGGTGCGCTACAAGTCGCTGACCTTCAATATAAAGCCGATGGGCTTCAAGCACACGGGGCTTTTTCCCGAACAAGCAGTCAACTGGGACGACATGGCGGAGATGATACGCTCTGCCAATCGCCTGATCAAGGTACTGAATCTCTTTGCATACACCGGCGGCGCAACACTCGCCTGTCTTGCCGCGGGAGCGAATGTCTGCCATGTGGACGCTTCCAAGGGTATGACACAGTGGGCGCGTGAAAACGCCGCTTCCTCCGGGCTTGACAAGCTGCCCCAGCGCTGGATTGTGGACGACTGCATCAAATTCGTGCAGCGCGAGATACGCCGCGGCAATCGCTACGACGCAATCATTATGGATCCGCCCAGCTATGGCAGAGGTCCCGGCGGCGAGGTCTGGAAACTGGAAGAGCAGGTTTATTCCCTCGTGGAGCTTTGCTCGAATGTGCTGACGGACTCTCCCCTTTTCTTCAACATCAACAGCTACACTACCGGACTCAGCCCCTCGGTGATGAATTATCTCAACGGCGCTATTTTAAAGCCCAAATTCGGAGGCAGCATTACTGCCGATGAAATAGGGCTTCCTGTGACCGAAACAGGTCTTATCCTCCCCTGCGGAGCTACCGCCTCATGGCGCGCCAAAAGACAATGATTGAATCAATAAAATATGAACGACAGGAATGTATTATGGAAAACATCAGCATTACCTCAAATCAGTCCCAAGATGGCGCAGATATTCAGATTTCTGTGCAGGACGTTTATTTTCAATATGAGACTACCGACGACGCCCCGCCAAAAGAGGTGCTGCACGGTATCTCGCTCGATATACACAAGGGAGAATTTATCGCGTTGCTGGGACACAACGGTTCAGGCAAATCTACCGTTGCCAAGCACATGAACGCCATTCTTCTGCCCAGCGGCGGCAAGGTGTATGTCGCCGGAATGGACACCTGTGACGAGACCTTGCTCACCGATATACGCCGCACCGTGGGAATGGTATTCCAGAACCCCGACAATCAGCTGGTCGCCACTATCGTAGAGGAGGACGTCGCCTTCGGTCCCGAAAATCTCGGCGTACCCTCTGAGGAAATACGCCGGATTGTGGACGAATCGCTCAAGGCGGTGGGCATGTATGAATATCGCCGTCACGCTCCCCACAAGCTCTCCGGCGGTCAGAAGCAGCGCGTGGCAATTGCGGGAATTATTGCCATGCGACCCAAGTGCATCGTATTTGACGAGCCAACCGCCATGCTCGACCCGAGAGGTCGTCAGGAGGTCATGGACGCCATCGACAATCTGGTCAGAAATCTCGGCATTACAGTGGTGCTTATCACTCACTACATGGACGAAGCCGCCAAAGCGGACCGCGTTATTATCATTAACGACGGCAAGCTGCTCATGGAAGGCAAGCCTAACGAGGTGTTCAGTCACATCGACATGCTCCGTGAGCATCATCTTGACGTACCGCAGGCAACTGAGCTTGCCCAGTACCTCCGCTCGATGGGGTACGACATTCCGGAGGACGTACTTACGCCGGAGGAATGTGCGAGAGCTATCTTGAACGCTCGCACCGGCGAAAAAAGCGCTTAAAGAATAAATATGAAGGAGTATGTGTGCCTATGGCATTGATAGAAACACACGATCTGCGCTTTGTTTACGGCAAAGGCACGCCGTTCGAAAAGGTCGCGCTTGACGGCGTAAACATTTCAATAGAACAGGGCGAATTCATCGGCGTTATCGGACACACCGGGTCGGGCAAATCCACACTTGTCCAGCTGCTCAACGGTCTTTTCCGCCCCGAATCGGGCAAAATAATGCTGGACGGCAGGGATATCTGGGAGAAACCAAAAAAAATCAGAAATGTCCGCTTTGAAGTGGGTCTGGTTTTTCAGTACCCGGAATACCAGCTCTTTGAAGAAACCGTCTACAAGGACATAGCCTTCGGTCCCACCAACAAGGGCATCAAGGACAAGGACGAGCTGGATCGAATCATCCGTACATCAGCCGAATTCGCCGGACTCAAGGAGACGCTTCTCGAAAAATCCCCCTTTGACCTTTCGGGCGGTGAAAAGCGCCGGGCAGCCATTGCGGGCGTTATCGCCATGCAGCCCAAGGTGCTGATTCTCGACGAGCCGACAGCCGGTCTTGACCCAAAGGGCAGGGACAGGATTCTCGACCGGATAAGCGCTTATCGCCAAAAAACCGGAAGCACGGTGCTGCTTGTCTCTCACTCCATGGAGGACATCGCGCGTGTCGCTGACCGCGTGCTGGTGATGAATCACGGCAAAGTCGAGATGTTTGACGAGACAAAGAATATTTTCAAGCATGGACAACGTCTTGCAGAAATAGGACTTCGCGTGCCGCAGGTCACACAGGTATTCCTCGAGCTCAAACGACTGGGAGCCGACGTGCGCACCGACGTTTACACGATGGATTTTGCCAAGGGCGTAGCGATGGATTTTCTGCGTGGAGACAAAAAAGAAGAAAACAACTCTGAGAATAGCTCCACAGATACAAAACAAGAAACTACCGAAGGAGGCGAGGCAGAATGATCTCTGATATTACCATAGGTCAGTTTATGCCGGGCAAGTCCTTCATTCACAAGTTAGACCCACGCATGAAAATCATTCTTATGACGGCGATAATTATATTTATCTTTCTCGCCAAGAATCTTTTTTCCATGGGCGCTATGGTCGCATTTGTGGTGCTTGCGATTCTGTTTTCGCGCATACCGCTGAAAATGTATTTCAAGGGACTCAAGGCAATCTGGTTTCTCGTGTTCTTTACAGCCGCACTGAATATGCTTTACATTAAAGGGGAACATGTGGTATTTCAGTACAAGGCGCTTACCATTTACGAGGAAGCTCTCTGGCAGAGCGGTTTTATTGCAATAAGGCTTGTGATGATCGTGGTGATCAGCTCCATGCTGACCTATACTACCTCCCCCACCGACCTGACCGCAGCCATCGAAAGACTGCTTGCTCCGCTCAAACTCTTTCGACTGCCGGTGCACGAGCTTGCCATGATGATGACCATTGCGCTCCGATTCATTCCCACACTGCTGGAGGAAACCGAGAAGATTATGAACGCGCAGAAGGCTCGCGGAGCCGATCTGGAAAGCGGTGGCGTGATTAAAAGAGCAAAGGCGCTGATTCCGATACTTATTCCGCTATTTATTTCATCCTTCCGCAGGGCGTTCGAGCTTGCCATTGCTATGGACTGCCGCTGCTACACCGGCGGCAAGGGTCGCACCCGCCTGAATGTCCTGAAATACCGTTTCCGGGACATTTTTGCCTTCCTGCTGATCGGCGGTCTGTGCTATGGCATTATTTACCTGAACACCCTCGCACCTTCACTGGTCAGATGATTTTTTTATTAATACTAAAGGCTTTCGCAGCATTAAATGTGCGAAAGCCTTTTTGCTTCATTATGGATTGCGCTTTTCAATCTCGAATCTGCACGCTTTCAGTGCATTTTTCAATTCGTCGGCACGGTCGGTAATGATGCGCAGCTTAGAAGAACGGTCAAATATGACTCTCACCGACTTACTGTACCATTCGGTTCCTTCGCTGCCGGAAAACTCCTCTATGGTAAAGCTCGCTCCAGTGTGCTTGAGTGTCTTAAACAGAGACATAAGACCTATTCCACTGCCGCCTTCGCCCTTGTGAGTAGTTATACGCTTCCTGCCCATATTTTTTAGCACATCAATGTCAAATCTATCGCCGCTGTCAAGCACATTGAGACAAAAGTGATTATCGTTACTCGTCAATATAACCTCCACATGCTTATCTTTCACCGCACCGGCAGAAATAATCGCATTCTCGGAAAGATCGGCAAGAATGGTAATAAATTCCCTGCTGTCCTCCATCTCTTCAAACAGCTGATCTACATCGGCCTCCACGTCAACTGTGAAGTCCACGCCTTTGTCCTCTGCCATGCTTGCCATATAAAACAGCACGTTATCAACTGACGTGACGCCTGTTGTGGAAAATCTGATTCCGTGAGATTCATATTCGCTGAGCTTTGCGCTGCGGCTGCCGTATAATTCATCAAGACGGGCGGCACAGCGAGTGACCTCATCTGCATTGCCGCAATCCAGAGAATCCCTCACTGCATTCACCGTTTCAGATATCAGACTGCGGTCTCCGCCGACAATCGCTGCAAGCCGCCTGTTGTCACTGCGAAGGGATTCGATGAGCCTGTCCTTTTCGGCAAGCACACTCTCGGTAAGTGCAGATGATCTGTCAAGAACCATCTGGGAATATACCCTCGATATTTCCCTCTTTATCCACCAAGTGACAAGGACGCACATCACCATCGCGCAGGCAAAAACGCACGTTCTGACTACCTGCTCAATGAATGTGTCATCGGGCAGTGCAAATCCCATCATAAACAGCTGCAGCATTGACAGCATCATTATCCCGGTACCGCCGGCGCCGAATTGTACTACCGTCAACAGTCCTCTGCGGATTCTTTTGAGCCTCATAACGAAAAAAACTGTCCCAAACAGAACAACAAGCGCCAACGAATACGAGATAATATGTATCGGTATGTCATTTAAAAAGTCGTATATTGAATTGTCTTTCCCCTTTGTGTCATCCCAGTAAAGAAAAACCAAAATCACCGAGTTTACAAATCCCACGACGAGAAATACCGCATGTGACAGCCCATAGGAAAGTCCCGACAGTACAATAGTAATATTGGCGTTCTGTCCAAACATAATATAATTTGTCACTACAATATAAAGCAGCATAACGATGATATGCAACGGCATGAGGATGCTTCTCAGCCATATCAGCGAAAAACCCATCACCGAAGCAGAAATCAGTGCACGAATGTATTTTTTGACCTCCGGATTATCAAATACACACCTTATGAACACATAATAGGAGCAGAAAATCAACACAGTGTATTTAATTCCCACGTCAAGAACAGGCAACACGACACCTTTATTCATATTTGCTCACCTTTCCGCTCTCCGTCGGGTGCCGATATTTCAAACCTGCCGCTGCGAAGTACCTTTTTAAGCTCATCCGCACGGTAAGACACGATCCGCATATGTCCGGCGCGGTCAAATGTCACCCTGATCGACTTGGTGAATTGTCCTCCCTCTGATAATTCCTCTATCGTCAGGCTTGCTCCGCTCTGCCGTAATATTCTGAAGAATGTCATCAGCCCTATTCCGCTTCCGCCGTCGTTTTTGTGGGTGGTGGTTTTCTTTATCCCCATGTTCTTGAGCACGTCTGTAGAAAAATTCTCGCCGCTGTCCAGCACTTCAAGCATATATCCTGCATCCAGCCGCTTAAATCTGACCTCCACTCTGCCCGGACTGCGCTGCTTTGCTGCAATAATGGCATTTTCGGTCAGATCGGCAAGCATGGTGTCGAATTCGCGGCGGTCTATCTCCTCGCTTAGCATATCCGGCAGGCAGGCTTGCACATTGGCGCTGAAACAGACACCGCTTTCCGCCGCCCTGTCCGACATATAGAGAAGCACCGCGTCCACTGCTGTCACACCGGTGGAAATAATGCCTCGGTCATGCGATTCATATTGACTTATGGCATGGCTTCGTTCAGCATATATGGCTTCCAGCGCATCAGCCGTTTCCAATGCCTCCGACGTGTCACAGGAACCGCTGCCCATACTCTCGGCGCATTTTTTGACCGACATCACCATCGCCGGAATCAGCTTGTTATCCTTATGTATTATCTCGGCAAGACGCTCGTTGTCCGAACGAAGGACCTCGATCAGCCTGTCCTTATCGACTATGCTTTTTTCCAGAAGAAGCAGCTCATTCTCCTTGATACGGCTTTTATATGCCGAGCGTATTTCGTTCTTTATCCAATAATAAAGCATAAATATGCAGGTTATTCCGAGGAAAAAGCACACAGTAAATACAGTCGTATTACTGCTGGTGGCTTTGATGGACACAACGTATATCATCATTATGGAGAGCGTTGCAATTGATATATATACCCCTATGTCGCTCATGCCGATTTTTACAAGAGAGGAAAGACCGTGTCTGAGACGCTTTGAACGAAGCGCTATTGACAACAAAAGCCCCTGCAGCAGAGAGAGCGCTGTCATTAACAATATCCTGCCTATTGGCAGTTCCTTGGTCAGGTAGCTATAATAATCCATTGCCTGCTCCGGTGAACCGAACAATCCCGCTGTTCCGTATGACAGCAATGCTATTACAGCGGTCGATATCGCCACCGACAGATAAAAGGCTCCGTAGCTGAATCCGAATGAGATAAGCGTCAGGGTTAGATTTTTCTTAGGTCTGACGTGGAAAATCATTCCCTCTGCCAAATAGAATAAAGCCATGAGTGAGGGAATAGCAATCACAAAGATGTAATTTTTCAGCACAAGCATACTGCCGCCTATCAGCACAGCAGCTGCCCCTCCAAAAAAATATCTGCGTCGGCTGTGTTTTTCCGGCAGCCCTATGCAGAAAACTATGTATGCATACAGCAGCATAAACGCGTGCTTTATGCCCGAATCCACCACCAGCATTTTTCCACTCTCCTTGTCTTATCTAAATAAAATGCCCAAGCCCTCCGCGCTGGATCGGCAGAGGGCTTGGGTGGTGATATGAAAAACTCTCGCAGTCAAACTAATTATTATGAGAATATCATATCACTTAGTAACACGCCTGTCGATAACTTTTGTGTACCGAATTTAATTGACTGTCAGCTGCACAAACATAAAGAAACCTACAAAAAGTAACTATTTTTCCTGTGAGTCAGTCTTTAATTTGGCTGCGTAATAACATATAAATTCCGTTACCGTCGGAGAAATACGCTTAGAACTGATATGACCTGTATAATGTTGAAGCAAATCGTTAATGTCAGCGGAATCCCACGCTCTGTCGATGGCATTCTGCATTGCGCGTTCCACGCTTTTCTCTGTTTTACCGTATTTTTTGCCTATCATAGCAGAAACATTGGGCACCTGACCGCCGCAAATGATCTCTATCGCGTCGGTAAGGTAATTGTATCCCTTGCTCTTCGGGCTAATGGCTACTTTATTCAGCTCTTCCAAAATACGAGCTCTCAGTTCCGCCCGGTCTTGTGTGGATTGGTGTTCGTCCGCCTGCTGCGGAAAAGGCTGCCTTTCAACATCGGCACCTCTCGCAGCTACAGCGAGCAGAACATCTGTCACATCGGAGGGACGGTGCCCCAGTTGGTGCTTATACATGACGAAGTCAGCGCCAAGATTTCTCACAACATTATACGTGATAAGACTGGAATTATTGGTGTTGACCAGCACAAACGGCTTCTTGATACTTTTGATCCTGCCCATCTGAGACAAAAAGGTAATACCGTTTCCCTCGCCCATATGCAGCTCAAGATCCAAAATCACCGCATCGGGATGCAACTCCCGCAGATATTCCAGAGCTTTAGTCGCACTGTCAGTAGTTGCCACAAGCTCCAGCCCCTCTGTCGCGGCAAAGCATCTGACAAACTCCTCGCAAAGCTCACGGTCATCCTCGACCAGCAAAACCTTATAATCCCGCTGCATAATTATTCACCTCGTAATAATTATACATGATTAAAATGTGAAAATCAACATAAAAATTACAAAAACCTACAAAAAATAATATTTAGTAAGCATTCCAGCCAAAATCCGCTGACATCAATTTTTTTAAGGATCAAAACGCTTGCAATCACTTTATTGTAATCGTCGCAGCACTGGAATACAGATTTTTTCCCGTTGCATCAGTGACTTTGCAGCGCACCTGCATTCCGCTCCATGTGGCATTAGCGGTGGCAACCGTTATGGCTGTAGTTCTTCCGTTCCAGTTACTCCACGATGCCGCGCCCTTCTTTTTGTACTGCCACTGATATTTCACGCCCGAGCCGCTTGCCTTGACAATGAAGGCGACGTCGTCGCCTACGCTCGCGGTCACATTATTGGGCTGCTGTGTTATTTTCAGCGCTGCCGCAATTGTGATTGTCGCAACAGAGGAATAAAGCGTATTACTTCCGCTGTCGGTCACCTTGCAACGCACCTGCATTCCCTGCCAGCTGTCGTTGGAGGTCGCCGTGGTGCTTGCCGTCGTGCGTCCGTTCCAATTGCTCCATGCGGTCGCGCCCTTCTTCTTGTACTGCCACTGATATTTCAGCCCTGCGCCTGTTGCCTTAACGGTGAATGTAGCATTGCTGCCCGAAGCGACGGTGACATTTGCCGGCTGATAGGTGATGGAAAGCACATTGATTGTAGCGGCAGAGGAATTCACGGTCTTGCCGGAGGAATCCTTCACCCTGCAATACAGCTGAATTCCATCCCACGAAACATTCGGCGTTACGGTTTCGCTTGCCTTGGTGCGATTGTTCCATACGGAGAATGCGGCTGCGCCCTTCTTCTTGTAATACCACTGATAGCTCAGACCTTCGCCTGTAGCTTTGACCGACAATGTCAGCGATCTGCCGAGTATGATCGATTTGCTCTGAGGCTGTGCGGTTATGGCAAGCGGCTGAATTACCTGGATTGTCGCGACAGCGGAATTGAGTGTGCTTCCGGCGGCATTTTTCACCTTGCAGTAGAGTTGTATTCCGTTCCATGTTTCATTTGGCATACAGGTCTCGGATGCGTGTGTGTGTCCGTTCCAGACGCTCCATGCCGTTGCGCCCTTCTTCTTGTAATACCACTGATAGCTCAGACCTACGCCGTTTGCCTTAACCGACAATGTCAGCGATTTGCCAAGCGTAACAGTCTGACTGGCAGGCTGAGAGGTAATGGCGAAGGCGGTACAATTTGTTAGGTTTCCATAAGGATACTAATTTATTTCGGCGGGATTTGCGGACAGACGGGCATTTCAGACGATTGCCCATCTGTCCTTTCTTCTTTACTCATCGGTTTCTGTGGCTATCTCATTCAGCTTTTGCTGCCTGTCAAGGCAAGTTGGGAAATCGATGTACCTGAAATAGATGTCAATCTGCTGCGGTGAATTTTTGGAACGCTTCTTTTCTCTCTCGTGAACAACGATTTTGCTGATGAAG
>CACWOX010000018.1 GCA_902762615.1 uncultured Ruminococcus sp. | reverse complement strand
GATGCCATAGATACCGCTTTCTCTGCCGTTGCTCCTTCTGATTGTATCGGCTGGTTTAAATCTTGTTTCGTGTCTTGCTGATTTGTTGGATTGCTATATTATGAATGTGGGTTGCATCATTATCTACGCAGCGGAAGCATCGCGATATACAACGCACATCCAATCAAAATACATTGATTCGATTACCATCTTATCTGAAACATAAAAAAACCCGGCAGGCTTCTCAGGCAGATAACCTGACGTCCCGTCGGGCATTTGGTTAATTGAAAATAATCAGAACAGACCGGCGCCGAACATCGGAGCGAATACCAGCGCAACGATCGTCATCAGCTTAATGAGAATATTGATGGACGGTCCTGCGGTATCCTTGAAGGGGTCGCCGACCGTATCGCCGACAACAGCAGCCTTGTGCGACTCGCTGCCCTTGCCGTCCTCTCCGCCGCCTTCTATGAACTTCTTGGCGTTGTCCCATGCGCCGCCGGAATTGGACATGAATATCGCCAGCAGCACGCCTGTGACCAACGCGCCCGCCAGCATTCCTCCGAGCGCCTCGGTGCCGAGCATGAAGCCGACAACCAGCGGGCAGACGATGGCAATAATGCCGGGAATGAGCATCTGCTTGAGAGCCGCGTGTGTGGAAATGCTGACGCAGGTCTTGTAATCGGGATTCTGGGTTCCCTCCAGCAAGCCCGGCATTTCGCGGAACTGTCTGCGAACCTCCTCGATCATCTCATTGGCAGCCTTGGAAACGCTGTCCATGGTGAGCGAAGAAAAGAGGAAAGGCAGCATGCCGCCGATGAGCAAGCCGACGATTACCTTGGGGTCGAGAATGTTGATGGCTGCGAGAGCCGGTCTTGTGGCGTGCGCGTAGGAAACGAACAGAGCAAGAGCCGTAAGCGCAGCCGAGCCAATCGCAAAGCCCTTGCCGATGGCGGCTGTGGTGTTGCCGACGGAATCGAGGCTGTCGGTGATCTTTCTCACCGATTCGTCCAGACCGCTCATTTCGGCGATACCTCCGGCGTTGTCAGCGATGGGACCGTATGCGTCCACCGCAACGGTAATACCTGTCGTGGAGAGCATTCCCACCGCAGCCAGAGCAATGCCGTAAAGACCGTTGTATCCGCCGCCGCAGGAGCGATAGGCTGCCAACACGCCGATTCCGATAAGAATGATCGGGAAGAGTGTGGACTGCATGCCGACCGCAATGCCGCTTATGATGGTGGTAGCAGGTCCCGTCTGCGACTGATCGGCTATCTTGCGCACAAAGAGGAATTGATCGGATGTGTATATCTCTGTGATGGTGCCTATGAGCAGTCCCACCACAAGTCCGGCGATGACCGGAATGCAGTATCTCAAGCTGCCCATGAGAGACCTGCTGAGAACGATGGAAGCAATCACCACCGCGCCCGAAGCGACATAGGTGCCGATATTCAGAGCGGTCTGCGGGTTGCCCCCTTCCTTGCCCCGCACGAAGAATGTGCCGATGATGGAGGCTATCAGACCCACAGCCGAGAGAATCGCCGGAAAGAGCGCTGCCTTTGCGCTCATGCCGCCGGAAATACCCACGCCGAGAGTAATTGCCGAGATCAGCGAGCCGACATAGCTCTCAAAAAGATCGGCTCCCATGCCTGCCACGTCACCCACATTGTCGCCCACGTTGTCGGCGATAACGGCGGGATTTCTCGGGTCGTCCTCGGGAATGCCGGCTTCCACCTTGCCCACAAGGTCGGCGCCGACGTCGGCAGCCTTGGTGTAAATGCCGCCGCCCACGCGTGCAAAGAGCGCGATGGAGGACGCGCCTAAGCTGAATCCGAAGAGAATGTCGGTATTGCCCGAAATGGCATAGATCAGGCATACGCCCAGCAAGCCAAGTCCCGCGACGCACATTCCCATCACGGCGCCGCCGGAAAATGCCACCGAGAGCGCCTTGCTCATGCCATGCTTTCTGGCTGCGTTAGCCGTGCGGACATTGGCTTTGGTTGCGACCGACATGCCGCAGTAGCCGGCGAGTGTGGAGAGGACCGAACCGCAGAGGAAGCATACCGCCGTGAGCCAGTTGTTCAAACCTATACCGATGGCAAGGAACAGCACGGCAACAAAGATGATCAGTATGCGGTACTCCGAAAAAAGAAACGCCCTTGCGCCGTCGCTGATGGAGGCGGCAATGTGCTTCATCCTGTCGGTACCTTCTTCCTGACGCTTGACCCGCATCGTGAGCAGCAGCGCATAGAGCAGCGCGAGCGCGCCGACTCCGGCAGAAACGTACATCAATTTTTCCATATAATCCTTCCTTTCCGAATGTAAAAATTCTGCTTATATTTTATTTGATTTTTCCCGCTGTGTCAATTCGCAAAACTAACGAATGTGTCCTTTTTATTAACGATTATGATTCTGAGATCAAATCATTCATGTCGTAAAGTCCGGCGGGCTTGCCTTTTAAAAATACGGCTGCATTGACGGCTCCGGCGGCAAATACGCCCTTGGACTGTGCGCTGTGGGCGATGGTGACAACCTCGTCGTGTCCGGCGAAGATCACCTCATGCTCGCCGACGATTGTGCCGCCGCGCACGGAATGAATTCCTATTTCGCTGCGCTCACGCTTTCTGCGGACGCTGTGGCGGTCGTATTCGTAGCGGGAATCGTAGGGCAGCTCTTCGCTGATGGCTTTGGCTATCATCAGAGCGGTGCCGCTGGGCGCGTCGAGCTTCTGATTGTGGTGCTTCTCGACGATTTCCACATCAAAGCTGTCCCCCAGAATCTGGGCAGCCTTGCGTGAAAGGGCAATCAGCAGGTTAATGCCGAGCGACATATTGCCCGAGTGGAAAAGTGCGATTTTTTGCGCGGTTTCCTCAATTTGCCTGTTTTGAGCCTCAGAGTAACCGGTAGTGCAGAGGATAGCGGGAACCTGCTTTTCCACCGCATAGGCGAGAATGGAGTCGAGGGCGCTCGGGTGGGAAAAGTCGATGATAACGTCGGCGTTTTCGGTCACGTCAGCGATATTGGAATACACCTGATAGCCGTGTGTGCAGGCGGTATTCACGTCCACGCCTGCAATGATCTCGCAGTCGGTGCGCTCATTGACAATGCCCGTAATGGCCGCGCCCATCTTTCCGCCGCATCCGCAGAGAATGATTTTAGTCATGTTTTTTGTACTTCCTTTCGTTTATGTGATTTATCAATGTATTATCCTATAGGCAGTCTGAAAAACAAAGCCATTGCCAATGCTCCGGCAAGGCTGATTGCCGTATTTTTCGGGGACACATACAGAATGGCAGCCGCTCCGATAAAAATAATGACATCAATGACACTTCTGCCATCAAAATACCAGAAGCCAATCGCAAAGCAGCAGGACATCATATTCCAGAGAATGAATGTGTCGATCACAAGCGACGGAACGGATGCCCCTTTTCCATACCAGCAGACAGCCGCTAAAAGAGGAGAGAGAATGGTAAAACCGTACCAGATCATCATGTAACCCATAGGGTTGAATCCGGCTATGAGAATGGATGATATGTGATAGGCAACGCACATTCCCGCAAAAAAGAGAAAGACCCGCATCGCCGCATTCAGCGGTGATTTGGCATAAACCGCGATAGCGATAGCAATCAGAAGCCATATCGGGAACAGCGAAAGTATATTTCCGAGGTCGATCATGCCCAGGATATGCTGCCACCACACGCCGTCGTTGATTCCGAGAGTGTCCAGCCATTTGGCGAATACGCCGAGCAGCACCCCGACCGCAAAGAATACTCCGCCCTGCAAGGCGATGCTTGAAAAAGTTTCGTTTTGCTCCGGTTTTCGTATGCCGTCCAGCTTTTTTCTGATTGTTTTTAAGAAATCCATTATTGCCTCACCTCCGATTCATTGGAAGGTGGTGGAGGAAGCAGCCTGTCCAGTTCGGCAAGCAGTTTCCGCTTCATCTCGGCAAGCTGCACTTCGTCCGGTCGGTTGTCGTCGGAATACATCTTGTCCATAGGGTACCACCAGACCGGTCCTTTGCCATGATTGCCGTAATGCTCAATGTCGCCGCTTCTGCGCGGAAACAGATGCCAGTGCAGGTGAGCGTCGCCCATGCCGAGCAGCTCATAATTCATCTTTTCGGCGCCGAAAGCTCCGGAAACCGCCTCGGCAACCAGCGACATTTCCTCCATGAATTTCGCTCTTTCGTCAGGAGCAAGATGAAACAGCTCCGTCTTATCTCCGTGACGCTTGTAAAGGAAAAGCGTGTAACCGTAAAAGTGCTGATTGTCCCCGATAACAACATATCCCGTTGCAAGCTCCCTGACAAAATAAGGATTGCAACCTTTTTTAATCAAATCAATTCTGTCACAGATCAGGCACATTTTGTAAAAGACCCCATTACAACACATGCTTCCGGCCGGAATTACAACCGAAAGCATGTGGTTTTTATTCTTTTTTCAAGCGCGGCAGCGCTTCCTTAACTATTCACTATTCGTTATTCTTTATTCTCTATTCTTTTAGCGAGCCGATAGGCGAACGCTTACAGGAGTCCGTGCTTGGAGAGAGTGGCGGCGAGCTTGTCTTTGGCTGCGTCGGTCATCTCGTAGAGAGGCATGCGGCAGGGACCGGCATTCATGCCCATCATATTGAGGGCTTCCTTGACGGGAATGGGGTTGACGTCGATGAAGAGGTCGTTGCAGAGATCGAGGTATTCGAGCTGGAGAGCGGCACTTTCCGCAACCTTGCCGTCAAAGTAGTACTGGCAGATGTTGTGAGTGACTTCGGGAGCGACATTGGCAAGCACAGAAATCACGCCCTTGCCGCCCAGAGACAGCAGAGGAACGATCTGGTCGTCGTTGCCGGAATACACGTCGAGACTGTCGCCGCAGAGCGCACGGATCTTGGCAACCTGCGAGATGTTGCCGCTGGCTTCCTTGATGGCGGCGATATTGTCGTACTTGGAAAGCTCATAAGCGGTTTCGGGTGCGATATTGACGCCTGTTCTGCTCTGCACGGAGTAGAGAATGATGGGCGTCTTGACGCTCTCGGCGATCATGCCGAAATGCGCGACAAGTCCGCGCTGAGAGGTCTTGTTGTAGTAAGGGGTGACCAGAAGCAAGCCGTCAGCGCCCATTTCCTCAGCGGACTTGGAAAGCTCAATGGCGTACTTGGTGTCGTTGCTGCCCGTTCCGGCGATGACGGGAACCCTTCCGGCAGTCTGCTCGATGGCAAACCTGATGACCTCGCGGTGCTCGGCATCGCTCAGAGTGGAGGATTCACCTGTTGTGCCGCAGGTGATGATAGCATCGGTCTTGTTCTCAATCTGAAAATCAATAAGGTCGGCGTAAGCGTCGTAATTAACGGTGCCGTCCTCGTTCATGGGAGTGACGATGGCAACGCCGGAGCCTGTAAAAATGGTGTTCTTCAAGCGACAGTCCTTCTTTCAAAATTTTTTATTATTTAAAAAGCCTTATATTAACTATTGTATTCCAAACAACCAATAAAGTGAAATTCTTTATTCCAGCGCGAAGCGCCCCTAAACTATTCTCTATTCGTTATTCTCTATTATTTATTATCTAAGCGAGCGAACGCGAGCGCTTCAGTCCAGCCATCCCTGTGCGCAGAGGAGTTCCGCCATGAGGACAGCGCCGCCGGCAGCTCCGCGGAGAGTATTGTGGGAGAGGCAGACGAATTTGTAGTCGTACTGTGTGTCCTCACGCAGTCTGCCGCAGCTGACAGCCATGCCGCCTTCCAGATTGCGGTCGAGCTTCGCCTGCGGTCTGTTGTCCTCCTCAAAGTAGTGAATGAACTGCTTGGGAGCGCTGGGGAGATTCAGCTTCTGAGGTTCGCCGGAGAAGGCAGCCCATTTTGCCTTGATTTCCTCGATGGTGGGCTTGTTTTTGAAGCGCACGAATACGGCGGCGGTGTGACCGTCGGACACAGGCACTCTCAGGCACTGTGTGGTGATGCGGATATCGTCGCGCAGCGTGATTTTGCCGTCCTCGTACTTGCCCCATACCTTGAGAGGCTCCTTCTCGGATTTCTCTTCCTCGCCGCCGATAAAGGGAATGAGGTTGTCAACCATTTCGGGCCATGTCTCAAAATTCTTGCCCGCGCCGGAGATCGCCTGATAGGTGCAGGCGAGAACGTCCTCCACGCCGTACTCGAGCAGGGGCGTGAGGGCGGGAACGTAGCTCTGGATAGAGCAGTTGGATTTGACGGAGATGAAGCCGCGCTTGGTGCCGAGGCGCTTGCGCTGCGCTTCTATGATCCGGGAGTGATCGGCGTTGATCTCGGGAATGATCATGGGAACGTCCTCGGTGAAGCGGTTGGCGCTGTTGTTTGACATAACGGGGCATTCGTGCTTGGCGTATTTTTCTTCCAAAGCCCTGATTTCGTCCTTCTTCATGTCAACGGCACAGAAGACGAAATCCACCATGGAGGTGATCTTTTCGATGTCTGCGTCTGCGTCGAGAATCATCATGTCTTCCATTTCGGACGGCATGGGAGTTGCCAGTTTCCAGCGGGAGCCGACTGCATCTTTGTATGTTTTGCCTGCGGAGCGTGCGCTTGCGGCAAGAGCCGTCACCTTGAACCACGGATGATTTGAAAGCAGCGTTGCAAATCTCTGACCGACCATACCTGTGGCTCCGATAATACCTACGTTGTAATACTGTTTCATAATTGACAGACCTCCAAAAGAATAAATGATGTATTGTTGACAAATAAAAACAAAAAAACAAAAAACCGGTTGATAACCGGTCATCAATGCGTTATAATATTAACCGCTGCTAAAATACTGTGCCGGCTTTGCTTTGCATCGTTCTGCCAACCGGGCGGTAATATTATCTGAGTAGCACTCCATCACGCATGATGACAGTTGTACGACTGTTGACCGCACACCCAGGCGCATGCCCTGCCATTATACGGACAAGCCCTTCGGCGGCACAACCTTTCCCACCGACCTGCCGACGGCAATGGCTGCCTCGGCCGGTGATACTCTTTTGAATGCCGCACCTCTATCAGAAATTCTGTTTATTGTATCATCTGAAAATAATTATAGCGCATAATCGCCAAATGTCAAGGGCTTTGCGGCAAATCGCCGACTTTGCGTGTTTTTTCTTGTTTTTTACCTATAATATTCCGCCGGTTTTGACACTGTGCGCACAATTTTGAACAAAAAGGATTGACCAGAATATGAAAACATCTGATTTCTACTACGACCTGCCGCAGGAACTGATTGCACAGCACCCTGTTGAGCCGAGGGATTCCTCCCGCCTGATGATCATGGACAGACAAAGCGGAGCGCTGCAACATAAAATATTCCGCGACGTAATTGATTATTTGAACCCCGGCGACTGCCTGATCGTCAACGATTCCCGTGTGCTTCCGGCGAGAATATTCGGCGTGAAGGAGGGCGGCGATTCGGTCAACGAATTCCTGCTGCTGACCCAGAAGGAGCAGAAGGTGTGGGAATGTCTGACAAAACCCGGCAAACGCGCCAAGGTCGGCACGCGATTTGTATTCGGCGAAGGGCTGATGGTCGGCGAAGTCATTGAAGTGCTGGACGACGGCAACCGGATCGTGCGCTTTGAATGCGAGGACGAATTCTTTTCAGTCCTCGACCGCATAGGACAAATGCCGCTGCCTCCCTACATCACCGAAAAACTGGAGGACAAGGAGCGCTATCAGACGGTGTATTCCCGTGAACTCGGCTCCGCTGCCGCGCCGACTGCCGGACTGCATTTCACCAATGAGCTGCTTGACAGAATCCGCGCCAAAGGGGTTAAAATCGGCTTCGTCACATTGCACGTCGGACTCGGCACCTTCCGTCCTGTCAAGGTGGACGACGTGAACAACCATGTCATGCATTCCGAGCATTACTGCCTGCCGAAAGAGACTGCCGACCTCATCAACGAAACGCACGCGAATGGCGGCAGGGTGATTTCCGTCGGCACCACAAGCTGCCGCACACTCGAATCCTGCCCCGTCGTTGACGGAAAAATTCAGCCGGACGACGGCTGGACACAGATTTTCATTTACCCCGGCTACCGATTCAAGGTGATCGACGGGCTGATCACTAACTTCCACCTGCCGGAGAGCACATTGATCATGCTGGTGTCGGCATTCGCGGGTTTTGACAATGTGATGAACGCCTACAAGATCGCCGTCGATGAGAAATACAGATTTTTTTCCTTTGGCGACGCGATGATGATAATATGATTGAATAAAGGTGGTTTACCGGATTACTATGGATTCCTACATTGAGTTTTTAGATTATTTTAATATAGATTTGAACCAATTTGTTGAATGGGGATTGTCTGCAGTCATTTTTCCTCCGGTTGATCAGGTCAGAATAGAATGGAATTATCTAAAGAATCGTGTTTTCAATAATGAAAGAGTATTTATCCGGGGATATGGCAGAACTCCTCAAGGAATATCACTATATCAAGGGCTTTATCAATTTTTGTTTGACAATTTCAATGTCGATATTGACCCTACGAATAATACAATCCCTCACAAATTGATCTACAAGCTCACTGATCTCAAGCGGAATAAAACAATCTTTAATTATCAAGTATCACATATATGGGGACGCACAAAAAACATCTTTATGTTTGAATGTCCGTGGAATATATGCTATACTCCAAAGTTGATGGATCCTTTCACCGGTCATGAATCCAGTGGTAAAATATCCAGTATCTTCAAAACTATGTTTCTAAAAAGAGCATATTCTATTTATGAACCGTTTATATCTGAGTATAACAATATTATATTACAATACGATATTCAAAACAAAATCGACGAGTACTTGGCTTCGACAGAATTCACATTAAGCGAAAGAGAGATTAACCGGTTTAGAAATGATGCAAAGAAGGAATTATCATGCATTTCAATCCCGGAATAAATAAGCAGTAGTATAATACATCAATACGATGTCATGGATGTGCTTGTATCATTTGACAAAAAGCTGACGATATGTTATCATTTCATTGCAGCGCAAGTTCATCGCCTTGCGCTGTTCTTTGTCAGAACAGGGAGGAACACAATTGTACAAACTTATCAAACAGGAAGGACACGCCCGGCTGGGCGATTTTGAAACCGTCCACGGCACGGTGCATATGCCGGCGTTTATGAACGTCGCCACCACGGGAGCCATTCGAGGAGCGGTTTCGGCTTATGACTTAAAGGAGCTTCACTGTCAGGTGCAGCTCTGCAATACCTATCATCTTCACCTGCGCCCGGGTGATGAAAATGTCCACACGCTCGGTGGGCTGCACCAATTCACCGGCTGGGACGGACCGATTCTCACCGACAGCGGCGGATTTCAGGTGTTTTCGCTGTCGCAGCTGCGCAGAATCACCGAGGAAGGCGTCAACTTCCGCTCGCACATAGACGGACACAAAATATTCATGGGACCGGAGGAAAGCATGCAGATTCAGTCCCATTTAGCATCGACTATTGCAATGGCATTTGACGAGTGCGTGGAGAACCCCTCCCCCTACGATTATGTCAAAAAAAGCTCTGACCGCACCATCCGCTGGCTGAAACGCTGCAAGGCGGAGATGGACAGGCTCAATTCGCTCGAAACCACCATCAATAAAAATCAAATGCTCTTCGGCATCAATCAGGGCGGCACCTACAAGGATATCCGCGTGGAAAACATGAAGGAAATCGCAGAGCTTGATCTGAACGGCTACGCGATAGGCGGTCTTGCGGTCGGCGAACCTGCCGAGGTGATGTACGACATCATCGAGACAGTGCAACCCTTCATGCCGACCGACAAACCGCGGTATCTGATGGGCGTCGGCACGCCGGTCAACATTCTGGAAGCGGTGTACCGCGGCGTTGACCTCTTCGACTGCGTCATGCCGTCCCGCAACGCGCGACACGGACATATCTTCACCTCACAGGGCGTTATCAACATGAACAACGCCAAGTACCGTCTCGACGAGCGTCCTCTTGACGAAGCCTGCGACTGTCCGACCTGCCGCAAGCACTCAAGAGCCTACATTCACCACCTCATCAAAAGCGGCGAAATGCTTGCCATGCGCCTGACCGTCATGCATAATCTGTATTTTTACAACACACTTATGGAGAAGATTCGCGCCGCGCTCAGTGAAGGACGCTATGAGGAATTCTACCGCGAACAAAAAGAAATTCTCGGCAGGAGACTCTGAATGTTTTAAAACTGCGTTTACGGAATATTTACATTTGCGTCGGTATAAATCAAAAATTGACTTGCACTTTTATTCAAATGTTGTTATAATGGAATAAATTTTTTATTTTGGAGGTAAATCAACATGAACCTTATAGGCTTCAGCGCCAACGGCAACACGGGCGGCAGCATGGTAACCATGATCCTTCTTTACGGCGTTATCATTGCGGTATTCTACTTCATTCTCATCAGACCTCAGTCCAAGCAAAAGAAAAAGGAAGAGGAAATGAGAAATTCCATTGATGTCGGCGATACTATCGTCACCATCGGCGGCATTGTGGGCAGAGTTGTCAGTGTGAAGGACGACGACATTGTTATCGAAACAGGCGCCGACCGCAACAAGCTCAAGATCAAGAAGTGGGCTATCGGCAGCAACGAGACCAAGCGCTCCGCTCCCAAGACCGAAGAAAAGAAGGACAGCGGCGAGAAGAAGGGCTTCTTCTCCTTCCTCAAGAAGTAATTTTTTATTATCTGATATGCATATTTTCCCGGGCTTACGAGTATCTATTTACCAATCAATCATCGTAAGTCCGGGAGGTTTTTTTATGACTCGTGCAAAATCAGGTAAAAGCAGGTATACGCGCTGCGGCAGCTGCGGCAATCCGGCATTGCAGATAGGCAAGCCTTTTTTAATTGGGCTGATCGCTGCGCTTGTGGTGTCAATGGCATTCGTCATGGTGTTCGCGCTGGTGTTTGTGGTGATGAAATCCATTGTATCGTCCGCTGTCATTCCGCTGTCAGTGGTGTCGCTCATGCTGGGCTGCTTTGCGGGCGGCTGGATATGCGGCTCCGTCTCGCGACAGAGGGGGCTTTTTTACGGACTGGCGATCGGGCTGGCGGTCTTTCTCGGCGCATGGATCATCGGCATTGCCATGGGCGAGGATACCTTCAGCATCACCGTCGCCGTCAAGCTGATCGTTCTGCTGCTTGCCGGGGGCTGCGGCGGATGGCTGGGTTCCAATCGCGTCAAGCCAAAAAGAAGATGACAGACACAAATTTCTCACTAATTTATATGTAATGTGTAAAATCTTGAATTTATAGGTTGAAAAATAAAAAAAGGTTTGGTATAATATCCTTATTCGTTATACGATTGGAGGTAAAACCATGAAAAAGCACATCAAGACTCTCAACAAGGCCAATCTCAAGGAAAGCGCTGTCAAAGGCGGCTGCGGCGAGTGCCAGGCATCCTGCCAGTCGGCTTGCAAGACTTCCTGCACCGTGGCAAATCAGAAGTGCGAGAAGTAATTTTTTTGCATAAGGCTTTTTTGTGCGGCGCATTTTTTGACAGTGTGCCGGTGTTTGACAAGGCTGCCGGGTTCTTCTGATTCGGCGGCTTTGTACTCTTTTTTGGGACGCGATTCCTAAGAAGGATATCTTACGCAATTGACGATGATTCCATACGGAAGGATATATAAAAGTATGATACATAAATACAGTCTTAACGGCTACAATATTATTCTCGACGTCTACAGCGGAGCCGTGCATGTGGTGGACGACCTTACATACAGGCTGGTTGATTTCACTGACGAAAACATGACGGAGCAGACCCCCTCGGAAGTATACGAGGCGTTGAGCGAATACAGCCGCGAGGATATTGATTCCGCTTACTCGGAGCTTTATGAGGCATTTGACATGGGGCAGCTTCACGCACCCGACGATTACGAGCAATTTGCAGACATGATGGTCAATGCGTCGGTCAAGTCGATGTGCCTCAACATCAGCCACGACTGCAATTTAGCCTGCGAATACTGCTTTGCAAGCAAAGGCGGATTCGGCGGCGAACGCTGCCTGATGAGCGAGGAAATCGCCCGCAAGGCTATTGATTTTCTCATAGAAAGATCGGTCGGCAGACGCAACCTTGAGGTGGATTTCTTCGGCGGCGAACCGCTGATGAATTTTGATGTGGTCAAAAAGACAGTAGAGTACGCTCGCAGCAAAGAGGTTGAATTCGGCAAGAATTTCCGCTTCACCATCACCACCAACGGTCTGCTGCTCGACGACGACAAGATCGACTTCATCAACCGCGAAATGCACAACTGCGTGCTCTCCATCGACGGACGCAAGGAGGTCAACGACCGTCTGCGTCTCGACTGGGGCGGCAAGGGCTGCCACGACAGGATCATGCCTAAATTCAAGAAGCTGGTCGCACAGCGCGGCGACAAGGATTATTACGCGCGCGCCACCTATACCCGCTACAATTTAGACTTCACCAACGACATAATGTATCTCTATGAGCAGGGCTTTGATCAGCTTTCCGAAGAGCCTGTTGTCTCCGACCCGAAGCTGGATTTCTCGATACAGGAGTCCGACCTGCCCAGGATATTTGAGGAATACGAGACGCTTGCCGGGAAGCTCATTGAGATGAAAAAAGCCGGCGAAAAAATCAACTTCTTCCACTTCATGATCGACCTCGATCAGGGTCCCTGCGCTATACGCCGCCTGAGAGGGTGCAGCTGTGGCAACGAATACGTCGCCATCACGCCGCAGGGCGATATTTACCCCTGCCATCAGTTCGTGGGTCACGACGAATGGAAGATGGGCAATCTGGGGGACGGCTCTTTCAATGTGGATATCAAGAAGAAGTTTGCCCGCACAACCATCTACAACAAGCGCAAGTGCCGCGACTGTTGGGCGAGATTCTATTGCAGCGGCGGCTGCAACGCCATCAACAACGAGAAGAACGGCGACATTCTCGAACCCTACAGCCTCTACTGCGAGATGGAGAAGAAGCGTCTGGAATGTGCCATTATGATGAAGGCTGCTCTTGCAGACTGACGTAATATTTTACAATTGCTTATGGACGAACTTAAAATTGTGCGTTCCTCCGAAAAATACGCCGTTTCCTACTGCGAGACATTCGACGAGGTAGCAAAAGAGGGCAAGTTTCTGTCGATTTCAGGCGGCTATCCGATAGAGGACATGATCAGATTCATCAAGGGCTGCCAAAGGTGCGGATATCCTCAATTTCTGCTGATTGATCCGAACGGCAGAGCTGTCGGCTGGTGCGACATTGTGCGCCGATGCGAAGCGCCGGACGACGTCGGATTTTTAGGGGTAGGCATAGCCAAAAGGTACAGAGGAATGGGCTGGGGGTCACGGCTGATGACCGCAGCCATCAACGACGCAAAAAAACGCGGCTTCAACGAGATACGCCTTGAAGTCCGGGCGTCGAATTACAACGCCATACGCACATACACGCGGCTGGGCTTCGTCAAAATCGCCTATACCACCGACGGAGTGGTGACCGACGGCATTGCCGAGGATATCTGGGTGATGAGCCTTTTCTGCCGCGAGATCAAACGCGGCGGCTTTGAGCGGGAAAAATTCTTCGGCAGATTTCCCAAGACGGGATTTAAATTCAAAAAGCCAAATAATTAATTGTTTATGTGTTGAGTGGAGGACTTATGAATGAAACCGACAGTCCTTGTAACGGGAGCTTCTCGCGGAATCGGACTTGCCACAGCGCGGCTGTTTGCCGCCGGCAGACACCCCACCGTCATCAATTACAACCGCAGCCGCGACCCGGCTTTAGAAGCCGTGCGGGAGATCAACGCGGCAGGCGGCATGGCAATGGCGGTAAAGGCTGACGTATCTCAGCCCGAAGAGGTCGCGGCGATGTTTGAAACCGTGCGGGAACAGCTCGGCGGAGTGGATATTCTGGTGAACAACGCGGCAATTGCCCGTCAGAGCCTTTTTACAGACATTGATTATTCGGAATGGCGCACGACCTTCGCGGTGAATGTGGACGGGATGTTCCTCTGCTGCCAAGAGGTGCTTCCGCATATGCTGCACGAGCACCGCGGCTGCATTATCAATATTTCCTCTATGTGGGGACAGGTAGGCGCCTCCTGCGAGGTGCTGTATTCCGCCACCAAGGCGGCTGTCATAGGGCTGACCAAGGCGCTTGCGCAGGAGGTCGGACCAAGCGGCATAAGGGTCAACTGCGTGGCGCCAGGCGTTATTGACACCGAGATGAATTCCCATCTGAGCGCCGACGACCTGCGCGAGCTTGCCGAAAGCACGCCGCTGATGCGTCTTGGCACTCCGGACGAGGTCGCCCGCGCGATAACCTTTCTTGCGTCAGACGACGCTTCCTTCATCACAGGACAGGTTCTCTGTCCCAACGGAGGATATGTAATTTAGCGCTCACCAAGGCTTGCAAAAAGAACAGGAAAGCGCGAACTGTGCTGGATATATTTGATAGGAGGTACTCTGCTTGGTTAAAAAGTTAATGTGGCTCTTTGTCGGGATTGCTGCCGCAGCGATAGTTGTTATTTATTCGGGAAATTTTGTGTACAATGTATCGGCATCGCCTGCAGAAGATCAGCCGGTCAGTACTTCTGCGGCGGTCAAGGCTGCTGAAAGAATGGCTGTACTCTGCTGCGGCGCCGTCTCCGGCTCGGATCTGTCAATGGAGCAGTCGGCTTTCTGTACGGATTTTGTGCCGCGTGAGCCGGAATATGTCGAGCGCTTCCGGCATTACGACGGTCCAAAGGCGGATTTTGTTCCGGTGCTGATGTACCACTTCTTTTACGACGCCAACACAGAGGAACCCACCAAGGAAAACAACAGTCATTCCATACAGTCGGTCAGGGTGCAGCTGCAATGGCTTTGGGAAAACGGCTACGTCACGCTCACCATGGACGAGCTTTACGAATGGCTCAACGGCAATATAGAAATTCCCGCCAAGTGCGTGCTGCTCACTTCGGACGACGGGCAAGAAAATTTCTTTGACCTGCTCCAGCCGGAGCTTCACAAATACGGCTTTATTGCGACGTCGTTTGTCATTACATCGTGGCGAAAAAATATCTCCTACAAGCTGACTCTGCCGAATATCGAGCTTCACTCGCATACTCACAATATGCACCGCGGAACGGTCGCTAAAGGCGGGATCCCTGACAATCGCGGCATGATGCAGGGCGTTTCGGTCGAGGAGGGCGTCGAGGATCTGAAAAAATCCTCCCAAGTACTGGGTGGCTCTCAATACTTTGCATATCCCTACGGCACACACGGAGGCAATTCAAAGGAAATCCTCAGGCAGGCAGGCTACCGCCTTGCGTTTACCACCGCCAACGGCACGGTCAAACGCGGAGATGATCCGCTTCTGCTCAGGCGTTTGCGTGTAAGCGGCTCGATGTTTGCCAAAGGATTCAGCTATCTTGTCAGATATCAGGAAGTCGCTAAAAAATACGAATAATACTGCAAAAAACGCGGAAAGACCTACTTCAAACAAATCTTTCCGCGTATTTTTTGTCATTATTTAAATAACCGGTTGAGCAGCGGCACCAGCCGCACGTCATAAAAAGTATAAAATCCCAGCAATGCACTGTCATAGAGGGCAAAGCAGATGTTTGCCGCTATCAGATATCCCGCCGCAAGCAGCCATATCGGCTTATCCGAATCAAAGATCGGCACCCCGAAAATCAGCTTGGCAAGCAGCACCGAGAGCAATGCGCCGCCATTAAAGACCAGCGCTTTGAGCAGCACCCGCGGCAGCTTTTTGTTTATCCCGTTGAGCAGCGGCTGGATAATCGGGTAATGCCCGAACAGCAGCATGTAAAAGAGCGCCATCTCCTTGTCCGGAATGAGCATCAATCCCAGCAGCGACACCGCCGCAAACATGGTGAATGCCGTTCCCTTGCCGTACTGTCTGACGGGAATGATCATCACGCCGCCTGCTATCATCGGCGCGGCATAGGTCAGGATTCCCATGAATCCTGCGATGATCATGGCGACAACGCTCAGTGCGGTGAGTATTCCACAGAACGCAACCTTCGAGGAGGCTTTTCCCGAATTCATCATTATCCCCTCCTTTATGTTAATTACAAAGGCAACACCGGACGAAAAGCGCAGGTGTTGCCTGAAAAAAACAAAGCATCTGTGTCAAACTGAAAATATCAGCAGCAGGTGATAAGATCGCCGCCGAAGCATTCGCAGCAGGAGTCAGCGCAAAGCAGACCCATGCAGGTGGAACAGGGACCGCAGCCGCTGCCGCAGGAGGAACCGCTGTTTCTGCCGTTGTAATTGTAACCGGCAGTCCTGCCCGTGCGCTGCTGTGAAACCTGTGTGTAAGCCGCGCGGTATTCCGCGTTGTTGGGCGCCTGATTCACGGCAGTCTGGAAATAGGCGTATGCCTGATCGATCCAGCCTCTGCGGTAAAGCACGCTGCCCTTGAGGAAGTACCATTCGGCATTTCTGCGGGAATTCGGCACGCCGTCAAGCACCATCTCGGCGTCGGTAATCCTGCCGGTGCTGAAGAGATTGCGCACATCGGCAAAGTCGGTGTGCTGTGTGCCTTGGAAGGAGCCGTAGTTATTGCCGGCAGAGGAATTGGAACTTGTGCCGGCATTGGATGTGCCGCCCACCGGAGTGCCGTTTTTGCGGGCGGTGACAATGGCGTCGTACGCCTCGTTGACCTGAGCCATTTTTTCGGCAGCCAGCGCGGCGACGTCGGGAGCGCTCGAGTAATTGTCGGGATGGTATTTCTTGGCGAGATTTCTGTAGGCTGTCTTTACCTCATCGTCTGAGGCATTTGATGAAATACCCAATACTGCATACGGATCATTCATTATTCTTCAACTCCTGTATTCATTTGATTCTTATCTGAACGTCTGCGCCTTTTTTTGGCAGGCGGAAACAGCGCGGTTCTCTGCGCCTCGGCTATCCCGAGGTACATCACATTGTCTGCAATAGGCTTGAATTCGCCTAAATCAAGCAGCTCGTAATACTTGACAGCTTCGGAGACCGACATGTTCAGGCTGTCGTTTCCGAATATCCTTGCCTGCTCCCAAAGCTCCGTCTTGTTTGCGGCGTCGTCGGCACTGAGTCCGAATTTAAGAGCAAGGGGATTGAAGGAGCCGTCCTTGAGATCATCTGAGAGATCGTCGAGCGCGTCAATCATATAGATCCACCGCCCAATGAAGTATCCGAAGTGCTTTAAAACTGTCTTTTCGCTTTCCTTCTCCGACAGTTTAGCGGCAAATGCCGAGAGCACGTCGGCGGTGGGCTGACAAAGCTCATCAACGATAATCTCGCCGCCTTCCTTCGCGCGGCTTTCGGCAGCAAACTGCCGCGTTATGTAATCGCTGACCAGAGCGTCCTCCTCGGGAAACAGCTTCTTTGCCTTTTTGCGCACATGCGAGGCATAAGGCATCAGCATGCGCCATAGAAGCCTTTTGCCAAAAGAGGAGTCGTTGATGTTGTCTTTGAGCTTATAGTAAAACATGATAGCCGTCAGCGCGGAGGTGTATTCAAAAGCTTCGTCGTTGGTGGAGCAATTGCCGCACCTTTTCATGGGATTGACAACGCATCTGCCCGGCTCAAAGCAAGGCTTTTCGCCGCTGAGAGCGATCATCAGCATCGCCATGAAGGTATAATCGTAATTGAGCAGCAGTCTGGCGGGTATGCCCATTTGTTTGCCGAGATGCCTGCACAGCGCACAGTAAACCGAGCGATAGGTCTCGTATTCGCATATTCTCAATTGCGGCTTGTAGATGCGTATATATCCGAACACGACACTGCTCCCCAAATAACATTATATGAATTATTATCGCACAGTTTTTAGATAGCTTTATTACGAATATGTAAACTTAGTACTAATATTTTGCCAAAAAAATTATTATAAAAAATTAAAAAAAATCACTTGACAAACGGCGTAAGGTATGATAATATATTTCTTGCTAACTGAGTTAGCCAATATATGCGGATATGGCGGAATTGGCAGACGCGCTAGATTCAGGTTCTAGTGAATGCAAGTTCATGCAGGTTCAAGTCCTGTTATCCGCACCAACTATGGAGGGGTGTCCGAGCGGTTTAAGGAGCTAGTCTTGAAAACTAGTGATAGGGTAACCTACCAAGGGTTCGAATCCCTTCCCCTCCGCCACACCCTTCTTTTTTTTGCTTTATTTAATATTGATTTTTTGTCAACACATTTGGAGAAGTACTCAAGTGGTGACGAGGCTCCCCTGCTAAGGGAGTAGGCTGGGTAAAATCTGGCGCGAGGGTTCAAATCCCTCCTTCTCCGCCAAAGCGAAAATCCTGTCGATGAATGTCGATGGGATTTTTTTCTTTGTATTCTTCATTGCGGTACCTCTATTGGAGCAAACATCAATGATGACGTATCCTTTTTTGCTGAACATAAAAGCTACATAAACACATAAAATCATAAACACAATCCATTTGCAGGGGCTTTGTTTTTAATATTTTAGCGGAGTTTTCGTTATTTTACTTGACATATTTCAAACGCCGTGCTATAATTCCCTATATTTCATATCTGAATAGTATGTTATTATAAACAATGAGCAAGAAGGGAGCGATGAGTAAATATGTGCGAATTATTCGGTTTTTCATCTAAAAATAAAACGCACTTGCAGCCCTATCTGAGGGAATTTTTCCGCCACAGCGTCAGGCATCCCAACGGGTGGGGACTGGCAACATTTGAAAACGGCAAGGCAAATGTGCGCACTGAGATGATCTCCGCGGAAAAAAGCAGAATTCTTCCGGGCATTCTCCAAAGCCTCCCGGACAGCAGCCTGCTGATGGCTCACATTCGCAGGGCGACAATAGGCGGCGTAAAGCCGGAGAATTGCCACCCATTCGTGCGAAACGACGACAGCGGACGCACATGGACACTGATGCACAACGGCACGATTTTCAGCGGCAGCGAATTGCTTCCCTATATAAGCCGGCAGGTCGGAGATACCGACAGTGAGCGGATACTGCTTTATCTGACAGACAGCGTCAACCGCAAGATAGCCGACAACAATGCGCCACTGTCCGACACAGAACGCATTGCCATTGTGGAGGGAGCTGTCAGGGAATTGTCTTACCGCAACAAGCTCAATCTGCTGATCTACGACGGCGACAGGCTGTATGTGCATGTCAACATGCGGGACACTCTTTTTGTCAGACAGGATAAAGAAAGCGCGATGTTTTCGACCACTCCGCTGGAACCCTCCGGCTGGGAACCGCTGCCGCTCAATTCCCTTATGGTGTACGAGCAGGGCAAGGCAATTTATCAGGGTGAAAATCACCACAACGAATACCTCGACGTGATGGGACGTATTACACTGGATTATACTTTATAGCGAGAGGGAGAATCTGCATGAATACTCGCAGGCAAACAATCGACAAAATCGCTCTGGACAAAGCGATTTATGAAAAATATATCATACCCACGCAGCGTACCCGAAAGCCATGTGTCGGTACGGAATTTGAACTGCCTATCGTCAATCTCAGCGGCGAGGCTGTGGATTTTGACGCGGTTCACGAGGTGACAGATGAATTCGTAAAGCGTTTTTCCTTTAACCGTCTGAGCCGTGACGAGGACGGATTTATCTATGCGGCGCAGTCATCGCAGAATGACGACACGCTATCCTACGATTGCAGCTACAACACACTGGAGCTTTCCTTCGGCACGGAATACGACATCAATGTAATCGACCGGCGCTTCCGCGGGTATTACACCTATCTTCAGGAGGCATTCGGTCAGTTCGGGCACACGCTCACAGGCATGGGCGTCAACCCAAATCACGCCGTGAACCGCTGCGAGCCCATTCACAGCGGACGGTACAGAATGCTGCTGCACCATCTGAAATCATATGAGCAGTACGGCAATGCGATTCCGTTCCACCACAATCCTGACTTCGGGCTGTTTTCCTGTGCCGCTCAGGTGCAGCTCGATGTGGAGGAAAAATCGCTGCCGGAGGTTTTCAACACATTTAACCGCATGGAGCCGCTCAAATCCATTCTCTTTGCCAATTCACTGTGGGGGAACCGCAGCGAATGGCTCTGCGGCCGCGATCAATTCTGGAAAAACAGCCTGCACGGACTCAACCGCCACAATGTCGATATGTATCAGGTGGCGTTCACTTCGTCGGACGATGTGCTGTCCTACATCAAGTCAATGAGCCTGTACTGCGTGGAACGCGACGGGCATTACATCAATTTCCGTCCGACACACCTCGAGGATTATTTTTCGTCCGACAGCATAGAAGGTGAATATTTCAGCGACGGCGGCTACCGTCACATACAATTCGCTCCGCACATAGAGGATCTTCAATACCTGCGCTCCTTCAAATTTGAAGATCTGACCTATCGCGGGACGGTGGAATTCCGCAGCGTATGTACTCAGCCTGTCAGAGATCTGATGTCGGTTGCGGCTTTCCACACCGGACTGATGGAACAGCTTCCCAATCTCACGCAAAGGCTGAATGAGGACAAATGCCTCTATCACAAGGGCTACAATCCATCGGAGCTTCGTGAACTGCTCAACCGCCGCGAGTTTCCCACCTTCCTCAATAAGGGCGAGATTTCCGACCTGCTCACCGATGTGCTGGATATCGCCGCCGAAGGGCTTCGCGGAAGAAATCTCGGAGAGGAGAGCTATCTCTCTCCGCTGTACGAAAGAGCGAAAACGCTGATTTCCCCTGCACGCCGAATGGCGGATGGATTGGAACACGGAATTTCCCGCGAGGCATTTATCAGAGATTACGCCGAGCTTTGAGAACACAAAAAGGAGCGCTGCAATGCCATGACATTTAACTTTACCAGTCCCCGTATAAGGGAATATATGTACAGCGGAGGCTTCGGTCTGGAGCGTGAGACGCTGCGTGTGAACACAGAAGGAAGGCTTGCACAGACTTCGCACCCCTTTGGCGACGACGAACATATATCGCGGGATTTCTGCGAAAATCAGGTGGAGATCATCACACCGCCCACAGACAGCGCCGCAAGTGTGACTCAGTCGCTCGGCATGCTGCATCGGCAGGTTGCCTCGACGCTTCTCTCTCTGCCGGACGGAAGGGAATATCTCTGGCCCTTCTCCAATCCTCCCCGTATCAGCGGTGAGACCGAAATTCCCGTCGCGCAGTTCAGCGGAGTTCAGAGCGCCAAGACCAGTTACCGACAGTATTTAGCTCACAAATACGGCAAAAGAAAAATGCTGTTCTGCGGAATACACTGCAATTTTTCCTTTCACGACTCGCTTCTGAAGGCAGGCTTTGAGCAGAGCCGCACAGAGGATTTCCGCACGTACAAGAACGGCGTATATCTGACGCTTGCACGAATGCTGGCGGAATACGGCTGGCTGATCGTATATCTCACCGCCGCAAGCTCCGTGAGCGACCCTTCGCTCTTTAACGACGGAAGCGACGGCGGCAGGTACTCTTCCCCACGCTGCGGTGAACGCGGATATTGGAATGATTTTGTTCCGGTGCTGCGATACGACAACCTGAACGATTACACCGACAGCATATGGCAATTCATCAGAGATGGCAAAATCGTGTCCCCCTCGGAGCTGTATTATCCTATCCGGCTCAAGCCAAAAGGAGAAAACCGCCTCGATCATCTGCGCAGCAGCGGAGTTAATCACATCGAATTGCGCATGCTGGACGTCAATCCGCTGACGCCTGTGGGCATCTTTGATGAGGACATTGCATTTATTCAGCTGCTGATTCTGTATCTCATGTCGCTTGAAAAGAGTGATTTTGATGAAACCGCCCAAACAGCAGCGGTGAGCAATTTCAAGAACGCCGCATTGTATGACGATGAGAGCGTATTCATTGATTTTGGCGGAAGCAGTCAGCCGATCCGCGACGCGGCTTCGGATATTCTGAGAAAAATGCGCACATTCTTCCTCTCGCTCGACGCGCCGGAGGAGGTCTCTGTCCTGCTGGATTATCAGGAGAACAAGCTGCGCAGCCCGCAGAACCGTTACGCCGTAAAGATAAGGGAAACCTTCGGCGGAGATTACACAGCCAAAGGGCTGGAGCTTGCCGCACAGTATGCGGTTGTCAACTGAGCCGTCAGATACAAAAGGAGCGTGAGCGCATGGCAAAAAGGGCAATCGTGGGCATGTCTGGCGGCGTGGACAGCGCCGTGGCGGCGTTCCTGCTGAAGCAGACAGGGTACGAGGTCATCGGGGTAACGCTTCGCACATGGGAAAGCGACGACGGCACCGAAAGCCGCTGCTGCGAGATTGACGACGCGCGCGAAACGGCTCGGCAGCTGGGAATAGAATACCATGCCTTCAACTGTCTGTCGGATTTTAAGCGTCTGGTGGTCGAGCCGTTCACCGATGCTTATATTAACGGACGCACACCCAATCCCTGTGTCAACTGCAACCGCTTTGTCAAATGGGAACGGCTGCTGTATTATGCCAATATCCTGCGTGCGGATTATGTGGCAACAGGACATTACGCTTCGGTCGCAAAGCTGGACAACGGCAGATATACCCTGCAAAAAGCCGCTTACGCACAAAAGGATCAGACCTACATGCTGTGGCGGCTCACACAGGAGCAGCTTTCGCGCACGCTCATGCCGCTTGGCAGCATGAGCAAGCAGGAGGTACGGAGCATAGCGGAAAAAGAAGGCATTCCGGTCGCGGATAAGCCGGATTCTCAGGAAATATGCTTTGTTCCTGACGGCAGCTACGCGGATTTTGTGCGGTCTGCCGCGGGGACTGATACTCCGCGGGCGGGAAATTTTGTGGACAAAGAGGGCAACATTCTCGGTCATCACAAGGGCATCATTCATTACACCGTCGGTCAGCGCAAGGGGCTTGGCGTTGCGTTAGGGCAGCCTGCCTACGTCAATGAGATCCGTGTGAAATCGAGCGAAGTGGTGCTGGGCGACGAGTTGTCGCTCTATCACAACGCAATTGTGTGCGGAGAGCTGAATTTTATGGGCATACCCGATCTTCCGGTCGGGTGCTCGGTTCGGGCAAACGTCCGTATTCGCTACCACGACGCCGGCACATGGGGAGAAATCACCCGAATAAGCGGCGAAAGCGTCCGCATTGCATTTGATGAGCCGGTCAGAGCGCCTGCGCCGGGACAGTCGGCGGTGTTTTACGATGAATCCGACTGCTTGGCAGGCGGCGGAGAGATACGGCACGCAGAATAAAACAAAAATAAATTCGGGCACGAGCCTTTCTGTCAACTCGTACCCGAATTTTTAATTTTTATCTATTTAAAATTATTCCTCGTTCTTCTGCGGACGCTGATCGGGATTCTTGGTGTAATAATCCTCCAGCGCGTTCTGAATGGCTTCCTCTGCCAGCACAGAGCAATGCATTTTGTAATCCGGCAGACCGTCGAGCGCTTCGGCAACCGCCTTGTTGGTGAGCGTCATTGCCTCGGTGACGGGTTTGCCCTTGATTAATTCGGTTGCCATCGAGCTGGAAGCAATGGCGCTGCCGCAGCCGAATGTTTCAAATTTCACGTCGGTAATGGTGCCGTCGTCGATTTTAAGATACATCTTCATAATGTCGCCGCATTTTGCGTTGCCGACCTCACCGACGCCGTCCGCGTCCTCGATCACACCGACATTTCTCGGATTGCGGAAGTGATCCATAACCTTTTCGCTGTATAATGCCATACTATTTTCCTCCTGATATTATAAAATATGCTTGATTTTACCGCTGCTCAGATCTCTCCACACCGGCGAAAAGCTGCGCAGGTACTGCACAACATCCTTCACAGCCTGAATGATGTATTCCACCTCTTCATCGGTGGTGTCCTCGCCGGGCGTCAGGCGCAGAGAACCGTGCGCCACGTCGTGCACTCTGCCGATGGCAAGCAGCACATGGCTCGGGTCAAGCGAACCCGACGTGCACGCAGAGCCGGACGAAGCGGCAATTCCCTTGTCGTCGAGCAGAAGCAGCAGCGCTTCACCCTCGATTCCTTCAAAGCAGAAGCTGACATTGGAAGGCAGACGGTTTTCGATGTCGCCGTTGAGCGCGGAATGCGGTATCTCGGAGAGTCCCTCGATCAGCCTGCTGCGGATGGCGGTCAGTCTGGCGGCGCTGGTCTCCATGTTGGCGACAGCCTCCTTCAAAGCCGCAGCCATTGCGGAAATTCCTGCGACATTCTCGGTGCCTGCACGTCTGCCGCGTTCCTGTGCGCCGCCTTCAATCAGGCTGGAAAGGCGTATGCCCTTCTTGGCATAGAGGAAGCCAACACCCTTTGCGCCGTGGAATTTGTGCGCCGAAGCCGAGAGCAAGTCGATATTGTACTCAGCCACGTCAACCGGAATATGTCCGACAGCCTGCACTGCATCGGTGTGAAAGAGCACCTTGTGCGCCCTGCAAATTTCGCCTATTTCCTTGATGGGTTGAATGGTGCCTATCTCGTTGTTGGCGAACATTATGGTGACAAGGCTGGTGTCCTCGCGGATCGCCGCTTTCAGCTCATCGGTGCGGACAATTCCGTTCTCGTGAACAGGAAGAAGCGTTATCTCAAAGCCCAGCTTTTCGAGCTTGTTCAGCGTGTGAAGCACTGCGTGATGTTCGATTGACGAGGAAATGATGTGGCGCTTGCCTGTCTTCTGTCCGATGGCTGCCGCCGAAAGAATCGCCTGATTATCGGCTTCGCTGCCGCCCGATGTAAAGATGATTTCGCGCGGGTCGGCGTTGATCACCTGAGCGATATCCTTTCTTGCCGCCTCAATGACCTCCTTAGCTCGCTGACCGTCAGAGTAAAGACTGGAAGGATTGCCGTATATTTCATCTAAATATGGCAGCATTGCGTCAATTGCCGTGCGGCTCATTCTGGTAGTGGCTGCGTTGTCTGCGTATATTTTCATTATAGAAATGACCTCCTTTTGTTTGATATGATTATAAATCTATTTACCTACTTTGTCAATAGGTTTTATATAAAATCTTTTTTATTTATCATGTCATCTGTTAATTTGTCTATTTTCCGTTCACAAAATAGCAATCGATTATTCAAAAAGCGGAACTTGCTTTGATTCCTACTTTTCCTATTGACAAAATAGGTTTTAAGGGCTATGATATTGGCACAAGGCAAAGCCCATAGCAGATGAAGCCTTGGGCTTTGCTGATAAAAACAATTCAGGTTGAAAGGCGTTGATACTTATGAAGCAAACCTTTGAGAAGCTATTAAGAGCAAATTTCCGATTCGGACGAATGTGTTGTTGTCGCTGATCTACACTTATAAAACAATATTAAATCACCCAACACATTGAAAACCAAAGGAGATAACAACATTATGAAAAAGAAAATTCTTGCACTCGCATTGACAGCAGCACTTGCCTTCGGCTCGGTATTTTCCCTGACAGCCTGCGGAGATAACGCCTCCGGCTCCTCTGACAGCGCAGACGACAATGCTTCGTCCATTACAATAGCCATCCCGAACGACGCGACCAACGGCGGCAGAGCGCTGCTCCTGCTTGAAAGCCTCGGCTACATCAAAGTAAAAGACAGCGCGGGCATTACCGCAACGGTGCTTGATATCGAGGAAAATCCCAAGAACATCGAGTTCAAAGAGGTCGAAGCGGCACAGGTTCCCAGCGTACTTCCCGATGTGGACTACGCGGTCATCAACACCAACTACGCGCTGGAAGCCAAGCTCAGCCCCGCAAAGGATGCTCTCGCTTTGGAAGGCGCACAGTCACCCTACGTCAACGTGCTTGTCGTCAAGGAAGGCAACGAAAAGACCGACAAAATCAAGGCTCTCGCCGCAGCTCTGGAAAGTCAGAAGGTGGTAGACTTCATCAATAGCAAATATCAGAATGAAGTCGTTCCCACAGTGGAGAATCCCACCAACGGCTTTGACGATTCCGTGGATTACGACTCCCTCAAGGGTCAGAAAATTACAGTTGCCGCTACGCCCGTACCTCACGCCGAAATCCTCGCGGTAGTCAAGGACATTCTCGCCGAGAAGGAGATCACCCTTGACGTAATCGAATTTACAGATTACGTGCAGCCCAACAACGTCGTTGAAAGCGGCGAAATCGACGCGAATTACTTCCAGCACACCCCCTATCTCAATAATTTCAATGAGGAAAATAAGACCCATCTTGTAGTCGTTTCCTCCATTCATGTGGAACCCATCGGACTTTACGGCGGCAAGCAGACTACCCTTGACGCACTTAACTAAGGCTGGACAAACGATATAAAAAAGAGCAGCAAAAAGCCGTAACCGACCGGAAGGAGAGAACAATTATGATAAAAATTGAAAAATTATCCAAGACCTTCCATACGGCTGACGGCAGCGTGGAAGCCCTCAAAAATGTGTCGCTCGACATTGCCGACGGAGACATCTTCGGCATCATCGGAATGAGCGGCGCCGGCAAAAGTACCCTTGTGAGGTGCATCAATCTGCTGGAACATCCCGATGAGGGCAGCGTGACCATTGACGGCATTGATCTCGGCAGTCTGAGCAAAAAGCAGCTGCGCGAGGTTCGCCGCAAGGTGACGATGATATTCCAGGGCTTCCACCTGCTTATGCAGCGCACCTGCCTGAAAAACGTATGCTTCCCGCTGGAGCTTGCGGGGGTAAGCCGTGCCCAGGCGCAGCAGCGTGCGCTGGAATTATTGGAGACAGTGGGGCTGAGCGACAAAGCCAACGCCTATCCATCGCAGCTTTCGGGCGGTCAGCAGCAGCGGGTTGCCATTGCACGCGCGCTTGCCACCGATCCGAAGGTGCTGCTCTGCGATGAAGCCACAAGCGCTCTCGACCCCAACACCACCAACTCCATTCTCGAGCTTATCAAGGAAATCAATCAAAAGACCGGCATCACGGTCATCGTTATCACGCATCAGATGAGCGTGGTGGAGAAGATTTGCCGCCATGTCGCAATACTTGACGGCGGAGAAGTTGCCGAACAGGGCGAAGTGACCGAGGTATTCTCACGACCGAATTCCGAAGCCGCCAAACGGCTGGTCTATCCCGAATCCGACGCACCCGACGTATCGGATTTCAGCGGACGGCTGCTGCGAATCGTATTCAACGGCGCGCAGGCTGCCAATGAGCCAATCATCGCACGGATGGCGTCAGAGAGAGGAATCGCGGCAAGCATTGTCTACGCTTCCACCAAGAGCATAGGCGGCAAGGCTTACGGACAAATGATTTTAGGGCTTCCTGACAGCCAAAGCGTGGTCACAGCTGCCATAGGCTATTTATCAGAGACAAAAGGGGTAATCGTTGAGGAGGTGACAGGCGTTGACGGAAGCATTCAATGAACTGTTTGCGCCAGACAAGGTGGAGGAAGCATGGCTGATCATCCAGAGTCAGTTTCCGATGGCAATATGGGAGACGGTCTATGTCACCATTCTCTCCACGCTGTTTGCCATCGTCATCGGACTGCCGCTGGGAGTGCTGCTGGTGACAGGAGAAAAAAACGGAATTCTGCCGCTGCCTGCATGGCTCATGCACACGCTCAACGTGATCATCAATCTGCTGCGTTCGGTGCCGTTCCTCATTCTGATGATCATGGTATTCCCGCTGACAAGAGCCATTATCGGCACAGTGGTGGGAACCGAAGCGACAATTGTTCCGCTGGTCATCGCGGCGTTCCCCTTTGTCGCGCGTCTGACCGAGAGCAGTCTGCGCGAGGTCAATCCCAATCTCATCGAGATGGCGCAGAGCATGGGAGCTTCACCCCTGCAGATCATCGCAAAGGTGATGATTCCCGAAAGCGTGCCTTCGCTGCTCTCCAACGCGGCGATTGCCATTACCACGATATTGGGATATTCCGCAATGAGCGGCATTCTCGGCGGCGGGGGACTCGGCAAGATCGCCATTAATTACGGCTATTATCGCTACAAGGATTTAATTATGATCGCCGCTGTCATTCTCCTCATCGTTCTGGTGCAATTCTTCCAGACGGCAGGAACAAAGCTGGCGGTTCATTCCGACAAACGACTTAAATAATTTTTAATGAGATATTGACTTTTTTAAAGGCGGTGCAGTAAGAACAATGATTCATCTTGACTGGAATTTCATAACAAAATACGCACCGCTCTACGCGGAGGCTGCAAAGCTGACGGTGTTCATCGCCTTCTGGGGAATACTGCTGGCATTCGCGGTGGGTGTGCTCTGCTCGGCGGCACTGTATTACAAAGTGCCTGTGCTGAGAAGAATTATCTCGGCATACATCGAACTCAGCCGCAACACGCCGCTGCTGGTGCAGCTCTTCTTTCTCTACTTCGGCTTGCCGAACATCGGAATCGTGCTGAGCGGAGAAGCCTGCGCGATTATCGGCATTGCCTTCCTCGGCGGCAGCTATATGACCGAAACGCTGCGCAGCGGTCTGGAATCGGTTGACAAAATACAGGAGGAATCCGCCGCGAGCCTCGGTCTGAACAAATGGCTCACCATGAAGGAGATCATCTTCCCGCAGGCAATGGCGGTTTCTGTTCCGGGCATATGCGCGAACGTCATTTTTCTGATAAAGGAAACGTCGGTCGTGAGCGGCATCGCTCTTGCCGATCTGATGTATGTCGCCAAAGACCTGATCGGCTTATACTACAAGACCGACGAAGCGCTTACCATGCTGGTGGTAGCCTATCTGATCATTCTGCTGCCGGTTTCCATTATTGCGACACTGCTCGAAAGGAGGCTGCGCCATGCAGGCTTCGGGAATTGAGGTGCTCTTTCTGGGCAGCAATTTTGCAAGGCTGCTCGAAGGGCTTTGGGTGACAATGCGCATCAGCATTCTGGCAGTACTGATGTCGATACCGCTGGGAATACTCTTCGGACTGTTTATGACGCTGCAAAATCCCATTGCAAAAGCAGTCAGCCGCGTATATCTGGAATTCATACGCATCATGCCGCAGCTGGTGCTGCTCTTCATCGCCTACTTCGGTGTCACAAGGGCATTTGGCTGGAACTGGGACGCGGAATTCAGCGCGGTGCTGGTCTTTACCCTATGGGGTACGGCAGAAATGGGCGACCTGGTGCGAGGTGCGCTCAACAGCATTCCGCGCCACCAGTACGACAGCGCGCAGGCGCTGGGAATGAGCAGGCTCCAGACTTTTTCGTATATCATTATACCCCAGACGCTAAGGAGATTGCTCCCTCCCACCATCAACCTCACCACACGCATGATCAAGACCACAAGTCTTGTTGTGCTCATTGGGATTACCGAGGTGCTGAAGGTGGGCAAGCAGATTATCGACGTCAACCGTTTCCGATATCCCACCGCGTCGCTGTGGGTGTACGGAGCCGTATTTATACTTTACTTTCTTGCGTGCTGGCCGATTTCAGTGCTGGCAAGATATTTAGAGAAGCGTTGGAGGTGACAGCCGAATGGCAGAACAAAACAGCAGTATGCTCGAAGTATCGGGCTTAAAGAAGTGCTTTGGCAACGACGTGGTACTTGACGGCGTTAATCTGACAGTCAGCAAAGGCGAAGTTGTCGTCATACTCGGCTCTTCCGGCTGCGGAAAGTCAACCCTTCTTCGCTGCATCAACGGTCTGGAAGCATCCGACGGCGGCAGCATACGCATTGACGGCGAAGAGGTTGCAGCCGGTTCCAAAAGCCTCACCCGTCTTCGTCAGAAAATCGGCATGGTATTCCAGAGCTACGATTTATTCCCGCACAGGAACATTCTTGACAACATCACGCTTGCGCCCGTCAAGGTGCAGAAGCGCACCAAGGAGGATGCAAGAGCGCAGGCGGAGCAGCTTCTCAGGCGCGTCGGACTGTGGGAAAAGCGCAAGGCTTACCCCCGTGAGCTTTCCGGCGGACAGAAGCAGCGCGTTGCCATCGTTCGAGCGCTGTGCATGAATCCCGAAATCATGCTCTTTGACGAGGTGACAGCCGCACTTGACCCCGAAATGGTGCGCGAGGTGCTGGACGTCATGCTGGAGCTTGCGCAGGGCGGCATGACAATGCTGATTGTCACCCACGAAATGCAATTCGCCCGTGCGGTTGCCGACAGAATCATTTTTCTCGACGAGGGCAAGGTTCTGGAAAACCTTCCCGCAGAGGAATTCTTTGAAAATCCTGTTACACAGCGTGCAAGGGATTTTTTGCAGACATTTGAATTCAAAAAAAACAATAACAGACAGAAAGGATAATAAACCATGAAATACAGTAATATATTCAAGAAAATAGCAGCACTTTCACTTTCCGCCGTTCTGACAGTAGGCGCCTTCACAGCCTGCTCCGGTTCAGAAACGGTCAGTTCAGACGCTGACGATTCCGGCGAGAAATCAAACGCCACATACCGCACGGTAGATGAAATCAAGCAGAGCGGCAAGGTGGTAATAGGCGTATTCAGCGATAAGGCGCCCTTCGGCTATGTCGACGAAAACGGCAAATATCAGGGCTACGACGTCTATTTTGCCGAGCGCATAGCCAAGGATCTCGGCGTTGACGTCGAATATGTCTCCACCGATCCCGCAAGCCGTGTGGAATACGCCGCAACAGGCAAGGTTGATATTGTTCTTGCCAACTTCACCGTCACCGAAGAACGCGCCGAGAAGGTCGACTTTGCACTTCCCTACATGAAGGTAAAGCTGGGTGTGGTTTCTCCCGACAGTGCGGTTGTCAAGAGCATTGACGACCTCAAAGACAAGACCCTGATTGTAGTCAAGGGTACCACCGCCGAAACCTATTTTGAAAAGAACGAGCCTGACGTAAAGCTCCAGAAGTACGACGAGTATGCCGACGCTTACAATGCGCTGCTGCAGGGACGCGGCGACGCCTTCTCCACCGACAACACCGAAGTGCTTGCATGGGCTATCCTGAATCCAGGCTACACCGTCGGCATTGACGCGCTCGGCAGCGCAGACACCATCGCTCCCGCCGTGCAGAAGGGCAACTCTTCCCTGCTGAACTGGCTCAACGACGAAATCAAGGCGCTGGGAGAAGAAAACTTCTTCCATGCCGACTATGACGCAACTCTCGCCTCGGTTTACGGCTCGGCAGCCAATCCCGACAGCCTAGTCGTTGAAGGCGGCGTGGTAGACTGACAGATGATGGAACGCTTTTTACATCGCGCTCCCACAGTCATTATAACACCAAAATAAATGTAAAACAGGCGCAGAGTAATGCAACTACCGCAGCTCTGCGCCTGTTTATTTATAACAACAATGATCACAGCTCCCCGATTTTCACAGCAGTATATCATCATAATACAGAAACAGAAGGCGACAACAAATGATGAAGTATTACTCATAATCAGCCCACTTCCGGCAAATACTAATCACATATCCAATACAGGAAGTGTCGATATGGAAATGCCGGAAATCACAAAAGTAATACTGACATCGCTGCTTTCGGCTGCGGTGCTGTTTCTTATTGCAAAGGTACTGGGGCACAAGCAGGTAGCGCAGCTTGATTTTTTTGATTACATCACAGGCATTACAATAGGTTCGATTGCGGCAGAGCTCGCCACTGAATTAGAGGAGCCGATGAAGCCGCTGACTGCCATGATCGTTTACGGCACAATAGCAATCACGCTTTCGATCATATCGAGCAAGCTACCTCGCACACGCAAATATATCAACGGCACGCCGACAATCATCATGGACAACGGCAAGCTGTACCGCAGCAATATGAAAAAGGCAAAGCTGGAACTGAGCGAATTTATGATGATGTGCCGTCAGCTGGGCTATTTCAATTTGAACGATATACAGACCGCCGTATTTGAATATAACGGAAGGCTGTCCATACTTCCCGTAAGCGAAAAGCGTCCGATGAATCCTGCGGACATGAGCCTTTCACCTGAACCCGAATACATCTGCGCCGAGGTTATAATGGATGGCAGTATTATGGGTGAAAATCTTCACCGCATGGGACTTGATGACAAGTGGCTTTCCAAACAGCTTGCCGCACAAGGCTGCAAGAATCCTAAAGAAATATTCCTCGGTGTGTGCGACCGGAATAACAAGCTCACACTTTTCAGATATGAAAAATAGAAAAAATACGGCGTATAAAAAAATTTTAGAAAAACACTTGACAAATTCATCCGGCTATAGTATAATTACTTAGCACTTTGAGAAAGGCGCATATACAAAAGGCGCATATACAAATAGTTCGGACGTTTAGCTCAGCTGGTAGAGCACCTGCTTGACGTGCAGGTTGTCAGCGGTTCGATTCCGTTAACGTCCACCAAGCACATTCATGTTTTATCTGTGAATGTGCTTTTCTTTTTTCTGACAATCCTCTTGAAATCTTATCATAATTATGATAAGATATTATTAAGGAGTGATTGCAATGGAAACCATCAGACCTGTTTCAGATTTAAGAAATAATTTTGCGGATATTTCCAAAACGGTACACGAAACCGGGCAGCCTGTTTTTTTAACCAGAAACGGTTACGGAGATATGGTTGTCATGAGCATGGAGGCATACGAAAACATGCGCTTTGAGAGTGAGGTTTATTCAAAATTGGCAGACGCTGAAAGAGAAGCGGAAGTGACAGAGGAAAGATTTTCTTCCAAGGACATTTTAGCCGCCATGCGAAAAGCCGCAAGAGGAGAATAGTACGATGCAATATCAGATTGAATATCTGCCGTCTGCTCTTCGGGATTTGACAGAAATTGCGACTTATATTGGCATCAGACTGCAAAATCCATCAGCTGCCGATAAATTGGCAGAACAAATTGTATCAACTGTAGAACAGCTTACAGTAATGCCTTACAGATATCCGATTTATTATCCCGTCAAACCGTTAAAGAGGGAATACAGAAAAATTGTTGTTAAGAATTATCTTGTGTTTTATTGGGTAGATGAAGAAAAACATCTTGTTACAATTGCCAGAGTGATTTATGGCGGGCGGAATATTGATGATGTTTTGAAGTAAATATGACCAATAAATTGAAAAAGAAACAGAAATCTGTCTTAATCCGATGTGAATAAATGCAACTCATGTGCATCTTTTTTGTGGTGTCCTTCCAAGCACATTCATGGTCTATCTGTGGATGTGCTTTTTCTTTTTTCTGACAATTCTCTGGAAATCTTATCATAATTAGGATAAAAAAGTATTAAGGAGTGATTGCAATGGAAACCATCAGACCTATTTCAGATTTAAGAAATAATTTTGCGGATATTTCCAAAACTGTACACGAAACTAAGCAGCCTGTTTTTAAAAAATACAAATTCCAAAAATAAAAATGATATTTTTACTTTATCGCATAATATGTATGATTCTATCCAGCTCATACTGAAAGGAGATGTTGGATTTTGTTATCGACTATAACATACGAAGGTGAACATACACAAGAGCTTGGATTTTGTTACACAAGAAAAGAAGCCGGCAAGCTGCTCCAGCCCGCCGTGAAGTGCCGCGGCAGTGAGCATCTGCACATTATCTACGGCGCGGAGTACCTCGAGCCGGAGCATTTGCAGCGTCTCAAAAAGCGCTCCCTCAAGTGCAATCATCCGCTGGCTCAGAAGGAATTCTCCCTCGGCATGGAATCCCTTTCCTGCTTTGTCAGCCGCGAACCGCTTTGCCGCGTCCATGAATGTGCCTTTGCCGTTCTCGCTCTCGAAAGTGAGCCTGTAGATCCGAGACTGTGACGCGGCGTGACTCCCCTTCCTTGCGAAAAAGAAAGACAAGGGAATGGTATCTGTGATGACAGGTGATGCTTCCCACTATGCGGTTGAAACAATAACTTGTTTTTTTACAAAACAGGACAATATAAAGCAAACCGACCACGGACTTTCCCGATTTTGAGAGAAAGAACCGTGGCCGGTTTTTTTTCATTTTAATGGATGAGCAGTCGAAACCGTTTTTGTTGATGAGAGTTACTGCTCGAAATAGAAACCGTCCTTGACGCTGCCGCAGAGGATCAATGTGGTTTCGGCGCCGTCCTCGGAAGGCACACGGAATCTGTCCTTAACGGTGTAGCTCTTGCCGTCGATTTCAATGCCAAACTCTATGGTGACGTTTTCTCCGCTGCCAAGGTCGCCGTGCTCAAAGAAGACAGTGAAGGTCTCGCCTCTTTTGACGGGGCTTCCGTTGGCGTGGCTGGCGCCTCCGGCGCTGATGAGATTTCCGTACGAATAAATGGCGTAACTGATGTCCGTAAATTCGTCGTGGGTAAAATTGACCAGATTCAGTGTGACGTTTCTGTGTTCCAATAATTCCGCTTCATATCCCATTACATAAGTGTCCAGTCCGGTCTTGCTGAGCAGCACACTGAGAATGCGGGGACTTTTGCCGCAGTCCTTGATGTTCCTGCCGAAGAATGCCGTCGCGTCCTCCGTGCTCACGGATTTGGTGAAGCTCTCGCCGTCTACGGTGTAGGAATATTCCACCTCGTCGAGATTGCCGATGACGCCCAGAAAGACATAGGCAAAGCGCTCCATGTCGTCCTCAAGGAAGGTCTTTTGGCTCTGCGATATTTTTTCTTCAAGATTGATCTTCCAGACATACGGTTTCTCAGAGGTTTTGAGTTCGTTGGTAAAGCGACCGAGATAGCGGCTCATGCTGATGGCATCGGCGGTGCGCATATTGTCGGACATGGAGCCCATGTAATCATGCTTCGTCTGGAATACCTGCGACGTGAAGAAGGAAACCGGCGCGCCGTCATCCCAGATAATCTGTCCGTTCAGCACAATGCGGCGGACTTTTTCGCTTGCGGTGAAGCTCTTGCGCAGGTCGCCCTTGTGAAGAAAGCTCATCAGTACGGCTCTGGCGCGGACGGTGACAACGCCGTCCTCCTCCTCAAACGTCAGACCGGAAATAGCGTGAATGCTGTCTACCGGCACAGCGGTCAGTGTGATGTCGCTGCCGCTCACTTCCACCCGGCTGGCGATAAAGCCGCTGTAATTAGCCTCGCCTATGACGAATGCATTCAGCGCCAGAATGACAACGACCAAAGCAAAGGCTCCGACAAGGCTGCCAATGATGATTTTGCGATTGCGATTTTTGTTCTTTTTGAGAAAGTCGATTTCCTTCGTCTCTTTATGTGTCGTTTCGGAAGTCACGGCTTCGGGCGACTGCATGGTTTTGAGAATATCGGAACACTCGGCGCAATCGGCAAGATGTTCTTCAATCAGCCCATTGGTGGTGTCGCTTGTCAGTTTGTCGATATAGGAAGGAAACAAATCCCTCACTGTATCGCATGGAATGTTATTTTTGCTCATTTTGAAAAAATCCTCCTTTAATTTGTTTCCTCGCTCAGCGTGTCCCTGAGTTTTTCTTTGCCCCGGTAAAACGTCACCCTCGCCCAGTTTTCCGTCTTACCCTGTACCTCGCCGATTTCGCGGAAGGACAGTCCGCCGAATATCCTCAGATAGAGTATTTCGCGGTAGGGTTCAGGCAGCTCGTGCAGTCTTCGGAAGAGCCGCACCCTTTCGTCCGAAGCCTCCGCACCGCTTTCGGCTGACGGCACGGCAAACGCTTCCTCGGGAATGTCGTCGATGTCTTCAAAGGGCGGATGTTTGCGGCGGTAGGTGCGCAATACATTCTTGGCAATGGCGCAGAGCCATGTCGGCATAGAGCAGCTGCCGTCGTATTTCTCGCAGGATTTGATCGCCTGACAGAATGTCTCCTGCGTCAGTTCCTCCGCAATCTGCTCGTCCCGTGTGAGCGAAAGCAGATATTTGTAGACCGTCCGGGCGTATTCCTGATAATTTCTTTGCATGTCGGCGTCGTTTTCACTTCGCTGCATCAGGCTCACCTCCTTTGCTTTTTTGCCCTTTCACTCCGTTAATGTATTTTTTCGTCCGTTCGTTACAAACATTATGAAATATTTTTTTATTACTTTCAAGTTTTTTTATTCCCAAAAGCCAGAAAAGCCGACAGCGGCTCCCCATGCGTCAATGGCATGAGAAACCGCCGTCGGTTGTTCTGATTTTTTTATATCACCTTGGATAGGGGAATATCAACGAGAAAAGAATTATTTCTTCTTGCCCTTTGTTTCTGTCTGCGGCTGTTCGTCAGCCAGCAGATGGAGATAATCGACAGGGTTCTCGGTCTGGGCGTAGAAGGTCATATTCCCGGGCAGTCCGTTTTTGTAGCTGTCGTAATTATTCCATGTGAATTTGCAGAACGGCTTGGTGAAGTCGACGGTCTCGGTGGCGGCTGTGTCGTTGAAGAGTCGCTCAATCATTTCGTTGGAATCGACCTCGAAGTCCTTGTAAATCACATCTTCATCATCCGAATAACTGCCGTAGTATTCGCCCTTAACGCTGAGCTCCGCATTCTCAGAATTCTTGCCGCTTATATAGCGGTAAAGAACCGTCAGGCTGTTCCCATTGGAATAATAGTCTGCGTCGATGTCGCAGAATCTGTAATCGTCGCCCGACTGGACTTTTTTGATCCGGTCGCGGATGCCGCTGAATTTGGAATTGCAGGTTTTGACGGTCAGGGCGATGGTCTTGGGAAAACGCTTGTTGTCAAGCTCAAAGTCCTGTATGAAAAACTGCTCCTCGTCATACAGACGATTCTCCGGGTAGCCGGAGACAGCAATAGAAATGCTTCCGTCGTAACGCTGCTCGTTGTAATAGGTTTCCACAATGCCGAAATCACCGGTTTTCTTTGACTTACTGACGAGATGGATGTCGGTGCGGCTGACCGTTTCATATGCTACGGTTGTTTCGTCATCGACTTCGTGTACTACAGTTGTTTTGTTGTCATCGTATTCATCGTCGTATTCATCGTCGTATTCATCGTCGTATGCTTCTTCATCGTATGCATCATTAACGTAATGGTTCATAACGGAGGTTTTGATATAATCCAGCTTCTCCGCGTCGGAAAGGGCGTTGTACTCCTTCACAAAGCTCTTGTAAATGGCGACTGCTTCGCCTCTTGTCATTCCCATGTGATCCGTAATATCCAGATTAATAATGTCGGCAGCAGGCAGAGCGAGGAATTTCTTCATGAAGTCGCTGTCGTTTAGCATGGCGGATTCCAGACCCGTGATGTGCTTTTGGTCAAAGGCAACCGTGCGGTAGAGATGCTTTCCGTTTTTGAGGTTGAGACGAATCGTGATCAGATTGTTGCCCTTGCCGTCCTCATGGATATTGATGATTCCGGTTTTCTCATTTTCCCAGATAGCGTGAGCGTCGTATGCCTTCTGCGTATCATGACCGTATTCGTCAGATAATTGCTTCATTTTGCCTGTGACATAGGCAATGGTTTCTTTATCGGTGAATTCCGTCTCATTGGTCACGGCTCTGCCGAAGGTCTCACTCATGCGGAAAAAGGCAAGCTCGTCGGGAAGCACATCATTGCGCACCAGCGTGAAGGATTCCACTTCATCGGCGGTGGGGACGGTGTTGAATTCCGCCTTCATGCCGAAAAATCCGACCAGCAGCGCCGCCATTGTCGCCACGACAGGGACAGGAAAATATTTGAAAGCGCGGTGGGCATGTTTAATGTCGAAGGTGAGCAGCAGCTCTGCTCCCCAGAAAGCGCCGACAATAAACAAAACGAGGAGAATAACGACAAGCCAGTCGTCGTCGGTAAACAGCGGCGCAAGGCTGAAGTAAGGGTCATGCAGCCATTCCTCGGTGACACGGAAGAAGCAGTAGGTGATGACAAAGCCGACAGGAAGCGTTGCGGACGTCAGTGAAATGACGTGAGCCGCCTCGTTGACAAAGGGCTTGCCGACCGCGTCGCCCGTGCGGATCGTGCCGAAGACCGCCGCGACCGCGAGCATGACAAAGCCCATCAGCAATCCGTAACCGATGGTGCGCCATGAATTGAATAAACTGAAAGCGTCCGAGGAAAAATAATCGCCTGTATAACTGAATCCTCCAAAAAACATCCGTCTGAATATAAAATACACGGGATCATAAAGCTCCAGATCAGACGTTTCCGTTACAAGGCTGAATTTGGAGTAGATGGCGTGCCTGCCCTCCGCGTAGGCGTACTTCATACAGGTGGACAGCGCTGAGAGTCCCGCGAGAGTGAGGAGTGCCGGAATCAGCCGTCCTGTCAGCGTCACCGCAAGCACGGCCATGCCGAACACCATGAACGCGGCGGCGAAAATATTGCAGGCGATGAAGAACAGCGCACCGAACACCTTCGGGTCGAGCGGCATGAGCAGCACGGCGGTGACAAGGAAGTAAGCCAGCACGCCCGCGGCAGTCCACGCGAGAGCCGAAGCCGCGAAATTCAGCCAGAGCATGCCGTGAGAATGGGGAGTTGCGCAGTAAAAATCCCTCGCCTTGGCAGAGCGCATGAAATTGGAGATATAGAATACGGCAAGCACCGCGAAAGCCGAAGCGATAGCGAATATGCCAAACGGAATGTCATCAAGGTAATATCTGAGACGACCCATGTTGTGGGTGACAATATAATCACCAAATGTCACATTCTGTCCAGTTGACAACAGTGTGGCAATGGTTGTGATGACAACGTAAGCAATGCCGCCGATTTTAAGCTGCCGCAGTCCCTCGCAAAAGAGGGATTTTTTAAATCTCGGCAGGCTTGCTTTGTTGAAACTTTTGAATAATTTCATCATAGATTCATTCCTTTCCATGTCAGGAGAAAACAGAAGTAATGAAGAAAACGAGAAAACGAGAAAATGATAATTATTTCACATTTCACACTTCACATTTCACATTAAAAATTACCTGTTCTTGTAAATAAAGACCTCTTCGAGCGAAAGCGGGAGAACGTTCATCAGCAGGGGATTTTTGGCTTTCAGCTCACGCTCGACATGTTCGCGTTCGTTTTCAAAGATGACCGTTGCGACGCTGCCGTCCTTGGTGAAGTCGGTGATCTTTGCGCCGTCGAATTCCACCGCGCTTTGACCGAAATCTTCCGCAAAGGCGATCTGCACCTTGCAGAGGGAGGTTTTTGCCTCGTCCAGCTCGGATTGCAGCGTAATTTTGCCCTTGTGCAGCATGGCGATGGAGTCGCACATGTCGTCCACCTCGCGCATGGAATGGGTCGCCATGATCACGGTGAGTCCTCTGTCCGCGACCGCCTGACAGAGAATCTCCTTCATGCCGTGGCGCTTGATGACGTCCAGACCGTCGAAGGTCTCGTCGATCAGCAGAATATCCGGCTTGGAGGCAAGCGCCAATATCAGAGCCGCCTGCCGCTTCATGCCCTTGCTCATAGAGCGGATAGGTTTTTTGCGGCTTGCCTCGAATTTTTGGGCAAGCTCGGCGTAGAGTTTTTCGTCAAAGCTGGCGCGGCTGTTTTTGCAGAGCTTTGCCATGCTGTCCATGTGACAGTTGGGAATGAAATAAAGGTCGTCCGGCACATAGATGAGGCTGTTTCTTACCTCGGGGCTTTCGGCAATGTCTCTGCCGTCAATGGAAATGCTGCCCCCGTCAAGCCTATAGACGCCAGACAGCAAGCGCATGAAGGTGGATTTACCCGCGCCGTTGGAGCCGACCAGACCGAATATGCTGCCCGTCTCGACCGACATGCTCACGCTGTCGAGCGCGGTAAAATCGCCAAATTTTTTGGTAACGTTATTGGCGTTTATCATTAGGTTTTCTTCCTTTCGTTTTATATTCAGCGCGAAGCGCTCCTAAAATATTATCTATTATTTATTCTCTATTCTCTATTCACTTAGCGAACGAACGTGAGCGCTTTGGTACCCTCGCTCGACCGCGTCGAGAACATCCTGCTTGGCTATGCCGGCGTTGGCGAATTGGGAAGCCATCTGCTCAATGGATTCGAGCTTCTTTTCCAGCTCGTTCCGGAGCTTTTCCTTTGCGTCGGGGGATATAAAACTGCCCTTGCCGGGAACGGCGTAGATGATGCCGCGCCCGAGCAGATTGGAATATGCCTTTTGCACCGTGTTGGGATTGGCGGCTATCTCGGTCGCTACCGAACGCACGGAAGGCATCGGCGCGTCCGGCTGCATGATGCCCGCTAAGATGAAGGTTTCTGTCTGACGTATGATCTGCTCATAGACCGGAACGCCGCTGAGATTGTCTGTGGTATACATTCAATGTGTCACCTCCGAAGGTTGTGTTATGTGCTAACTAAGTGTATTAGCTTTATTAGTACAGTTACATCATACACCCGCTTTTTGTATTTGTCAAGGGGTTTTGAAAAATATTCTTTTGAAATAACTGACAATATATGACTGCTTTTTGCAAATAAATTATAGAAAATATTGATATTATGAAAAGAATGTGATATAATGTGAATATCATATGAATGTATGATAACATGCAATACAAGGAGAGATTAAAAAATGGCTTCCTCATCAAAAAAGCGTAACGGTACGCTTGAATTCATGCGGTTTGTCTTTTGCCTGACAATACTTTTTTTCCACATCGGAAAATACACATACGGTTCGCCGTCGCTGACAAAGGGCGTTTTTCTTGCTTTATTTCCGCATGGAGCGATGGGCGTTGAATTTTTCTTCCTGCTGACCGGACTCTTCCTCGCCCAGAGTTTAGACAAGCAGCTGCAAAGAGCCGAGAAAAAGACCAATGTCTTTGCCGATACCGGCAAATATTTTTGGAAGAAATACATTTCCACATTCCCGCAGCACATTGTCGCCTTTGCCGTACTGTTCGGCGTGATGGTTCTGATACACCTTGATATGCCGGAATGGTCGGCATGGGACAGATTTTGCCAGGCAATTCCCAACCTGTTTCTCATTCAGATGACAGGCGTAATGGGGTCGCCGCTGAATCATATTGAATGGTACCTGTCGGCAATGCTGATCGCTGTTATCATTGTGTACTTCCTCTGCCGGCTGAATTTCAAGGTTGTCACACGGTATGTTGCGCCGGTCGCTTCCATCGGGCTTCTGGTCTGGATGTGCTGTGAATTCCCGTCGCTCACAGGCGTTACCCGTCCAATGTATATCGGCGGCGGACTGTCTGTCTACAAGGGTGACATCAGGGCGCTTGCGGAGATACTGCTCGGCACATTTGTTTACAGCCTCGGCAAATACGGTCTTGCACCGCTTGCCGACAAGGCAGGGCAGTCCGTAAGGATTCTGCTGACGGTTCTGGAATGGATGATGTACGTCGGCGCTGTCGTTATCACACTTCTCACACTGCCCTATGGCTGGGAGTACGGCGCATTGGCATTCATATTTGTTGGAGTGCTTCTTTCCTTCAGCGGACTGACCTATTCCGGAGAAGTGTTCGACAATAACGTGTGCTATTTTCTGGGGAAGATAACTCTTCCGGTCTATCTGTCGCAGCTTTCCGCAATATATGCGACAAATTATTATCTCAAGGATTACGACAACGGTTTCAAGGTCTGGGCAATTGTCGTGCTCACGGCTGTCAGCTCCGCAATCACCATGCTTGCGAGCAATTTCCTCGGTAATCTTTTGTCTGGCAAATATTTCAGGAAAAAGGCATCGGCTGAATAATAAAATAATGAAATAATATTGCAAACCCGCGAAGGTTTCGCGCATAATGGAGCCTTCGCGGATTTTTTATTTTTTCATTTTTTCATTTAATATGAAAATCATGTGATTTGTATTGAAATTGCCCAGTTGGTGTGTTATAATATTTTTTAATATACCTGTAAACGGAATACGTCTGTTTGCATTTTGTTATTTTAATAGATGAGAGGAACATGAAAAAGAATGAACAGAAGAGGTAATATTGTCTCCTACAGACCCGATGTCAAGGTGCTGGACGCGACCATCCGCGACGGCGGTCTGGTGAATAATTTTTATTTTGACGACGAATTTGTGCGCGCGCTCTACCTTGCCAATGTGAAGGCAGGCGTTGACTACATGGAATTCGGCTATAAGGCGTCAAAGGACATTTTCTCACCAGACAAGTTCGGCAAGTGGAAATTCTGTGACGACGAGGACATCCGCGCCATTGTGGGCGAGAACAACACCGACTTGAAGATTTCCGTGATGGCTGACGTTGGAAGAACAGACTTCCGCCGGGACATCAAGCCGCGTTCGGAGAGCGTCATCGACATGGTGCGCGTGGCGACATACATCAACACCATTCCGGCGGCGCTGGAAATAGTGGAATACTGCCATGAGCTTGGCTACGAGACCACCGTGAATATCATGGCGATCTCCAACGCCAGCATTTTCGATATTGACGGTGCTCTGGACATGATTTGTCAAAGCAATGCAGACGGACTGTACCTTGTGGACAGCTACGGTTCGCTTTATCCAGAGCAAATCGCCAGACTCACCGAGAAATACTTGTCCTATACCGAAAAAGCCGGCAAATACTTAGGCATACACGCCCATAACAACCAGCAGCTCGCTTTCGCCAACACGATTGAATCCATGTCCCTCGGCGCAAGCTATCTTGACGCTACCGTAAGCAGCATGGGTCGCGGTGCAGGCAACTGCGCAATGGAGCTGTTGCTCGGCTTCTTCAAAAACCCCAAGTTCAATATTACACCCATTCTCAGCTTTATTGAAGAATACATCCTTCCCCTCAAAGCCTCCGGCGTTGTGTGGGGCTATGACGTGCCGTACCTTCTCACCGGCAGACTCAACCGCCATCCTTCTTCTGCAATAGAATTCATCCGCGACAAAAAGACCAATTACGCCGACTTCTATCAGGAGCTGCTCGACAGGGATTGATTTTTTCAGAAGGCGACGGTTCAATCGCGTTAGGAATCAGCACGCCACGGTCAGTGTTTCAGCACCGTCTGCGGCGTGCTTTGGAATTCATTCCTGGCGTGCATTTACGTTAGGACTTAAAGCGGAAGAAAAAAAATCGTTTTTTTGAAAAAAATGCTTGACAAATGCAATTCGGTATGATATATTATATAGGCACTCAGCGAGAGCGACAATGAGTGCGAAAAGACAATAAGATTTGCGAGTGTGCTGGAACTGGCAGACAGGCACGTTTGAGGGGCGTGTGTTGCATGACGTACGGGTTCAAGTCCCGTCACTCGCACCAGAATAGGTGAACAAAAAAGATGCACCCGCAAAAAACTCCGAATTTTCGGGGTTTTTTCGCGTTTTAGGGGCAAAAATTATAAAGGTTATACCGTAGATGCATTTGGCTGATTTTGCCCGATTTATGAACTTGAACTCCCGTAACGGGCATTTTGCAGCCCTTCCCTAACCCAAAATTCAAAAATTCAATACTCAGTCAATCAAGCGTGCAGGTAGAAAATCTGTGCGATTTTTTGTAGATAAGCAACAAAGCCGATTGTTTTGAAGAAGGACGTCTGATCAGCGTCCGACAGAAAAGACAATCGGCTTTTTTTGTTTGCTAACGAAAATTTTAGGAGAGTGATTACCAAATGAGATTCAAAAGCCAGCAGCACAAGTCCACATTCAAGAAAGCCATCAGGAAGAAGGACAAAACCGACACCAGACTCATGGCTGCGATGTATCTGCTCACGGCGGATCAGATTCTGTGGAACAAGGTGAAGGGCAATATCCGAGAGAGCCGCATCGATTACGATGAAGTCAGACTGGATACGGTGAGCGAAAACTGCTACACCCTTTACAGCGCGTCGAAGGATATGTACTTCAACACCGACCACGTCTCACTCAGCGATATCTTCGACACCAAGCTGATCTCGGAGAAAATGTACAACGTCATCATCACTGCCATTAATATCCGGCGCTTGGGACTGGAGAAAGCGGAGGCGATAGAATATGCCATATAGTAGGAAGGCATTTTCGGACGATTACGCCACTGAAACCTTTTACTTCCCTCTGTCGGTGCAGGTGGAGGATGAGGACAGTGAGGATCTGTATGACGTCACCAGCGGCTCGGTCAGATGGTTCGAGGATGAAATCCAAGAAGCTATCGACGATTATCAGTCCGACATCGAAATGGAGCGA
>CACWOX010000017.1 GCA_902762615.1 uncultured Ruminococcus sp. | reverse complement strand
CAATCATTTCCATTTTTCTATATCTCCGAGCATAATATTATACTCATATTATAGCATATGGAAATGATTATGTCAACCTTAAGTTAGTGCATATGGGGCAGCGCCCCTCGCTGCAATGCGCCGCGACTAAAAACAGGCTTGGACGCAACATATACAGCGTATTTTCAAGATAACCCTTGCCCCGAGTGGAGAAAAACATCTGTAATCAAATTGGCAAAGCCCCTGATTCCCGCATTTTTCAATTTTTTACAATCGGCTAAAGGCTGCTTTCGGAAAGGAGGAAAAAATATCTCAATGAACTATTATATCGACCGCAAAAGAATGGGAATAGCGGAGATTTTCTCGGGAATGCATCCGATTTTTTCTCCGTCGAACGATATGAACGCAAAGGATACCGTGAGGCTGATGTGTGAGCAGAGCTTTCGCACACGGGCAAAAATAGCCTCCGGCATAAACCGTGCCATCAGCAAACTGACAAAAGAAAGCACGGTGGATGTAGAGGAATACCTCAATGACGATATAAAAAATTTATCCGAGAACCCTGTGAGAGCAGACAATTTGAACGATCTTCTCCCGTTTATGAAGTGGCTCGAGGAGCTTCACCGCGTCAATTCTCTGGCTGTCGAGCGCAGTCAGTACAGTCTGAACGACGCGGCAAATTATATGGAACGTGCGGCAGGAGAATTGCTCAGAAGCTGTTCCACCAATATGATGTGGCAGAATATCTCGCTGGTGCAGGAGGAAGGCGGACTGCTTCTCAACCTGACGGAGCGATTCTGGGGAAAGGCTGCGCTGTACTTTCCGGATGTAAGCACCACCTTTGAAGGGACATTTCCGCTGGTGGGAATGCTTTTCTGCATAGAAGCCGAGCACACCGATGCCGGCTTTGAATTCAGCTTTGTGGTCAACGTGGAATTCGGCACCGACGACATGGAGCTTCGCGCTATTCAGAACCGCAACTGGGTCAGGCTCACTTTTAAGTGCAGCCGTCCGGAAATGCGGCTTTCGCTCTTTGATTACGGCGGATATCTGCGTGATTTCGGCAAATGCGGTCACGGCTTCATCGAGGATTGGTGCGGCGAGGCAATCAGCAAGGAGCAGTTTCTCGGCAGCGCTTCCATGTCTGAGAAGGAGCAGGAGCTTCTGCCGCTTGCCAAGATATTGCGCGTGACCTATCAGATGGCTGATGTGGAAATGTACGGTGACGGAGAACATTCGCCTTCCGAAATCGCCATTCCGAACAAGGTGCTCGAACTGCTGGGCAACCGCTACAGATTCGGTTTATATGAGGAAATATTCAAGGAGACGGGGCAGCAGGCGCTTTATGACCAGCTTAAAAAGGCGGTTGATGCCTGGGTGGAGGACGATCTGGACGCCATCGCCGATGGACTGTGGAATTTTGCCCGTATGCTGCGTGAAAAAGAACGCGAGGACTCGGTGCGCGAATTCTATGACAGACTGATTCATAGGATGCTCGAATGTACGTCGGAATTCGACGGCGTGAGCAGGATATACGGCACATACTCCGAGGCGGAGGAAAAAATGCGCTCAGTTATTGAACCGAAGCTGCTGGAGAACGGCTTTACCGGCAGCTATCCTCATTATCGCAGACGAAGAGGCAAAAAGGGCGAATACATCAGCGTGCTCACCTCCAATGTCAACAAGCGCACGGTAAACGGCGTAATGACGTATTATTTCTCGCTGTCGGCAGCGGTAAAGCGTCTGGAGCGCCGCGGCAAACGAAAGACCGCAGAATATTTTGCCGCCGGAGTGCCTTTTGAAAGCACGACCGCCGAGGACTGTGCCATTGCTTATAATAAATACACAAAGTACACAGAGCTTGGCGGTGCTTACGATGACGAGAGCGCCGAGATTAATATTAATATCTTTGACGGCGTTTCGGAAGAGAATCAGACCGCCGACACCGCCAATGATCTGCTCAAATATGTAAATGTGGCGCTTGATGCCTTCAAAGGAAAGGCAATGCCGCGCTGGTACCGCAAAAAGCGCCGCCAATCGTCAGTCAGGTACAAAAACGAGATAACGACAGGCGGCACCCTTTTGAAATATCTTCCGTTTGGAATGTACATTGCGGCTTTGCTGATGGGAATTTATGTTGTCTGCAACAGGTTTTTTGACGTGAGCCAGTATATCCCTCATTCCGACGCGAGAACGGCACTTGTTGCTGCACTGCTTGTGGGTGTGGCGATTGCGCTGATCTGCACCGTGCTGCGCATGAGGTCGCTCCGCAGGCATATCTGGAGATACTGAGCTAAGCAGGCTAAGCAGAATAAACAAGCTAAACAGGCAAAGCAGGCTAATCACGTAATTTACATTAGAATGTACAGCAGGGCGAAAATCAGCCGTTCATCGGCGTTTTCTCTCATCAGCAGAAGCAGTATCGCAGTGACGAGCGCCCTTTCGGTATCCTCCTGCGATATTTCCGGCTTTTTAACCTCGCGCTCCTCTGATGCCGGCATGATCTGTTCCGTTTCCGGTTCGCTCAGCGGCGACTCGGATGGAGAGTCCATGAAGGCGGGCAGTTCGGGCGGCGGCGAAGAAGAATTGCGCATTGCCGCCTGAGCCCTTCGCTGCATTTCCATCACCCGCATGGCGGCGTCTCGCTGCATCTGCGCAAAGCTCTCGAATTGCTGCATACAGTCACCTCACAATTACTGTTGATCCTCACGGGATTGCCTGAGCAGAGGTATCACCCGCATGATGGATACGATTCTGTCGGCTTCCTCGGCTCTTTTAAGCCTTGCACCGCTGAGATACGGCTTGAGCGCGTGAATCAGGCGCGTCATGTCGTCCTCTTCATTGAGCTTGCCGAGCAGCGGAGTCAGCTTATTCAGCGCGGGAGCCAGACCTTGCAGTCCTTCCGATGGTTTCTCAGGGGCTGCACTTTGCGTGGTATGGGAGCTGTTGTCCGAGGTGTCCAGACCAAGCTGACGCGCCGTTTCCTTCAGCTTCGCCATGGAATCAGGGTCGCTCAGCACCGAGCCGAGCAGCTCATTTATATTGTCCATGCTGCGTCAGCCTCCTTATTATCCCTTGAATCTTTTGAGCAGAGCCTGTGCCTTTGGCGATGACATGATGTGTGCCAACGCCTGTTTGTCATTCAATATGGCGCTGATACCGGCGATATCGCTTTCGGTGAGTTTGCCGAGAGCCTTCGCGACGTCGGGATTGTTCTGGGCTGCCTCGCGTATTTTTTCAGAGGCATCGCCTTGCGCACCTGTTTCCCGAAGCAGTCTGTCCAGATTGGCACTGTTATTCGACATAATCTGTCACTTTCCTTCCGTGCTTTGTTAAAATATATGCTTCAATAGGCATAATATTCATAGATGAGAGTAAATGTTACAATGAATCAATATCAGAAAGGGGTTCAATATTATGAAGATTCTGGTTATGTCCGACAGTCACGGGCGAAGCGATCTGGTGCGCAAATGCATTACGCAGCACCCCGATGTGCAGGCGGTTTTCTTTCTCGGTGATCTGCTCGGCGACATCAGGGGAATGGATAAGCTGTTCCCCGACAAGCAATTCTATTTTGTAAGGGGCAACTGCGATTTCGGCAGCGATGTTCCGGCGGAGCTGCTTGTGACATTGCAGGGGACGGGAATATTGCTCACCCACGGTCATGCTCACGGAGTCAAGTACGGTCTGAACGGACTGATTGACTATGCGAGAAAAAAGGGCGCGAAGATAGCTCTGTACGGACACACCCATGTGCCTTACAATAAATACCATGACGGCATCTACGTGCTGAATCCCGGTTCGCTTGCGTTTCCGCGCGATTACAGCAAGCCTTCCTACGGTCTGATTGAAATTACATCACAGGGAATTCTCACAAATACCCCGGATTTTTACCAGTTTGACAGGAAATAAACGCTCCTTTGTGATATTTTACTAAAATTTATGTTAAATTTCTATGAAAAACAACGCCGAAAAATCGAAAATTTTTATTAATCTTTTATTTACATTTCGGATAAAAAGTTTTATAATAAATTGTATATAGGATATTACAGGAAAAATGAAATGAAGGAGGGATTATAATTATGAGAAGATACCAATTGAGCGGACTGGAACATGTGCATATGATGAGACATGTTCCGAGAAGCTATGATATGACGCGTACTCACATTATGCACAAAGCTGTGAACAAGCACGTCGATGTTGTGCTCAGATGTTCCCCGAAGAACTGGAAGAAAAAGAAGGTTACGGTAAGCGTGGTCAGGGGAGAAAAGAAGACCGACGCTGCCCGCATCAGAGCCAACGCCAAAAAGGGATATGTGGCAGTCCGCAAGGTGATTAACGATAAATTTGAAGCCGACCGCAGGGCAGCCGCAGCCGCCTACGAAACAAAATACGGCACACGCTCCGCCGGATCCGACGCGCTCATTCATGACATGAAGAGCCAGATCTCAGCCATGGCAAAAAAAAGCGCCAATTACATCGACGATCAGCTCACGGCAAAGCCCGTTGTTTCATATGCCGAGTCGGTCGCTCCCGCAGCAGAGAATAAGCCTGCCGCGAGTGAACAGCCTATTCTCAGCGCCGAGACCGAGGATATTCTCAAAAAAGGCGGTTACCGTCTGCCAAATTCCAGACCGTCTGACAGCAATCCGTACGCGGCGGATTACATCATGCACGCGTCAAACGAGGAATTCCATATTCTTATGGATTCTCTGGAAAAATCGCTTGACGAGGCGTGCAAAAAATACGCCGTTGAGCCTGTTGAACCCGAAATCAAAACCGAGACGGAAGACGAGTCCGAAACGGAAACAGGCTATACGGGTTATACCGGTTACAGCGATTACAAGGGCGGATACAACCTGCCAAGTGACATCAGCCTGAGCGTCAATCAGAAGCAGGAAATCAAGGCTGAACAGAAGACGGAAACTGACGACGATGATTACGGCGAGGAATTTAAGCCGGCACTGACCTTTACCGACGGCGGTGAGCATTATATTCCGGAGGACGGTCTTTTTGACCGTGAACTCAACCGTCCGGGCGAGAGCTACGTGCCGCCCGCCTACTTCTTTGATGATGACGATACCGCACCGTCGGGTGATGTGGACAACAGCGGCGAAGCGTTCGTGCCATTGCCTGATCCCGAGCCTTTGCCGGTGCGCCAAGCGGCGCAGCCTCAGAATATCTTCTACACCGAGGAGAACGATCAGCCTGTCGGTCAGTCCGACGGTTATCCCAGAGAGGATTACACGCAGCAGCAGGTTTTCTTCCCGACTCAGCCTGACGACAATACATCGGGGCAGCTTTACAATCCTCCACAGGAGGAAGAAGAATACGCCGATCCTACACTTTATCACGACACATCGGATACGCATGACAGTTCGGACGATTACGAGCCGCCCATGGTATTTCCCTATGAAGATGAAGGAAGCGAGCCGCCTGCGTTGCTCCCTGACAGTGACGATGACGTTGACCCTCCGATGATTTTCCCGGATGACGGGGAAGAGGATATTCCGCCTCCCATGATATTCCCGGACGATGAGGAGGAAGGCTACAGTCCGGCTCCAGTATCGCCTGACCGCAACGAATATTATGACGACGGCTCGATGAATCAAGGTGTTATGAACCGTTCGGGTCAGACTCTTTTCAGCCGCACGGGCGACCAGATCAGGAAGGTTATAGGCATTATCCGCGGCTCTTCCGACGCCGATGTGTATGCAAAGAAGAACCATGCCGGCATGGAAAACCGCAATGTCGAGATAACCTATTCCGACCGCGACAATCAATAGTAAAGCCATAATAATAACGGATCCGCCATGAGCCGTGCTGCGTTATCGCTCTATCGCTGCGTCAGGGCGGATTCTGTTTAGTAATCCGGAAAATAATCAAATAATCAAGGGAGTAGATATTGCCCAATGGATAAAAATACAAGGGCTATGGCGCTTATACTGTGCGCGGTGGGATTTATGGTGTTTGCAGCGCTTGCCATTTACGTTGCCATCGGCAACCGGAGCAGCGGTGTGCTTCCCGAAGGCACAAGCGTCAGATATTCCGCCGTTACCCGGTCGGACACACCGGAAAGCAGGGCAACGCAGCCCACTTTATCTGCTCCCGCGTCAAATGACGAGATGGTGAGGGTGCGGGATTACGCTCCTGCCGTGCGAATCGACCTGCGTTATTCCGGCAAGCGAAACATGACGGGCAAAGCGATTTACGACTTCCGCGACGCCTACCTTCGCTACGGCACGGTAAAGAAGCTGATACGCGCCCAGAAAAAGCTGGAAAAAAGCGGCATGGGGTTGGAAATATGGGACGCATACCGCACCGTGCAGGCGCAGAAGAAGCTGTGGAAGGTCTGCCCGAACACGGCATATGTGACCGATCCGAGCAAGGAATATTCCTCTCATACACGCGGCAATGCGGTGGATGTGACGCTGGTGGATTCGGACGGCACCGAGATGGTGATGCCGACGGACTTTGACAATCTGACCAAGCTGGCGGACCGCGATTACAGCGACATCGAGGATCAGTTTGCCCGTGACAACGCCAAGCTGCTGGAAAAAACCATGAAATCCTGCGGTTTTACCCCTTACAAAGAGGAATGGTGGCATTTCACTGACAGTGATAATTACGGAGTGCTCAAGGATTTTGTACCGCCGCAGTGATTTTGCTGAGGACAATCTGAAAAACATATTGATTTTACATAATAATTCAATTAAACAGTTGACCTTTTTGATTATTTGTGTCATAATATATATGGAAAAATTTTAGATTATGATTAAGCGGCAGTGTATTAGACTATTTGTGAATCTTGCTGCTTTGTTATACGGAGGTATCTGCATGGCTTTTTGTTCTAATTGCGGCAATGAACTGCGGGAAGGTCTGAAATTCTGCACCAGATGCGGTGCTCCGGCATCCGACGAGGCGGCAACGCCATCGGGCGGACAGCAGGGCGGCAATACCACAAGCGGCACCGGCAGCGGACCCCGGAACGCAGGCGCGGAAGGCACGGGTTACAAGGGTTACAAGAGCACCGCGTCCGGCGGCAGCGAAACCCAGACGCTTGTTGACACACGTCCGACAGCTCCGACCATTGTCATAGGTCCCGCACCGAGAAAGGATCCTTCGAGAGGGGTCAAGAGCTTTGCGAAAGGTGCATTGGGATTCTTTGTGGCTGTGGCGATTATCATTATCGGCGTATGGACATCTGCGTGGGTAGTGAGCAATTTTGACACCAAGACCCAGATAGAAGAGGTTGACACCGACAAGCAGAAGATGATGCTTGCTCTGGTGGATGACGTCCGCAACCCGAATTTTGACGAGGTGATTGACGACCTTCTTTCCAAGTCGGGCAAGGCGGAGGATTACAGCTTTTTGGAGGAATACACCGCCAAATTCAATGAGATTCTCGGTGAGGAATACACCGAGGAGGAAAAGCTCTTCTGTGACTGCTGCTATTATGTGTGGTATACGGAATATGAGGCAAAGCGCTATGAATGGTATTCAAACAACAGCGGTCTGCTCAATTATCTGTATGTGGGCAAGGCAGACAGATATCGCAAATATGCCGATACTCTCTACGAAATGCTCACATCGGCAAAATCCGACACCGATCTGAAAAATATCAGAATCTACTGCGTTGATCACAAGATTATTTCGGAATAAGGCAATCTGCGGCGCGCTGTTTTGATCTCGTGCCGAAATATATAACTACTTTTTGAACGAAAGGAAGAATGAATTATGTTCTGCAAAGCATGCGGTACCGAAATACCTACAGGAGCCTCTGCCTGCCCGAATTGTGGCAAGGCTGTAGAAACCATTGTCGCGGTCGAGGAAAAGAAGACCGAGTCGGTTGCGTCCTCCGCACCCGAAACCACAGCGGCTTCCGCGCCCGTAAAGAAAAAGGCGAAGCCTGACAAGCTCACACTTCCGGCGATTCTGCTTATACTGTCTGTGGGCGGTCTGGTATATCTTTACATCAGCGGCACATTCGGCAGCATACTGTCGTGGTTTACATCTGAGGGAGAAGAAAAGGTTCTCAGACCCGAGATCAACACTTCAACCGATCCGCTGGAGCTGGTAGGCAACATCGGAGCCATCGCTATTTCAGCGATTCTTGTACTTATGGCAATTTCCGGTCTTGTGATACTCTTCAAGCGCCTGGGCAGAAAGCTCTCAAAGAAAGACTGATACAGGCTGTCATTCAGCTGTAGAAAATATTTATCAATGAAAGTGAGGTAATCCGATATGTATTGTTCACATTGCGGCGCACAGAATGCCGACAGCGATCTTTACTGCGGCAGCTGCGGACAGAAGCTGTCCGGCGACGCTCCGACAGGTGCTATGCCTGATGAGGAGCTTCCTCCCGTGATGGACAGCCGCGCCGAATTTGCCATGCTGCGTCCGCCCGAATCGGAAATGCGTCCTCTTACCAAGCTGGCATACGATATACGCGATTCAGAGCAGGCAAAGACTATCAGCGCCGTGCTGAGCGTGGTATTCGTTGGGCTTTGTCTGGGCGTGATAGCCAATCTGCTGGCTATTTTTGAGAAGATGAACAACCTCACCTATTCTCTCAAAACCTCCAGCGGCACAAAGCTCTCGGATGAGATATACAGTCAGCTCAGAGGTGACAGCACAATGGATCTGATCTGGCTCTGCGTGCTTTTTGCATCGCTTGTGCTGCTTTATATCGTGGTGGGCAAGATAAAGCTGAGACTCAAAAAGATCTACCGCAAGGAAAAGAAATTCAAGGCGAAGGGTCTTTTTATCGACATTTGACGGATTTCGGACTGTATTTGGCAGATAATATGCCGGTGCAGTCCGATTTTTTTTGCAATGCAGGTAATCGGCACTTGAAAACCTACAATTTTTGTGGTATTATGTAGGTATAATCACTTAATGAAGGGGAATGAGGTAAAATGAAAATATCAACGAAGGGCAGATACGCCCTCAGACTCATGCTGGATCTTGCCGAACATCGCGGAGATGGCTTTATTGCGCTTAAAGAAATTGCACAGCGCCAGAATATTTCCAAAAAGTATCTCGAACAGATCATTCCGATGCTCAATACGCCCGAGCTGCTTCAGACCAACAGGGGATTTCAGGGCGGATACCGTCTGTCTCAGCCGCCCGAGTATTACACCGTCGGCATGATACTCCGGCTGACAGAGGGCAGTCTGGCTCCTGTGGCATGTCTTGTACAGCAGCCAAATACCTGTGAAAGGGCAGAAAACTGTCCCACTCTCTTTATCTGGGAAGGATTGAATAAGACCATCACCCAATACCTTGACAGCATTACTTTGCAGGATATTATCGACAGGCAGAATGAGAGCTACTCCAACAATTACATTATCTGATCTCTTTACAAAATACAGAACGGAGCTGGTCATATGAATATTCTCAAAAAGACAGCGGCATTATTGATTGCCTCGGCAATGTGCATATCGGTATGTGCTTCCTGCCATTCCGACAGCACTGTCAGCCGTCTTAAAGAAAACGGCGGTCTCAGGGTCGGATACTGCTCCGCCTCCGAAGCCGACGACGCCCCTTTTGTGTTGGAGGCTGAAAAGGGGAAGGGCGCCGAGGGACTCACCGGAAAACCTGCCGCCAATGCAGCTGATTCACTTGGGGTAGATGTGTCCTTTACCCGTCTCGATTCGGCGAGTGCTTACGATAAACTGATGCAGGGCAGCGTGGACTGCCTGTGGAATTGTCCTCCTCCGTCGAAAACGCTTGTGTCATCGGTGAGAACCATTGAGACAGGGCTGTATTACAGGCAGGTAATAATGACCACAGCCGACAGCAGGATCAGCCGCCTTGCCGATGTCAAGGGCAAAAAGCTGGCTGTAGTGAGCGGTTCCAACGCGCAGGCGGAGCTTCACAATGCCTCGGTAATGGAGGGCAGCCTGAAGAAGATCATCGTATGCAGCAATATGCAGCAGGTACTTACCATGTTGGCTTCGGGAGAGGTGCAGTGTGCGGCAGTCGATGAGCCTCAGGCAATCTGGGCAGCGGCAAATTTCCAAGAGAGCGATGTGAGCTTCAAATATATTGACACTCCTATTTCGGAATGCAGCCTTGTAATAGTCACCCGTGCCGACGACGCTGATCTGTGTTCACGCATAGCCGAAAAATATGTCGGTATGTCGCAGCAGGGCATAATAAAGGAGATTTGCGAAAAATACGGGTTAAACGTATTGCTTTCCTCCACCATCAACGACAATCCCGATAAAGCAAGCGCTTAGGTTATAAAAAGTAAACGCAAAGTAAAAGGAACCGCAATTTTTCAATGAAATGCAGTTCCTTTTGATATTGTGTATTCAAAATAATCTGTTACGGCTGCTCGGAAGCTGCTGTGCTCTCAGTGGTGGTGCGCTTGTTGATGGAAACGGCGCCGCCGATCTGCGGCGCTTTGGTAGTGGTTGTGGGAGCAGGCGTGGTGGTATGCTGTGTTTCGGTGACTGCCTTTGTCGTCGGCTTAGAGGTAGATGCTGTGGTGGACTGAGTTGCAGCCTTAGTAGTGGCGGTAGTTGATGCCGTTGTGCTTGCGGTGGTTGTTGTGACCTTGGTTGTAGTGATCGCGGATGACTGTACAGCCGTTGCATTCTTCGTAGATGACGGGATTTTTTCTGTGGTTGATTTAGTGGTCTTTACAGTGGTTTTAACCGTTGTTTTCTTTGAAGTAGTTGTCTTTGCAGTTTTCTTTCGGGTGGTATATGGCTTTGCCGCCGTCACTGCTGTCGTCTTTCTGGTTGTTTTGCGGGTGGTAGTGGCAGTGGATTTTACGGTAGTTGTGGTTTTAACCTGCTCAAAGGTGGCGGCAGGCAGCTTGGTAGTGACTGTGGTCATGTACAAAAACTGGTTGTCTATGTCCTCTTCCGCAACATTCATTGTTTCAGATGTGTAATCCTCATCGTCGTCATCGACAAATTCCACTACTGTCACGCCGTTTTCAATATTTGCAGGTTCTTGGGTTGTGGTGGTGGTAATGACAGGCTCATCTTCGGGAGCGTCAATGTCACTCTGAGAAATCACCTCGTCCTGCGTTTCGTCAATCGAAGTATCGCTGTAGGTCACGACATAGTGTGTTTTAGGAACGGGCTGAATGTAGCTGTCGGTTGACGAACTGCTGTTGACAATGTTGCCGCACACGAATACCGTGGCAAACACTGCTGTAAACAAAGACATGACTATCATTAATTTCTGTGCAACAGACTTGTCCAATTCAGTCCCTCCTTTACGATCTGATTGATCTACAGGATATTACCCCATTTAAATCATAAATATTATACGACATTATTTTAAGATTGTAAAGAGCAAAATAATTAAATTTTTTCTAATTATACAATTTTTTTTAGGATATAGAGTGAAATTAACATATACTGCAAATTGACGATGCAAAATGAAGTTTTATCCAACAGGAATTCCGTCAAAATCGTCGATGCTTTCCTGCGGCGGCTGTGTGGAAGCGGCAGTTGTAGTGGTAGTTGTAATTGCAGTTGAAGCTGCGGTCTGAGACACGGCTGAAGTCTTTGAGGATTGGGAGCTTTGTGTGGCAGAGGATGCCGTTGTCGTGTCGGTTGAGGCGGTGGTGGTAATAGTTGTTGTTGTGGAGGTTTTGTGACTGTCGCTGAAATAGGGATTGCCCTTTGACCACTGATCGGAGGGATCCCAGCCGCTGTACTTGGCTCCGCTCTTGCGTTTGGGGACGCTTGCTCCGGCGGGACCCGAGGTCCACACGACGTTAACCTGAGTGCCGATGGGACAATTGTCGTAGATCCACTTGCAGTCTCTTACGCACATGCGTATACATCCGTGAGATACCGCTTTGCCGAGGTTGTTGTAGGAGGCGTTGTAAAGAGAATCCGGACTTTGTTTGTCATAAGGAACGGAATGAAACAGATAGCTCGAGCTTATACTGCTGCTGTACTGCCCCCAGCAGTCGCCCATGAGTCTGCGCCATCTGTACTTGGCTCTGATTCTGTAGACGCCCTTGCGTGTAGGAGTAGAGCCGATTCTGCCGGTTGACACGGTGAATGCCTTGACCTTGACGTTATAGGCGCCGGAATCATCCTTGCCGTAAACGACGGCGGACTGACTTCCTGTGTAGACGACGATATAATATTTGGATTTGTAGTCGGGATCCTTTATATAATCAATGTTTTTTGTTTCATCCACGGGAGCCTTTGCGGTTGCCGTGGTTGTGGCGGAAGATGTTTTTTTGGTGGTTTCGGAAGTTGCTGTGGTTGTGTTGTTTGAAACAACGATTGTTGTTGTCCGTGAAGAGGAAGGCTCCGATGCGGCGTTTTGATTTTGCTGATCGTTATTTGCTTTGCCCGAAGTAAATTTGCCGAATATTTTGTTGACATTGATTTTGCTCACACTGAGCTTATCGACATTTTCGTAATTTCCGCTTTTTGCCGAGGAGGTGCTTTCAACCGGAAGCTGTTCAAGTTGTTCAGCGTTGAAGCCTCCGAAGGCTGTGAAAAACAAAGTGCTTGATATCAGCGCACCTGAAACAAGAATGGCAAAAATATTGGAGAAATATCTTTTCATGCGCAAAAACCTCCTGCTCTTTTAGCAAACATAGAAAATATCAGAATAACTTTTTATACATATATTATATATTTATTTTTTTTAGTAGTCAATAGCCTTGCCGTGTTTGTAATCATTATGATTGATTTGAAACAAAAATCAAAACAAGGCAAAAAGATTTATGTCAAAATTTTGTCCTAAAAAATCAATGGCAACCCGTGAATAACACGAATAACGCGAATAACGCAAATAGGAGGCTGTATTTATGCCATTTGAAAAAACCTGAAAAAAATTTTTCAAAAAAATCTGAAAAAAACAAAAAAAACACTTGACAATTCAAAACCAATGTGGTAATATATTGAAGTCGTCACGGAGAGCGCATCAAACAAAGCAAAACCGAGGCGATGAAACAAAATAGTCAGTGTTGATGACGGTGAGGGTCCACCCGTTCCCATTCCGAACACGGAAGTTAAGCTCACTTGTGCCGAAAATACTTGATTGGTGACGATCCGGGAAGATAGGTAGACGCTGACATCAAGCCAATCTGTCCAATAGGACGGTTGGCTTTTTTTGTTTCTCTTTTTATTAGTATTAAAAAACCGCGTCGGCTGTCAGGGCAATTCCTTTCAGTCGGCGCGGCTTTTTTTCAATATTTTAATAGACAAATCCGCCGGTCGTCAAAAAACCGTATTTCTCGTAGAAATCGTGCAATGAAGGCATGCACATCAGATAAACGTCTCTGTCGGCGCATCTGTCCAGCAGAGCGTTGACCACCTTGCCGGCGTAGCCCTTGCCGCGTTTTTCCGGGACGCATGCGCATATGGTGAGCAGAGCAGTGCCGGGCGAGAGATGAACCGCGCCGCAGGCAGCAGGCATTCCGTCGGCTCTGACAATTGCCGAAAGTACTGTCTTGGCTTTTTTGCGGTAGATCATGTCACTGTAGAAGTCGTCAAAGCGCGGCACCTCAAAGCCTGTGCCGGCACATTCCTCCATAACGGCGTAGACATCGGATATTTCGGGGTTTATCTCGGCGTCGGAGACAGAGATGACGTTCTTTCTCCTTGCCAGACGCATTACCAATCCGTTGGCGGTCTCGCCTTCGCGTGCCGGACGCAGTGCGCCGATATAGCCCATATTTGCCTGAATGAAGCAGTCCAGTTCCTCCGTGTCGTATTTTCCCTTGGCGCATACTGTCATTGCGGTGTCAAGACGGGAAATGACCGCTGTTATTGAACCGTCGGCAGAGTCGCCCTCATACTGCGCCCAGAAAAGCGAGAACGGCTTATCCGTGCCGTATGCCAGCATCGCCGCGAGGATGCGGCAGCCGAAGGGATCGCCCAGGCAGTATTCCTTTGCAGCCTCAAAGCTGTTCTGATCTATCATTTTTATCATAGGAATGCCCACTTTCTATTGACAAATTTTCATTGTAAATATTACGATTTGTATAATTGAATAATCAAATTACAAAACATATTCAAATAAATATTCCGAAATGGCATCGGTGTCGTTGCTTCCGATGACAATATCCCCGTGCTGCTTGACCTCATCGACGGCATTTTCCATAGCAACGCCCACGCCGCAGATGTCGAGCATTTCCACGTCAACGAAATCGTCCCCGAACGCGACCATATGTCGGGTAGGAATGCCTGTGCGGCTTACCACATGCCGCAGGGCGTCGCCTTTGGAAACTGTGCTTTTGGAAAATTTGAACCAGTCGCAGTCGGAAAACGCCAGCCACGAGCAATCATCAATAAGTCCTGCCGTGCGCTCGGCAAAGTCAGTATCCGTACCCTCTATGCATATTTTGAAAGAACTTCGGGCGAAGTCTGAAAAGTCGGTGTAGGTCATTCCCGGTTCGTTGAAAAAGGAAATGTTCCGGTTGCAATAGGTGGTGTCATCGCAATCAACCGTGATTCCGCGATGTTCCGCAACGCCTGCGCCGACAATCAACGCCGTTTCCTCCGAGGTGAAACCGCATTGATAGATGACTGTGCCGTGAAGCCGCACAAGCGCTCCGCTGTTGGATATCAGCAGTTCGGGGTGAATGCAGTCCACAAATCTTGCGCAGGTGGATTCGCTTCTCGCCGTTGCCACGCCGATCATTATGCCTTGGCTGCGGCATTTTTCTATTGCTTCGAGATTTTTGCGGGAAATACGCTTTTGGCTGTCAAGCAGGGTGCCGTCCAAATCAAACAGCAACAGCTTGGGAGTGAAATGATTCAAAAAATCCTGCATAGTCTGTATGATAAATTATTTAAATTACTTGTTCATTGCTGCCTTTTCCGCCAGTGCGTGAACCAGCTCGCACACCGCGTTAAGATCGTTTTCGGCGATCACTCCGCAGGGAGAATGCAGGTATCTGCACGGCAGCGAGATCGCCGCAGTGCGAATTCCTCCGCGGCTGTTGTGAATGGTGCCGGAGTCGTTGCCTCCGGTGACGCCCTTCTTGAACTGCCACTTGATGCCGCGTTCGTTTGCTGTTCTCTGCACCATTTTGAGAAGTCCTCTGTCGTAAATGGTGGCTCTGTCCATAAAGGAAATAACGGCGCCTTCTCCCACTTTGCATATCTTGCTGCATTCGTCCACGCCGGGAATATCGGCAGCGGTAGTGGATTCAACCACGATCGCCATGTCAGGCGCAAGGCTGAACGCGGCGCATTTGGCGCCTCTCAGACCTACCTCTTCCATGGTGGTGAAAACAAAATACATGTCGCAAGCCAGATCGCGCTTGAGTATTTCCATCAGGACGGCGCAGCCCGCGCGGTCGTCGAGAGCCTTGCCTTTGAGCAGACCGTCGCCGAATTCTCCGAAATTGGTGTCGAAAACCGCGTAATCGCCGGGGCAGACGCTGTGCAGCGCCTCGTCCCTGTTCAGTGCGCCGATGTCGATGTACATGTCCTTCACCTCGGGCGCCTTGGAATGTTCGTCTCCCTCTAGCAGGTGAATTGGTTTGGCGCCGATGACGCCGGGCAGCTTATCCTCACCGACAAGCACAGGCGTGCCGCAGAGCACGCGTGCGTCAATGCCGCCCACTGTGGCGAATTTCAGCAGTCCGTTCTCTGCAACGTCGGTGACGATCAGACCTACCTCGTCCATGTGGGCGCATATCATGAGCTTGTTCTCCGGGGTATTCTTTCCCTTTTTGAAAGCAATGATGGAGCCGGTGCTGTTAACGGTTACCTCGTCGCAGCAGGGCTTTATTTCTTTTATAATAAACTCTCTTACTTCGTCCTCCACGCCTGAAACGCCGTGAAGCTCCGAAAGCTTTGCAAGTGTGTCACGCAGCATAATGATCTGTTGATCTCCCTTCCTGTCATCAAGTGATCAATGTCTTAATTAATTATTGTGTGAATAGAATCACTGGCATATGCCGCCGCTTTTTATGTATGCGGCAAGCAGCTGTGCGGTTTTTTCCACATCGTCGCAGTCCACGGTTTCGACGGGCGTGTGCATATTCCTAATGGCAACCGAGACAAGTCCGCAGGGAATTCCGCCTGCTGTCACGGCAATGTCGTCGGCATTAGTGCCTGTTCTGCCGCCGCAAACGTCGTATTGCCACCTGATACCCTGCTCATCGGCAACGGAGGTAAGCTTTTTGGTGACGGCACGGCTGAGAAGCGGGGAGAAGCCGATCATCGGACCTTCGCCGAGCTTGCCGCAGACTTCCTCCGGGCATCCGGGATACTGACCGAAGCCGGTGTCCACCACAACTGCCTGTGTGGGAGCGACAGTGAACGCGGCGCATCCGGCGGCAAGATGTCCCACTTCCTCGCGGGTGGAGAGAAGCGCCGTCACATGGCAGTCGAGCCTCGAGCATTTTGGCTCTAAAAGCTCGACCGTGCGGATAATCACGGCGGCTCCGGCGCGGTTGTCCAGCGCCTTGCCGGAAATCCTGCTGCCGAGCAGGGAGGCAGGTCTGCTTCTGAATGCAATGCGGGTGCCGATGGGCACAAGTTCCCTCGCTTTTTCGGCGGAATAGCCAATGTCAACCGCCATATCCTTGAAATCCGGCACCTTTGAAACGTCCTCGTCGCGTGTCAGGTGAGGAGGACGGCAGCAGATCACGCCGTTTATCTTGCTCTTGCTCATGACGCAGACCTCACTGCCCATCATAACGCGGCGGTCAACTCCGCCGCAGCGGGCGACATGCAGAAATCCGTCGTTGTCTATGTCGGTGACCACCAGACCAATCTCGTCGATGTGTGCGTCAATGAGAATGTGATTGGGAGAGTTGAGGTCGCCAAGCTCCGCCATGACATTGCCAAGCGAATCCCGCACCACAGGTGTGAAATCCGAAAGCAGTTCCATTGCAAGTCGGGCAGCAGAACCCTCCGCACCCGAGGGACCGTTCGCGTTGGAAAGTCCCAGTATGATGTCTTTTACAGCCATTATATTAACTCCTTTGTTATTATTTTTACGGTTTATCCTACAGCGTCCAGCTTCACGGCGCAGAATACATAATTGCCTGTGCCGAAATAGATGAGGTATTGGTCGTCTATAATGAACACGGTGTCGCAGAGTGAGCTGCCGTCCTCATTGTAGACCTCGATTTTGGTGATGGTGGCATTTTCGCTGAATTCCTCCATAATGCCGTCACTCTGCATGCCCTGCTCATCCATGGCTTCTGTGCCGCAGTTTTCTTCCATCTTGTAGGTGGGATTGTTTATGCTGCCCACACGATTACTGCTGTAAACGCCGTAGGTGATCGTCACGCCGAAGTCGTTCTCGTCGGCAAGTGCGTCGTCCTCGGTCACATCGGCAGTACGCGGCGACTGAAGCACATGACTGTCGCCGGGAAGCTCCCAGCTTCCGACAAAGCTCTCGGGCAGAGAACCGTTGTACAATTCCTCATCGTCGTCCGATGACCTGCCTTTGGCAAACATGATCGCAGCTACCGTAAAGGCAATGACTATCACCATGCATATGACCACGATCATGGCGGTGTTGCTGTTGTTGGGTCTCATGAAATATCACCTTTCTAATTGTATTGCTCATCGTCATTCCTGTTTATGCGGCGGAAATAGCGGTTGAGCGGCTCCGAGAAGGAGCTTTGCGGCACGGCAAGCGGCAGCACTTCAAGATATACAGCCGTGTGCTTTGAGGAAATGTGTCTGTCCTTGTGCATCGAGCCGAAGAACCAGTGCTTGTATTTTACCCTGTCGCACAGGTCGTCAAAAAAGGCGGTAAGTGAATTGAAGTTGTTCTGGTCGTTTGAGAGAAGATTCTTGACCTTGGTGGGACATTCGTGAGTGATAATGTAGTCTACCTTCAGAGAGTGACGATAAAGCACATTTGCCGCCTGCTCCATCTCGCGAACCGTTGGCATTTCCTCTTCCCACCAGCGCATGCCGCGGCTGGTGCGGATATCCGCGTCGGGGCTGAATCCCCCGCCCATGGTAAAGATTGTCTGCCCCTCTATCTCAAAAACCTGACCGCGGCAGAGGTGGTATACATTGTCGTTTATGTGGTGTATCTTTCCTCCGCACCATTGATCCTCGGGATAGCTGTACAATTTGTCGAAATTCTCGTGGCAGCCGTCAATAAAGAGAATCTTATATTTCTGTCTGCCCATAAACTGAAGAATTTTTTCTTCCTGACCGTCTCCGTTCCAGATAAAACCGAAATCACCGCATATGATCAGAATATCTCCGCTGCGCAGCTTTGCGAACGGTTTTTCTTCAAAGCGGGAGACTGCTCCGTGCATATCGCCTGTCACATATATCATATTGAATAACGCTCCTGTCCATGACGACGGTTAATCCCTCTTATTATACATCATTATCCCGACAAAAACAACTTTTTTTATATATTTACTGTTAATTTACTTTTATAACACTTTTAAAATACAAAATTATATGCTATAATGACTTGTAAATTACCGAATGATATAATGTGAAAACTGGAGCTGACAGAAAAATGAAATCATCTGTTATATGTAAGCGCGTTTCATCGCTGATGTGCGTTCTTCTGCTGACCTTTGCTTTTTTTGCGGCGCCCTGTTCAAAGCCGGCTGAGGTCAGCGCCGCCTTCCGTTCGGAATATGAGCCGGTCTGCGAGACCGCTTATATGCTCAGTATGGATACCGGCAAGGTCATATTTGAAAAGGACGGCGACAAGAAAATGCTTCCCGCGTCGCTCACCAAGATGATGACCTGCATCATTGCCTACGAAAGAGCCGATTCGCTCGACGAAATGGTAGTTGTCGATTCCCGCGCCGTGCGATTTGTCAATTACAACAAGGAGGGCGCTACCGGCGTGTGGACAAACATCAAGGTCAACGAGCGCTTCACTCTGAAAGACCTCATTTACAACGCGCTCGTCGCTTCGGAAAACTGCGCTGCGGAAGCCATTGGCTATTACATAAGCAAGCAGTATTACGGCAGCAGCACCAATGAGGAATTCATTCAGTTCATGAATGACCGCGCCACCGAGATCGGCTGTACCAATACCAAATTCAAGTGCGCCTCCGGTCTGACCACGGATTTTGAAAATCACTACTCCTCGGCGCACGACATGGCGCTTATCGCAAACCACCTCATGAATATTCCCGAGCTTGCCGAGATTGCCTACACGCCTCATTCCTACGGCATCAAGCCCACCAACAAGCACGAAAATGTGCAGTGGGTTGTCTCCACCAACCTGCTGATACGCGAAGGCGAAAAGGGCGCCGACGGCACCGATTACTTCTATCAGTACTGCGAAGGCGTCAAAACGGGATATCTCATTAAATCGGGTCACTGCTTCGCCGGCTATGCCAAGAAGAATATCGGCGGCAGGGACTATCATTATATAGTCGTCCTGCTCAATGACCACGCGCCGACCGCCAAGGATAAAAATTACGCCTTCATCGACGCGAGAAACCTCTTTGAGTGGGCGTTCAACAATCTGTATATCACCGACATTTACAATACCAACGTGCCGATCACAGATATCCCCCTCAAGCTGGCATGGAATAAGGAAAGCATCACCCTCGTGCCGCAGGATGATTTCAGCACCATACTTCCCAAGGGCGTCAAGTCAACCAGCGTCAGTAAAAAAATCACCTTTGTCGATGAGGTTGCCGTGGCGCCGATCCGCAAGGGGCAGAAGCTCGGCACAGCCGTGCTCACCTATGACGGCGAGGAGATAGGCAGAATCAATCTGGTGGCTGAGGAGTCGGTGGAACGCAGTACGCTGCTTGCCATTCTCGACTGGGTCAACAATCTGTTTGCTTCCACGCTTTTCAGAGTATTTCTCGTTCTGGTGATACTCGGAATCGCGGCTTATATCTTTGTCTCCTATTCACGCAAGCAAAGGATGAACAGCCTCAAGCGCAGCGTTTCCCGCCGCAAGGCGACCAGAAGAACCTATCGCTGATGTATGATTGCAATGCATCATACATAAATTATTAATGCAATCGTTTAACGGGAGCGAGGGACGTTATGAATTACAAAATATCTCAAAAAAACGCAGCCGCAAGGGTTGTTTCACTTATCGTTGCTCTGCTGATGATGGTTGCCCTGCCCGCATGTCAGGAGGACAGATCGGATGACAGCACATTGACCCAATCGCTGCTGAATTCATATATGAAGGCTCTCTGCGATTACAATATCAGCTCTATGAACAAGTGCTGTATGGCAAAGCGCGAACCGTTTGATGACAGCGAAGCGGAAGAGAAGTCGTGCAGGTCGATTGCGTCCCTGATCGAGTGGGAGAGCGAGAATATCAGCATAGACGGCAATTCCGCTATCGCACAGGTCAGGATCACCCTGCCGGAGGATATCGAATCCATTTGCAGCGCAGCTCTGGGCGACACGGTGAAGAGTCTCGACGAAGGCTCGGAGGAGGATTGCGCACAGCTGCTTGCCTCGGCAATCAGGAAACGTGCCGGTAAGGCTAAGACTGTCACTCTTTCAGCGGAGATTTCCATGACAAAGGTTGACAACAAGTGGTATATCGTCAAATCGTTCGGCGTTAACAGTATCCTATCAGATATACGTACGCCTGTCGCGGCGGTCTTTTCGCTTATCGGCGGGTAAGCAACTATGCAGGTCAGCAGATAAATCATCGTTTTGTCAATTTACAATAAAAGTTATTCTTAAAAGTCAAAAATGCTCGAAATACCGTTTCTTTGTTCACAAAGTATTATTTGTCAGTTAATCGGATGTTCATAAAATATCTTTATACTTAATAACAGTAACGGAAGTCAAACGAACCTCTGTGCAGGTTTTAGATGCACATGTTCTTGTCGTGTCGGTGTTGAATTTTCCGTTATGATCTGATTAAGACTACACCTACTCCTATCCCTTTTTTGATACTCTTTTCTGACACAAGGCGGACGGCATTCTTGTCGTTCGCCTTGTGTCTTTTTTTAAAAAAACAAAGTCTGGAGGTTTTGATCATGCCTGATATTATCAGTCACTGGCTGCTGGGAAAGCGTATTTTAAATGAAGAGGGTTTTGAAGAGTCCTTTCCGTTTCTTAACAAGGAGGCTTTTATTTGGGGCTGCCAGGGTCCCGATATACTCTTTTTTCACAGAATGATGCCGTGGCAGTCGGGCAGTCTGCGTTCCTACGGCTCTGCCATTCACGGCGGAGATCCCGTTGCGCTGTTCCGTTCCCTTGCCAAGGTATGCCGGTATTGCAGCGACCGGCAGGACTTTGATCTGATACTCTCCTACGCAATGGGCTTTTGCTGTCATTATTGCTATGACAGACTTGTGCACCCGTTGGTGCATTACAACATGGAGCTGCTGGAAAAGACCGACGAGCGCGGCAGGAATTACAAATATCACGCCCTGATCGAGAGCAATCTTGATCTGATGATGCTCCGTCGGGAAAAGGGGCTTACGATAAGCGATCTGGACCTCGACGACTGTCTGCCCGAATGTGAAGGGCTTGACGCGGCGACGGCTGTTTTGTATTCTTTGCTCCTCTGTGACCTCTACGGCGTTCACACTCCCAGAAAGCTCGCCATGACGCTGACGGAGGATTTCAGATTTGGCACAAGACTGCGCAAGGATCCCTATTTTATCAAAAAGCCGGCTGCTGAGTTTGCCGAGCGGCTGCTTCCCTATGTAAGACCCGGCACGAAGGGCGGCGCTCTTGCATGCCGCTTTTATCCTAAGACGCACGATGACGACTTTGATTACGCCAACATGACCAACAGCGTGTGGTTCGACCCGAGAGACAAGAGCTTCCGCTCTAACATGAGCTTCTTTGACCTGACGTCGATGGCTCAGTTTGAATCGAAGTCGCTTGTTGAAATGCTGGTGGAAGACGTCATGCACAAGGGCAGCGGAGATTTTGAGAGCTTTACCGACGGTATTAATTTCAGCGGAATACACTGGGATTCCACAGACAATAAGTGAAATGCAGATAGCAGCCAATCCAACCATGTTTTAAGGTATTATATCACATAAATATCATATTGAAACGTGAATTTGCCGAATTATTGATGATTTATTTGTGCAATATATATTTAAATGACCCCGAAACGGATTTTTTTATGCGGAGATTGCAAGAAAATGTCGTTTCGGGGTTGTATTATTACAAATTTGTAGTATAATATAACAGTATTGTAATCGAATTGTAGTATCCTGGCTTAGAGAAGAGTGACATAATTTATGAGCAATATGACAAAAACTAAAGATGAAATAATTAAAAAGATAAAGGCAAACGGCAAAAATAAAAAACGGAATATATTCGCAAAACTTTACCGCATGCTCTACTGGACAGGTCTCAAGATCCAGTTTGCTACATACAACAAGCGCCGCAGAATCAGAAGGTTCTTTAAGCCGGTAAGCGGCAGGATTTCAGGTTTTTTCGGCAGCCATGTGGCGCAGCCAATTTCGGGCGCGTGGCATGAATTCCGTGACATATGCGGCGGAATGAAAAGCGGAGCAGGCTTCCGCAGCACATTCGGTCTGCACAAGGGATTTTTTGCAGGCGTTGTCAATGTTGTCTTGCCAGTGATATGCATAGGCGTACTTGCGGGTGTGGTTTTTAACGTGATGAACTCTTCGCACGCACTGGAAGTCTCCTGCAACGGCAAGGTGCTGGGTTACATCGAGGACGAGAGCGTATATAACAACGCGGTCCAGCTTCTGAGCCAGCGCACAGTAAACACCAGCGCCGATTACATAGATTCCCTCACACCGTCCTATTCGATGGCTTCGGTAAGCTCCTCCATGAATATGAGCTCCGAAACGCTCTGCGAGGCTCTGCTTGCCGACAGCAGCAATGTGGAGAGCGCGTACGGACTTTACATAAACGGCGAGCTTTGCGCAGCTGCCAAGAGCTATGGCGACATTCAGTTCATCATGGAGAGCTTCTTGGACCAGTATAAGACAGGCACTCCCGGCGAAAAGGTCAGTTTCATGGGAACAACCGACATCGTCAGCGGTCTTTATTCCACCGACAGGATTGTTTCCTCCGATAAATTCGCCAAGACCATATCCACCAAGCGAACCGAGACGCAGTTCTACACGGTCAACGAAGGCGATACTGCTCAGTCGATCGCCAATGTGGCAAATATGTCGTACGACCGCCTGCTGAAGCTCAACGAAAATCTCGGCGATGAACCTGTCCCGGGTACATCTGTGCTGCTCGAAAAGGAGCTTCCGGTGCTGAAGGTGCAGACCGTCCGCACCGTTACCGTCAAGGAAACAATCAATTTCACCAAAAAGACCGTCAAGAACAACAACGAATATACCTCCTATTCCAAGTGCATTACACAGGGCGTTCCGGGCGAGCGCGAGGTTGTAAAGCAGATTACCGAAATCAACGGCGTGCAGGTGGCAAGCGAAGTCATTTCCTCCGTCGTTACCAAGCAGCCTGTTGAAGCGGTATACGAGGTTGGCACCAAGAAACCCAGCGGAGTGGGTACAGGCAGATTTATGTGGCCTGTTCCAGGCGTACACAGCATATCTTCGCCTTACGGTCCGCGCTGGGGTCGTTTCCACAGCGGCGTGGATATTTCATGCGCCGGTATATACGGACGCACGGTGGTTGCAGCCGATTCCGGCACCGCAACGGTCAAGCGTTCCGCCGGCGGCTACGGACTGCATATTATCATCTCTCACGGCAACGGATATTCCACCTGTTATGCCCATCTGAGCGCCGTCACCATCTCCTCTGGAGCCACTGTTGCAAAGGGACAGGCGATAGGGCGTGTCGGAAGCACAGGCGCATCGACCGGACCGCATCTCCACTTTGAGATACGCAAGAATAACCAAGCAAACAACCCGATGAATTATTTTTAATGCGATTTAATTGAATTCGCCGCAGACTCCGTTACAAGCGTCTGCGGCGTTTTTGTCAGAAAAAAACAAGGCGCAGGTTCGCTTCAAAGAAGCCTCCTGCGCCAAATTGATTTTTAGATGAATACTTCAGGCGAAGCTCAGATAAGCCTTCTGAGGTCAAGCTCAACGTCCTGATATGATTTGTTTGCGGTGAATGTTTCCTCTGTTTTGACCTTATTCCTCGGGCTGTATTCTCCAAGAATCTTGTCGTAATCTGCGACGATATTATCGGAAATAGTGGCATCCTTACTGGACGTCTTGTTGTATTTCTTATAGATATCAAGCAGTTCCTTGTAGCACTGGATAAATACCTTAATGACTTCGGGATCAAATTTCTTTCCGCTGTCATCGCATACGGTGTGATATGCCTTGTTTGGATCCCAGCCGCTTTTGTAGCCTCTGGCGCTTACCACGAGCGTGTCGAATGTATCAGCGACAGCCACTATTCTGCCGGGCAGACTGATTTCTTTGCCGACCTTGCCCATATATCCGGCTCCGTCCCAGTGCTCATGATGATCGAGCGCGACCTGCCGGGCAACCTCCATGACCTTGCCCTCTGCGTTCTGAAGAAGCTGCTCGCCGGCGACAACGTGCGTTTTCATAATGGCAAATTCTTCGTCGTTGAGGGAGCTTTCCTTTTCAAGTATTTCACTGGGAATAAGTATGTTGCCTATATCGTGAAGCATGGATGCCAAACGGAGATTTTCGACTTCTTCATCGCTCATGCCCATATTCTGTGCGATGACTCTGGTGTATTCCGAGACGCGCTTGATGTGCTGACCGACGTTGCCGGACTTTGCCTCGGCTGCCTCAGCCATGGTGAGAATCATATTCTCTTGAATTCCCACCATTTCGGAGGTCTGCTTCTGCATAATGTCGCCGTGTTCAAACACATACGAAATACAGTAGAAGATAATGCCGATGAAAATATACATGAAGTTGATGGAGATTTTTTTGATGGGGATATTGAAGAATCCCGCAACACCCACCTGAAACAGTATCGGAAGTATTGAGAGCAGCATGAGCATGATGGCAACCACGCGGATGATACGGATATTTCCTCTGGAAAAGGGCGGCTTTGCCTGATACAGTCTGAAAAATATCAGTCCTGCCATGGATGTTACAAGCAGCAGCAGGAGCGACGCAACGATCTGATTGACGTTGTTTGCCGTGGTGTAGGTAACATTGCCGCCTGTAAAATCGTTATTGATGGAATAAACCTTGGTTATGGCGATAACCAGCAGCACAATTGTCAGTACAAACATCATAATGCTGATGACAAGACCGATTAAGTGTAGCTGCTTGTTGACCTTTGTCGAGCGCTCGTCAAGCTCCAATTTGCTGCCGGAGCCTTTTAATAATGAGGACAGATTAAATTTAGCCATATGATCAGATCACCTTTCTTCTCTGATAAATCGGGCAGCTGACCGACGATTTATTATTTTGAGGATTCCTCTGGCTGCTTTTCCTGTGCAGCTTTTTCCTCTTCCTTTTTGGCTTTGCGGGACGCCCACCTGTCGCTCACCGAGCGGACAATCGTGCTGCCCAGCAGACCAAACAGGAATCCGAGTATAGCGCCGCCCAGCACGTCGCTGGGATAATGCACCTGTAGATAAATGCGGGAGAAAGCGATGAGAAGCGCCAGCACAAAAGCCAAAAATCCGTAGACAGTGTGATCCTTGTAAATGGCTGTCGCAGCTTCAAAGCTCGCAAGGGTATGTCCCGACGGGAAGGAATAATCGGTCGGGGGATCAATCAGCAGCTTGTGTCTCGGCAGCACGGTGTTTGAAATGTCGTAGGGTCTTGTGCGGGCGATGATATTTTTAAGCAGACCGTTGCCGATAATCAGACCGATCAGCATGGCGACGCCCATAGCCGCGCCGGTGCGGCGTGTCTTTTTGGGAATCAGCAGTATCAGGGCAAGCGCAATCCAGAATATGCCCGCGTCTCCGAGCTTGGTTATGTAGGGCATGATATGATCCAGAAACTCCGTGCGCATGGTATGATTGACAAATTTCAGCACATTGTGATCAAATGACGAAATACGCGCGAGAATATAATTCAATGCGACGTCCATAATAACAACCTCCCGGCTCCGGGTATGGCTTTACCACCCCCGAATCCTGTATAAAACAATAAAAATTAAATGTATCATTATTAATATATCATATTTTATACAATATTTCAATTCTTTTTTTATGTCATTTTTAACGATTTTTGAGCGGTTATTTATAACACATTAAATTCCAAATTAAATGAAAAAAGATGAAGAAATTATAAAATATTTTGATAAGGGCGATTAATTAGGTCAATATCTGTTGACGAGGCGGAATAAATGATGTAAAATAATGTGAGGTCGATAGAAACGTTGATTGCGATATCTCAGAATTATCAATCATTACTTTATAAAATCACCGAGGAGGATACAGATTATATGATGAGTTCATCACTTGCGTCGTGGCAGTCTGCCAACAATTATCGCAAAGAGGGCGACGTTGTTTACGGAGTTTACCAGGGCTGCGGCTTTGCTGTAAGCGAAGAGGACGGCGGCAAGCTCTTTGTGTTTATGCTGTCCGCCGGAGACAACAGAGCCTTTGACAGCTTTGAAAATGCGCTTGCCGCGGAGGGCGGCGAGCTTGGTCAGGGTCAGGTAGGCGACGTTGAGAATTACCTCGCCGTGTTCTTTGATGAAAGCCGGGACACTATATCCCTGCGCACGATGGACAAGGTGCTGGATTTTGTTGTGACCCAGGCACGTTCGTGCGGCTTCCGTGTGCCGAATACCTGCGTCAAGTGCGGCGCAAAAGCTACCAAGCGCTCCTTTGTGGACAATATGGTGCAGCCTCTCTGCGCGGAATGCAGCGCAAAGCAGAGGCAGAACCGCCGTCCGGCACAGGCTGCTCCTGCTCCTGTTCCCGCTCCGATGGCTTCGAGAGATGAGGATGATTACGAGCGCAGATACGCTCCCATGAAGCCGGACAGCAGCAAATACGACGATTCCTATGACGAATATTCCGGCATGAAGTCGAAGTATGACGACGACCGTTATTCCGACAAATTCGGCGGAACCTACAACGATTCCGATTACGCCGAGCCTCCCATCTCATTCGACGACAGCGGAGACGAATACCGCGAGATTATGGGCGACGACCGTTCGGACAAAGATGACGCTCCCTCGACCGAAGTGGAGGGCTCTGTCGGCAAGGGCATACTCGGCGCGGCGCTGGGCGCTTTTATAGGCGTAATACCTTACCTGATCGTTTCGATGATCGCCGATTTCCACATGGCTGCTCTCTGTTTCCCCGCCGGAATGCTTGCGGTCGTGTTTTACACCATGCTCCACGGCACACGTTCAAAGGGCGCCGGAATGGGCATCTGCATGTCGGTAAGCGCGATTGTTTCCGTGATCTTTATGTTCCTCGGCATGGTATTCTCTTATGTCAACGACTCAACCGATTTCTCGGGTGCGCTGAATTATCTGATGGATAAGCAGCTTTCGTTCTTCCTTATCAACATTGTTTTCTCGGTTCTGGGCGCCATTTTCGGCTCGTTCTTCATGGTAAGCGTGATGAATAAGTACGTCGACCGATAATTCATTCTTATGGAATTGCACGATACCCAAACCGGGCAGACCAGAGTCCTGCTTGCGGGGGTGGATCTGGGAGAGCCTGACACCGAGGAGTCGCTCGATGAGCTGCGGGAGCTTGCCCGTACAGCCGGAGCCGAGGTCGCGGGTGTGATCTGCCAGAAGCGTCCTTCGCCTGATCCTGCCACATGTGTCGGCTCGGGTTTTTTGCAGGACATGGCTGATTTCTGCCGTGACAACGAAATTGATCTGATCATCTTTGACCGTGAGCTGTCGCCTATCCAGATGCGCAACATCGAGCAGGCGACCGACGTGCGCACCATTGACCGCACAATGCTGATACTGGATATTTTCGCGGGCAGAGCCCGTTCAAACGAGGGCAAGCTGCAGGTTGAGCTTGCACAGCTGAAATATATGCTGCCGAGACTCACCGGCAAGGGAATTGCCATGAGCCGACTCGGCGGCGGCATTGGCACCAGAGGCCCCGGCGAAACCAAGCTGGAGACCGACCGCCGTCATATTCACAGGCGCATTGATACCCTGAAGGAAAAGCTCTCGGAGGTGGCAAAGCAGCGCAGCCGTCAGCGCGAACGCCGAAAGCGTGACGGCGTGGTCACCGTGGCGATCGTGGGATATACCAATGCCGGCAAGTCCACATTGCTCAATTCGCTCACAGATGCGGGAGTGCTGTCTGAGGACATGCTTTTTGCCACCCTCGACCCTACCGCAAGGGCGCTGGAGCTTCCGTCGGGCAGCAGTGTCATGCTGGTGGACACCGTAGGATTCATTCGCCGTTTGCCGCATCATCTCATAGAGGCGTTCAAGTCGACGCTGGAGGAAGCGGTGCAGGCGGACATCATTCTGAATGTATGCGACTGCTCGTCGCCGGTATTCCGCGACCATCTGAGCATAACCCGAAAGCTGCTCGATGAACTGGGCGCAGGCGGCAAGCCGGTGATAACCGTTCTGAATAAGGTTGACAAAGCAAATCCCGACGAGATTTGCGGTGTGGAAGGCGTGCGTATAAGCGCCAAAATGGGAGAAGGCTTTGACGGACTTCTCGAAGCGGTGGAAAAGGCTCTGCCTATGCAAAAAGCGCGTGTTCAATTGCTCTTCCCGTTTACCGACATAGGTCAGTCGGCTATGGTGAGGGAGAACGGAACCGTGTTTTCGGAGGAGTACACCGACAAGGGCTTGCTTATGGACTGCCTTATCGACACCGTCACGGCGCAGCGATTGAAGGATTATTTTGTCGAATAGTAATTTTTTAGAAAAAATTACAAAGCGGAATATTTTCCGATTATCCCAGGCAATTATTTTTCGCAATATGACATTTAAAATACAAAAGAACCTGCATTATTCCATGCTTGCAAGAATGATGCAGGTCTTTTTTGTTATCATCGGGGAAAAATAATATCGGCTTATCTTGAGCCTTTAACAAAATCAAAAATGAAAGGAATGAAAGAAATGCAAAACCGTAATAAAAACCTGCTCCTGTCGGGAATATGCGCCTTTGCTCTGGCAACGGCGTTTGCGGTGCATACGATGCTGTATGTTTCGGCGGCGCCAAAAAAGAAACAGCCTGAGAGTAAAGCTACTGCCACCGTGACGACCCGTACCACACAGCCGCAGCGGGAATTATCCTCCCTCAGCTCAAAGAAGATTTGCTGGGGGCAGGGCAGGAACTTTGACGAGCTGAACCGACCGCGCGACGCAGTGGATTCGCAGCAGAAATACGGCGAACTCGGGGGATTATTCATAGGATTGCCGGAAGAAGGCGACAGCGTCAGCAAGAAGATATACCTCACATTTGACGAAGGGTATGAAAACGGCTACACTTCCAAGATACTTGACACATTGAAGGAAAAGAAGGTAAAGGCAGTCTTTTTCATCACAGGTGATTATGCCAAACGCGAAGGCGATCTGGTCATGCAGATGATTGAGGACGGACAGGTGGTAGGCAATCACACATGGCGGCATTATTCCATGCCGGAAAAATCCATCGAAACCTGCCGTGAGGAAATCAGCCTGCTTCACGATTATGTCAAGGAGAATTTCGGCTGCGAGATGACCCTTCTTCGACCGCCTAAGGGTGAATTTTCGGAGCAGACGCTTGCGCTTGCGTCGAATATGGGGTATAAGACCTGCCTCTGGAGCTTTGCCTATAAGGACTGGGATACAAATTCGCCCGGAGATAAGACCCAGTCGCTCAATACGCTCATAGAAAGGCTTCATCCCGGCGCGGTCTACCTGCTGCATGCCGTTTCGCCCACTAACGCGGCTATTCTCGGGGACTTCATCGACAGTGCGCGTGCCAAAGGGTACGAATTCGTTACGCCGTAAAATATATTATATATCAGACACAAAAGCGCCGCGGTCTGTCTATCCATGCAGAGCGCGGCGCAAATAATTATATTGGGTCAAAATCAGAGATCATTACTGTAGTGCGACCAGTAGAAGGACCAATATTCGTCAGCCATTTGGCGCGTAATTTTTTCCTTTTCGATAATATTGACAGCCACCTGACGGTCCAGCGTCCAGCGCGCTATTTTTGTTTCATCGCCGGTGAACAGATCTTTTTCGTCGGCAAGATGAGCGATTCCGTACTTGGCGGAAACCTTGACGCGCTCCTCCGGCGCCTCGTTCATCAGGCGTTCAAGCTGCGGAATGGCTGCAACAGACAGATTTTCGGACAAGTAATTGACGTCTACTTTATACTTAGCGGGATTTTCAAAATATCTGTCGACATTGAATTTTGCCACCAAGCCGTCTACATTGCATATGCAGTAAGCCGCGGCGGTCATGGCAAGAATGCTTCCTATAACCGCCGAAACTCTCAGATGGTCAAAGATAATTCTGAGAGCGATCACAATATCCACAACAGCCATGAGCGCAATCAGCACAGCCGCGTTGAAGCGGGAAAGGGTGAGATTGTATTCGCCGATGTAGATAATCAGACGGCGAGCCGCCGATACGATGATCACGGCATTGCTTGCGGTGATAATGAGCAGGGCAACTTTTACATAAACGGGGAGACAGTTGCGCTGGTTGTTTTTGGTGAGCACGCATACGCCGGCAATCACAATGGTAGTGATCACTATGACAAACACCAGCTCAAAGAAGCCTCTTCTGCTGTATTCCGCGATGTTGAGACCCTTGGGCAGACTGCCTAATCCGGCAAAAAGATAGGTGAACTGCACCGCGACAAACACCAAGTATACCACACTGGAGGCAAACAGCACAGTGGCAGTAATGATCGGGTCGAAGAAGCGGCGGGATTCCTTGTGGTTATACTGCTTGTGATAACCGCTGCGAAGTGATACCACCAGAGGCATTACATAAAGCATTACGATGATCGTAATGAGAATATCCGCTGCAATTCTGAAAGGATTGATATTAAGCACCGTAATGATCTTGCTGACCCATCTGGCGAACATTTCGTCGGCGAATGCAAAGATCATGATAAGGATAAACACAACGGGCAGCGATATTGCCGCGCCGATGGCGATTTTGAGCGAGGTCTTGTTTTTCTTGCCAAATACGCCTGCCAATGTGGTGCCGAGATTCATAATCGGCATAGCGAAATAGTTGATGCAGGTATCGCAAAGCAGTTCAAATGAGAATGGCTTGCCGATGGAGCAGCCCGAAAGAAGTGTGGTCTGAATTGCCGCAATGACCAGTGAAGCTGCCAGTCCGATCAATGTCACCCGCATGTCCGAAAAAAATGTAAAGGAGGCAAGTATAATGATCTGTGGAATAAAAAGCAGCCAGCCGGAGAGCGAGAATTTTTTCTTTTGTTTAAAGAGCATAAATGGAATGTAAATGAGATAGAACGCAAGTCCCATCACGGTCATTCCCACGCCAAACTCCATCGAAAACAGCGAACGGCTGCAAATCCATCCGAAGAGAACCGAGAACACCACGAACAAACCCCTGTTCATCGAGCCTACAGCACTTTTAGCCGCAACCGTGTAGGGAGGCGTCTGACGCACTGTCTGCGGAGTCTGCATGATGGGCTGCTGATATACCGGGCGCACCGGCTGCGGCGCCGATGCTGCTGGCTGCTGATAGACAGGCTGAACCGGCGGCTGCTGATACATGGGAGGCATGGGCTGCTGCTGCGGAGCCACGGGTTGTGTGTAAACCTGCTGCTGCGGGATTGGCTGCTGCTGCGGCGTATAGCCTATCGGATAATTTTTGCCGCCGACGTTTGGATTGTTCATAATGATCTCTCCTTTATACATTCGTTTTTATAAGAAAAGATGAACCCGCGTGATGATGAAACATTACTTGTCCTGCAAATTCTGCATGAGCTGCGCACGGTACTTGTCGGACATTTGCTTGTACGCGCTTTCCTTTTCCGGCTTGACCTCTTTTCCGATGAACTTTCTTGCCGACTTCCACGACTTTTTCAGGTTGTCCGAAAGAAGGGTCTCGACGTACTCTATGCGCTCCTGACCGGTGATGCTGTTGAGAATGGTCATGGTGATGATGCTTTTCACGTCCATGTCTCCCGAATCATACATCTTGTTTAAAAAGGCAAAGAACTGCTCCGCCTGCGGCTTTCTGGTCTTGTCGCTGAGCAGACGCGCGACAGCCGAAACCACCACTTCATCACAGAACTTATTGGGAAGAAGTATCTCAAAATATTCCTTGTGCATGAGCAGCGGTTCGCGGCATTCCGGCAGTATGCCCGGAATGCGGTTGACAAAGAAAACAGCAGAAGATTCGTCGCTTTCACGATCCTTTTTGCTTGTCTTTCTGGACGCGTCGGGGATGACGTTCATGGGAGCCGGACCGCCGAAGGTCTCGGAAAATTCGTTTGCCACCGAGCCGGCTTCGCGGATGTCGGATGCGTTGTCACCCGTCGGCTCAAAAAAGTAGCTTTGCAGCTCGGTGTAATCACCGTCAGCGCAGTTTGCTTCTCCTCTGAAAAGGAAGAATCTGTTAACGTCAGGCGAATACACGATCTTGGCGTTTGCCTTTCCGTCGGTGATGACGGCGATCTCCTGGCTGCCCTTTGTTTCGGTGGAAGCCGCTGCAAAGCCCTTGTTGTTTTCAAGAAATCTGGATATGACTGCATCAAAAAATACGCTCATGTTTTTTCTTATCCTCCGTTTTCTTACTAAAGTATAAATCATATTTATGCCTTTGTCAATAAAAATTTACTGTTTTTCGATAAATTTACAGAATTGTAATGAAAGGCACATGTATTCAAAATGATTATAGCACATATCGAGGCAATAATCAATGATATTTTGACGAATACCAAAATGACCGCCGGAATTTTTAACATTCCGCGGTCATCTGGTGGAAAATCCGATTGCTTAATATAAAGTTTATTATCTCTTTACAGCGGCAATCATGGAAATACCGGCGACGCTGATCTTTGCGCTTGCCGTGTCAAGAACATCATTTCCTGCCTTTTCGCCGTTGATGAATATATCCCATTCGCCCTCGGGCAGCTCAAAGAACTGGGTGCCTCTGTTTGCGTTGTAAATCACCAGCAGATCGCTGCTGTCGCCTTCCTCGCAGGCTTTGACTGTGAAAGCCACCATGTTTTTCTCGGGACAGTCAAGGAATGTCAGGTTGTCGCAGACCTGCTTGGCATCGGTAAATCTCAGCGATTTGTGAGCCTTGCGGAAGGCGATAAGTCCCTTGTAGTAACGGAACACGTCGATGTATTCCGACTTGCGGTTCCAGTCGATGTTGTTCACCTTGTCGGGGGAGCGGAAGCTGTTTTCGTCAAAGCCGCCCAGCTCCTCGTTGTACTTGGTGCGCAGGAAGTCCTGACCGAACTGAATGAAGGAAATTCCCTGTGCGGTAAAGACGATGCCGGCTGCCAGCTTATCCATTTTAATGCGGGTGGACTCGCTGTCCTCGGGGTTGGAGGTTGCCAGCTTATCCCAGATGGTCAGGTTGTCGTGCGCCTCGACATAGTTGACCGCCTGCGAAGGATTGAGCGCCCAGCCCTGCTTGGAATAATTGACCTTTTCCATGTCTATGCCGGGGAAGTCAATGCAGCCCACCAGCCCGAATTTGACGGTTTCCTCAAAATTCTGTGCGCCGCTGACAAAGCCCTTCTCCTTCAGCTCGAATACGTGACCCTTGATGCCGTCGCGTATGTCGTCGCTGAACGCGCCCACGCCGGGATACTGCTTGGCGTTGCACTTGAGCGCTCTCAGCCCGTCGGGAATGCCGCATTCGCCGCCTGTCCAGCCTTCGCCGTAGACGAGGATGGTCGGGTCGATCTTGTTCAGCTCCTCGCGTATTTCGTTCATGGTGACGATGTCGTGAATGCCCATGAGGTCAAAGCGGAAGCCGTCGAGCATAAATTCCGAAGCCCAGTACACCACCGAATCGACGATGTACTTGCGGCACATCGGGCGGTCGGAAGCGGTCTCGTTGTTGCATGCCGAGCCGTTGTAGAAGGTGCCGTCCTCGCGGGTGCGGTGATAGAAGTGCGGCACGGTCATGTTGAGGTAGCTTTCCTCGGCGAACATGGTGTGATTGTAGACGACGTCCATGATGACGCGAATGCCGTTTTTGTGAAGCTCCTGCACCATTTGCTTGTATTCGTTGATACGGACGGCTCCGTCGTAAGCGTCGGTGGAATAGGAGCCTTCCGGTGCGTTGTAGTTGAGCGGATCGTAGCCCCAGTTGAACTGCGGCTTGTCGAGCTTGGTCTCGTCGACGGTGTAATAATCGTAGGAGGGAAGCAGCTGCACGTGTGTCACGCCCAGTTCCTTCAGATGATCGACGCCGATTTTGGTGCCGTCCGTGAGGGTGAGACCTGTCTCGGTGAAGGCGAGAAATTTGCCGGGGAAGTTGCTCTTGGCACTGTAGTGATTGGAAAAATCCCTGACGTGGGTCTCGTAAACAACCGCGTCGGTGGGTCTGCCCTCGCCGAATGCCGGACGGGGCGTTTCGCGGAAGCCTGCCGGGTCGGTTGACGTCAGGTCGATGACCATGCCGCGCAGACCGTTTGCGCCGACTGCCTTGGCGTACGGGTCGACCACCTCGTTTGTCTTGCCGTCAACGGTGACGCTGTATGTATAATAAATTCCCTTCTGGTTGCCCTTCATCACATGAAGCCACGTGCCGTTTTCAGCCTGTTCCATGTCGATGGAGTCCAGTCTGTCGCCGCCCAGCCCCTCGCGGAATATGTTGAGCACCACCTTGGAAGCGGTCGGCGCCCACAGGCGGAACGTGGTTTTTTCGGGCGACCAGAGTGCGCCCAGCGATCCGCCGTAATAATACTTCTCAGTAAATTCCTTTGTATCAAAGATGTTTGCCATTGACTTGTATCCTGCCTTTCGTGTGTATTCTGAATTTTTCGTTTCCAAAAAACTAAAGTCAACGCGAATATTATAGCACACATGACGTATGTTTTCTATAATATTTACAATTTTTTAACCGATGGAATGCCTGAAATTGTACACAAATAATGTAAATGAATTTTAGATATTTTTTATATGGCAATGATAAAATTTTATTTATTAATCCTTTTATGACGCGATTATATTGCAATGCAAAGCGCAGAGTGATATAATGGATTCATAGGCAAAAATATGGAAACATCAAGGAGATGCATTTGAATGTCACAGGAATTCGGATTTGAGCCTGAGGAAAAATCGCCGTCTGCCAAAACCAAAAAAGGCGTATTGATTTCCGTCATTGCCGCGGCAGCCGCGGTGCTTGTCGCGCTTGGCGGTGTGACAGTATGGCTGCTCTATGGTGCGGAGAAATACGATGACCCTTCCTTTTACACATATGATTATACGCAAGAGCATGACGGCGTCATCATAACCGGACTGGCAGACGAATCGTTGACCGAACTGAGGATACCAAAAGAGATCGACGAAAAGCCTGTTGTCGCAATTGACGACGAAGCCTTCGGATATTGCACAGGTCTTAAAGAAATCCACATTCCCGATTCCGTCACGAAAATCGGCGGGTATGCTTTCTGTGGCTGCGAAGGTCTGACTGAAATCCACATTCCGGATGCAATCACGACCATCGACGAGTGCACTTTCTCCGACTGTATCAGTCTTACTAAGATCAACATTCCGGATTCCGTTACGAGAATCGGTTCTTACGCTTTCGATTGCTGTGAAAGTCTGACAGAAATCCACATTCCCGGTGCCGTGACTGAAATCGGCGTGCTGGCTTTCCGGGGATGCACAGGTCTTAAAGAAATCCACATTCCCGATTCCGTCACGAAAATCGGCGAAGGGGCTTTCTATGAATGTACCGGTATGACAGAGATCAATATTCCCCAATCCGTTACATCAATTGAAGAAATGACGTTCCACAGCTGCACAAGTCTGAGGGCAATTCACATTCCGAACTCCGTCACAGGCATCGGCAAGCTGGCTTTTGCCAAATGCGAAAGTCTGACGGAGCTATCCGTTCCCGATTCGGTAACCGATATAGGAGAGGGCGCTTTTGCCAGCTGCACAGGTCTGACGAAGCTCGACATTCACGCTGCCCGCATCGGCAACAGTGCTTTCACCGTCTGCACAGGTCTGACGGAAGTCAACCTTGCGGATTCCGTTACCTTTATTGACGAGTTTGCATTCTCCTACTGCACAGGTATTAAGGAAATCCACATTCCTGATTCCGTTACTGCTATTGGCGTAGAGGCTTTTGAGGATTGTCCTGATCTCATAATATACGGGAAGTCGGGTTCGTCTGCCGAAAAATACGCAAGAGAGGAAGGCTTTTCCTTCCAAGCGGTCTGATTTGTCGGTTTAAAACCTGTAAAAAATCAGTCACCCGAAAATCCGCAGGTTATCCATTTATCTGCCGAATTTCGGGTGTTTTTTTACCAGTAAATTGTTTGTATAAAAAAAACTTCATATGTGTGCTATACTGAATATTCGCTGAGTATGGCAAGCGCGTTTTTGGATATTTTTAGTCCGGCAGGTATGTATATTTGATAATTTCCGTCCGAATGGAATATTTCAATCTCTGCCAAGATATCCTCTTTTCCGCATTTTTGCAGCTGGCTGAGCGCGTCAAGCAGATCATCCGCTTCGGCAAATGCAAAAAGCCTGCCGCTCGGCTGATCGGTAAATTGTATGTAAAACCGGCAGCCGCCGTTTTTCAATGGACGGCAATTTACAGAAACATAATTTCCCTCGCGGCGAAGTCCGCCGTATTCCAGCAGCACATTAAAAATCATTCCGAGAAGCTGACGGGCTTTTTTGTTTTTCAGGGTGATTTCACTTTCACGCAGTCCCATATGTACAAAATCATTCTTTGAAAAACTCACCATTGCCATATTACAGGGATTTCCGGTCAGCAATTTTATTGTCATCTCTTGACTTACCTCCGAAGCGGTATTATATTTATATAGGTTGAGTTTATATAAACTCAATCGTTTTATATAAAAAATTAAAGCACCTTTTACACCAAAGAATCAAGAGGTGAATAATGGCTTGACGAATAAAAACATCAACTTATTCAACACGGGCAGACATGTCGATCTCGAACAGCACAAAGAGCCTGCTTTTTCCGCTCCGCTCTGCTCGGTGCCGATCAGGGAATGTGTGCATGTGCCGCTTTATGACCCTTTGGGGGGCAATATGTTCCCGGTGCCGCGCAAGGGCGACCGCTGCGCCAGATTTTCCCCTTTGGCACGCACCAAGACGCCTTCCAACGAGATCGGACCGTCGTGGATCATGTCGCCTGTTTCGGGCTATGTGGAGGACATCACCGCCACGGAACACCCGATATTGGGCAGGATATTCTGCGCCGTGATTCGTCCCGACAATTCGGTGCCTCCGCTGCCGACCGTGCAGCACAGTCTCGGCTCCATGACCATTGACGGCGTGCTGCGCACCATTCATCAGGCGGGAATCATCGACGAATTCGACGGGAAGGCGCTGATAGGCAAGATACTTCACGCGCGTGAGAACAATATAAGAGAGGTAGCCGCCATAGCGCTGGACGACAGTCCCTACATCAGCAGCGCCCTCAAAACGGTGAGCGAATTTGCCGCCGACGTCACCGACGGCATTACCGTGGTGCTGAAGGCGCTCGACGGCGGCAGCGCCAAGCTCGCCATATTCGACTGTGACGAGGTGCATATGCACCCGAATTTTGACAAATTCGGCTTTGTCACCCCGGTGAGAATGAGCGGCGGCTTTCCTCTGATATCCAAATTCAAGCGGCAGTATTATCCCAAGGGCAATTTTTTGCCCATAGGCGTGCAGGCTCTTCGGGCGGCTGCAAACGCTCTTATGCGCGGCATTCCCCAGACAAACAGCATTGTGACGGTTTCGGGCGACTGCATAAAACACCCCTGCAACGCCATGATTGTCAACGGCACTCCGCTTGAGGACGTGCTCCGGTTTGTGGGAGTGAACAAGGTGCCGAATTATGTGATATTCGGCGACACTATGAACGGCATTACCGTGACTGACATGCAGACACCCGTTCCCGTCGGCACACGAGCCATTACGGTGATGCATTCGCTCCGATACGCGGAAAAAACCTCCTGCACACGATGCGGCAAATGCGTGACGGTTTGCCCGATGGGACTTCCGGTTTACCTTGCCATGCGCTATTATGAGAGAGGCGATATTGATACTGCCGCCTCCTTCGGCGCGGAGCAATGTTCCGGCTGCGGTGCGTGCAGCGCGGTCTGTCCGTCCGGAATAGAGACGTCCGACATCATGCGCAGTCTCAAAAAGCACAGGCGTTCGCAGATGTGACGGGGATAATTTTCAAAGAAAATCGGCACATCAATTCATGGGTTTGGATTGGTGTGCTTTTCATAATAATTCGCACTGGATTTGTTGACTTGACAGCAGGAAAATGCTATGATTTAGATATGAAAAAATATTGTCAGGGGGTCGTATTTTGAAAAAGAAAATCCTTTCTCTGATCATGATTATGGCGGCTGCGCTGTCATTTTGCGCGGTGCAGGGGTATTCCGGCACGGCAGTCTTTGCCGCTGCGGATTACGGCAGCAGCCAGCTCGAAATTTACGCACGCACAGTGGCTTCCGAAATCAACCGTCAGCGTGCGGCGGCAGGTCTTGCTCCCATTAAGCTCTGCGATTCTCTCAATGGGGTCGCTCTGACCCGCGCGAAGGAATGTGCCGTTACATTCGATCACATCCGCCCCGACGGTTCGCTGTGCTTTACGGCGCTTGATGAAGCCAATGTGCCGTATTACACCGCAGGTGAGAACATTGCGTGCGGTCAGACCACTCCGCAAGCCGTCATGAAGGCGTGGATGAATTCGGATGAGCACAGAGCCAATATTCTCTCGGCTGACTTTGAATATGTCGGCGTTGGCGTGTGCTATACCGGTGGCACCTATTACTGGACGCAGTTTTTTACGGGCGGTCTGCCGATTGAGGGCGAAATAGCGCCCTACATCACTCAGCAGCCTCAAAACGTCAAGACGCCTGTCGGCAGGAGCGTCAAATTCGAGGTCAAGGTGCAGGGCAGTTCTTTGAGCTATCAGTGGTATTTCAAAAAGAAGGGCGCTTCGGATTGGAGCATCTGGAATGACCACACAACCTCTGTCACCTACGGCAATTCCAACGCCGGCTGGGACGGAATGCAGGTTTTCTGCAAAATAACCGACCGAAAGGGCATGGTGCTTACGTCAAATGCCGCCGTGGTGACCATCGTCGAGGCTCCCGTCATCACAGCGCAGCCTAAAAATGTGACGATTGCCCCCGGCGCCGTGGCAAATTTTGAAATTGCGGCGCAGGGCAGCGGTCTGAAATACCAGTGGTATTTCAAAAAGGCAGGCGCATCCGGCTGGAGCATCTGGAATACGCATACATCTGCCTCCACCTCCGGCACCGCCAACGACAGCTGGAACGGAATGCAGGTGCGCTGCCGCGTCACCGATTCAAAGGGCATTTGGACCGATTCTGACGCGGCGACCGTAACGCTTAAACCGACAGTATTCATCACGGCTCAGCCAAAGAATGTCAGAACAGCTTCCGGACTTTCGGTGAATTTTGAAGTCAAGGCAGCCGGCAGCGGACTGAGCTATCAGTGGTATTACAAAAAGTCCGGCGCTTCCAATTGGTCGCTTTGGCAAAAGCATACCGTGTCGTCGATTTCGGTAACTGCCAATGACACATGGGACGGAATGAAGGTCTATTGCCGCGTGACCGACAGCACAGGCGCATTTGTCAATTCCGACAGCTCAACAGTGACGCTCGTACCCAAGGTCAGCATCGTGCGCAGTCCGGACAATGCTTATACCCATGCGGGCAGATCGGTGAGCTTTACCGTGATAGCCAAGGGGGAAGGGCTGAAATACCAGTGGTATTACAAGAAGGCAGGGGCATCGGACTGGTCGGTGTGGAGCAAGCACACGCAGCTCACCGTTACCGAAATCGCCAACGACAGCTGGAACGGAATGCAGGTGCGCTGTAGGGTTACCGATTTTGCGGGCAGAAGCGTTTATTCACAGCCTGCCAGGATAGTATTTTCGTCGGGTATTTCATTAAAGAGCGGGCCATCCAACACGGCTGTAAAAGCCGGCGAAAAGGTCACATTCTCCGCCTCCGCATCAGGCGAAGGGCTGACCTGTCAGTGGTATTACAAAAAGGCAGGGGCATCCGGCTGGAGCTTGTGGAACGGACACACCACCCAGACCACATCGGCGAGTGCCAATGCGTCGTGGGACGGCATGCAGGTATTCTGTCTCTTTACCGATAAGTACGGCGACACGGCTTCCTCCGGCTGTGCAACCGTTTATATTCTGACCGACTGAAAAGGCGGTGAGGCTTTTGACTGACCGGAAGAAGGAAATAAAATCCCGCGATATGCATTGGCTTGCAGAATACAGAGATGAGCTGCGCTCGCATCCGAGGCTGACCTATCTCTTTGCGGAGCTGACAGACTGCTGCAACCTTGCCTGTATGCACTGCGGCAGCAGCTGCGGCGTGAACGGCAGGTACATCGACACCGAACTGCTTTTGCGCACGCTCGGCACCGTTGCGGAGGATTTTGAGCCGCGAAGCGTGATGATCTGTCTGACCGGCGGCGAGCCGATGATGCACAGGGATTTCTTTGCCATTGCAGAAGGCATACATCATCTCGGTTTTCCGTGGGGAATAACCACCAACGGAACCCTTATCGACGCAAAGGCAGCCGAAAGAATGGCTTCGCTTGGGCTTGGTTCGGTCACTCTCAGCCTTGACGGACTGGAAGAGACGCACGACAGCCTGCGGCAGGTGAAGGGCAGCTTTAAAAAGGTGCTGCGTGCGGTAGAGCATTTGCATGCGGCTGACATTGATGTGCAGATAACCTCTGTGATTCACCGGAAGAATTATCACGAGCTGGAGCGGCTATATGAATTGATGTGTGAGCTAAAGGTGGAATCGTGGCGTGTCATCAGCATAGAGCCTATCGGCAGGGCGCTGCTCAACGGCGATCTGCTGCTTTCAGACGGGCAAATGCTCGGATTGCTGGATTTTATCAGGGAGAAGCGGTATTCACAAGACACGCCGATGGACGTGTGCTTCGGCTGCTCGCATTATCTGTCTTATGAATACGAGCATGAGCTTAGGGACAATTATTTTATCTGCGGATCGGGCATCTATGTGGGGAGCATTCTCTGCAACGGGGATATTTATTCCTGCCTGGATATAGAACGCCGTCCGGAGCTGATTCAGGGCAATATAGCGCACGACAGGTTTTCGGATATCTGGCGGGACGGATTCAGGCAATTCCGCAGCGACCGCACGCAGCTTTGCGAAAAATGCCGTTGCTGTGCCGAGAGAGAATTTTGTGCAGGCGATTCCACGCACACGTGGGATTTTGATAAAAACGAGCCGATGTTTTGCATAATGTCGGCAATGCAAAAGGAGAGATTACAATGACGGAAAGCAATCCTAAGGGCAGATGTCAGCGCTGCGGAGCGGAGATTCATTTTAAAGACGAAAAATGTCCTCATTGCGGCGGAAAGAACGACCGCTGGGTCACGCCCGACCGCACTCGCTGCGGCAATTGCCATGCTCCTTTAGCCGAGGGCGACAGGTATTGCAGAAAGTGCGGCACGAAGGCAGGCGAAGGTGCGTTTGAGCCGTATCAGCAGATCATGCAGTGCATTTACGGACCGATGCCTGTCAACAGGACACATGTCTGCGAAAAATGCGGCTATACATGGACGACATGTCTGATGATCGACAATCAGAAGTACTGCCCTGTGTGCGGTTCGGAAGCTGCGTGCGACGAAGATGCTATTTAATTGATACAATTATGAAATAAAAAATATCGCCTCTCAGTTTGGTTGTTTGTTTTACATCATACTGAGGGGCGATTTGGGTGATAAGATATTTATATTACAGGAACTTGATATAGTAGCTGTAGGCATAACCGACCGAGCGATTCTGGAGCCTTACCATATACCAGTCGGGATTGGAGGTATCAAGTACTGTAAGGTGTGTCCCCTTGGGCAGTACCTTGATGACCATGTAATTGAGACCCGGACCTGTGCGGATATTGAGCGGCAGACGGCGTGTATTTACATAAGCCTCACCAACAGCGTGCTGCTCCGTCTGATTGAAGGGGTCAATCACGGGATCCTGCCTCGTGGGCTGGGTACTGGTGGGCAGGGTTACGCGGGAAGTCGGCTCGGTTGTCGATTCTGTTGTAGTCGTTGTAGACAGAGTGGGAATGGTCTGAGTGGGATCGGTTTCGGTGGTTGTCTGGGTGGGCAGCGGTTCTATCGGCTGCGCGTAGGGAATCAGCCTGTTTGGATTGATGTTGGTGGCGTTGGAGCGTGTGCTCTGGGTGGTGGTGGATTGTCCGTCGTCGGTCGAAGCAGTCGTGGCACGTGTCGCCAGCGTAGTGTCGTCTTCCCAGAACGGGTCGGTTCCCTGGGTTGAAGTGGTGGACTGATTGTCATTGGTGGGTTCGGTCGCCTCGGTGGAAGCAGTGGTGTCGCTGCCTGCCTCGGTGGGTTCGGTGGTGGCTCCCGTGGCGTCGTCGTCAAAGAGCGGCTCTGTGGTTATCCTTGTGCTCTCAGTGGCAGCCGTGGTCAGCGTGTCACTGGGATCGGTGGTGGAGCGTGTGGGATAGTGATATTCTATATCGGAATCGGATACGCTGTAATCCTCGTCCTTTTCAAATGTGAGCTTGGGGGCGCGGAAGTAATATTTCAGCTCGGAGTTGATCATGAGAATCTTGATCTTTTTGCCGTTGATCACCTTTTCCACATAGTCCTCCGACATAACGATGGAAGTGGAAGCGGTCTGACCGTCTTCGGAGAGGGTGACCTCTTCGCGTCCGTCGAGTACGGGGCGGAGGGAGGTGTAGCCGGTTATGCTGAAAATATATCCGCGGAATAGTCTCTCAAAGGATTCCTCAACGCTGCCGTATGCCGGATAAGGATTCAGCACGGTCGGTGCGGAAGGACTGCCCACGGCAAACACAGCGCGGTTTTCGCTGGTGGCGGTCATGAGCTGGCTGTCGGAGACGATATCGCTTGTGCTGACATAAATCATTCCATCGGGAATGGTCACTCCGCAGGCGGCAAGCTCCTTATTGATAAGGGCAAGCGATTTGTCGTTGAGGTTAAGGCTGCTGCTGTAGACGAACTTGACAGTGGAGATGCCTCCGTCCGCCTTTGGCGTGCGAGCCGTACCTACAAACAGAACGCCGCCGTCAGTCTCCACATTCTCAAATCCATTGCTGGAATTGCCCGAGGCTGGCTTTGTGTAGGACTGGGTTGCCTGTGTGGTGGCTTCCGTTACCTGTGTGGTGGACTCGGTCGCCTGTGTAGTAGCTTCCGTTGCCTTTGCGGTGGACTCAGTTGACTGCGTGGCGGATTCGGTCGCCTGAGTGGTAGACTGCGTGGTCTGCGAAGTGGAATCATCTATCGGCACAATGAATTCCGCAGAGTCTACTGTCTGCAAATCACCCGTATCGGCTGCCGCACTTGCCGACGGCACAAATGATGCGGCAAGACATATGGAAATGAGTAACGCTGTGATCTTTTTAATGATGGAGCAATGTGATGATATATTCAAGCTCAAGACTCCTTTCCGGAAAAGCCGGGAATACGGTGAAAATATTGGCACAAAAAATGATTTATGCCGGTTTCATAATATCCTCAACGAATTTTAGCGTTTAAATATACATATTAATTATAGCAATAAGTGATATGAATTTCCAGTAAAAAAATGAATAATTTTTTTAATTATTTTTAACAAATATTACGAGAAATTTTTGCACGAGTGAAAATATACGTTAAATACAATGTGAATAAAATGTAAAAATAAACAAAGCAAGAGAAGATATGAAAAATAGCGCTTTTTTTTTTTTGAAAGTCGTGCTATAATTACAGTGTTCTGATTTTGAATTGGAGGTATATCCTTGGATATTTTTGTTGTTCAGGGCGGTAAAAAGCTGGAAGGCTCCATCACTGTCGGCGGCGCAAAGAATGCCGCAGTTGCCATTATTCCCGCCGCCATACTGTCGGGTGACATATGCAGAATAGAAAACCTCCCCACGATAAGCGACGTGGAAGTTATATCGAAGATCCTTGTTCAGCTTGGAGCAAAGGTCGAAAAAATAAGCAGTTCTGTCATTGAGATAGATTCGAGAGAGCTCAGCTGTGCGCAGGTGAGTCAGGAGCTTGCAAAGAACATGCGTGCATCCTACTACATGCTCGGCGCTCTTTTGGGCAGATTCGGACACGCAAGAGTGCCAATGCCGGGCGGCTGCTACTTCGGAGTGCGGCCCATCGACCAGCACCTCAAAGGCTTCGAGGCTCTGGGCGCCAAGACCGGTCTGCGCGACGGCATTATCTCGCTGACCGCCAAAGACGGGCTTAAAGGCGCATGTGTGCCGCTGGACGTGGTGTCGGTAGGCGCTACCATCAACATCATGCTTGCCGCGGTAAGGGCGAAGGGTCTTACCGTCATCGAGCACGCCGCCAAAGAGCCGCACATCGTCGATCTCGCCAACTTCCTCAATTCCATGGGCGCCGACGTGAGAGGCGCCGGCACCGACGTGATCAAGATCCGCGGCGTGAGCAAAATGCACGGCGCGACATATTCCATCATTCCCGACCAGATAGAAGCCGGCACATACATGATTGCGGCTGCCGCTACAGGCGGAGACATAACCATCAAGAACGTCACGCCTAAGCACATGGAGAGCATTTCCAAAAAGCTCATGGAAATGGGCGTGGAGATATACGAGTACGATGATTCCATGCGCATTACCCGTTCGGGGCCGCTGAAAGCCTGCAATGTGACCACAATGCCGCATCCCGGATTTCCCACCGATATGCAGCCCCAGATGGCGGCGGCTATGGCAATCGCCAAAGGCGTCAGTTCCATCACAGAGGGCGTTTGGGAAAACCGCTTCCAATATGTCGAGGAATTAAAAAAGCTGGGCGTCAATGCAGAGGTGCAGGGCAGAGTGGCAAAATTCACCGGTGTGGATAAGCTGATCGGCAATCACGTCAAGGCAACCGACCTCAGAGGCGGTGCGGCAATGGTGATAGCGGCGCTGATAGCCGAAGGCGAGACCTGCATCCGCGAGATCTACCACATCGAGCGAGGCTATGAGCAGCTGATTGACAAGTTGGTCGGTGTTGGCGCGGTGATCGACCGCAAAACGGTGCCCGACGATTTCTACGACAAGAATTAGTGGAAAGCATTCTGGGAGCTTATCTCATAAATTCACATCTTAAACTCCACACTAAAAAATACAACCGCCTCCGATGATTTGCAAAAGTGTCGGCGGCGGTTATCATTGTGTCCGTGAAAGGGAGCATACATTTGGCGAGATTTTGTTCATTATACAGCGGCAGCAGCGGCAATTGCGTCGCCGTTGGCTGCGCAGGAAAGTACATACTGATAGACGCCGGTCGTACAGCAAAAAAGATTAGGGAACGTCTGGCGGAGGAATGCATTGATCCCTGCGACATTGTCGGAATATTCGTAACGCATGAGCACATAGATCACATAGCAGGTGTGCGGGTGCTGGCGTCCTCGCTGAAGGTGCCGGTTTATGCTACCGAGGGGACGGCTGCGTTTCTTGAGGAGAACGGACATGCGCGGAATGTCGATCTCCGGCTGATGCCCAAGGGAAAAGTCGATATGGGCGATATGGGCGTGAGCTGTTTTGCCACGTCTCACGACGCTGCCGAAAGCTGCGGCTTTCGGGTGGAATGCGGCGACGGACGGAGCATTTCCATTGCCACCGACACCGGAGTGATTACCCCTGCAATTCACGCCGCGATTGAGGGCAGCGATCTGGTTTATCTGGAATCGAATCACGACGTGTCGATGCTCTATGCGGGAGGATATCCCTATCCGCTCAAAAAGCGCATTGCCTCCGACAAGGGACATCTCAGCAATGAGGCTTGTTCGGCGGAGCTGCCTGCGCTTGCCCACACGGGAACTACACGTTTTGTGCTGGGGCATCTCAGCGCTGAAAACAACATGCCCATTCTCGCACGGCAGAGCGCGGTGCAGGAGCTTGGCAAGTCCGGCATTCGCGAGGGCGCGGATTACCTTCTTGCCGTTGCGGGTATAAATGGACTTAAATCCATGGTGCTCTAAGCAAAAAAAACAAAAAAGCAAAAAAGCAAAACAGGTAAAAACATAAAAAAATACATATGATAAAAAGCCGTGCCCGGATTGACATTTTCGGACACGGCTTTTTTGCCGCCGTCAATTATTCAATTATTCAGTTATTCATCTGTACGAGTTTTTGACCATAAAATACTTAGTTTTGATTGACCTTTATTGTCACGATTTCCGACTGGACAGAAGCGCCGTTTTTGTCGGTGACGGTGCAGTAAAGCTCAATGCCGTCCCAAGTGGATGGTGACAATCACTGTGTCGGATTGCAAAGAAGCGCCTGTTTTGTCGGTGACGATGCAGTAAAGCTGAATGCCGTCCCAAGTGGCGTTTGGCGTGCAGACTTCGGAGTCGCTTGTGTGATTCTTCCATACGCTGAATTCAGTCTGTCCAACCTTGCGGAAGTACCACTGGTATTGAAGCCCCATGCCGCTGGCTTTGAGAGAGATTTTGAGTGAGTCGCCGAGGACAATTGTCTGATTGACAGGCTGCCGAGTGATGGCAAGCGCCTGTTTCATTGTGACAGTCACCGTGTCGGACTGGACAGAAGCGCCTGTTTTGTCTATGACGGTGCAGTAAAGCTCAATGCCGTCCCAAGTGGCGTTTGGCATGCAGGTTTCGGAGTCGCTTGTGTGATTCTTCCATACGCTGAATTCAGTCTGTCCGACCTTGCGGAAGTACCACTGGTATTGAAGCCCCATGCCGCTGGCTTTAAGCGAGATTTTGAGT
>CACWOX010000016.1 GCA_902762615.1 uncultured Ruminococcus sp. | reverse complement strand
GAGCCATATAACCACCACCTTTTTGTGATGATTATATCTTACTACATCTTTTACAAAATATCAATATTTTAATAAATTTCAATATGTCAATACACTAGTATTGGAGATTATGCATTTTTGGACAGTGGATTGGTTAGCATTACCATTCCCGCATCCGTGACCTCCATAGGCAGTTCTTTTTACGGATTGAAAACCCTTAAAAGTGTCACATTTGAAGCCGGCTCCAAACTGACAGAGATGAAAACCAATTATGATTATTGGCGTAATGATAGATATCAGGGGACTTTTGAAGGCTGTACGAGTCTTACGCAAATTGTCATTCCCGATAATGTCAATGTCATTCAGACGGATTCATTCTATGGTTGTTTCGGGCTTAAAACGGTGACGGTAGGGAAACATGTTACCGACATAGAGTCCTCCGCATTTGGAGGATGCAGTGCATTGACAACCGTTGTTTTGCCAAAGGCGTTAATTACCGTCGAGGCAAATGCATTTTCAAACTGTTCTTCTCTCAACACTGTCAAATTTACGGGTTCAAAAACAAGGTGGAATAGCCTTAAAGAGGACGGCATCAATACTGATGGCAATTCCTACCTGCTGAATGCTCCGAAATTTATTTATGAGTATTCAGAGGAAATGCCGACAGGTTCAATAACAGTAACTCCTTCAAACTCTCTGACTGATGGAGATATCGTTACATTTACCGTCAACGCGTCGGGTTCGGGTTTTACCTACCAGTGGCAGTACAAGAAATCAGGTCAGACTGCGTGGAACAACTGGGGCAGCAGAACTACGGCTTCCACTACTGCGACGGTCAACCTCACATGGGACGGAATGCAGGTTCGCTGTATCCTCAAAAACAGCGCGGGTAATTCCGTCAGCTCTAACGTAATCCCTCTCAGCGTTACCCCAAAGCTGATAATAACACAGAACCCCGACAATATTGCTGTGAAAGTTGGCGATACAGCAAAATTTACTGTCAAAGCGACCGGAGCCGGCACGCTGACATATCAGTGGTACTTCAAGAAGGACGGTCAGACTGCATGGTCAAAATGGAACGGTCACACCACTGCCACCACCACCGCTACAGCCGGTGATACGTGGAACAAAATGCAGGTGCGATGCGTTGTCAAGGACACGGCAGGCAAATCCGTCACTTCCAGTGCTGCCACAGTGACAATTGCCACCATCACCGTATCTGCTGCGGCGTCTCCTTCAACGACTCTTTACGCCGGCGATTCCGTCACATTTAAGGCAACCGCGAGCGGCACGGGTCTTACCTACCAGTGGTATTACAAGAAGTCCGGACAGACCGCATGGAGCGCGTGGAACGGCAGAACCACCGCATCCACCACCGCAACCGCCAATACGTCATGGAACGGCATGCAGGTCAAGTGCATTGTCAAAAACAGCGCAGGCAATTCCGTCAGCTCCAATATCCTTACGCTCAAGGTTACTGAAAAAGCTGCCATTACCACACAGCCCGACAGCGTGGTCGTCGTAGCTGACGGCGCTACCGCTAAATTCTCCCTCAAGGCGACAGGCACCGGTACGCTGAAATATCAGTGGTATTACAAGAAGTCAGGTCAGACCGCATGGAACGCGTGGAACAATAAAAACACCGCTTCCACATCGGCAGTCGCCAATTCCACATGGGACGGAATGCAGGTGCGTTGCGTTGTTAAGGACAGCAACAGCTCGGTCACATCATCAGCCTCCACAGTTTATATCAAGAAGGCTCTCACTATCACTTCACACCCCGTCAGCGTCACAACCTCTGACGGCAAGACAGTTTCCTTCACCGTCAAGGCAACCGGTACGGGCGTGCTGAAATATCAGTGGTACTATAAGAAATCCGGCGGCAGCTGGACCAAGTGGAACGGTCACACCACCGCAACCACCACCGCCACAGCCAACTCCACATGGAACGGCATGAAGGTGTACTGCATCGTCACCGATTCGGCGGGAAGCACGGCAGTCTCCAATTCCGCTGCCATAACCGTGAAAAAGGCTCCTGTCATCACGCAGCAGCCGGCCAATGTCACGGTGTATTCCGGCAAGAACGTCTCCTTCACTGTCAAGGCAACAGGAACCGGCACTCTTAAATATCAGTGGTACATCAAGAAGTCCGGTCAGACCTCGTGGACATTGTGGAACAATCACACCACAGCGACCACAACGGCAACATCCAATGACACATGGAACAAAATGCAGGTTCGTTGTGTGGTCACCGACAGCAACGGCAGCACTACCTCATCGGCAGCGACAGTTACCATTGCCGCACAGCTCAAGATAACCGCCAATTCGCAGAATGTTGTAGTTTCCGCCGGCAAAAATACCACCTTCACCGTCAAGGCAACCGGCACCGGCTTGAAATACCAGTGGTACTTCAAGAAGGCAGGCGGCTCATGGACATTGTGGAACGGCAGAACCACCGCTTCCACCACCGCGACGGCGAACAGCTCATGGGACGAAATGCAGGTGCGCTGCCTTGTCACCGACGCCACAGGCAATAAGGTGTATTCCGGCATTGCAACGGTCTATGTCATGTAAATTTTATATCTGAATCGTCATAGGAATCATATATTGCTCCGGTCGGCAAGGTCAGAATTGGCTTGTTTGCCCGGAGCGATGTAATAATGAATTCGTCAAACAAAGGAGGCGGCGGCATTGAACATCGGTGCGACCGGCAGGGCAGGGGAGGACGCGGCTTTGAAAATGTTTCTCGAAAACGGGTTTGAGCTTGTTGCGCGGAATTATCAGACCAAGTACGGCGAGATAGATCTGATAGTGAAAAATGAAAGGTTTCTCGTTTTCGCCGAAGTCAAGACCCGTACAAAAGCCTCGCGGTACAAGGGATATACCGCCGTTACCCGAGAGAAAAAGCAGAAGATCATCAAGACGGCGCTTCTGTTTCTCAAAGAAAACCGCTTCCCACTCCAGCATAGAATTGATGTTATTGAAATAGACGGGCACTGGCTTGTGATAGATGAAAAAGAGCAATTCGCCGTCGACAAGATACATTGGTTCAAAAACGCGATAACTGCGGGAGATTATAACGGCTTTATATGATAATAAATTTTTTTGCCCAAGCTGCCAATCCCTCCAGCAAATAAAAATTCCGCTCCAGTCAGGAAGTCAGCATTGACCCGCCTGTCCGGGGCGGCTTTTTTATGATTTTATCTGTTCTGTAAAATATACTTTACTGTAGCGTATCTCCTGCACACCGGTGAGGGAATAAGTCCGTCGCCCATCATGCGCTCAAATTCGTCCAACGTCACCCAGCGTGCGGCAACTGTCTCACCCGGCTGCATGGTCAGCTCGGAAATATCCGCGTCCTTGTGCGCAAGGTATATGTCCACAAATACGCTCTTGCCGCGGTGGGTGAGCAGCAGCTCCAGTTCTCCCAGTCCCACACTCAGTCCGGTTTCCTCCCGAAGTTCCCTTCTTGCAGCGTCGAGCGAATCCTCGCCCGCTACCACCGCGCCGCCGGTGGTTTCCCACATATTAGGATAGAGCTTCTTCTCCGGAGCGCGCAGCGTCACCAGAAGCTCCCCCTTTGCATTGAGTGTAAATATCTCAACGACACGGTGATACGCGCCGTGCGGCAGTGCTTCGCCCCTAACATGGGTGGCTCCGACGGGCATACCGTCCTCGTCAAGCAAATCCCACAGTTCGGCTCCGCGCCATGCGTCGGCAGCCATATGCCGACTGCTGTTGATAGCGACAGTCTTTTTCCAAATCTGCTTATCGTCACAAATAAAGCTGCTCATTGTTCTGCTTACACACTCCCCGAATTTTTTATAGGATACTTTGACAGGCATGTCACTCACATCATAAACAATAAGCGCTGCCCGGCAGATCATGCCTGCTATTTCATTCTATGAAACTTCAGACTTAATTGCCGCAGAAAACAGCGCTTATTTAAATATAAAATAATGAGCAGAACTGTAAGCCGAGTTCTGTCGTGAACGGTCATCTATCTCGACTGTACATTGCTGCACAGCTCCAGCCATCTCCACGGGACGCGACGGGCAGCCGCATCATGTCCCTCCACGATGTTGCATCGGATAGAGTTTACAGGATCATCTTGTCTCCAAAATGATCGGTGAGCTCTTACCTCGCCTTTCCACCCTTACCACTTTCCGTGAAAATCCACGAAAAGGGCGGTATATCTCTGTTGCACTTTTCCTGAGGTCACCCTCGGCGGCCGTTAGCCGTTATCCTGCCCTGCGATGCTCGGACTTTCCTCATGCAATGCCCTTTGGAGCAAAGCACGCGACCGTTTATTCTGCTCATTGTTTTATTTTACTATATTTTTATGCGGTTGTCAAATGGAATTTTTGCGAGTAGGGATTGCCTGTGAATGCAGCATAAAAATAATTCCCCCGACGACCGATTATAAAACCGACCGCCGGGGGAACGTTATGGTGTTGTCTGTGCTAAGATTCGGCTTTGATTAGAATACCGAATTGTTCTCAGAAATTATTCTGCATTTCATCGACTATCTCATTGAGTTTCTGTGCAATTTCTTCATCCGATAAATGTGGCGTCATTATATCCATTATTTGCTCTTCGGTGAATCCGTCGGCATAAAGCATCTCTATGGTTTCATCACTCAATGTACGACCGAGCAAATCGGCGAGGAAAGTTTCGCACAAACCCCAGTAATTAGCTCTGCCCAAGTATGCGTTTGAAAATACAGTATAGTTCTTCTGAGCAACCTGAGCTTTGGCGAGAGGATCAGACAAAACGGCACTGTTGGAAACAAGCGATTCTGCAGTAGGAACAGCACCTGTCATCTCAAATCTTCTGAGCTGGTTGCTTTCATTGGTAAGATACTGAGCAAGTGAAAGCGCGGCTTCAGGATAAAAGCTCTGTGCATTCACCGCAGTGATTTTGGAATTGGTGAAGCAGTACATATGCTGGTTGGTAACGGAGTTGGGAACCGTAATATAGGGCAGTTCAGCGATACCAAGATCATCGCCGACTCTGTCTCTGAATTCGTTTTCACACCACGGACCAGCTATTACTGCGGCTGCCGTGCCGTCACCCATTGCCTGAGCTGCCAAAGAGTCATCTGCACAACCGACTATAGTTCCTTCTCTGTGACGTTCGGCGAGCCATTTCATCATTTTCACTACTTCGGGGTTATTCATTGTATTGATTGACTTGTCGTAATTGGTGTAAAGTCTTGCTCCCGCAGTGCTGAACCAATTCATGCCGTACCAAACTGAATTAAGATCCATCATCAGGTTGGAGGTGCCGTTAAGGTCTTTGGCGAGCATGGTATTGAGATTGGTAATCTCTTCCTGCGTGTACAGGTTCTTGTTATAATACAGAACATTTGCAGCTTCAAAACGACTGGGTATGCCGTAATATCTGCCCTGGTAGCAAGCTGACTCCATTAAGGCGCTGCCGACAAGAGATTCTGTTTCGTTTACGACTGTTTCGGGAAGCTCTAAGATTTTTCCTGATTCAATAAGACCAAGGCAAGTATCAGCGGCTGTCGTAAAGACATCCGCACCAACTACAGAAGGATCATCGAGAGCATAAGTGGCTACATCCGCACCAACGATGGAAACACTGACCTTAACCGATTTATAGTTGGGATGTTCAGCTTTGTATGCGCTTGCCCATTCATTGGCTGTCTGAGTGAGGAATTGCTGATCGGATTCCTCACCCCAGAGAGTGAGGTTAACATTGTTGGAATCGTAAACAGGACCTTTTTTGATAGTCACGGGAATGGTTCTGCTCTTGCCGCTTCCTGTCTTAACCGTAAGTTTGGTAGTGCCGGGTTTAAGACCGGATATGATGGCTGAGCTACTTTCAGGAACAGGTGTAATCGAAATGACTCCTTTGCTGCTTGATGACCATGTCAGATTATCATGATACCTTTCAGGCAATACAACAGCGTCTACCTGAACTGATCTGCCCTGAACAAGTGTAATTTCAGTTGCCTTGATATCAACAAACTGAGCCCTTGATATAACATTAACAGAAATAAGTTCCATCACTTCTTCCGAAGTAGAGGAATAAACCTTGATCACTGTCGTGCCGTAGTAATTAGCGGTGATCTTACCTGTTTCGTCAACAGAGGCAATGCTCGGATTTTCCGACTTCCAGAGTAAGGTATCGTTGCTGGTTTTTGGGGTGATTTTTGTGGAAATACTTACGGCACTGCCCTGATAGAGCGAAACGGAATTCTTGGAGGGAACAATGCTCTGAGCGGATTCGCTGACGGCGTTGATTGTGTAGATAATCTTGCAGCCGCTGCCGGTTTTTGCGGTAATGGTTGCGGTACCCTTCTTCAATGCCGTAATACGAACGCCGGAGTTGTTGTCAAGATACTCGTTTATTGCAACGATTGACTTGTTGCTGGTTGTCCAGGTGATAGTGTCGTTGCAGTTTTCAGGAGCTGTTATGACAGAGTAAAGCTCTTTGCTCTGTCCAACCAGAACGCCGTATTTTACGGCTGACTTAGGCATCATTCCGTCAGGAATATTAACCCATGTGAATTTGGTAGCCTTAGTGAGCACGTGAACTGTTGCCGTGTCATTAGGAACGTCTGATGTTTCAGAATAAGCTGTTATGACAGCGTCGCCCTGTCCAACGGCGGTTACCTTTCCGTTCTCGTCAACCGTTGCCACATCCGGATTGGAGGACTTCCAGATCACCACATCATTGCTGCCCTTGGGGAGTACTTTAGCTGACAGGGCAAGCGATGAACCCTTGTAAACATTGGCTTCATGCTTGTTTAATACAAACTGCTGTGCGCCTTCGGGAACGACCGTTATCTGATAAGTGATTGCCTTTCCGCTGCCCGACTTGGCAGTGATGGTAGCGGTTCCCTTCTTCAGACCCTGAACGGTTATGGTGCGAACATTTGATGCGCTGCTTGTAATGGCAACAACTGATTTATTGTTTGTTGACCAGTTGACGGAGTCGTTGCAGTCCTCCGGAGATGTAATAATTACGCCCAATTCCTTGGTCCCAGTGACCGGAATGCTGTGCTTGACTGTCTTGGCAGGCTTCATATTAACGGGAATGTCGCTCCATGTTATGCTGACTGCCTTTGTACGCACTTGAACTGCTGCTGTGTCTAAAACATCACCCGATGTTGCCGAGTAAGCGGTTATCACAGCGTCTCCCTGTTCAACAGCTGTGACCTTGCCGTTCTCATCCACTCTGGCAATGTTGGAATTGCTGGATTTCCAAAGCACTACGTCATTGCAGCCCTTGGGAAGTACCTGAGCCGACAGACTCAGTGACGAACCCTTGTAAATACTGACTTCATGCTTGTTTATTACCAATTGCTGTGCGCTGCTGGGAACAACTGTAATCTGATAGGTGACCGATTTTCCGCTGCCTGTTTTGGCTGTGATGGTGGCGGTTCCCTTCTTCAAACCCTGAACGGTTACGCCGCTTGTGTTTAACGGATTGCCAATGATGGCAACGACTGCCTTACTGCTCGTTGTCCAGTTGATGATGTCGTTGCAGCCTTCCGGTGAGGTGATAACCGCAGACAATTCCTTGGTTCCGCCGACCGGAACACCGTATTTGACGGTCTTGGCAGGAGTAATATTTTCGGGAAGCGTACCCCATGTCAGACTGTTTGCCTTGGTGAGTACGTGAATGGTTGCATAGTCACGTACTTCGCCTGAGGAATCGGATATGGCGTATATTTCAGTTTCTCCCTGACTAACGGCTGTCACCTTTCCGTTCTCGTCTACGGTTGCAACATACGGATTGGTGGAAACCCATGTAATAACATCGTTGTTTCCCTTTGGGGTGGTTTTGGCTGTCAGAGAAAGCGATGAACGAATGTAGAGATTGGCTTCATGCTTATTGAGCGTGATGCTGTCAGCAGCCTGAGTAACAACGGTTACAAGGTAACTGATTTTCTTGCCGCTGCCGGTTTTTGCGGTGATGGTTGCGCTGCCCTTTTTGAGACCCACAAGGCGTGCGCATTTACCGTCATTGACGATGCTGTGGATTCCAACAACAGACTTGTTGCTTGTTGTCCATGTAATAGTGTCGTTGCACATGTAAGGATCGTATATCTCTACTTTGAGATCAAGTACGTCTTTCAAAGCAACCGCGCGCTTTACCGCAGAGCGGGGATTTAAGCCGTAAATTGACGGATACCAATCAATACTGTTTGCAGGCGTACGTACGGTAATGGTTGCTTCGTCATATGCACTTCCGTCGTAGGAATATACCCTAATTGTGGTTGTTCCCTGATTGAAGCCATAGACTACGCCTTTTTCTGTGACGTATGCGATATCGGGATCGTCACATACCCAATAAAGCGGATCATTTGCGCCCTTGTTCTGCGTTGCCTTCAAAGTAAGGGGTTTGTTTACATAAATCGATGCAGAATGGGTGTTGAGCTTCAAAGAAGTGGCAGAAGCAAATACAGTCACCTTATAGGTTGCCGAGCACTCTACACCGATACTTGCGGTGACGGTTGCCGTTCCTTTGCTGATACCGCTGACTTCGCATTCATCATAGCCGTTCGAGCCGACCTTTGCGATTTTGGTATTGCTGGATTTCCATGCTATTTTTCTTTGAGCTTCTTCGTCATCATATCCCGGAATATTATGGGCGTATGCTCCCATGTAGCCATTGCCGCCGATAGGAATATTCAAAGTGTCGAAGTATGGGCTATCCTCATTCTTGTAAACGTAGAACTCACCGACAGTCACCTTGCAGGGTGCGCTGATGTACTCACCGTCTTCTGACGTGCAATAAATGTTGGCAGTACCTGATGACAGCGCGGTAATAACGCCTGACTGACTGACATCTACAACGTCGGTGTCGTCGGAATACCAGATTACCTTCTTGATGGATTTCGGTTTGGTTGCCTTCAGAGTGGCAGTCGGGTTGTACTTGTTATTTGTCATGAACAGAGAAACCCATGATTTGCTGAGTGTTACAGGATATTTGACCGGAGATGTTACCCTTACGGTACATGCTGCGTTGATCTCTCCCGAACAAGCGTGGATCACTGTCTCACCGACATTAACAGATGTAACCAGACCTTTTTCATTTACTGTAGCAATGCTTTCATCCTCAGAGAACCAGGTGATCTCACCGGTAGCGTTGAATGGCTCTAACGACGCCAGCAGCTTGGTGGTTTCTCCCAGATGAATGGAAACAGATTCACGATTTAAAGTTATAGATGCCGGATCAATGTAATTTTCAACAATGAAGCTTACACCGGACCAGTATTCTTCTCCGGACGGAGATTGGAGATGAAGCTCTAAATAGTGATATTCGTTGGTCAGCTGAGTAGTGTCAACCTCGTAGTAGAAGATCTCACCCTCGCTGCTTTCCAGTGTAGTACAATATTCATTGTCTAAGCTGATATCTACTTGGCAGGGCTCAGATGAGTCGAAATTATACTGCACCATTTCAAACCTGACTGTGCCGGAAACAGTAGAACCATCTTCCGGGTCAAGTACTTTAAGCGTGGGGTTTGCGACAGCTACGGTCTTTTCAGCGACCCGTGTCTGATTATCGCCGAAGTTCAAAACAGCTCGCAAGACGTGTTCGCCGTCGCTTAATGCATAGGTATCCAAATCATATTCGAAGACGCCTTCACTGTCGCAATAAAGTGTCTCCATGAAGTTATCGTCAACAAAGAACTGAACCTCGCAGTCGAGAGCGCTTCCGCAATTCACCTGCTTCATGTAAATGCTGTGAATATAACGAAGTGTAGGAATTGGTTCATCCATGTACAGGAATCCAAAAGAGGCGCCGGAAACAACGATGTTTCTTGTGACAGTAATGCTGTCGCTGCCGGACTTGGTGAAAACAGCTTTGACAGTGTGTGTGCCGTTTTCCAGATCAGTGGTATCCATCCAGTAAGAGGCATAACCGTTTGCATCAATGTCAATCGTAGCCAGATGATTATTGTCTAAATAAACATCGACAACGTTTGTTATGGACTGTTCGCCGACGAATTTCCACTGGAACTCCACGTTGCCGGATACTTCACGGTTATCCTGAGCACTTTCGCCCCAGAAATCAAACCAGTCGCCGGGCGTATAGGCTTCATCGGAAAGAACAGGATATGCCAGCGGGTTAACGGTACTTTGAACCATCACCTGATTCTGGGGAACATGGTCCTGACCGAAGGTGTTGCCGTTGAAGACGACGCTGTTTGTACCTACCAGGAAGTACGTATAGAGTAATGATGCCTGATCGTCCCATGTTGCGTCAACGCCGTACCAGCTGCCGTTTTCCATCTGCACATAGTTCCAGCTGTGAGCGCCGCCTGCGTCACCCTTGACGTGAACGGCAGGAACACCGAATTTGTCGCAGAGCAGCTTGAAGGAATTGGCGTAGCCTTCACAAACGAACTGATGACCTCTGCTGCCGCCGCCGAACAAAGGCGCGATGCAGTGAGCCTCAGGATAATTCCCGGTTTCCGCGGCGTCATAATCGTATGACATGGTGTTGCAGATGTAATCGTGAATCGCCTTTACAGTGTCATAGCGTGATGAAGATGCTCTGTTGGCACTGATGGTGTTGACAGCGGAAGTAATGCCGCTCTTGATGGTAGCCATCTCGCTGTAAGCGCCGTCATAGCGCTCGGACGGCTCAATGTCCACCGCGACAATTTTCCCGTCACCCGACCATATGCCGCTGCCGTAGCCGTCCATCCAGTAAGACATTGGGTAATCGGTGGTAAACGCGGCGTATGCCGACAGAACCATATCGCCGACAGCCGCCTGATCCGATGTGGTATAGCCCATGGATTCGATGTCCACATGCAGCGTCTCATTGCTGCTGTCAGTGATAAAATGCTGTACCAGAGCATCGTAGATCGTTACCTCATTAGCGAGCAGTTCGCTTCTGAAGCTGCCGTTGTAAACGGCGTTGGGTTTAAAGCGGTAGTGGGAGGTATCGCTGACATCCTTTGACGAAACGGTAACGGTATGGCATTCCAATTCGTCTTGGGTGACGTCGGTGTCTTTGTCGGCTTCATCGACATTTCCGCCGGGGTCGTCATCTTTTGCTGTCTCATCAATGGCGTCGGACTGAGTGACAGCGGTTGGCTGGCTGGTATCTTCAGCGGCGTTTGCCGAGAAAAATACAGCCGTGCAGCAGGACAATGCGGTCACAAGCAGCGCTGAAATAATCAGCGTGCTCAAGGTCCTTTTGCGTTGGGGCTTTTTCATAGGGACTCTTCCTTTCGTAAAAAATTTTTCAAAGTTTCTTGTTGGGAAAAATGTATATTTTTCCCAATCAAAACTTAATAATATTATATCATAAGATTAATTTAATGTCAACATTTCAAAATGTTTTTATCAGACTAAATGACGTAAAATAAGGTGACAAAAAGCCGCGGAAATCAGCGATAATTCGTCGATTTCCGCGGCAATGCGCGGGTTTTATATATTGAATGGGGGATTTTTGTCAATCAGTCGCTCAGCGTATCGAGAAATGCTTTAAGCTCATTGACATCGCCTGAGCCGCGGTATGCATTCATTTCAAATTCATAACGGATGTTGTTGTGATAGATGACGGCGTTATAGGACTTGACGCAATAGAATATAGCCGCGTGCAGCCCATTGGAAGTGGTGTATTTTTCCACAAGCTGGGCGTTATCGTAATGATGCTGGTCGCCGTTGTATTTTCCATTGCACAAAAACTCCGCATCATAGCTGATATGGTAAGCGTCGTCTGCATCGGCATGAGTATAAACGGGATTGCCCACATCGTCCGGGTGACGGGGAGTCGTGCTGCAATTATGCAGATAATAGGCTAAAGAGGATATGTCGACTATGCCGCCGTCCAGCCAGCCCTCTATATGGATACAGGGATAAAGCGTACTGCTCGCAAGAGGACTTTGCAGCAGATTGACGCCGAGAAGCTCTTCCACCTCGTTAAGCGTATAGTATTCCTTCTGCAAGTCCGAGACCGAAACTTCGTTGATCGGCACCATGCCCATTTGCCCTTCAAATCTGTTGCCGTCGTCAAAGACAGTCGCACTGTTGAAGAAGTCGCCGGCAAACGCTTTGATCTGGGGATAGAACCGCAGGCAGGTCAGGCTGAGCGCCAGCACGGCAGCCGCGGAAACGGCGACCTTCCACCATTTGTTTGAATAGAAGCTGTTTTCTTTCTGCTGCGCTGCGGGATAAGCCGCGTCTTCCACATACTTCGTGTCAATCATGCTCATAAGCTCTAATTTATCGGTGTTGTTTTTCATATGTGATAGCCTTCTTTCTCTAAATAGTCGCGTAATTTGTTTCGGCATCGGAACAGCATGGATTTAACCTTTGCATTTGAAATGCCATATCCTTTGGCAATGCGCTCAATAGAGTCCATATACCAGTATCTTCTGATAAATACGCGGCGCGTTTCCTCCGGCAGCGCTGAGAGAAATGTGTTGATGGCTTCCGCCAGCTGATGTTCGCTCACCGATTCCTCCACACCTTCGCGGGACGGAATGGTGTTGCTCAGCTCGTCGTTCAATTCCTGGAGCAATGCCTTTCTTTTCCCGCTGCTTTTGCTTCGGCAGCAATTGAGCGCCGAGTTGCGCAGCAGTCTGGTCAGAAACGGAAACAGATATTCGTGCGGTTCGTGGGGCGGGATGGAATTCCACGCCTTGAGATAGGCGTCGTTTTCACATTCCTCCGCCTCCTGCGCGTCGCCGGTGATTTCATATGCCATATGCAGCAGCCGGCTGCCGTATTTTTCCTTTGTGCGGGCGATGGCAGCGTCATTCCTCGCCAGATACAGATTGACAATATCCCTGTCCTCTATTGTAATTCACCACCTTTTTTCATTTTTAAGAGGCCTCTCATAAATAATAAGCACCTATTCAATCCCGTTGGTTGCGTATTTACAAAAAAATCCGTCCGGCTCATTTGCAATAAATAAACCGGACGGTATTGATGAATAGTTAAAAATCTTAAAAAATCTCCTGAATGGCGTGCGTCGGGCAATTCTCGATGCACAGTCCGCAGTTGGTACAGAGATTGCGGTCTACATGAGCCACGAAGTTTTCAACGGTGATCGCACCTGCCGGACAGTTCTTCTGGCACTTCATGCAGCCTATGCAGCCCACCTTGCAGACCTTGCGGGTGACGGCGCCTTTGTCCTTGTTGGAGCACATGACCTGCGCCGCCTGCTTGCGGTCGGTTATCTCGATGAGCTGCTTGGGACATACCTTGGCGCACTTGCCGCAGCCGACGCAGAGATTGCGGTCTACAATGGCAATCTCATTGCAAAGCTCGATGGCGTGATAATCGCATTCCCTTGCGCAGTCGCCGAGACCGATGCAGCCGTACTGACAGGAATTCATTCCGCCGTAGAGCAGAGCCGCAGCAGCACAGGAATCCACACCTGTGTAATCCATCTTGACCGAGGTGTTGTCGCATGTGCCGAGACAGCGGACGATGGCGACCTTGGGCGTCATGTCTCCCGCGTCCACGCCGAGAATGGCGGCACATTCGTCAGCGACAGCCTTGCCGCCGACAGGACACATTCCTACCTTTGCCTCGCCTTTGGAGAGAGCGGCAGCATATCCGGCGCAGCCCGAAAATCCGCAGGCGCCGCAGTTGGCTCCCGGAAGAGCCTCGGTCAGCTTTTCGGCAGTCTCGTCCACCGGAACCGCCATGATGACGGAAGCCGCCGACAGTCCGAGACCCGCCAGTAATCCTATTCCGGCGACGATGAGCACCGGTATCAATATACTTGTCATTCTTTTACCCTGCCTTTGCTGTTGATTGTCAAGCGTGAACTACGCCCGAGAAGCCTAAGAAGGACATGGCGACCAGAGCTGCCGCCACAAGAGTGATGGGCAGTCCTTTAAGAGTTTCGGGAATATCGCAGGATTCCATGCGCTTGCGCACGCCGGCGAAGATCGCCATTGCCACTAGGAAGCCGAGCCCCGAACCGAAGGCGCAGGACAGCGCGTAGACATATCCCTCGCCGAAGCTGTAAACGGCGCTGCTGTAATCCTCGGTCACGAGAATGGCACAGCCGAGCACGGCACAGTTGGTGGTGATAAGGGGAAGATATACGCCGAGCGACGCGTGAAGCGCGGGAATGTATTTCTTGAGCACGATCTCAACCAGCTGCACCAGCGCGGCAATGATGAGAATGAACACGATGGTCTGCAAATATTCCAATCCCAGCGCTTCCAGAACAAAGCGCTGAATGGGATATGTGACGGCTGTGGAGAGCGCCATAACGAAGATAACGGCTGCGCTCATGCCCATTGCCGTGTCGAGCTTCTTGGAAACGCCGAGGAAGGGGCATATTCCGAGGAACTTGGAAAGAACGTAGTTGTTGGTGAGTATTCCGGCAAGAATAATGGTGACGATCATACGGAACATATTCATTGTTTGCAGCCTCCTTTACCAGACATGCTGCATGTGGCGGCGGCAGGACAGTCTCCGCAGCCGTTGCGCACGGGAAGATGATTCTTTCTGCTGAGTCTGTTGGCGGCTGCAATCAGCATGCCGAATACGAAGAAGCCGCCGGGTGCAAGCGAGAAGAAGAGGATCGGCTGGCTCGAGAGAATCGGGAGCTTTGCGCCGAAGAGTGAGCCCGCGCCGAGAATTTCGCGTATCGTACCCATGCAGAGCAGAGCGGTGGTGAAGCCCACACCCATTGCGAGTCCGTCAAGCGCGGAAAGAGCGGGCGCGTGTTTGCTTGCGTACATTTCGGCTCTGCCTAAAATGATGCAGTTGACGACGATCAGCGGCAGATAAATGCCGAGCGATTCATCGAGCGCCGGAGCGAATGCCTTGACCAGCATCTGCACGATGGAAACGAAGCTTGCGATAATGGTGATGTATGCGGGAATTCGCACCTTGTCGGGGATTATGTTGCGGAGCAGGGAAATGACCGTGTTGGAGCAGATCAGCACCAGTGTCGCGGCGATTCCCATGCCGATGGCGTTGGAGGCGGCTGTAGTGGTTGCCAGAGTCGGGCAGGTGCCGAGCACCAGACGAAGCACGGGGTTTTCAAGAATGATGCCTCTCTTCATGGCGTCGCCAAGCACTCCGGCTGCCGACTGCTTGGCGTTTGCATGCTCGGACGAGGCAACGCCTTCCGCAGCGGCTTCAGAGATTTCTCCGGAAACCTCTGTCTCCTGTATTTCTTCTATAACGGCAGCGGATTCCTCTATGTGATCTCTGCCCTTTGAAATCGTTTTCTTAGCCAATTATTCATTACCTCCTGTCGCTGCGGTCATATCGGACTGGGAGACCACTCCAAGATAGGACTTTGAAATTTCAATTGCCTCATTGACAGCCTTTGTGATGGCTCTGGAGGTGATGGTCGCACCGGAGAGCGCGTTGATCTCTCCGCCGTCCTTGCTGACCGCCAGATTGGACCGGTCAAAGCCCTTGTATTGCTTGAGGAAGCTGTCTTCCTTGCCCTTGGCGCCGAGACCGGGCGTTTCCTCCATCGAGAGGATGTTTACGCCGGAGACCTCGCCGTTTGACTTGATTCCGGTCATTACCTCGATTTTTCCGCCGTAGCCGCTGGATTGGGTGGTGATTACCACGCCGATCAGATTTCCGTCAGCGTCGTAAGCGCCGTACACAGCGCCGTCCTTGTCGAGCTGCTTGTAATCCTGCGCGGCAAGCACCTTCTTGCGGCTGTCGGCTGCCTTTTGAGCTGCGTTAGCCGCGATCTTATCGGTGGTGAGCATGTTGGTCATTGCCAGCAGAAGTGTGACGATGGTGCATATCGCCGTGAGTATCAGAGTTGGCTTTGCTACAGCTGCCAAGCCGCTTTGCTTATTATTTTCCACTGCGTTTTACCTCCGAACCAAAGGGACTTGACTGTGTGAGAGTCTCGATATGGGGAGTGAGAATATTCATCAGCACGATGGAATAGCTCACGCCTTCCGGCAGCGAACCGAAGAGACGTATGGTCATGGTGATCACGCCGCACCCGATTCCGTAGATCACTCTGCCGGTTTTGTTGACGGGACAGGTGGTGTAATCGGTTGCCATGAATACAGAGCCGAGTATCACGCCGCCCGAAAGCACATGCGCTATCGGATCCTGACCCGCGATAAGGGCAATCAGTGCGACCGTTCCGATGAAAGCGAGCGGAATATGGGGCGTAATGACGCGGCGCAGCAGCAGGTACATTCCGCCAAGCAGCAGCGCAAGCGCGCAGGTCTCGCCGAGACAGCCGCCGTGCAGACCGATGAAGAGGTCAAGTGTGGAGGTTGCGAGCTTGCCCGAAGCCATCTGCGCCAGAGGTGTTGCAGTTGACACAACGTCGGTTCCGGCATTGCTGCTCATGTAAAAGAAGGGCAGCGACCACTTGCTCATTTGGGACGGGAAGCTGATGAGCAGGAATATTCTCGCGGCAAGCGCCGGATTGACAAAATTCATGCCTATGCCGCCAAACATCTGCTTGACAACGGCAATGGCGAATATCGAGCCGAGCACAGCAAAAATCGGATTGAGTGTGGGCGGCAGATTGAAGGCAAGCAGCACGCCTGTGACGGCGGCGGAGAAATCGCCAATGGTCTGTTTGCGTTTCATTATGCGGCGGCATATGTATTCGGTGAGCACACAGGTGCCGGTGCAGAGACTTATCAGCAGCGCCGAACGCCAGCCGAAATAGACAATTGACATCAGAGCCGCGGGAACAAGAGCTATCAGAACGTCCTGCATGATGAAGGCAGTGTTTTCACCGCTGTGTCTGTGAGGAGAGGACGAAACCGAAAGCATCGTAGGTGTATTATTGACAGGAGAAGAATTATCCATGTTAATACAAGCAGTCCTTTCGTTGGAATTTTAATGCTTATCTTGGGGAAAGACGTTATCTGCCGGATTTGACTATACCCTTTGCCATGCGGAGGTACTGAACCAGCGGACGGCGAGCGGGGCAGGAGAATGCGCAGCAGCCGCATTCCATGCAGCTCATGACGCAGAGGTCGTTAAGCCCCTGCACGTCCCGATGCTCCACAAGGTGCTGAATGTTCACGGGTGTGAGCAGCATCGGACATGCCGCGACGCATCTGCCGCAGCGAATGCAGTCGGAGGGCTTTATGTCATCGGCTTCCTTTTCGCCCATGAAGATAAGGCCGTTGTTCTGCTTGATGATGGGATAATCGAGGGTGTAGAGTGCCGTACCCATCATGGGACCGCCCATGAGCACCTTCTTCGGCTCCTGTTTGAAGCCGCCGCAGAATTCAGCAATGTCGGAAATCAGCGTGCCGATGGGAGCGATGACGTTCTTAGGCTCGTTGATCGCGGAACCGTCCACGGTGATTCTTTTGGTGACAAGCGGCATTCCTGTGCGCATGTATTTGGCGATGAAGGAAACGGATGTGCTGTTGAGCACGATGCAGCCGGCGTCGGCGGGAATCTTGCCCACAGGAACGGCTCTGTCGGTACATGCCTTGATAAGCACCTTCTCCGCGCCGTGCGGGTAGGAGGTGCCGAGCTTGAGCACGCACATTCTTTGATCGAGAGAACGCTCTTTTATGATTTCGCTCAGACGCTTGATGGCGGCAGGCTTGTTGCCCTCTATGCCGATAATGGCTCTTTTCAGCCCGAGAGTTTCCATTACAAATCGGGTGCCTTCCACGATGTCCTCGGGACATTCGATCATTTCGCGGTAGTCGGCGGTGAGATAAGGCTCACATTCCGCACCGTTGATGAGGAGGGTATCAACCTCTTTGTCCGGAGAATAATTGAGCTTGATGGACACGGGGAATCCCGCGCCGCCCAGACCGACCAGACCGGATTTCCTGACGGCAGCGTAAAGCTCGTCGGCATTGGTCACTACCGGCGGCTCGATATCGGGGCAGAGCGTCTGCTGACCGTCGGACGCAATCTCGATGGTCTTGATTTCCGCGCCGTTGGGCATGATGATGGTGCCGATAGCGGTGACTTCACCCGAAACACCGGAGTGAATGGGTGCGCACATGAATGAAGTGCTGTCGGCGATGAGCTGACCGACTGTTACTTTGTCGCCCTTTTTGACGATAGGTTCGCAGGCAGCGCCGATGTGCTGCTGCATTGAGACAATCACGCGCTTTGGCGTGGGAAGCTCCTCCGACTCGAATTCGGCGGTGTTTTTCATGTGATCGACGTGAACGCCGCCGTGTGTCCTAAAGGGCTTTTTTGGCAGACCGAGGTCATTGACAACCGCAGTCTGACCGTCTTTAATGTTAGAAGTGTCCATGTATTCCTTCCTTTACATTATATTGAATACTGTTCATTATATCATATATAGTCGTTCTTTGCAATGAATATGTAGTACAAAAATACCTTATTCAGAAAAGAAAATTGTGGTTGAAAAAACTGTGATTATGCATATGCAACAGGGAATTCCTGCATAAATATTCACCAGATGGGGAATATTTGGCTAATTGGCAAAAAATCCGCAGGAATATGCGGCGTGTTCACCCACGTTCCTGCGGATCAATCTGTTCTGAAATTCATTCGCCAAGCAGTTCCTTGATCTGTTCTTCGGACATACCTGCTTTTCGCCATTTTTCAATAAGACTGTTTTTAAAAGACTGCTCGCCTTCTGCACGACCTTCTGCACGACCTTCTGCACGACCTTCTGCACGACCTTTTTCTACTCCTTCCGCCAAACCTTCCCGTCTGGCGGAGCCTAATGCACTTGCCTCATCGTGGAGGCGTTTCTCACGGTAATACGCTTCCATGCGGATTTTTTCGTCTGCGCTCATCTGGCGCAGCTTGACTATCGTATTTCTTACTTCCGGAATGTCTGTTGTCTGCTGAATTTCCATAAGTTCCTCCTCCGTTTCTGCGTTAATCAATTTAAGCCAATCCTCCATGGGCTGATTTTTTCTGATGTTGTCAATTTTCTTGAGCTCAAAGAAGTGTATCGCGAATTTATCTGACAATACCTCCTGCCGAGTTGTTTCCATCACCTTAAAATGGGAATGGTAATCCTCGCAGTCGAAAAGGTTGAAATTGATAATGTTCACGCAATATGTCTTTTTGAGTTCGCCGTATTCGTCTCCGGCTTTCAGTTCGTCGCTGTAAATTTTTGACCAGTAGAACAGCGTTCTCTCTCTGAAATCAGTCTCGTAATTAACCTGCATCTCTACATTGACTATTGTTCCGTCTACATTCATGCGCAGATCCAGACGGCTGAATTTCTGATCGTAATATTCCGGCGGCATCTCCACATTGCTGATTTCAATGCTTCTTATGCTTTCCCGAGGTATCTCGAGAAGCGCCGAAATCATGGCGGCTATAATGTCCTTGTTGTTTTCGTCGCCAAAAACTCTTTTGAATATCACGTCGAGCTTTAGTTTGACGATCGGATATCCCTCAATCATGGGTATCACCTTCCCTTACATAATTATTATACTTCAAATAGATAATTATTTCAAGATATGACCTGTGGTTTTTAGGCAAAAAATCCGCAGGAATATGCGGTGCGAATGGGCACATTCCTGCGGAGTGAGGATTATTTGTTTTTTACTTCGCGTACTCGGAAGCGCGGCTCTCGCGTATCACGTTGACCTTGATCTGACCGGGATAATCCAGCTCGCTCTCGATCTTCTTGCAGATCTCGCGGGCGAGGAACGGCATTTCGTCGTCCTTGATGGCTTCGGGCTTGACCAGCACGCGAACCTCTCTGCCAGCCTGAATGGCAAAGCTCTCGGAAACACCGTCGAATTCCTTGGCAATTTCCTCAAGGCGCTGCAAACGCTTGATGTAGCTCTCGACATTCTCTCTGCGTGCTCCGGGACGCGCTGCCGAAACAGCGTCGGCTGCCTGAACGAGACAGTCGATGATCGAGGTTGCCTCTACGCCGCCGTGGTGAGCGGCAATGGCGTGAATGATGCTTTCCGGCTCGCGGTATTTACGAGCCATATCGACGCCGATGTCCACATGGCTGCCTTCCATCTCGTAATCCAGACCCTTGCCGATGTCGTGCAGCAGACCTGCGCGGCGTGCGGGGGCAGGGTCAACGCCCAGCTCTGAAGCCATAGCTCCGGCGATCATGGAAACCTCCAGCGAGTGCTTGAGAACGTTCTGACCGTAGCTTGTGCGGAAACGCAGACGACCCAGTAGCTTGACAAGCTCGGGATGAAGTCCCATGACGTTTGCCTCGAGGGTGGCGTGTTCGCCTTCCTCCTTGATGGTGGCTTCGATTTCACGGTTTGCCTTGTCCACCATTTCTTCAATGCGTGCCGGATGAATTCTGCCGTCCTGAATGAGACGCTCCATTGCAATGCGGGCGACCTCGCGGCGGATGGGATTGAAGGACGAAAGGGTGATGGCTTCGGGCGTGTCGTCGATGATGATGTCAACGCCTGTGACGGTTTCGAGCGTGCGGATGTTGCGACCCTCGCGTCCGATAATTCTGCCCTTCATCTCGTCGTTGGGCAGAGCCACAACCGATACGGTGGATTCTGCCACATAATCCGAAGCACAGCGCTGAATAGCAAGCGAAATGATGTTTTGCGCCTTCTTTTCGGCTTCATCCTTGGTCTGCGCTTCGTATTCCTTGATCTTGATAGCTTTCTCATGAATCAGCTCTTCTTCCAGGCTCTTCATGAGCTGATCCTTTGCCTGTTCGGCGGTGTAGCCGGAAATCTTTTCAAGTATTTCCATCTGGCTGTGCTTGAGTTTTTCGGCTTCCTCAAATTTTTCATCAGCCTGTTTCATACGCGCGTTGTACTGCTCGAGCTTCTTTTCCGCCTGCTCGATTTTCTTGTTCAGGTGCTCCTCGCGCTGCTGCACCCGTTTTTCCTGCTTGTTGATCTCATTGCGGCGCTCGCGGATCTCTTTGTCGTTTTCGGATCTCAGGCGATGGAGCTCTTCCTTGCCTTCGAGCACGATCTCCTTGCGTTTGGATTCAGCGTCCTTTTTAGCCTCGTCCACAATGCGTTCCGCTTCTTCCTCTGCCGAGGAAATGGCAGCTTCGGCGGTCTGCTTGCGGTTCAGGTAGCCCTTTTTGAAGCCGTAGAAATACATCGACGCTCCGCCTGCAAGCAATCCGATCACCAAGGGTAATACAATTTTTAACCAATCCATTGCTTTACACACAACCTCCTTAAAATAGTTAGGTCGGCGCAAATTCAATTTACAAATTATTAAATGTCATTTTATCTGGGTAAGTATATATAAAAATAATCAAAAAATAATGAACAAGCCGAGTAAACGTCATCGGCTGGAAAATTCAATTGCGCCGCCTGCTGCAGCATTCCCAATATGTAAAGGGAAAAATGTGCAGAAACCGTGTTTTTGGTTAAATAGTGGATTCATATGGCTGATTATTCCGCGAAAACGCAGAATAAGTCCACATATACCCTATATATTGTATCGCTTTTTTCAGGTTATGTCAAGAAAATTAAATGTGAATTTAATATTTTTGTACGGTTTTGTGCAACCCATCAAAAATGTATAATAAAAACAGGAGCCTTTTACGAAAATCGAAGGCTCCTGTTTCTGATGATTGATAAGGTGTAAAATTATATTTCATACCGCGCAAATTCGCAGTTGGGCAGAACAAACCTTCCGAATTCCTCATTGGTCATATCGCGGAAATAGGAGGCGATCATCTTGTTCGTCCAGCCGTGGCTGACCAGAAGAATTGTCTTGCCGCTGTGCCTGTCTATGATCTCATCAAGGAATGTGTAGACTCTGTGCGCCGACTGCAATATTGATTCGCCCTCGGGAAACCGCTCCGCAAAAGCCTGACTTCTGCGTAAATATTCGGGGTCGTCGCGCTTGCGGCATTCCATCGCGCCGAAATCGGTTTCACGCAGCCTTGCATCGGGTACTGGCTGCAAGTTCAGCGCCTGTCCCACTATTTCGGCAGTGGTCACTGCCCTGCAAAGGTCCGAACAATAAATGTATTCTATGCCCTTGCCGACAAGCGACTGCGCCAGAGTATGCGCCTGTTCAATGCCCTTGTCGGTCAGAGGAATGTCAATCTGTCCGCAGAGACAGAATTTTACGTTAAAATCCGTTTCTCCGTGGCGTGCGGAATAGATTGTGGTGTTACTCATTGTCTGTAGCTATGCCTCCGATTGGCTGAGCGTCGGCGTCCTCAGGCGTATTATTGGGCGATTTGCCCTTTGTTTTGTCCGACTTTTCATCTGCCATGCGTTCGCTGAGGTTTTCGCGTGCCACGGCAAGCATGAGCTTGATGCGGTTTTCCTGATTGACTTTGGTGGCGCTTGGGTCGTAGTCGATGGGGGTGATGTTGGAGTTGGGGAATACCTTGCGGATCCTGCCGATCATGCCCTTGCCGTTGATGTGGTTGGGTAGACAGCCGAAGGGCTGCGTGCAGACAATATTCTCATATCCCGATTCACAAAGCTCCAGCATTTCAGCGGTGAGCAGCCAGCCTTCTCCCATTTTGCTGCCGTAGCCTATCACGCCGTTCACGAGTGAACGCAGATGGGCATAGGGAGACGGAACGGTGAAATTCGGATGATCCTTGAGCGCGTCGAGCATTGCGGTCTCCATCTTAGTGCAGAAGTCCTTCAGGAAGGAGACAAATTTGTATTTGATGTTGCTGCCGCCGTACAGATTAATGTCGTCCAGACGGTTATCGATTTTAAACAGCGCAAAGCCCATGAGTCCGGGCACCATCACCTCGCAGTCCTGTGAGGAAAGAAATTCCTCGAGGCGGTTGTTGGCAAGGGGGGAATATTTTACATAGATCTCGCCCACAACGCCCACGCGCACCTTTGGAACGCGGTTGACGGGAATGGCGTCAAATTCGTCGGCTATCTGTTTCAGGTTGTTGCGGAAGTCCTCGCCCATCAGACCCTTGCCGTGCGAGAACTGATCGAGCAGACGTTCCACCCAGTTGTTGACCAATGCTTCGGATTCGCCTTTGTTAAGCTCATATGCCTTGACCTGATTGTTGAGCAGCATGAGCATGTCGCCGTACACAAGTCCTGCCACAAACTGCATGACAAGCGCCGGAGTGAGCGAGAATCCGGGATTGCTCTCAAGTCCCGACATGTTGACCGAGATCACGGGGACATTTTCATATCCAGCCGATTTGAGAGCCTTGCGCAGGAGGTGTATGTAATTGGAGGCGCGGCAGCCGCCGCCGGTCTGGGTAATCATAAGGGCTGTCTTGTTTACGTCGTATTTGCCGCTGTTCAATGCGTCAATCATCTGTCCGATAACCAGCAGCGCCGGATAACAGGTGTCGTTGTGGACGTATTTGAGACCTTCCTCGACAACTCTGTGGCTGCTGTTGGTGAGCACTTCAATGTTGTAGCCCGACTTTTGCAGCACCTTTTCAAAGAGCTTGAAATGCACGGGGAGCATGTTCGGAACCAGAATCTTATATTCCCGACGCATCTCTTTGGTAAAGAGCAGTCTGCCGTCCTTGGTGTATTTTAATTCTGCCATGTAGCTTTAACCCTTTCTATTCCTCAATTGCAGCAAAAAGACTGCGCAGTCTGATCTTGACGGCGCCGAGATTGGTGATCTCGTCGATCTTGATCTGTGTATAGATCTTGCCGCCGCTTTCCAGGATGGAACGCACCTCGTCGGTGGTGATAGCGTCAATGCCGCAGCCGAAGGAGACGAGCTGCACGAGATTCATGTCAGGCTGCGTCAGCACGTATTTCGCGGCGGAATACAGCCTTGAATGATATGTCCACTGATTGAGCACCTTTACGGGGAATTTCTCGACCCGGTTGCTCACCACATCCTCCGAAATGATGGCGGCACCGCAGCCGGAAATAATCTTGTCAATGCCGTGATTGATCTCGGGGTCGATGTGGTAGGGACGACCCGAAAGCACGATGATGTGCATTTTGTTTTTGCGTGCTTCTTCTATAATCGCTTCGCCGCGTTCGCGTATTTTGTCAAGATAGCGGTCGTATTCCGCGTATGCCTCGGAAGCCGCCGCCTTCACCTCGTCGAGCGGAATAATGTCGAAGTATTTTGACATCACCTGCTGGAATTTCTTCGGGAAATCCTTCGGGCGGTGAATGCCGAGATAGTCGTTGATGAAATCGACCTTTTCGATATCCGGCATGTTGGCGTGTATCACCTCGGGGTAATACGCCACAACAGGACAGTTGTAATGATTGTCTCCCTTTTTTTCGTCAAAATTGTAGGAGAGACAGGGGTAGAATATGGTCTGCACGCCGTCGTTGATCAGCGTCTGAATGTGACCGTGCATGAGCTTTGCCGGGAAGCAAACGGTATCGGAGGGAATGGTTGCCTGTCCTAAAAGGTACATTTTGCGGTTGGAGAGGGGAGAGGTGACCACCTCGAAGCCCAGCTTGGTGAAAAGCGTGTGCCAGAAGGGGAGCAGCTCGAACATATTCAGACCCATGGGAATACCGATTTTGCCGCGCTGACCTGCGACCGGCTGGTATTGCTTGAGCAGCTTTAATTTATAGTCGTAAATATTGAGCGAATCGTCCGCCTTGCGGTGGGTGATAGGACGGTCGCAGCGGTTGCCGCTGATAAATTTGCGATTGTTGTCGAATATATTGACCGTCAGGCGGCAGTTGTTGCTGCAAAGACCGCAACGGGCGTCCTTGACCTGATGGAAGAAGTTGGCAAGCTGCTGAGCGTTGAGGATTTTGCTGCTGCCGGTGGAATGACGCGAGGCATACAGTGCCGCGCCGTACGCGCCCATCAATCCGGCGATGGCGGGACGCACTACATGTACGCCCATTTCCTGCTCGAAGGCTCTGAGAACCGCGTCATTGAGGAAGGTGCCGCCCTGCACGACGATCTTTTTGCCAAGCTCGTCGGGGCTTGACACGCGAATGACCTTATAGAGCGCGTTTTTGACGACGCTGATGGAAAGTCCTGCCGAGATGTTTTCAATGGATGCGCCGTCCTTCTGCGCCTGCTTGACGGAGGAATTCATAAAGACAGTGCAGCGTGAGCCGAGGTCAACCGGCTTGTCGGCAAAGAGACCCAGCTGCGCAAATTCGGCAATCGGCTTGCCTAAAGCCTCGGCAAAGGTCTGGAGGAAGGAGCCGCAGCCGGAGGAGCAGGCTTCGTTGAGGAAGATGCTGTCCACTTCGCCCTTTTTGCCTATTTTGAAGCACTTGATATCCTGACCGCCGATGTCTATGACAAATTCCACGTCGGGCATGAATTTTTTTGCGGCGGTGAGATGGGCGGTGGTCTCTACGATGCCGGAATCAAGGCTGAAGGCGTTCTTGATCAGCTCTTCGCCGTAGCCCGTGGAGGTTGCGCCGACTATTTTGATTTTGGGGTATTTCCAGTAGAAGTGCTCGAGAAATTCCTTGACGTGCGGCACGGGATTTCCCTTGTTGGAGCTGTACTTGTCGCGGAGAATCTTGCCGTCAGGGGTGATGACCACCATTTTGATGGTGGTTGAGCCGGAGTCCACGCCGTAATAGGCTTCTCCCTCGTAGGTATCGGGGTCAATTCTTTCTATTGTATCTTCGGAGTGCCGTCTGATAAATTCCTCGTATTCGTCCTTGTTTTTGAAGAGCGGATCTATCGAATTGTAATTGCCGACGGCTTTGAGACCGCTGAGCGTTTCAATGGCTTTATCGAGGTCGATTTCGGTGTCGGCGCCGTATGCCGCGCCGATTGCCACATAATAGAGCGAATCTTCGGGGCATGTGCCTGTGAGCTTCAATGTGTCGTCAAACGCCTTGCGCAGCTCGGAGAAAAATGTCAGCGGACCGCCGAGGTAGACGACGTTGCCCTTGATGGGTCTGCCCTGAGCCAATCCGGCAATGGTCTGGTTGACCACGGCATAGAATATGCTGGACGAGACGTCGCTTGTGCGCGCGCCCTGATTGAGAAGCGGCTGAATGTCGGTCTTGGCGAACACGCCGCAGCGCGAGGCGATGGTGTATCTGCGTTCGGCGGACTTTGCCGCCTCGTTCATCTCGGTCGGGGAAATATTGAGCAGGGTCGCCATCTGGTCGATGAATGCGCCGGTGCCGCCCGCGCAGGAGCCGTTCATGCGGAATTCCATGCCGCCGGTGACAAAGAGAATCTTTGCGTCCTCGCCGCCCAGCTCTATGGCAACGTCGGCGTCGGGCAGCAGGTTTTTGAGCGCTATGCGGGAAGCGAACACCTCCTGCACCAGAGGAATGCCGCATGCTTCGGATATTCCCATGCCAGCCGAGCCGGAAATGGAGAGCAGCGCGTGTGTTTCGCCTGTCAGCTCGCGCACTGTCCTGAGTACGCCGAGGGTCTTTTGGGTTATCTGAGAGAGATGCCGCTCGTAGGATTTATGTATGATTTTGTTCTGGTCGTCCATCACGACGTATTTGATGGTCGTGGAACCAACGTCTATTCCTATTCTCAAGATTCATTCTCCATTCTTTCGATATGGTTGAAATATACAATCCGCCAATTTGATTTTATACAAAGAAAATAATAGCACATTCCGGCTTCAAAGTAAAGTCAAAATTCAATGAAAAATATTCCCTTTCGGAAATTTCTGCGCTTGACATAATAATTTGAGCATAGAATATTCCAAGTCTATTGATTATGGCAAATGTTTTTGGTATAATTATCTTGTAGTTTTGTTAATTCAATATTAATTAATCCGAACAAATTACAAAAAGAAGGGTTGTTTTTATGGAAATAGAGCGTCAGTTTCTCATTGAAAAATTCCCCGACCTGCCCGAAATTGATTCCGCGCAGGTGTGGCAGGGCTATCTTTCAACCGCGCCCGTGGTGCGTATTCGCAAATTTTCCCATCCTGACGGCTGCGACAGGTACGAGCTGACAGTCAAGGGCAAGGGGACATTGGTTCGCGCGGAGGTCAATCTCACCATAGAAGCCTCGCAGTATGAGGAAATGTCGGGACTGCTCAGGCGCCAGCCCATTCACAAGGATTATCATGTCTACGAGCTGCCGGACGGTCTGCGTCTGGAATGCAGCGCGGTGGACGCCGGCACCGATCACGGCTTCATGTACGCCGAGGTGGAATTCGACTCGGTGGAGGCGGCAAATGCCTTTGTTCCGCCACCATTCCTTGGCAGGGAAGTGACCGAGGTGCGGGATTTCAGCATGAGCAACTACTGGGTCAAGGGACGGCTGGATTTTATCTTTGATGACAACGGAAATGTGAAATAAATGCAATGCTCCTGCCGGAGAAAGATTTTGGGCAGGAGCATTTTTTATGTGCACACTTTTTACATGGGCGAATAGTATAGTAACAGGTCAATCTGAAAGGAGAGTTTATCATGAATAATTCCATCCAGACCGAACGTCAGGGGGGCATATCGCCCTTTGTGCCGGAGTATGAGGATTACATCATCAGCTATCCCGGCAGAGGTACCCTCAAGGTGCAGATCAGCGCGGCATATGAGGCATTCCCGGTAAAGGGTGTGGAGGTGGACGTAGCGGTGATTCATAACGGCGTGCGCTACCTGCTTTACAGCGATACCACCAATTCTTCAGGCATTGTGGACAATATGGTGCTGCCTACCCGTCCTGTAGATACCGCACTCAATCCCAAGACGTCCGATATCGACGAAGCGCAGTATCTTGTGTCGCTTTTCCACCCGTCCTTCCAATCCATCATTGACAAGGTCGTGACCGTTTACGACCGGATCGAGACAATTCTGCCGCTTTCGCTGACTCCGGCAAATCATATGACGGAGGGTGATTAAATGCCGACACTTCCCGTCATTCCGCAGACCGTGACCGTGCATCTCGGCGCTCCGAATGAACAGGCGGAGAATGTGACGGTCGGCTTCACCGAATACATCAAGAACGTCGCCTCCAATGAGATTTATCCCAACTGGCCCGAGGCAGCGCTGAGAGCCAATATTCTGGCTCAGATCACCTTCGCCCTCAACCGCATTTACACCGAATACTATCCCAGCCGCGGCTACGACTTCGACATAACCAACAACACCCTCTACGATCAGGCGTTTCAGCCCGACAGCGAGATATTCGGCAATATCAGCGAGATTGTGGACGAAATATTCAACAACTACATCGTGCGAAACGGCAGCATCGTGCCGCTTTACGCGCAGTTCTGCGACGGCGTGTATGTCCAGTGCAGCGGACTGTCGCAATGGGGCAGCGTCCGTCTTGCCGAGCAGGGAATGAACGCCTTCCAGATATTGCAGTATTATTTCGGGGACAACATACGCCTTGTGCGGGACGCGGCTGTGGGGAACAACGCGCCGTCCTATCCCGGAGTTCCGCTGCGGCGCGGTTCCTTCGGGGACGACGTGCTGATCATCAAGAGGGAGCTTAACCGCATAGCGCTCAATTATCCCGCCGTGCCGAGAATCAGCAGCCTGACGGGAGTCTATGACTTCGAGACAGAAGAGGCTGTGAAGGCATTCCAGAATATATTTAATCTTGAGCCGGACGGCGTGGTCGGCAAGGCGACATGGTACAAGATCAAGCAGATCTACGCCGCCGTCAAGCGGCTTTCCGACATCACCGGCGAGGGTCTGGAAATATCCGAGGTGGAGCGCAGATATACCAGATCGCTTCAGCTGGGCGACAGCGGCGTTGATGTGGAAGCGCTGCAATATTATCTCGCGTTTCTGGGGTATTTCTTTCCCGAACTGCCGCCGATACCCATTACGGGTTACTTCGGAGAGCAGACCCGCGACGCGGTGCTGACTTTTCAGAAGCTCTACGGGCTGACGGTGGACGGCATTGTGGGGCAGCGCACCTTCCGCGAGGTGGAGAGAGCGTACCGCGCCGCCGTCGAGGAGCTTCCCGCGAATTACCAGAGCGCCATTGGTGAGCCGTATCCCGGCAGGTTCCTTGTGCTGGGCGACAGCGGCGAGAGCGTCAGCATCATTCAGCGCTATCTGAATATCATATCGCAGACCGATCCGCAGATTCCGCAGGTCAACGTCACCGGCACCTTCGACGAAGCGACGCGCAATGCGGTCTTTGCCTTACAGCGGCAGCTCGGCATTGAGCAGAACGGCGCGATCGGTCCGGTCGAATGGAGCCGGATCATCACCCGAGGCAACAGTCTGTAATTATTTCACATTGCAAAAAACTCCCCGCCGCCGTATCCATTGGCAGTGAGGAGTTTTCGCTTGTGTTGGGATAGATGTAAAATTATACCCGTCTTTTGGAGGTAATCGGAACGGAAGCGATCAGCAGGACAAGAGAAGATACTGCCGTTACGCATACCGCCGAGGTGTAATCCGACGGATTAGCCTGTCCGGTGAGCAATTCGCCGCTTTGGGTGAGATAGGACGGCAGATATTCGCTGACCGTGCCGACCATACCCAGCAGATGGAGGGCAATATACACCGCGCCAACGCCGAGAAGCACCTGCGCCGCAGAGTTTGCAAAGGACGAGAAGAAGGTGACGCAGCACAGCAGAAGCACGCCGAAGAGCCACAGTCCGAAGGCGGCAAAGGCATAATTCTTTACGGCGGAATTGTCCCAATAATAGTCGCTGTAGACAAATGTAATGCCATAACTTAAAAAATAACCGATGCTCCAAACAAGCAGCATGATGCTTGTTTTTGCCGCGGAAACGGCGTTTCTCCGCAAGCCCTTGGCAAGCAGCGGAATGAGCGTGCCCTTTGAATATTCCGATGTGAAAATCCCGCCGAACATCACCAGCGCAACCAGCATTGCCATAGGCATATTTTTGAAAAACTGCACCCATGACTCCATCGCCGTGACGGTGTATTCCGTGACGGTAATGCCGGAAGCCTCCAGCGAATCGGACATTGTCTGAAGAAGCCACGGCGTGAGCTTTGCCATGGCGGGATTCATCACCCCGAAAGCCGTGAAGAGTACTGTCAGCAAAAGAAGCCTTCCGCTGCGGCGAAGCTCCAGCAGCTCCTTGCCCATGAAAGTGAAATAATTTTTGAAGAACGGAAGGATAATCATTCTCCGATCACCTCCATGAACATATTTTCCAGATCCGGCTCTCTTCGCTCAAACCGTACAACGGATATATGCTTTGCCAGTATGCATTTCATCAGATCTTCCGCGTCCTGAGCGGAGGCGTTCTTGAGCGTAAAGCAGCCGTCTCGCACCTCGCCGGAAGGAAATTGCTCTGCCAGCAGAGCTGCGTCGGACGGTTTTTCCGGCAGCACTTCCACCGCCGTGTCGGAGCGCTTTTTTCTGATTTCGTCAATGTCTCCGCTGAGCGCCACCTTGCCGCCTTCCAGAAAGGCGACGCGGTCGCATATTCGCTCGACGTCGGTGAGAATGTGGGTCGAGAAGAAAACAGAGGTCTGCTTTCCCGCGTCCTTGAGTATGTCGAGAATCTCCCTGCGTCCGACCGGATCGAGGGCGGAGGTCGGCTCGTCGCAGATGAGAAGCTTCGGGCGGTTGATCAGCGCCTGCGCTATGCCGAGACGCTGCTTCATGCCGCGCGAATACCCCTTGATGCGATGCTTTTCGTCCGAAAGCCCTACCAGTTCAAGCAGCTCGTCGGTGCGGGCTTTGATATCCGATGATTTCATTCCGGCTGCCCTGCCGCAGAGCGACATATATTCCCGCGCGGTCATGTAGCCGTAAAATTCCGGCACGTCGGGCAGATAGCCTATGAAGCGGTTGGTCTTTGTGCCGCCGTAGGCAACTCTCTCGCCGCATACGGTGATTTCTCCGCCGTCCGGCTTGAGCAGTCCGATGATCGACTTCATGGTGGTGGTCTTGCCGGCGCCGTTGCGTCCCACGAAGCCGAACACGCAGCGTTCCGGCACGGAAAGCGTCACGCCGCCGAGCGCCTGTTTGCTGCCGAAGCGCTTGCACAGTCCGTTTATTTCAAGTACGTCTGCCATACTCATTCGTCCTCTTTCCCAAAAATGAAGTAGAGTATCGGACCCACGAAATTCATCATCAGAATGACCACAATCAGCCAAAGAATCCGGCTGCCGTGCCTGTAGGTCTTGTGGGTGAGAACATGCACCAGCGCCCAGACAAAAAGGGCAAGCTCTGTCACGATGAGCGGCAGCAGCAGCGGCAGATATTCTTTCAATGCTTCAAAATCAGCGTTCATAATAATACCTCCTATCTAATCCAATGGTTTCTCTATTTTTATTCTTCTTCCTTTGCCACTTCCACGCAGAAGCCGTGATGCCCGCATGAGGTGCAGGTCAGCTTGCGCGTCGAGGGCGTATGCCTTGCAAAGAACATCTCTTTAAAGGTCGGTGTGAATACTGTATGGCACTGGGGGCAAAGGTAAGCAGTGTGATCGTAGTAATATTTTGAAATAATAACTCCCCACGGGATGGCAATAACTGCCCAGACCGCGAACAGCCACCACCAACCTTTCACGATCCACAGAACGATGGCTGCCCATTGCAGCAGCGTGACAGGAATGCCTGTGATCAACATGACTGCATGGATTTTCCTGCGCTTTTTTTTGTTTGTCATTGTGTACGCTATGTCGCCGATGGATTCAAAAGAGATCGTCTCCACGTCTTTGAGATCACGTCTGAGCGATTCCAGCCTGTCCAGCTTATCCTGCCGCTCGCTGATTTCTTCTTTCAGCACCTTCTCCTGCTGTTCCAGAAGAAGTGAAATGACGCTGCCCGGGTCGTCCTCGGCAAGCATCTGGGAAATGGAATCAAGCGGAAGTCCTAAGTCTCTCAGAAAGCAGATGATCTTCATGCGTTTCAGGTCGTTTTCGGAATAGAGCCGCCTGCCTCCCTCCGAAAGCTCCGCCGGAACAAGAATGCCCCGTGTATCGTAATACTGCACCGTCCTGACTGTCACGCCGCAGAGCTTTGCCATCTCTCCTGTCGTGTATTTTGACATAGCTTTCACCTCCTTCACCCCAAGAATAGCCTATTACGTGGCGTTACGAGCAATACCTTACGTAAGGGGATTTTATATTTTTTACGATTATTTACAAATGATTCACATTATGTCTGCATTTCTTTCATATTTGAAATGATGCGGCTCTTTTCGGTTTGCTTATATAAAAATTTCATAATAATAAAAAATGTAAAAATTCAAGCCGGATCGACATGTACCATGCAGTGCTTTACGTTGGGAAAGGCGTGCTCCACGCTGTCATGCACCGATTCGGCTATGGCGTGAGCTTCCGTCAGGGGAAGATTTCCGTCCACCGTTATCACAGCGTCAACATACATTTTTGCCCCGAACATTCTGGTTTTCAGCTCGGCAAGCGATTCGACGCCGTCCTGCGCCAAAATGATCTCGCGTATCGAGTTTTGTGTGGCTTCATCGCACGCCTTGTCGGTCATCTTGCTGGTAGCGTCGCTGAATATTTCTATAGATGCTTTGATGATGAACAGGCAGATTACAAGGCTGGCGACAGGTTCGCATATGGAAAGCCCCATTCGAGCGCCGATAATGCCGATCATTGCGCCGATGGAGGAGAGCGCGTCGCTTCTGTGGTGCCATGCGTCGGCTTTGAGCGCGGGGGAGTCTATCCTGTTGGCGTAGAATATGGTTAGCCAGTAAAGCCCTTCTTTGGCGGCGATGGAGACGATCGCGGCGATCAGCGCGGCGATACCGGGCGTCTGCGCGGTCAGGTAATCCTTGGATATCACCAGATCGAAGGAGGATTTTGCTATGCCAAGACCTGTTATAAAGAGAATGACAGCTAAAATGATGCCTGCCACACATTCGAGACGTTCGTGACCGTAGGGGTGATCCTTGTCTGCGTCCTTTGCCGACAGACGGAAGCCTATTATCACGATGACCGTGCTGAATACATCTGAGGCGGAATGCACCGCGTCGGAAACCATCGCGCCGGAATGTGCCAGAATACCTGCCGCCAGCTTTCCCACCGAGAGAATGAGATTGACGGCTATGCTGATTGCCGAGATTCTTTCCACAGTTTTCTTTCTGTCCATATATAACCCTCCGCGTATAAAAAATGCCTGCGGGAAGATTTTGTCTGTCCCGCAGGCTTTACCATAAGCTCAAACTGCTGCCCGCTCTCGCAGGCCCGGCGTGACTGCCACGCGACAGACGCCTGTTCAGAATAATATTATTCATTATTTTGTGCAAATATTACAACAGCGTTGCTGTTATTATTCTACCATACAAAGGAGTCTGTGTCAATCGGTGTATTCTTCAAATTTAAAGCTGTCCACATCGCAATTATACCAAATCAGCTTTTGAATGATGCGTTCGGCGTACCAGCTCACGTCTGTGACGGAATCGGTGTCGTCGTCCTCGTCGAGCGTTTTGCGGTTGATGTTGGGCATTATCGAAATTTCGCTTGTATTGGCGGCAAGCAGGGTAATGCCGTATTCGGTGTCGCGGTAATACATCACCAGCCCCACCGTCTCGCCGCGCTGCTGCTTGCGGTCTATTATGGCGTAAAGGTCGCCCTCGGTAATTTCGCCCATCTGCCAGTCGAAGCTGTCTCTGTCGCCCACCGGCAGATACTCGGCGTGTTCGTCCTCATCATAATATGTCCAGCCGAAGCTGTTAAGCAATTTTATTATATCGAGCAAATTGTCTGAAAAGCGGGAACAATTCAGCTCAAAGCTTGCTTCTCTGCCCATTGAGCACCTCCGTGAATGATATTAACAATTACAGAGCGGTGATGTTGGCAGCCGTAGTTTTTCTTTATGATCGCATGGACGTCTGTTGACTAAATCGAGCAGCATTATATTCACAGGAAACCAGTATTCATAGTAAATCAGCACGTTGTCCGTCAGATAAAGGATAAATGTATAAACTATGGCACCCATCGCAAACAGCAGCGGTCTGTCATCGTCCTGTACCGGTTTGGTGAGATTGCCGTATGCCCAGAAATAGGATAATATCCAGATGCCGAAACCGAAAAATCCCAGATCAATATAGCCGGTATAAAAATCGGAATGGAGATTTTTGAACCATGAATGACTCATGCTGATTTTGAATTCTTCCAGCTTGGACGTGACAAAGCCCAGACCCTGTCCGGTGAATCCAATGTCAAACTGCGCGAACTGCCGGAAAATCCCCCAGATCGTATCGCGCCCTGTGGAGGATATGCCATGTCCCTCAAGGAATCCAACCAGCAGACCGGTGTGAATCAGATATGTCATGGTATAGGCTGTCACTGTTCCCAAAATAGCTGTGATAAAAAAGATCCTTCTTGTATCTATCCGGAAAGCCCTTGTAATGACGGCAACTGCTATGACAAAAAAGACAGCCGCGACGACGCCGACCAATGCTATTCTTTTATCCGAAATGTAGCAAAAAACAGCGGCAAACGCGCAGAATAACCAATCATCTTTTATCAAAAAATAAATAACAAACGCTCCATAGATAAATGCCCTGGTAGATTCCCAGACGACCGAAAAGCGGGTGAAGGATATCGTAAAAAATGTGGCGGTGTAAATTGCAAACGCCAGAAAGAGAACCCTGCATATATCTATTTCATGATCAATGATTTTTTCATAAAGAAAGAGCACGGAAACCGACGATATCGTGAGCAATATACCTGTTTTTATGGAAGATGAATCCAGAAAGCCCGAAATAAAGCTGCTCATCAATCCGAAAAATACGTAAGTAAAACCCGGAACCAAAATAAACGCGTTGTTGCGTTTGATCGTGTCTTTGCCATATATGACAAACAGCATGGACAAGCCAAGCGGAATGAGGTATTTGGTGTAGCCTCCCATATTGAGCATTCTGACAAATTGAAGGAGTATAAGCAAATAGATCGGTTCTTTTCTGTTGATTTTCATATTGATCACCTGCCGTAAAGAAAAATAGGTGTGTCGATGCAATGCATCGCTCAAATCAGCAGCTCACGTTGAGTATCTGAGCCTTTCCGTGCAGCTTCATGGGAATGCTTTCCGACGGCACAAAAATGCAGTCTCCTTTAAAAAAGGGAAGCGTCACCCCTTCGCCAAACAGTACGCCGCAGCCGTCTACGCAAAGCAGTGCATGGAAGCTGTTGCTCCCTGTCTGAAATTTCATCAGGGAACGGTTAATCTCCGTGTTGAGCAAAAGTCTTTCTACCTGAAAATACTTGCAGCTGTTGAGCAGTTCGCTGGCAGCTCCGTTTTTGTATTTCAGCACGCGCATCGGCTGACGCGGGGTATCGGACGATTTGAGGTTGATGACGTTCATTGCCTGATCTATGTGCAGCGGGCGTTTTTTGCCGTCGCTGCCTACGCGTTCATAATCGTAAAGTCTGTAGGTGATGTCGCTGTTCTCCTGAATCTCGGCTATCAGCGCACCTGCTCCAATGGCATGAATGGTGCCTGCCTCGATATAGAAAAGGTCGTTTTTGTGGACGGGAACGCAATTGAGATAATTGCCGATGGTTTCGTCGGCAAGTGCTTCCCTGACACGCTGCTCGGTCATATCCTGATTGAAGCCGTAGACAAGGCTTGCGCCTCTTTTGGCGTCCAGTACATACCACAGCTCGGTCTTGCCGAGAGAGTTCTCATGCTTCAAAGCGTATTCGTCATCGGGGTGCACCTGCACCGAAAGATCCTGCTTTGCGTCGATGAGCTTTATCAGGATTGGCAGCTCTGATCTGCCGTGGGTAATTTCAAGCGGGTGAGTGCCTAAAAACTCCGGGTGCATATCCAGCACGTCACCCAGCAGCATTCCCTGAAATTCGCCGCCCGCAACGGTGCTCTGACCGCAGGGATGGGTGCTGCATTCCCATGTCTCGGCGAGCGGCTCAAGGTTTATATTTTTTCCGAAATCGTCATTTAACCGACTTCCGCCCCATAAGTAGCTCTTTGCGGCGGGTGTAAGCATAAATGGAATATTCATAAGCTATTGTTCCTTTGTGGTCCGGAAAAGGGAGTTATTTATAAGGAAACTCATATTTTTTCTTGTCCGAGACGCTGATGTCCTTGCCGAGCTGTACCTCGATCATTTGCAGTCCCTTGTTTCCGGCTATAACGGTATGCTTGCAGCCTGCCGCCATGGTCACTACGTCGCCCGGCTTTACCGGCTGCTCCATTCCGTCAACGATGGTGCGACCCGAACCGGATATCACCGTCCAGATTTCGTCCCGCTTTTCATGGCTGTGATAATTCATCTTGTGTCCGGCATTCAGTGTGACCTTGACTGTCATGCTGTTTTCGCCCACATCGAGCACGCGGTAGCGTCCCCATGATTTTTCGGCAAACATAATGCGCTGCTTGATATCGTCCACAAAGGGCTTGATGTAGCTGCTCTGCTCCATATCGGATACAAGAATTCCTTCGGGCGAGGCGGAAATGACAATGTTTTGGCAGCCCATGACCAGCATCGGAACGCCCATCTCATTGATGGCGTGAACGTTGTCGCACTTGTCGTTCATTCTCACGTCACCGACAGAGCTTTCCTCCATCGCCTCGGTGAGAGTGTTCCATGTGCCGAGATCCTTCCATTCGCCGTAGTATCTGATAATGCTGAGATGGCTTTCGTTCTCTACAACGGCGTAATCGAAGCTGATCTTTTTCAGCTTGTCGTAATTGGCGTAAAGCTCGTAATAGCTGCTTGTGCCAATCAGCTCACGGCTCTTCTCAAGCACATACGAAAGTCTGTAGGCAAATACGCCGCCGTTCCACAGGCAGCCCTCTTCGATATATTTTTTAGCTGTCTCGGCGTCCGGCTTCTCCTTGAATTCAAAGTGAGAGCTGCCGTCCTCGTCTTCATGAGGCAGGATATACCCGTATTTTTCGGTGGGGAAGGTGGGATTAATTCCCATCAGCACCAATCCGCCCTTTTGCTCGGCGGTGTGACACATTTCGTCAAGGCATTTGAAATAGCTGTCCTCCACATAGGGGTCGACCGGGCAGACAACCACCGCTTCTTCCGATGGAACATTGAGCACGTCGTGCAGATATGCCGTCGCCAAAGCGATAGCCGGAAATGTGTCGCGTCGGCAGGGCTCCACCGAGATAGACACTCCGTCGCCCAGCTGATTGTGTATAGATGAAACCTGCGATTTGGAGGTGGCTATGGTCACTGTGGCGTCGGGGTCCACCGTTCTGATCTGGCGGTAGACTCTCTGCACCATGGATTCGTAGCCCGTGTCCTCGTCCCTGCCGAGAGGTGCGCTGTTCTCGGGTCTTTTGAATATTTTTATAAACTGCTTGGAACGGGTGTCGTTTGAAAGAGGCCAGAGTCTTTTCCCTGAGCCTCCGGATAACAGAATAATGTGCATACCGTATTAATCACCTTTCTGCGCGCATGGGATTATTCAAAAAGTCCTCATAGGATAACCGTATGCCGTCCTCTAACTCGGTCTTGTATGTCCAGCCGAGCTTTGCCGCCTTGCTGACGTCAAGCAGCTTTCTCGGCGTGCCGTTGGGCTTGCTTGTGTCCCATTCGATGCGTCCGGTATAACCGACTACCTTTGCCACAAGCTCGGTGAGTTCTTTGATTGTCAGCTCCTTGCCTGTGCCTGCGTTGACGGTTTCGTTGCCGCTGTAGTTGTTCATCAGGAATACGCAGAGATTCGCCAGGTCGTCCACATAAAGGAATTCGCGCAGAGGACTGCCGTCTCCCCAGCATGTGACCGATTCCGCCCCCGAAACCTTTGCCTCGTGGAAGCGGCGGATCAGTGCCGGAAGCACGTGCGAGTGGGTGGGATGATAGTTGTCGTTGGGACCGTAAAGGTTGGTGGGCATGACGCTGATGTAGTCCGTGCCGTACTGGGTGTTGAGATATTCGCAGTATTTTAAGCCGCTGATTTTGGCAAGGGCATATGCCTCGTTGGTCTGCTCGAGCGAGCTTGTGAGCAGGCAGCTCTCCTGCATCGGCTGCGGAGCCATTCTGGGATAGATGCACGAAGAGCCGAGAAATTCCAGCTTTTTGCAGCCGTTTTGCCACGCGCTGTGAATCACGTTCATTTCGAGTATCATATTTTCATACATAAAGTCGGCTTTGGCAGTGGCGTTGCCTATAATTCCGCCGACCTTTGCCGCCGCAAGGAACACATATTCCGGCTTTTCCTCTGCGAAGAATCTTTCCACCGCGTCCTGACGCGTCAGGTCAAGCTCGCTGTGTGTGCGGGTGACGATATTGCTGTAGCCCTGTCTCTGAAGCTCCCTGACAATGGCGGAACCGACCATTCCGCGGTGTCCGGCGACGTATATCTTGGCGTTTTTCTCCATCATAATAATTAAAGTGCCTCCTTCATGGCTTTTTCGCGCATGGCAAGCGCTCTGTCGTGCTTTGCCATGATTTCCACAAGCTGCTCGTAGCTTGTGCTCTGCGGATTCCAGCCGAGCACCGTTTTTGCCTTGGTGGGGTCGCCCAGCAGATTGTCCACATCGGTGGGACGGAACCAGGCGGGATTGACGCAGACCAGCATTTTGCCGGTGGCTGTATCATAGCCCTTTTCGTCAAGTCCGCTGCCTTCCCAACGTATCTGAATGCCGTTGGCGGCAAATGCCTTCTCGGTGAAATCGCGCACTGTGTGCTGCACGCCTGTTGCGATGACAAAATCGTCCGGCTGCTCCTGCTGCATGATGAGCCACATGCACTCGACATAATCCTTTGCGTATCCCCAGTCGCGCAGGGAATCCATATTGCCCAGCTCGAGGTGATCCTGAAGCCCTTCGGCTATGCGTCCGGCGGCAAGCGTGATCTTGCGGGTGACGAAAGTCTCGCCGCGGCGTTCGGATTCGTGATTGAAGAGAATGCCGTTGACGGCGAACATGCCGTATGCCTCGCGGTACTCCTTGACCATCCAGAAGCCGTACTGCTTGGCTATGGCGTAAGGGCTGTAGGGATGGAAGGGGGTGGTTTCCCTCTGAGGTATTTCCTCGACCTTGCCGTACAGCTCGGATGTGGATGCCTGATAGATTTTGCAGGTCTTTTCCATGCCGAGCATTCTCACGGCTTCGAGAATGCGCAGCACACCGATTGCGTCCACGTCGCCGGAATATTCCGGCACGTCAAAGCTCACCTGCACATGGCTCTGTGCCGCAAGGTTGTATATTTCACAGGGCTTGGACTGCTTAATAATTCTAATCAGAGAGGTGGAATCGGTCAGGTCGCCGTCGTGCAGCTTGATTCTGTCAATAATGTGCTCGATCCGGCGGGTATTTGCAATGGAAGCACGGCGTGTGATGCCGTGTACCTCGTAGCCCTTTTCCAGCAGAAATTCCGCAAGATAAGAGCCGTCCTGCCCGGTGATGCCTGTAATCAGCGCGATTTTATTCATTTAATCAATTCCTCCGTATAATAAATGGAACATACTTACGGACTATGGATGCCGCTACTTCCCCAAAAGGATTCTGATGTAGGGTGTAAATCCGTGAAGTATGACCTGTTTCAGACCGAAATTCTTATGCAGAAAATGCAGCCATGAGCCAAGCGGCAAGCCCTTGGGACTTTCCTTTTTTTTCAGCCGCTCGATTCGCGGAAGCGAGGGGTCATTCCATGTTCCCTTTGAAGGGTTCCTGTTGCACTTGCCTGCATAAAAGCTCGAGGTGTATATCAAAGCTCCCGCTCTGCTGAGCGAAAACCCATAGTCAAAATCACCCGCGGCATGAGCGTAGTGGTCATCCATAGGCTCGACCGACGCATACAAACGCCACGGGATCAGTACACAGTTGGCATTGAAGGTGTTGCAAAGCTCGTCGCTCTGCTCACACGTCATCAATGCATAGTCAATTGTACCCTTTTTGTATTTCACTCCGCCGTATGTGAAATTACCGTTATCGTCGTGGGTAGCGCCGACGATGATGGCATTCTGCTTTGCTTTGCTCTCGTCAATCAGCCTCTCGACGGCGTGATCGGCAAAATCCACGTCGTCATTGACCAGCATGACATAATCGGAGATTTCTCCCGATGCGTTGAGAGCTTCCATTCCCTTTCTCATGCCCTTGGAATAAAACAGGCTGCCGTCACCCTTGATCTCGGTGACGCAGTGAAATTCTTCGTCTGTTGCGGCGAGTATCTGAGAGGTGTTGTCGGTGCTCCCGTCATTGACCGCTATAAAGCGGAATTGCAGCGAGGGATTGCCCGAGAGGAGGCTCAGAATGCATTTTTGCGTTTTTTCTGCTCTGTTGTAGCATGTAAAAATTACCTGGATATACATGAAAGTATCTCCTTTTACTTATAGCCTCCACCAATTGATACCGGACGCTTTAAGCTCGTTGATATTGTAAAGTCCCTTTACGTCGATCAGAACCTTTTCCCGGTCGGGTACGTCTCTGAACAGCTTTTTGATTTCATCAAGCGTCATACTGCGGAATTCGTTGTGCGCAACGGCGACGATAACGCAGTCCGCGCCGGCGGCGTCCTCAAAAGAAGTGAGCGTTACGCCGTATTCCTGCATGGCTTCACGTTCGGAAGCCCACGGGTCGACCACCGACGGATGAATGCCGTATTCGCCCAGTCGCCTGATGATATCGACTACCTTGCTGTTGCGCGTGTCGGGACAGTTTTCTTTAAATGTCAGACCAAGGATCACGACCTTGCTCTTTTTGGGAGCCTGACCGGTTTCAATCATCTTTTTTACGGCGGCGTCGGCGACGTATGCGCCCATGCTGTCGTTGACAATACGCCCGTTGAGAATGATCTGGCTGTGATAGCCTAATTTTTCCGCCTCATAGGTGAAGTAATAGGGATCGACGCCTATGCAGTGTCCGCCGACAAGACCGGGACGGAAGCCGAGGGCATTCCACTTGGTGTTCATGCCGTCCACGACCTCATTTGTGTCGATGTCCATGCGGTCGAATACCATAGCCAGCTCGTTCATGAATGCGATATTGATGTCGCGCTGGCTGTTTTCGACCACCTTTACCGCCTCGGCGGTGCGTATATTGGAAACGGGATGTGTGCCTACCTCGATGACGATGTCATACACCGATTTGATCTCGGCGAGCGATTCGTCGTCCATGCCGGAGACGATCTTGTGTATGTTTTCGAGCCTGTGCGCCTTGTCGCCCGGGTTAATGCGCTCCGGACTGTAGCCCACCTTGAAATCCGCGCCGCATTTAAGCCCCGATTCGTGCTCAAGTATGGGAATGCATACGTCCTCGGTGCAGCCGGGATAGACGGTGGATTCATACACCACAATGGAACCGGGCTGGAGGTTGCGTCCGACGATCTCCGAAGCGCCTATTACAGGAGTGAGATCGGGCGTGTGATCGGCGTTTACCGGAGTCGGCACGGCAACTATATGGAATAAGGCTTTTTGCAGATCCTTTTCGTCAGAGGTAAATGCAACCTCGGTTTTTGATATTGCCTCATCGCCGACCTCTTTTGTGGGGTCAATGCCTGATTGGTAGAGGGCGATTTTTTCCTTGTTCAGGTCAAACCCGATCACGCGAATGCCCTTCTTGGCGAATGCGACGGCGATAGGCATACCCACGTAGCCCAGACCGACCAGCGAGAGACATTCCTGACGGTTTACGAGTTTTTCGTAAAGTGACATTGATTTCACTTTCCTTTATTTGTTTTCATATCTGCCGGACAAATCATCCGTTCCGGCTTTTTCCACAACGGCGTCGACCATGCCGTTCCATGAAAAATGCAGAGCGACGTGCCGGTGCCCGTTTTTTCCCATATCGCCGGCACGTTCGGTAAGAACAGCCTGCGCCATGTCCTCCGGCGAATCAACGAGCCTTCCGGTCTCGCCGTCGATCACGATTTCGTCGGGACCGGGCGCGTGTATGACAAAGACGGGCAGCTCGTAATACATCGCCTCTAAGATGGACATGCCGAATATTTCGGTGCGTGAAAAGCTGAGCAGCGCGTCAGCTGCGCGATAATATTTCCACATGTCGGCATTGGGCACCTGCGGAATGTACACTACGCAGTCTGACAGCCCCTTTTCAGAGAGCGATGCAAAGAGCGCCTCCTTTAACGAGCCTTTTCCAATGACGATCAGTTTGAAATTCCTGTCATTTTGGTGCAGCCTGTCCAGCACAGTGACCACATCAAGCGGGTTCCTGTCGCTTTCTATTCTGCCCACCATAAGCATATATTGAAGTCCGGACGCAAGCCCGAGTTCATTCAAAAGCGCCTGCTTTGGCACATCGTAATCCCTGTGGAGCAAATCAAAATCAATCCCGACATGGACTGTGCGGACATCTGTTATTCCCTTTGCAACGAGTTCTTTTTCGATAGTGCCGGTCTTTGCAAGCACGCCGGTTTTCCTGTAGGTCCTGAAAACGCTTTGCGCCAGAAGGTTGATCAATCCCCTTTTTAATAAGGAGGGGCTGGTGCTGTGCGTGATGCCGACGTAGGGAATGAACAGAATTTGGTTGCGTTCCGCCCATTTGCAGACCTTGGTTGTCCAGAACTGAATATCGGAAAAGCACACCAGCACGTCCAGATTCCTGTCGAGCTGCTTTTCGCATGAGAACATGGCGTTATTGCCCAGGGTATTTGCCCCGATGAGATGAAGGGTTACGTTTGGCGCGATTTCCTCTGTCCTGCCGGCTTTGCTTTTATAAACACACTTGTATATTTCTACGGTGTGTCCGTCGTTTCCAAAGGCTTTTCCGAGTCCTACCTCCTGCAAATTGTAAAATCCCTTATTTCCGAATTCACCTACGCTCAGCACCAAAAGACCGATTCGCATTTTTAACCTCCGAGTAAATATCAGTCAGACAGCGGTAGTTGGCGTCCGGAGTGTAATTGGACTCATATACACGTTTAACGCTGCCGTTGATATCGTAATTGCAATTCTGCCGCTTTCTTACGGCTTCCGTCAGCCCCTGAGCGCTTCCGCCAGGAAATTTCCAACCGGTGACGCCCTCTTCTATCAGGCTTCCGGTGTTCCCCAGATCGGAGCAGATGACGGGAATTCCCATGGAAAATGCCTCCACAACGGTCATGGGAAAGCCTTCATACAGAAGTGTGGGGAGAATCAGCGCTTCGCTCGCCGAAAAGAGTTCTGGCAGAGCGGAAGCGTCCACATAGCCCTTCATTTCTATATGGAGACTCTTTGACCGCGTGATGCACCAATCCTCGAGAGAACCCTGACCGCACACGACAAGACGAGGCGCACCCTGCCCCATAAGCTCCCACGCGTTAAAAAGAACCTTTATTCCCTTTAATTCATCAAGTCTGCCGACATAAAGAAAGCTCATGGCTTCACCTCATCACAATCCATTTTCATTGCGAGGCGCCGGGTCGCCTGCGTTCAAAAATGTAAAATTGGGCTTTACAAATACTTTGGAAGGCTCTATGATGCGTCTCTTTTTGTTGATAAGGAGGAGCTTTTGCCTGTTGAATTCGGTCAGGCAGATGTAATTCATCCTGCCGTAAATGCCGGTTGCTCTGTGTATCCAGGCGCTGATGACAAGTATAAGCGTCTGTACCTTCGAGCCGCGGTAGCAGCCGTGGCTGACAGCGCATTTGAGTCCCTTTTCAACGCATTCCTCACAGATGTTCCCGTCGCGGTAAAGCATCGCCCCGGGACATATAAAGCGGAAATTGTGAACGGTCTGGACGACCGGTACTCCACATTTTTCCGCCGCGTAATAAACCGAAGGGGATATCAGATTCAATGTGTTATGCACATGGACGATATCTATATTCTGCTCTCTGATTATTTTTTTTACATCTCTTGCTGAACGTGGATTGTATATAGTGGCAAAAGGAAGAAGCAGTTTCCTCAGCATACCCATGCTTTTGATTTCGTTGTTGTTTCTGGTATAGAGGATTACCTCGTGACCGTTGCTCTCAAGCAGCTTTTTTTCATTGGCGACGACGGTGTCCTCACCGCCGGGTATCTGATAATAATTGTGTATGATAAGAACTTTGTCTTTTTTGTCTGCCATATGCTACTTTCCTCTTATCACCGCACGCCATATGAACTTGGAATTCGTTACCAGATAGCGCTTGAAGAGTCTTTTGGGATCCTGAATAAGCCGGTAGAGCCATTCCAGACTGTGCTTCTGCATAAATTCAGGCGCTCGGCTGATATTGCCGGCAAAATAATCGAAGCCGGCTCCGACCCCCACCATGAGCCCCTTTACACGGCCCTGATGCGCTGCCATCCATTTTTCCTGCTTTGGCGCGCCCAGACCCACCCAGATAAAATCGGGATTGGTCTCACTGATGCCGGCGATGATTTCGTTGTCCTCTTCCTCCGACAGCTCACGGAATGGGGGAGAACAGCTTCCCACTATATTAATGCCGGGGTAGTTTGTGGTCACATTGTTGATCAGCTTTTCGAGTGTCTCGGGCGTGCTGCCGTAAAAATAATGGCGGTATCCCTTTTCGGTGGAAATCTTGAATATCTCGCCCATATAATCGGGACCGGTAGTGCGGGAAATCTGAGTGGCGCCCCGTCTTCGTCCGATGACCGAGAGAGGACCGCCGTCGGGGATGGTGATGATACTGCCGTTCTGAATGGCGCGATATTCATCGTCCTCCGAAGATTTTACGGTGGTATGTACATTGGCTACGCAGATGTAATCCCCGCCGAGATCGGTTAAATTGTCATCGGTAAATTGCAGCAGCCAAGGCATATTGATATCGGCTATGTTTACCCCGAGAATGGTTACTGTCGGGATGGCAGACTTGTCCACCGCATGCTGAAATTTTTCCATCCGCCATCACCGTCCTTTCATTTATATAAAAAATATCGACTAAATGACATGATATTTTTACATATTCCAAAATACAATTGTTTTGATTATATCATACCCCTATAAAAAATGCAACGATATTTACATTTTTTTAATATATAAAATTGGAATTATTATAGGAAGTTACCTGTACAAAAAATATCATCATAATACTTGCATATTATGAACAAACATGATATTATATATACAATATCAACAAACGGAAGCGATTATAATGGACGAAAAACAGCATTACAGGCAAAAAGATCATCTGGAATATCCGGAAGCGACAATGTTTGAACTCGTGCGGAAATGCGCTGAGCAATATCCCGACGAGCCGGCATATGAATTTTATGACCGAAAGACGAGCTACCGCGGCTTTGTGAGCAGAATCGAACGGGCTGCGCGGGCATTTTATGCCTCCGGCATACGCATGGGCGACGCGGTGACCATCTGTCTGCCGAATATCCCGCAGGCGCTGGACTGCTTCTATGCCCTCAGCAGGATAGGCGCGGTCGCCAATATGGTGCACCCCCTTTCGGCTCAGACCGAGATCACGCACTATCTCAATGTTGCCGAAAGCAGAATGATTCTGACGGTTGATCTGTTTTATGAGAAGGTGCAGGCGGCGCTTGCCGAGGTCGATCACCCTGTCACCATTCTCACCTGCCGTATGCAGGAGGAGCTGCCGCTTCATCTCAAGGCGCTCTACCTGCTCAAAAAGGGCAAGGATTATCTGAAATTTCCCAAAAAGCCGCACATTCTCTGGACAGATTTCCTGAGGCGCGGCGACGATAAGAGTATCGTACTTCCCGACCCTTCCTTTGACCCCAAGCGCACAGCCGTCATTCTTTACAGCGGAGGCACCAGCGGCAAGCCCAAGGGCATCTGCCTGACCGACCTCAATTTCAACGCCTGTGCCATGCAGGCAAGAGAGGCTATCGGCGAGGAATTCCGCTGCGGACTGTCAATTCTGAGCTGTATGCCGATTTTCCACGGCTTCGGGCTGGGAATCAATATTCACACCATTCTGATACACGGCGCCTGCTGCATACTGATGCCTACCTTCAACAACAAGAGCTACGCCGATATGCTTCGCCGCAAGCGCCCGAATTTCATTGCGGGCGTGCCGACGATATTTGAAGCGCTATTACATATGCCGCAGCTTGACGGGCTGGACATGAGCTTTCTGATGGGAATGTTCTGCGGCGGCGACAGCCTTTCGGTCGAGCTGAAAAAGAAGATAGACGCCTTTCTCAAAGCGCATAACGCATCCATTCAGGTGCGCGAGGGCTACGGACTCACCGAGTGCGTCACCGCCAGCTGCCTGACGCCAAAGGACGATTACCGCGAGGGTAGTATCGGCATTCCATTTCCGGATACGGTTTATTGCATAGTGCGACCCGGTACGGACGAACAGCTTCTTCCGGGCGAAGAGGGCGAGATCATTCTAAAGGGACCCTCGGTGATGCTCGGCTATCTCAAAATGCCCGAGGAAACCGCCAAGACCCTGCGCGTGCTGCCCGACGGCGACACATGGCTTTATACAGGCGATTTAGGCGTGATGGACGAGGACGGATATGTCTATTTCCGCCAGAGGCTAAAGCGAATGATCATTACCAACGGCTACAACGTCTATCCTTCGCAGCTCGAGAACATCATCGACAGCTGTCCGGAGGTTTCCTACAGCTGTGTCATAGGCGTGAAGGATCCCCGGCGAATGCAGCGTGTCAAGGCATTCATCGTTCCGGCAGACGGCATAGAGCCGACCGACGAGCTGAAGGAAAAAATCATGGAGCAGCTCCGCATGCATATCGCCAAATACGCGCTTCCGCGTGAAATCGAATTCCGCAGTGAACTGCCGAAAACGCTGGTGGGCAAGGTTTCCTTCCGCCAGCTCGAGCAGGAGGAAGAGGCAAAGAACACGGAGGCTGCGAGCTGATGAAGCTGGAATGGTTCGGAACAGCCGCGCTTCTTGTATGGGAAGGCGATACGGTGATAGCCTTCGACCCGTTCGGAGGGATTGATTGGAGATCGACGCAGCCGGAAACCTGTCCGGACGACTGCGCGGAATATTTCATAAAGGCGTCGGATGTGTTTGTCACACACGGACACTTCGACCATATATTGCAGATACCCGCTGTTTATCAATCTGCCAATGCGAAAATTCACGCTACTCAAACGCCCTGCGATACTTTGCGGCGAAATGGATTTCCGGAAGACCGGATTGAAAAAATTGCACCGGGGCAGAATTGCACAGTCGGCAATTTATCCGTCACGGCGTATCAGGGGCGGCACTGTGAATTCGACAAGGCGCTGGTGCTAAAAACGGCGCTAAGGTATTTAAAACCCGTCAATCTTCACCGCGGACTGCGGCTGCTTTGGCTGAACAGGCGATATCCGGAGAACGGCGAGATACTTTTCTATGAGGTTTCCTGCCGGAAAAGAAAATTACAGATCATGGGGAGCATGGGGCTTGATCCCAATGAAGCATATCCCACAGGAGCCGACCTGCTGATTCTGCCGTATCAGGGCAAGAGCGATCCGGTGAATTACGCCGCTTCTCTGGTGGAAAGGCTGAAACCCAAGGCGGTGCTGCTCGACCATTACGACGACAGCTTCCCGCCCATGACCGCACAGGTGGACACTTCGGGCATTGAAGCGCTGCTGAAGGAGAAATACAATATTCCCTGCCGTGCTATCAAACAGGGAATCGCATATGAAATGGAGGAGTGGACCTTATGAGCAAGGAAAATAAAGAGATGAAAGCGCAGGCGAAAGCAGCTGCCAAGCAGGCAAAGATTGACGCGAAGAATGCCCAAAAGCAGGCGAAGATCGACGCAAAGAACGCCAAAGAACAGGCTAAAATTGACGCCAAGCAGGCAAAAATTGACGCAAAGCTCCAGAAGAAAAAACGCCGCCGCAGATGGGGCGACCGCCGCGACGGCAGAAGGGTCAAGGCGCCCGGACTGCAAACCGTCATGGGGTACCTGCTGCCCAAGCGCACCGACTGCGAGGTTTATCTGAATGACACCATCGACGCGACCGAGCTTATGAAATATCTCGAGCGTCGCAATGCAGAACACCCCGATTACAAGACAACCATTTTTCACTGCGCCGTAACTGGAATGGCACGCATGGTGAAGGAACGTCCGCTGATGAACCGCTTTATTCAGGGCTACAGAATGTACGAGCGAGACGAAATCTCCATCAGCTTTGTGGTCAAGCGGCGGTTTGCCGACGGCGCGGAGGAATCCCTCATGGTGCTGGTGCCAAAAGATGAGGATAACCTCGACAGTATCAGCAAAAAGATTGTAGGCGACGTGAAGGAGACGCGCAAGAGCGAACATTCCACAGGCGGCATTGACGAGCTGCTCGACAAATTCGCGGCAATGCCGCGCTTTGTGCTGATCATAGCCATACGCATAATCCGCTGGCTGGACTTCTGGGGCAAAAACCCGAAATTCCTTACCGACGGCGATCCGAATTACACCACGATTCTCACCAGCAATCTCGGCAGCATCAAGTGTCCCGCAGTCTATCATCATCTGAATAACTACGGCACCAACAGCATCATGATCACCATAGGCACACTCCACAAGGAAGAGGTCCTCATGCCGGACGGCACCAAGCAGATACGCGATGTAGTGGATGTCGGTGCGACTCTGGATGAGCGCATTGCCGACGGCTTCTACTTTGCACGCAGCCTGAAGCTGATGAAGCACGTATTTGCCAATCCCGAACTGCTCGAAAAGCCCATCGGCGAAGAAAGCGGCTTTGAGTATTGATACAAGGCAAAGATTCAAAAGGAGGCAATGATAAAATATGGCATTTAACTCCAAGTTTTTTTCGCTTAGATAATATGAAGTGACCCCTCTTGCAAAACGTGGGTTTACCTGTCATACTGATAGTTGCAAAACCAAAGTATATAGGGTTTACCACATACAAGGAG
>CACWOX010000015.1 GCA_902762615.1 uncultured Ruminococcus sp. | reverse complement strand
TTTCCCGCACCTTTGGTAATTTGCAGAATAACACGGGTGTCGGAAAGTTAAAGCTCGTGTTTGACAATTTCAGAAAATCCACTTCGGGCGGCGATGATGTAAGCTATCTGGCGGTTGGAGAAATAAAAATGACCGTTAAGGTCAAAAAAAGAGATTATCTTGCGTGGAAGTCAGAATATGGGCTTACCAACAACACTAATATTCCGTAAAGGAGCGTGCAAATAGTGAGCAACAATTACACAAACAGCTCTCTCGTGGGCTACACACGACTTGTCAGCAAGCATTCCGGTCAGCGGACGCATTGCATCGACCGCATCACGCCGCATTGTGTGGTGGGTCAGGTGACGGCGGCTCGGCTCGGCGATATTTTCTCCGGTACGCGGGACGTTTCATCCAATTACGGTATTGCCCTCGACGGTACCGTCGGCTTGTATGTGGAGGAAAAGAACCGCTCGTGGTGTTCCTCCTCGAACGCCAACGACCAGCGGGCAATCACCATTGAGTGCGCCTCCGACCCGAAGCCGCCCTACGCCTTCAAGCCGGTGGTGTACGATACGCTGGTGAAGCTCTGCACCGACATCTGCAAGCGAAACGGCAAAAAGAAGCTGCTGTGGTTCGGAGACAAGGCGAAATCTCTCAATTACAAGCCGAAGTCAGACGAGATGGTGCTGACCGTTCACCGCTGGTTCTGCAACAAGTCCTGTCCGGGGGATTGGATGTACGCCCGCATGGGCGACCTTGCGCAGAAGGTCACGGCGGCGCTTAATGCGGATTCTTCACCGGCTCCTGCTCCCGTAATTGTGAAATGCCCGTATGCTGAACCGAGGTTCTGCATGATGTATGGCTCCACCGGCGGCGGGGTGAAGTGGTTGCAGTGGCATCTCAATCAGGCTGCGAAAGCCGGACTGAAAATTGACGGCATATTCGGACCGCTGACAAGGGCGGCGGTGCTGCGATTCCAGAAAAACAAAAAAATTGCCGTGGACGGCATTGTGGGACCACAAACCCGTGCGGCACTCAAAAAGGCGGTTGGGTAAAGATGGAAACCGAAATAGTTGTATCAATTATAACGCTGCTCGGCAGTGCTCTTGGCACCTTCGGCGGTATTTTTGCGGGCAACAAGCTCACCGCTTACCGAATCGAGCAGCTTGAAAAAAAGCAGGACAAGCACAATGCCGTCATTGAGCGGACTTATGCTTTGGAAAAAGCGGTTTCTCTTCAGGAAGAGAAAATCGAACAGGCTCATCACAGAATTGACGATCTCGAAAGAAGGCATGGCGGATGAAAATTAACTGGAAAAGAAAACTCAGCAGCAGAAAATTCTGGGCTGCGGTCGCGGGTTTCATAATGCCTGTGCTGCTTGCCTTCGGCGTTTCCGACAGCGTGGCAACGCAGGTCGCGGCTGTGATAATGTCTGGCGGTTCGGTCATCGCCTATATTCTCGGCGAAGGAATGGTTGACGCAGGCAGAAACGGCGAAGACCAAAATTAGCTCCATCATCCTCGAATGATATTATGATCAATGGAGGACGATGGGGCTTTTTTTATTTGACGCGATGGATGATTCAGACTGATTATTGAATTGTTTGTAACCTGAAAACCTCCGTGAAGCTGCTGAAAACATGCTCCACGGAGGTTTTGTCACATTATTTTTGTACCGATCCGCTCACCGTACTTCACTACGGTTTCGCAGCCTTCGGATTGATTGCGCAGAATATCCTCGTCAATTTGCAGGACATTCGGCTTGACCATGACAACTATCGTGCTTCCGCCAAAGTCGAAGTGCCCTTTTTCCTCTCCCCTTTTGACCTGTCTTGCTCCGTGGAGATTGGATATCCTGCCCACCAGCGTCGCCCCGACCTCCATTATGATAAGATCATCGAAGTTGTCGCTGTGAAGCAGGGTGTATTCACGGGTGTTCTCTTTAAATACAGCGTGACGCTTGAAGGCAATGGGATTCACCGTGTAATAAACGCCCGGAATGTGTATGTTTTCCTCTTTCGCCCCGCTGTCCGGATAACAATATCTGTGGTAATCGTCCACTGTCAGCCGGAATACAAGAAGCATTCCGCCCGAGTAGGCATCGGCAAGCGCCTTGCTGCGAAGCAGCTGCTCTGCGGTGTATCTGCCGCCTTTGATGTGGAAAGTCGAATCCTCATTGATCGGAAAAACGGTCAGCTTGCAGTCACACGGGGATATAAAATGCTCGGGTGTACTGTCAACAGGGCGACATTCGGGACGGATCCTTCGGGTAAAAAAATCATTGAAGGATGTGAATTTCCTGTTTTCATATTCACTCATGTCGATATGGCTGCTCTTGAGGAATTTCCCTATCCACAGTGAGGATATTCTCCGCTGCATCAGCCAGCCGACAAAATCAGAAACAGGCTTCCTGATCAGCGGCTTTAACAGAATATTGCCGCACTTTGTTTCGTACAGAAAACGCAGCGAGCGATCCTCTTCGTCTCCGTCGCTTATGTGATGTCCCTGACGGTCTCTCCATTCCATATTTCCGCTCTCCAGTGCTTTTGCCGATCGTTATAATTATTTCAGCGTTACCTTTGCCTGACCGGATTGGAGAGACTTGCCGTTTGCATCTGTGATCATGCAGTAGACTGCCATTCCGTTCCAGCTGTCATTGGAAGCTACTGTGAAGGTGGGCGCTATGCGTCCCTTCCAGAGTGTCCACGCGGTATCGCCGGATTTCCTGTAATACCACTGATATTTGAGTCCCGCGCCTGTCGCTTTGAGCGAGAAGGTCGCGTCGGCTCCCGACTTGACTGTGACGTTTGCCGGCTGCTTGGTTATATTAATTCCGACGGTGACCTTTACGGTTGACGATGTGACGGATTTGCCGTTGCCGTCGGTGATCTTGCAGCGCACCTGCATGCCGTTCCAGCTGTCGTTGGAGGCTACGGTGAAGGTGGGCGCTATTCGTCCCTTCCAGAGTGTCCACACCGTCTCGCCGGATTTCCTGTAATACCACTGGTATTTCAGTCCCACGCCTGCCGCCTTGAGTGAGAAGGTCGCGTCGTCGCCCGATTTGACAGACACATTTGCCGGCTGTGAGGTGATTTTGAGTTCCGTTGTGCCTGCCGCCTTTGTCTCGGCTTTAACTACCTTGACCGTGCCCGGCAGACTGTCCTTGCCTAAGGTGAAATCGTCCAAACAGTACTCCTCGCAGCCGTCCACTATAATGACAAGCTCGGGATATTTGCCTGCCGGCGCATTGAATGTGAAGGAAGTCACGCCGTCCTTGGTCACGCCCTTCGCCGTATAAAGCTCGTCCGCTGACTTGGCAAGCACCGCCGTGCTGCTGCCCTGAACCGAAAGCTTGGTGGTAAGCACGAATTTGGATGTGCTGCTGACCTGACCCAACACGACCGAGGCGGAACGGGTTGTCGAAGTGGTCACGGCTGCGGTGGTTGTTGTGGTAGTAGTGGTAGTCGCTTTCTTGGTTGTAGTAGTAGTCGCTTTCTTGGTGGTAGTCGCCTTCTTTGTGGTGGTGGTTGTGGTGGTGGCGGTCTTTTTAAATATGTAGCCGCCGTTGGTGGGGCAATGATAAATGCCGTCGTTCTTGTTGTTCTTGTAGAAGGAGAAATAGCTCTTGTCCATTTTGCGGTCCCACTCTATGCCGCAATGGTACATCCAGTTGCAGTCGGCAACCGTAAAATATGTCTTGTATACGCCTGTGATCATAACGGTGTGATGTCCGCGGTAACGGATAAGGTCGCCTACCTTGACCTTGCTGAGATCATAATGACGCTCCCAGTAATAGGGATGAATGCCGAAAAGATCGTAGCCCAGCCTGATGGAAAAGCCGTGGCACTGGCATGTCCCGTCAAAATAATTGCAGCGCTTGTCCTTATGACCGTTGGCACAGGGGACATCGGTGTATCCGTCGGGATTGTTCTTGTCGGACGAGGGCTTATTCCAGTATTTGCCTGCCGGGAATTTCTTGCGCAGCATGTTGAGCCTTGCGCTGACGTTGACGGTGTTCTTGCTGTTGTAGGCATAGCTCAGGTCGACCCAGCCTGTCGTTCCCTTGTAAGTGACCTTGCCGAACTGACCGTGGACCGAAGCCGCGTTGAATGACGTACCCGTCGGAATGCTCTTGCCGGTGGATTTCTTTCCGTCATAATTTTTGTATATCGTCATCTTGGTAAGCGATACATATGTCCCTTTGTTATATGTTATGGCAGTCAGCGCGCTTGCGTTGCTCATTGCTTTTGCATTTACTTCGGTAAACGAACCGAAGGGTATCACACACAGCAGTGTGACAATGATAATTGCAAATGAAATGATTCTTTTCTTCATATCAACGAATCCTCCAAAAATTACGAAAGAATTACAGCCAACAATTGAATTATAACATATTTGTAATCATATTGTCAAATGGTAAACAGCAGAATACTGCACAAGAAGCCGATGTGTTTTTAGTGCAATGCGCTAATTATGATTCATGACATTGCAATTTGCGTGAAAGAAGTGGTTCAATAGCAAGTTAATGCAATATATTTAATTATATACTTGAAATATTTCAAATACTTTGATAAAATATAAACTATTGTTTATATACTGATATTTGAAGCTGTTTTTTTAAATATGTTGTGAGGAGGATTCTTTATATTATGGTATGGCACAGTGCCGACAGGGAAAATGTTGCAAAAGAACTTGACTCTCAGCCCAAAAGAGGACTGACTGATCTCAACGCGGGCGTCCGCAGGTCAGCCTTCGGTGTGAATACGATGGTTACCACGCGCAAAAGATCCGGTTTTACGGTGTTTATGAGCAAGCTGCTCTCACCTCTCAGCATCGTTCTGATTCTGATTTCGGGTCTTTCCGCCGCGGTCAATATAGGCAATTTTTACGCCGGAGAATTCGACAGGACATCGCTCATCGTCAATCTGGTTTACGCGGGAGCGCTCATGCTCTCCACCTTTATACTCGATATCGTCCGCTCTGCAAGAGAGGTCTCCGCAAACAGCACCATTGTGGACATCAAACGCAGCGCTCTGACCTTTGTCAGGGTGCGGCGCAACGGGCTGATCAAGGAAATACTTACCGAGGAACTCGTTCCCGGCGATATTATACAGCTTGAAGTAGGCGACATTATTCCTGCCGACGGCAGACTGCTCATCACACGATCGTTTATGTGCGACGAACGCGTCATTACCGGCGACGATACCCCCGCACTCAAGGATTCCGGCGCCGTGCTTCCCGAGGAGACGCCGATAGGTCAGCGCTGCAATATGGCTTACGCCGGAACTGTCGCGGTGACCGGAAGGGCTGTTATGATCGTCACCGAGACCGGTTCCCGCACCGAGCTTGCCAAAAAACACGGCAGGCGTCCGAAACTCATCAGCAATCGCTCCCCTCTGGTCAAAAATGCCCTCAGCATCCGGTCGTTCGGCGTGTGGCTGTTGCTTTGCACTGTGATTTCGGTGCTTTCCATTTACGCGCTCGGACTTGACCTCAGATCGCTTCTCATCGGCTACGACGAAATCAGGCGCTTTGTAACGGCGAATTTCGAGGTCATTCCCGACTACCTCAAGACCATGCAGGGGCATTCCGGCGCGGACGCTCTGTTCGACGGGATTCTGTTCTTCCTGACGCTTGTGCTCTGCACCGTTCCGGTGGGTCTGCCCCAGAACGTCATGCGCTCCATCGCCAAGGGCATTGCCATTCTCAGAAAAGACGGCATTATGCTGCACCGATTCAAAAAGACCGAGATGATCGGCTGCACATCGGTCATCTGCACCGACAAATCCGGCACGCTGACACACGATATGCTCAGTCTGGTGAAGGCATGGCCGGCAGGCGATTCTCCGGCAGACGTGAACGAGGGCTTCTGGTCGGACGATATGAAATATCTCATGCGCTGCTGCGCTCTGTGCTGTGACAGCAAGATCATGTTCGATTCCGACAGCGACAGCGGCAGCGAGATCGCAGCCGGAGACCGCACCGAAACCGCCATCATCAGGGCTTATGTCGGCAACGGCGGCAATATTCACGAACTGTTCGATCGGTACCCGCGGTGCGCCGAGATTCCTTTTGACGCTTCACGCAGGCTCATGACCGTCATCTACGAGGTAGACGGCATTTACATGACCGTTACCAAGGGCGCTCCCGATGTGCTGATATCCCGGTGCGTCGAGCTCGATACGGACGAAATCGACCGGCAGGCGAAGGCGATGTTTGACGACGGGCTGAGAGTGATCGCCGTGGCGGTGCAGTCGCTCGATCAGCTGCCCGAAAAGATCACGCCCGAGACAGTCGAGCATAACCTGACATTCATCGGACTGCTGGGGCTGGACGACCCGTGCCGTGAGGACGTGGGAGAGGCAATCGACATCTGCACCGAAGCCGGCATCCGCACTGTGATGATCACCGGCGATCACCCTGAAACAGCCGCTTCGCTCGCGCGCAGGCTGCATATTCTCCGCGACGGCGAGGGTGTGATGACCGGCGAAGAGCTTGCTGCCATTCCGGACGACAGGCTGTGCAAATGCATCGGCAGATACTCGGTATTCGCCCGCATTACGCCCGAGGACAAGGTGCGCATTATCAAATGCTGGCAGTCAAAGGGCGCATGCGTCCTGATGACCGCAGGTGGCATGACCGACGCTCCTGCTCTTCACAAAGCCGACATCAGCTGCTCGGTGGAGGCGACCGCCACCGACGTTGCCGTTGACGCTGCCGACATCACGCTGTCCGACAGCAGCTTTGTCAATTTCTCCTCGATGATCAAACAGGGCAGACGCATAAGAAAAAACCTGAGAAATCTCACCGAATTCAGCGTGACATGCTCTATTGCCGAAACGGTGCTCGTGATCCTCGGGGTCATGCTCTTTGACGTCAATATGCTGGGGCTGCTCCCGCTGGCGCTGCTCAATCTGATGCTGTTCCTCTTTGTGCAGCCCTGCTTTGCCGATGAGCCCGCGCAGAAGGATATTATGAAAAAAATGCCTGACGACAACAACGGCATTCTGATTGGCAAATTTGAAAGCTACCGTATCTGGATAGCGGGACTTTACATAGTATTCAATTCGATAACAGCCTATCTGATCGGATGCGGTTATTTCCGCGTCATCGCGGGCAGCGGCGGCAGGACAGCCGATACGATGGCTTTTGCCGCGATGGGTCTGGGGCTTGCGCTTCACGCGTTCTGTTCACGCTCTGAAAAGCCGCTGGCTTCCGCCGGAATTTTCCGCAATTACAAAATGCTGCTCAGCGTATTGTTTATCGCGGCTGTCATTGTTCTGATGATCACATTGCCGTGGGTTTCGGGCTTGATGGGCTTTGTCGCTCTCAGTGTCAGGGAATGGTGCGCCGTCGGCATTCTGCTGCTCATTCAGCTAGCGGTATGGGAATACCCGAAAATTTATGTTTCTGTCAAATGCAGATAGTTTGACTTATGCAATATCACAAAAAATTCCATTCATATATTCGTGATGTCCAACGCACAATATTACTGCGGCGCACGGACAAACAAATTCAGAATATATTAAAGGAGTGCTGTTGTATTATGGCAAACAAATCAAGCAACAGAATCGTTGTCCCCGAGGCAAGAGAAGCCCTTGACAGATTTAAAATGGAAGCCGCAAACGAAGTCGGCGTTAACCTCAAGCAGGGCTATAACGGTCATCTCACTTCCCGCGAGGCGGGCAGCATCGGCGGTCAGATGGTCAAAAAGATGATCGAATCCTACGAAAACAGCGTAAAGTAACCTCGCGGCATGCATGCCGTCTTTAAAACCTCTGCCTTTTGGGCAGAAATAACGCTCTTCGGGCTTTGAACAATCCGTATGAATACTCCCGAAAAGTTCTTTGCGAATTAACAGAATACGGCGGAGAGCAAGCTCTGAAATGGACTGCTCCCCGCCGTTTTTTTTGTTTTTTTATATGGATCGGCTTTATCCATCATAATAATTTTACATTTTTAATGATTGAATCCTCAAAAAATTTACGGTATAATGATGGGGAATTATCAATAGTTACAAAATTATTAAATCTTTTATAAATGTGTGCAACTGTCGGATTTATGTGTTATAATTAACAGGATAATTTACTCTTTTTTCCGACAATCATCGGGAGGCGATATTTTAAATGGGATTTCAGGACTCATTTGACAGTTTTTCCAGAAAGGTCAGGGACGGCATCGGCAAGGCTGCCGACGGTTTCAAGGGCAATTCCGGCAAGGCATCCGCGGGCGGAGCGAGACGTTCCGGCAGCCGGAGCGGCGTCAGGTCTTACTCCTCTTCGGGCAGGGAACCTTCGCCGGAACGCGGCAGACGGGAGGATAAGTCGGACAGACGGGAGGACAAGTCGGGCAGACGGGAGGATAAGTCAGGCAGACCGGCGTGGGTCAGACTGCTCCTTTGCTCGGGCGGTTACATTGCCAAGACGCTTGCCACGCTGATGCTGATCATGGTGATCACCACCTGCATTGTGGGCGCTACGGCAATGATCTACGTGCTGGCGTTCCTCGACAAGAGCGTCAGCGATATTGACCTGACGCAGCTCAAGCTCAACTACACCACCACGATTTTCGCCTACGACAGCGACCAGAACATGATCAAATACGAGACCATGCACGGCACGGAAAACCGCGAATGGGTCGATTACGACGAAATGACCCAGTACACCAAGGACGCGGTTGTGGCTGTCGAGGACGAACGCTTCTGGAAGCACCACGGCGTTGACTGGAAGAGCACGACCTTCGCTTTTGCCAATATGTTCCTCGGTCTTTCCAAGAGCGACCGCGGCGGCTCCACCATCACGCAGCAGCTTATCAAGAACGTCACACAGGAGGACGCCCACAGCGTCAACCGTAAGCTCAAGGAAATATTCAAAGCCCTCGAGCTGGAAAAGAAATACACCAAGCCGCAGGTGCTGGAGGCGTATCTCAACGTCATCGCGCTCGGCAACGGCTGCAACGGCATTCAGACCGCGTCACAGACCTATTTCGGCAAGAACGCCAAGGATCTGACACTCGCGGAATCGGCTGCCATTGTCGGCATCACGCAGTATCCGTCGAAATACAACCCCTTCTACCATCCCGAGGAGAACCAGAAGCGTCAGCGCTATGTGCTCAAAAAGATGTACGAGAACGGATTTATCTCCAAGACGGAATACGAGGAAGCCCGCGAGGACGACTACCTGTCAAGGCTCAACTACGCGGCGAAAAATCAGAACGCCGTCACCAAATACTGGAGCTGGTACACCGAGCAGATATTCACCGATGTGGTAAAGGATCTGCAAAAGCGCAACGGTCTGACCGAAAGCGAAGCGAGATTCCAGATGTACAACGGCGGCTTCAATATTTACGCCAATGTTGACATAGATCTTCAGGAAAAGGCGGAAGCCATCTACAAAAACAAGACCGGCAACAACACCCAGTACTGGCGCAAGTTCCCCCGTTCCATTCAGCCTCAGTGCGCTATCGCCATCCTCAATTACAACGGCGAGGTCAAGGCGATCGTCGGCGCACGCGGCGAAAAGAACGCCAACCGAATCCAGAACCACGCCTCGCAGTCACGCCGTCAGCCGGGTTCGGCAATCAAGCCGCTCAGCGCCTACGGTCTTGCGGTGGAGCTGGGAGTCATTGAATTCTCCACGCCCGTAACGGACGAGCAAATGACCATCAGAGACAACGGAAAGACCATCAAATGGCCCAGAAACGACAGCCGCCGCTACAGGGGCAATATTCCGGTCGTCAAGGGTCTGGAAATTTCGGCAAACTGCGTCGCCGCGAGAATCGTGCGCTATATGACGCCCCAGAAGAGCTATCAGTTCCTCACCGAGCGACTTTCCATCAAGCTCAACGAAAAAGACAACAACTTGGCGCCTATGTCGGTCGGCGCTCTAACCGACGGCGTAACGGTGCTTGAAATGGCGGCGGCTTACGTCATGTTCGGCAGCGGCGGCGTTTATTACTCCCCTGCCACCTACTCGCTGGTCACAGACCAGCAGGGCAATACCGTGCTGGAAAACACCACCGCACGCGGCGTCAGAGTCATGACGGAGGACGCGGCTTCGATTATGAACCGTATGCTTTTAGCCCCTGTCAACGGCTCAAGCGGTACGGCTCGCAGCGCCAAAATCAGCGGATTTGACACCTTCGGCAAGACCGGTACCACCAGTGACGTCAAGGACCGTTACTTCTGCGGAGGCACGCCTTATTACGTGGGCGCGTGCTGGTACGGATACGCCGACAACAAGCGTCTGGAATACACCGCCAACTACGCGATGCAGGCGTGGACATACGTCATGCGAGCGGCGCACAAGGGACTGCCCTCCAAGCGCTTCAATCTCAGCAAAAACGTAGTGGCGCGTTCCTACTGCACTGTGACGGGCGGTTTCGCAAGCGGCAACTGTCATTCCACCGCTACCGGCTACTATTCGCGCAACTCTTCACTGCCGGTCTGTCCGATACACGGCGGAGGCTCCATGACCAAGTCATTCACCGCTCTGCTTGCCGATTCCAGCTCGTTCCGCACGACAACGACCACCACCGAATCCACAACGGAAGCCACGACCGAGTCTGAAACCACGAAGGCGACCGAAAAGGAAACCGAAAAAACCACTAAAATGACCACACAGGCACCTGTGGGATAATCCGAATCCGTCAGCCGGAGCAATGCATTCTTCATTATAATGCATGTTCCGGCTGTTTTTTTGCCTATGTAAGGCAGGAAAAATAAAAATTCATCGGCGCATAAAATAAAATCTTTAAAAATATAGTTGATAGCATGAGGAATCTATGATATAATAAAGTAAAAAAGAAAGCGCGAAGCGCCAATTAGCGAGCGAATGCGAGCGTGGGAGTCCGGGGGAACTTGTTCCTCCTGGCAGGTCTTTTTCCCAAAGCAGCGCCCTTGCGGGGTAGCTCTTTTCACATGAAATGTGAAAAGACAGGGGCAGCGCCCCTCGCTGCAACGCGCTGCGACCTAAAAAGGGCTTGGGCGCAACAGAAATAGCGTCATACCAAGACATCCCTTGCTCCGGGTGGAGAAAAAACTTGCCTAATCAAAAAAAGATATAAAGGAGTAGATCTCGGCTTGACTGCAAAAATTAAATATAAATTCGGAAGGGCATTGCAGCGATGGTCGGAATTCACCACAGACGAGCGGATCATTACGGTTTGCGCCATTTCGCTCTTTCTGCCGTACTTTCTGGTGGCAGTACCGGGACTTTTCGCGGTGTTTCGGGCGCTGCTGCTGCCGGACGTCCGCCGCAGAATGTACGACGTGTCGTCGTCGGGGTATATTTTCTTTTCGCTCCCGATATTCGTATTCCCCGCAGTGGTCTTTCACAATTGGTTCGGGCTGATGGGCGGCGTTGTTCTGTGGCTGATGCTGGTGTTCATGCTCTATCTGTTCACCGTCATGCGGGTGCGGTTTTACAACAATATCATTGATCTGATGCTCATTCTCAGCATGTTTGCCATGCTTGCCGCCATCGTCAGCAAGCTCCTTTTCAATTACCGCGGTATCGCGCTGTATCATTTCATGTTCGACGCAAGCGGCAGGGTGCTGCCATCCATGGCTCCCGAAAGCGCGGGGCTTTCTCAGGTGATTTTCTCCGCCAACCGGACGGCTTCCGTATTCTGGAATCCCAATTACTACGGATATATGCTCGAGATTTTTGTGATACTCGCGCTCTATCGCTTTGAAAAACGCCATTCGCCGTGGTATCTGGTCATATTGTTTTCCAACCTCGGCAGCATTCTTTTCTGCGACTGCCGCACGGCGTGGGCTGCACTCGGCGCGGCGCTGCTTTTTTACATCGTTCATTACAAGCGCAATGTCAAATGGGTGGTGGTCACTATGCTGATCACTGTCGCTGTGGTGATCATTATACTGCTGGTGCCGATGTTTTCGGGCAGGCTTGCCGCCAACATTATCAATTACGATGTGGACAAACGCTCGAAAATCTGGGGCGACGCGATTCACTGGATCAGGCGCCAGCCGGTATTCGGCTACGGCATGGACGGCTTCCGCGAAATATGCATTCGCACCGGCGCTCCTAAGATTCGCTGGCATTCCCACAATATTATCCTCAATATCATGCTTGATTTCGGCGTGGTGGGTCTGGCGTATTTCAGCTGCATGATCGGCAGAATCGTCAAGGTGCTCAACAAGCCACAGTTCTGCGTGATCTACAGCCAGATCCGCAGCATGATCATGGTGGCAGGTCTCGCCACGCTGATTCACGGAGTCACCGACGTTCCCGTACTGGGCGTTCAGTCGGCGCTGGCGCTGATCTTTGTCGTGTCGGGGTGCAGCGTTGAACGCAACGAGCGCGTATTCAAACGGCTCACCAACTTCTGCGAGATTTACGAAAAATAAAATATTCTACCGTATTTTGACCGACTTCGGAACATTCCGGAGCCGGTTTTTTTATGTCCCAAAGCCTTCATATTTTTTTGATTCTCTGAATAAAAATTGTATCAGCGTGGAGCTTTTTAAAAGTTTGGAGTGTGGAGTTTGGAGTTTGGAGTGAAGGAAGGCGCCTGGGAAAAATACGCGCCTTGGAATATATAACGCTGCGCTTCTAAGGGAAACGCTGATTAAGTCGATTCTGCCCACGCTCAGTGACGTATTCTCACGCAGGCGAATCGACGGCTGCGCCTTTAATCAGCGTTTCCCTTAGAAATGACTGCCAGTTTTACTATTGGGCTTTTGTGTGGAAATAAATGAAAGTGATAAGCAGAGTGGCACACTTCCAACCAAGAAGCGAAGCGTTTCTTTATTCCAGCGCCTCCGGCGCTCATCAACTCCACACTCCAAACTCCACACTCCACACTCTTTGAAGCTCCAAACTCTTAAATAAGAAGGGTCGAGATACAATGAGAGGAAATTTGCAGGACGCAGGGCGAAGAGCCGAGGCGCTTGGGAAATATATTGTCAGTCACAAGGCTACCGTAAGAGCGGCGGCAGCAGCTGCCGGCATATCAAAATCCACCGTCCACAAGGAGGTCACGCAAAGGCTGCGTGAGACCAATTACGAGCTTTACATTGAGGTCAGAGATGTGCTGGACCTCAACAAATCCGAGCGTCACATAAGAGGCGGCAACGCCACCCGTGAAAAATACCGCAGACTCGCCCAGACGCACGACGACATACAATCTTCACAATAAAACAGTTGCATATTGCGCCGCTTTGTGGTATTATTAACAATAATACTTCCATAGGAGAGGATGCTGCAAATATGGCTGATATATCCCAGCTGCTTGGCGCAATGATTACATATTACCGGGGCGACCCGCGAAGAATTCATCATTTTATCAAGGTGCACGACCTCGCACGCACCATCGGTATGCTCGAGGGGCTGGACAAGGACACCCTCTTTGTGCTGGAGGCAGCCGCGGCGGTTCACGACATCGGCATACGTATCTGTGAGCTGAAATACGGCAAGTGCGACGGCAGGCTTCAGGAACAGGAAGGTCCCGAGCTTGCAAGGGACATGCTCGGCGCTCTGGGATTCGACGAAAAGGTCATTGTCCGTGTCTGCTGGCTCGTGGGGCATCACCACACCTACCGCGACATCGGCGGCTGGGATCATCAGATATTGATTGAAGCCGATCTGCTGGTCAATCTGTATGAGGACAACTCCCCCAAAGAGGATATCGAGTCGGCTTATGATCGGTATTTTATTACCGAGACGGGCAGGCTCTTCTGTAAAAAAATGTTTGATCTGTAAAAATAAATGTAAAAACTTCAATTTTTGTGTTGATTTTTTTAGAAATAATAGTATAATATAAGAGTAGCTAAGGTCGTGCGTGCCTTAATATTATCGAAAGGATGCGATTGTTATTTTTAATGATTTAATGAAGCACATCAAAGGAAGAACGCAGGCTTTCTGGATCATAGGCTTCGTGCTGCTTGTTATCTTCGGAGTGATTGCATTCAGACGCTGGAAACCGGATCAGTACATCATCGGTGAGATCACATGGATCAATTCCGGAGCCGCACACTTGGAAGATTTCGACAAGAATGACGGCGCTTACACAGGCGATCCCGATAAGCTTTTCATCACCTTTGTTCCCGACGGCTGTGAGTTTTTAGATGAGGACGGCAATCCCATCACCGCGCTCGACATCACGGTCGGTTCCAGAGTCAAAATGACCTCCAGCACGGGTCTTAAAACTAACGCTGAGGGCTATACCACCGTCGAAATCAAATTGGTCGAGGTTCTGTATATGGCGCCCACCGCGGAAGAATTTTTTGAAAGCAATCAGTAAATCAGTAAATCAGTAAATCAGCATATTTCAGCCGCAGCTTTTTTTCAAAATTCAGCTGCGGCTTTTTTGTCCGTTACGGGCAGATTTTTTCTGTTATTTTTATGTATTCAATAGCTTTTTTGTATCAGGCGTGCTATAATAATAAATACATATTATCAATCGGGAGTTGGAAAAATTTGGACAAAAGAAAAACCGTCTATATCGCCATGTCTGCCGACATCATTCACAGCGGACATATTAATGTGATAAACGAGGGCGCCAAGTTGGGGGACGTCATCATCGGCGTGCTGACAGATGAAGCCGTCGCCACATACAAGCGGCTGCCCCTGCTGGATTACGACACGCGGGTGAGCATTCTGAGCAGCATCAAGGGCGTGGTCGGCACGGTGAAGCAGGAAACCCTCTCCTATGCCGACAATATCCGCAGACTGCGCCCGGATTACGTCGTACACGGCGACGACTGGGCAAACGGCGTGCAAAGCAATATCCGCCGCGAGGTCATCGAGCTTCTTGCCCAGTACGGCGGGGAACTGGTCGAAATTCCCTACACCAAGGGCATCAGTACATCACAGCTGGAGGAAAGCCTGAATTCCATACACAATACCCCCGACGTTCGCCGCGCCAAACTGCGCAGAATGCTCAAAATCAAGCCGTGGGTGCGCGTAATGGAGGCTTCCAACGGGCTTTCGGGTCTCATTGTCGAAAAGACCCGCATCGAGGACCCCGAGACGGCGACCGTCAGGGAATACGACGCAATGTGGGTGAGCAGTCTCTGCGATTCCACCTTCAAGGGCAAGCCGGACATCGAACTGGTCGACCTGACCAGCCGCATCAATACCATCAATGAAATCATGGAAGTCACCTCAAAGCCCATCATTCTGGACGGCGACACGGGCGGCAAGCTCGAGCACTTCTTCTTTAATGTGCGCACGCTCGAAAGGCTCGGCGTTTCGGCTGTCATCATCGAGGACAAGACGGGTCTTAAACAGAATTCTCTCTTCGGTACCGAGGCAAAGCAGGTGCTCGACGATCCCCACGAATTCGCCGCCAAGCTCAGAGCCGGCAAGCAGGCGCAACAGACCCGCGACTTCATGATCTTCGCCCGTCTGGAAAGCCTCATCGCCGGAATGGGGATTGACGACGCTATGCAAAGAGCAAAGATTTATCTCGAGGAAGGCGGCGCCGACGGCATTATGATTCACAGCCGCGAGAAGGACGGCTCCGAGATATTTGAATTCCTGCGCCGGTTCAGGGAATATTCCCCCGATGTGCCGGTGATACTCGTCCCCACCTCCTACAACCAGTTCACCGAGGAGGAGCTGCACGCAGCCGGCGCGAACATCATCATCTACGCCAACCACCTGCTGCGCAGCGCCTATCCCGCCATGGCAAGCACAGCGAAGAAAATTCTGGAATGCTCCCGCAGCAAGGAAGTGGACGATGTCTGCCTCTCCATCAAGGAAGTGCTCTCCCTCATTCCCAATAAAAATTGAAAGGTTTTTTAACGTATGATAGACACCAAAGCTTTTTACGACTGTCTCATTTCTCATAATATGGATTTTTTCACAGGCGTGCCGGATTCGCTTCTGGCGAATTTCTGCGCCTGCGTCAAGCAGAATGCCCCTGACAACCGCAACATCATCGCTGCCAACGAGGGCAACGCGGTCGGCATCGCCTGCGGCTATCACATCGCCACCGGCAAATACGGCGTCGTCTACATGCAGAACAGCGGCGAGGGCAACGCGGTCAATCCCCTGCTTTCCATTGCCGACGAAGAGGTATATTCCATTCCGCTGCTGCTGCTGATCGGCTGGCGCGGCGAACCCGGCACCAAAGACGAGCCGCAGCACAAGAAGCAGGGCAAGGTGACGCTCGCGCTGCTGGAGGCAATGGGCATCGCATACGAAATACTCGAGGACAACTATATGCCCCAGATCACCCGTGCGGTGGAATACATGCGCACCTACAGCAAGCCATACGCGATTGTTGTGCGCAAGGGTACATTCAGCGATTACAAAATATCCAAGGAGAGCGCGGACTATCCGCTCTCCCGCGAACAGGCGCTCGAATGCGTGCTGAGCTGTATTCCGGAGCAGGACTTCATCGTATCCACCACCGGCAAGACCTCGCGCGAGATATTCGAGATCAGAGAAGCCTGCGGGCAGAGCCATTCGGGGGACTTCCTGACGGTGGGCGGCATGGGACACACCTCTTCCATCGCCCTTGGCATGTCGCTCGGCACAGAGCGGAATGTCTACTGCATCGACGGCGACGGCTCCTTTATCATGCACATGGGCGCATTTGCCATCAATGCCGACAAGGCGGACGCAAATTTCAAGTACATTCTCAACAACAACGGCGCTCACGAATCGGTCGGAGGGCAGCCGACTGTCGGCTTCAAGATCGACATTCCGGCGGTGCTGAAGGCGGTGGGATTCGAGCATATTTTTACTGCCCAAACGCCCGAAGAGATCACCGCCGCTATGCAGCAGCTTGCCGATGTCAGGCTCGGAGCTCTGATTCTTTACACGCATCAGGGTTCGCGTGAAGACCTCGGCAGACCCACTGTCTCCCCCATCGACAACAAAAAAGCCATGATGGAGAAATTTGTATAAAGTGTATAGAATACAGACAATCTATTGCAAGAAGGAAATGACAAACCAAAATGAAAGCAATCATATTCAATTCCGGACTCGGAAAAAGAATGGGCGAGCTGACCGAGCACAATCACAAATCCATGGTACGGCTGCAAAGCGGCGAAGCCATCTTCGAGCGTCAGCTGAGAATCCTGCACGAATGCGGCATTGACGAATTTGTGGTGACGGTTGGACCCTTCAAGGAACAGCTCATCGCGGCGAGCAAGGCAAAGCACCTCGCCGACTGCCGATTCACATTTGTGGAAAATCCCATCTACGACAAGACCAATTACATCTATTCCATGTATCTGGCGAGAGAATACATCACAGGCGACCTGCTCTTTATGCACGGCGATCTGGTCTTTGACAAAAAGCTGGTCACAGACGTGCTGCGCTCAGAATTCCGTTCCCTCGGCTGTGTCAACCGGAGCAAGCCGCTGCCCGAAAAGGACTTCAAGGCGAGAATAGCAAACGGCTGCATTCAGGAAGTCTCGGTAAAGATCTTTGATGAGAACTGCTTCGCCTTCCAGCCCTTCTACAAGCTGTGCACCGACGACGCGGCGGCTTGGGTCAAGCAGGTGGAGAAATTCATCTCGGAAGGGCAGGATCAGTGCTACGCCGAGAACGCCATGAACGAAATATTCCCGCAGCTCTCGGTGAGGGAATTTTCCTATGAGAATTATTACGTCGATGAGGTGGACACCGCCGACGACCTCGCGCGTGTATCCTCCGAAATTCGCCGCTTCGACTTCGCCGAGCAGGAATTTGCCAGCGGCATCGGCAGCGTCAATGACATTATGCGCGAATACGGGCTGAAAAAGGCATTTGTCGTCTGCGGCGTACCTGCAGGACTCTTTGAGGGCAAGTTCGATTTTGATTACAAAATATTCGACGCGTTCACCCCAAATCCGGATTACAGCGAGGTCTGCGAGGGCGTGAAGCAATTTCGTGCAAGCGGCTGCGACTGCATTGTTTCCATCGGCGGAGGCAGCGCCATCGACGTGGCAAAGTGCGTCAAGCTCTATGCCGCGATGGACGATGGCAAGCCCTACATCGACCAGCCGCATACATTCTCCGCCACCAAGCACATTGCCGTTCCCACCACAGCCGGCACCGGAAGCGAATCCACGCGGTTCGCGGTGATTTATTACAACGGCGTAAAGCAGTCGGTCACGGACGACAGCATTCTGCCCGACGCGTTTGTATTGGACGAATCGCTGCTCAAAGGGCTGCCGGAATACCACAAAAAATCTACCATGCTCGACGCGCTCTGTCACGCGGTGGAGTCGCTCTGGTCGGTCAATTCCGACGAAAAAAGCGCGGAGGACGCCATAAGAGCCATTCTGCTGATACTAAAACACTATCGCGCCTATCTGGAGGGCGACGGGTTCGCTGCTTACTCCATCCTGTACGCCGCCAACCTCGCGGGATGCGCCATCAACATTTCCCAGACCACAGCCGCGCATGCCATGAGCTACAAGCTGACTTCCTCCTTCGGCATTGCCCACGGACACGCCGCCGCGCTCTGCCTGCCCGAGGTGTGGCATTACATCGCCGCTCACACCGAGGAATGCCGCGACCCGCGCGGCGAAGATCATCTCATTCAGGCAATGGGAATCCTTTCGGACACATTCGGCTGCGACACGCCGGAGGAAGCCATTGCGAAATTCAATTGCCTCATGTCTGAAATGGATCTGAAGCAGGTCTCCTGCGCCGACGGGGACAAGCTCATTGAGCTTGCCGACTCGGTCAATCCGCAGCGGCTCGGCAATTGTCCTGTCGCTCTCAGCCGTGACGTGCTGCTTGGCATGTACCGCCGCATTCTCAAAGGCTGATTTTTCCCATCCAAAACAAAAGCTCCCTGCGCCTTCCACCCAAGCACAGGGAGTTATTTTTATTATTACGAAAAAAATCATTCCGCCTTTTGAAAACGCAGATCGCCCAGAACCAGACGCTTGACCGACTTCATCACCCAGAGCACGAACTTGACCGGCGTCTCGAACGACCGCCTTTCGTCCCGCCAGTCGCAGAGTGCGCGGTACTTTTTGAATATCCTCGCCTGAATCGGGGTTATGCCGTAGAACGTCCACATGTCGTGGCCGGAATAATGGCAGATCTTCATGTGGTGCAGGGCGTGCTTCACCTCGTCGGCGGTATAGGGAAAGGGCTGAATGTTGCGCACCAATTTGGGAATGTCGCTGTCGCAAATCATCCACATCATATTGTATTCCAGCGGAATGATGTGCATATCGTCCCACATCACGCGGCTGATCGCGTCCTGATCGGGGTATTGCAGTTTTTCTCCGCATGAACGTATGTATTCAACGATCCTGCTCTCCGCGCCGCGCTCGACCCATGCGGGAAGGTCGATCACCAGTACCCCGGAATTGATATATGTGCTGTTCTCCGGCATGCCGAGAGCAGACTTGCGCCTGTCCTCGTCGGCGTCGGCAACGGCGGCAAGGCATTTGCCCTGCATATCCATCGTGAAAAGCTCCGTCACAGGCTTGTCCATCAGTGTGTCGCAGTCGAGATAAACCAGCCGCTTCACATCAGGGCATAATGCAAGCACATCGGCAGCCAGCAGCCGCCCGTAAATGGAGGGGTGCCAGCCGGAACGGATACTTTGCCCGATTTCCTCAATGCGCTCTGAGACGTCGCAGAAGAACATTTCGGCATTGTCAAACCGTGCGGTCTGCTCACGCAGCCTTTGCTGATTCTCGCCCGAAATGCCGCAGTCCATAATGAACAGCCTTACCCTTTCGACCTCGGGACACATATTGTGTAAAATGGAATAGCTGCATATGCCGAGATTTTTTACATATTTATCGTTGGAAACCAACAGAAAATCGGCAGTCAATTTTTCATCATTCCTATCATTTCACGCGTCGGCATTCGCCTTTTTGAAATCGCCGCATATCGCACGCTTGACCGACATGGCGCACCATCTCAGGAAGATGACCGGCGACTTGAAGCGGCGCTTTTCGTCCCGCCAGCCGCAAAGCCTGCGGTATTTCTTGAATACGCCGGCAGCAATCGGCGTTATTCCGTCAAATGACCACATATCGTGTCCCGCAAAATGAACAATGCGCGGGTGCAAAAGCGCGTATTGCACTTGTTCGGCTGTGTAATAAAAGTCGGGAATCCGGCTGAGCATCTTGGGAATGTCCCTCTCGCAGAGCATCCACATCATGTTGTACTCCGGCGGCAGAATCACCATCTCATGCCCCAGCACATAATTGATGGCGTCCTGATCGGGATACAGCAGCGCCTCGGGAAAACTGTTGATGTATTCGATGATCCTGGGCGAAGCGTCCAGCCCGATCCATCGGGCGGTATCTATCACCAGCACGCCGGAATTGATATAGTCGCATTCCGGGTCAATGCCGAGCGCCTTCTTGCGGGGAGCGTTGTCCGCGTCGGTCACGGCGGCGAGGCATTTGCCGCCCAGATCCATCGTGAAAAGCTCGGTCACGGGTCTGTCCATCAGCAGATCGCAGTCGAGATACACGATGCGCTTCAGATCACCGTAATGCTCCGGCAGCTCATTGAGAAACAGCCGCCCGTAAATGGCTCTGTGCCAGCGGGTCTTGACCTTTGGCACAACCGCGTTGAGCTTTTGGTCTATGTCGTAAAAAATCATCTCGGCATTGTCAAATTGCGCCGCCTGCTCGCGCAGTCTTTGCCTGTTTGGTTCGGTAATGCCGCAGTCCATGACGAACAGCCTGACCTTTTCCACCTCCGGACACATATTGTGCATGACCGAATAGGTGCATATGCCGAGATTTTTTACATACTTGTCATCCGATACAAATAAAAAATCAGCCGTCAATTTTTATCATTCCTTCGATTTTAGCTTAAAACAAATAGTTAACCGTTCCTGCCCTCGTACCATTCCAAAAGTCCGCTGTAAATGCAGTAAGCCACCTTGTACTGGTATTCGTCGGTGCCGAGAAGCGCCTCTTCCTCCGGGTTCGAGAGAAAGCCGCATTCGCACAGCACAGCGGTGTTCTGGGCGTGGTAAAACAGATAGAGATTCTTGCCGGTCTTGACAATCTCCCTCGGCTTTTCGGGCTGAATGCCTGTGTTGAACTGATTCTGAATGAAGCCCGCCAGCTCCTTGCTGTCCGGTTTGTTGGGAGAATAAAAGATCTGTGCGCCGTGAACCTTGCTGCTTTCCGCCAGCTTATTCTGGTGAACGCTGATCAGCACCGAATCGGGATAGAGTTTGGTCAGATTCAGACGGTTGTGCATGTCGCTGATTTTCCGGCGGCGAATGGTTGTGTCGCCGCTGTCGTCAAGCGCACGGTCGGTGTCGCGCGTCATCACCACGTCAAATCCCGCGTCGGTCAGCATATCGCGGAGTTTCAGCGAAATGGCGAGATTGACGTCCTTCTCTATGGTGCCGTTTGCGCCGATGGCTCCCCCGTCGAAGCCGCCGTGTCCCGGGTCGATCAGAATGACCCGGCGCTGATTTCCCGCGGCAGTCACCCAGTCCTGCGCCGAAACGGAAATCTTTCCTCCTGCGCCGACGAAGCCCACCGACGCGGCAAGCGCCAGAACGGTGAACAGCAGGAACCAGTGTCTTGCCCGTATATGTATGATTTTACTCACAGCGAAAACCCCCGAAAACAGAGATATTTTTTATTCGGCAAAAGAATGAATGCCTTTAATATATCTATTATCGGAGCCTGCCAATTATTCCATCCAATTACAGGGACTTTTCCTCCACGCAGGAATCATAGTGCCTGAAATAATCGCCTGTTTCAATATCCTTCCAGCCGAAAATGCCGTCCTTGAGCAGAATACAGCTGTGGCGGCTGCCGTTCTTGGGGAGCGACACCGAGCCGGGATTGATGCACATGCAGCCCTTCACGTCACGCAGCGTGGGAATGTGCGTGTGACCGTAGAGCAGAATGTCTCCGCTGTGCAGCGGCGGCAGGTTTTCGGGATTGAATACATGTCCGTGAGTGACGTACATCATTCTCTCCCCTATCGGCATGATCGAGCAATCCGACGTCATCGGGAAGGGCAGCACCATCAGGTCAACGTCCGCGTCGCAGTTGCCCCTGACACAGAATATTCTGTCCTTCAAGGCGCTCAGCTGCTCGACGACACGCTTGGGCGCGTAATCCTTCGGCAGGTCGTTTCTCGGACCGTGATAGAGAATATCCCCCAGCAGCAGAAGCCTGTCGGCTTGTTCCTGCTCAAATTCCCTCAGCATCAGGTCGCAGTAATAAGCCGAACCGTGAATATCGGACGCTATCATGATTTTCATATTGTTAAATACCTCCGTATGATTGTATATTTATTCTTTTGATTCCTCGGAATCGACGGTGTCGTACTGCGCCGTATCCGAATCCGAAACATATTGTTTCGTGTCTTCTTCAAAATCCTCGTTGCCGGCATTTTCGACGCAATATTCCATTGTCTGCGCAGCGTCGGCAGCAGTACTCTCCGATTTGAGCGTCATGCCGTCCAGAAGCACGCCGAGCATGATTCCTCCTGCGGCAATCGCAAGGACGGCGGCTGCCGAAACGCCGGCGATCCGCTTCCAGTTGACTGCGGACCATCTGCTGCTCTTCGCAGACCCGATATCCCCCGCAAAAAATGCCTCGAAGCTCTCGGAAGGCTGCCCCTCGGCTATCTTTCGGGCGATCTGCTCAAAAGGAGGCTTCACGGACTGTCCGGCGCTATATGGCACAGCTTCTCCGATTTTTTTCTCAATGTCAATGTCCTTCATCTCTACGCCCCCAATCTCCGCACTTCACATTTCTAAAAGTTTTCTGAGTTTTTTGACGGCTTCGGCGTGCCGCCATTTGACCGTGCCGAGGGGCTGCCCCACTATTTCGGATATTTCCCTGAGCGTCAGTCCGGAAACCGCGTGCATCGAAACCACCTGCCGCTCTTCGGGCGATATCGCCGCCAGCGCTTCGGCAATGGCACGCGAATTGACCGCGCTCTCCTCCACATCAGTGCCGTCGGAGAGCGTCTCGCAAAGCTCCTCGGTGCGAACTGCGCCGCTGCCCAGATGGTTGAGCGCCAGCCTGCCGGCAATGCGGTAGACCCACGCGCGTCCGTGACCCTCGGCGGCGAATTTCGGCGCGTATTTATACACTCTGATGAATGTGTCCTGCGCCAGATCCTCGGCGGTCTGCCTGTCTCCGCCCAGCATCGAGCAAAGATAGCCGAATATCTCGCCGTACATGGCGTTGTAAAGCGACTCCAGGGCAGCCATATCGCCCGCCGCTATTTTTAATATCAGCCCGTCGGCAGCATGTCCCTCAATCCTTGCCCCGCTCATTCATTCTCACTTCCCACCTGAATATATAACCTTTTGAAGTCGGCTTCGGTTGGTATAGAAATATCGGTATTTTTCTTTAAATTCTTTATATCTATATTTTCGCATATTCCGATAAAAATTGCAACAGATTTTTGCCGGAATATTGATTTGTAATCGTACAATTGTCAAATAAAAAAATATTGCTTTTGTCACAAATCAATGATATAATATAGTGTAAAGACCAGCGCAAGGAGTTGTTGCACAATGTCAGTCAGAAATCTCATCGACTTAAACCAGCTCACACTCGAGGAACTGGACGATATAGTGGATATGGCGTGCCGCATCAGCAGACATCCCTCCCATTACAGCAGCGCCTGTCGGGACAAGCTGATGGCTACGCTCTTCTATGAGCCTTCCACCCGAACCCAGATGTCCTTCCAGTCGGCAATGCTGCGGCTCGGCGGCAAGATCATCGGCTTTGACAATCCCGGCGCGACCTCGGTGGCAAAGGGCGAAAGCCTCAAGGACACCGTCACCGTGCTGAGCGGCTACACCGACATTCTCACCATCCGGCACCCGGTAGAGGGCGCGGCAATGGCTGCGTCGCTCTATTCCAGCGTGCCTGTCGTGAATGCCGGCGACGGCGGACATCTTCACCCCACACAGACCCTCACCGATGTGGTCACCCTCCGCAATGTGGCTCACAGGACGGACAATCTCGTCATAGGCATGTGCGGCGACCTCGCCAACGGCAGAACGGTGCATTCCCTCTGCAAATGCATGGCGCGTTACGGCGGCAATTCCTTTGTCTTCATCTCCACTCAGGCGCTTGCCATGCCGGATTACATAAAGGATTACGTCACCGCCTGCGGCTGCCGGTATTCCGAGGTGCGCACCATCGAAGAGGCGATTCCCTACCTCGACGTGCTTTACATGACCCGCATACAGCGCGAGCGATTCGCCAATGAAGAGGAATATGAGGCGCAGAAGGGCGTGTACGTGCTCGACGGCAAGAAAATGTCGCTCGGCAAGCCCGATCTCTGCGTGCTTCATCCGCTGCCGAGAGTGGACGAGATCTCCTATGAGGTGGACGACGACCCGAGAGCCTATTATTTCAAGCAGACCCTCTACGGCATGTACGGCAGAATGGCGCTCATTATCCGGCTGATTTCCGAGCATGAGAGCCGCCAGCCCGACAAGCCGCAGGTTGACAGCGGCTTTGTCTGCCGCAATCCCAAATGCATCACACAGATAGAGACCTACCTGCCGCCCATGTCCAACGACACGCCAAAGGGCAAGGTATGCGCCTACTGTGAGCATCATTCTCACTGAGCATATGGTTCCTGTCATAATGACCGTCAGCGGCAGCCCCCGCAAGGACGGCTGCTCCGCCGAAATGCTCCGCCGTTTCACTCATGAGCTTGACGCGGCGTTTGTCTCTTACGACGCATACGGCTGCCGCTTCGCGCCCTGCACCGACTGTCGCGCATGCCGGCAGTTCGAGGGCTGCGCCATGGACGATATGGACGGATTCTTTGCGGATTTTGAAGCCTGCGACGGCATAGTCATTGCCTCCCCGATTTACAATATGTCATTTCCGGCGCCGCTCAAAGCCATCATCGACCGCATGCAGCGGTACTACAGCGCGAGGTTTTTTCTCGGAAAGCGTCCGCCGATATCCAAGCGCCGTCCGGTTGCCCTGCTGCTTTCGGCAGGCTCAGAGGACGAGGACGGCGAATTTGCCGCGCGGCAGCTGGAGAAAATATTCACCGTCACCAACTGCGAGCTGGTCAGCCGCATAGTCAGAAACGACACCGATCATTTGGATTCAATGGAGGACATTGCCTCTGAAATCAGCCAAGAAGCGGCTCATTTCGCCAATTTATTGGACTCCATCATCAATTCATCACATGATTTTTAAGAAAAAATCATGTATACAATAACTTTAGCACATTAATCTGATGTATAATAGAAGTGAAGATTTAGCGTTTTGACATTGTTCATGCACTATAATATTCAATGAAGAATTTTAGTTTATTTTTATCTGAGCATACATCTGAGGTGTTATTTATGAGCATTTCCAATTCGACAGGCAGTTCACTGAGAATACTTGTTGCCGATGACGAGGACAGAATAAGAAAGCTTGTCGGAGATTTTTTATACCGCAAAGGCTTTGAGATTATTGAAGCTGCCGACGGCAGCGAGGCTCTGAGGATTGCCAATGAGGATCCCGAGCCTGATCTGATTATTCTTGACGTGATGATGCCGGTGCTTGACGGCTGGACCGTCCTCTCCGAGATACGCCGCAAGAGCAACGTGCCGGTCATTCTGCTCACGGCAAAGAGCACCGAGAGCGATCAGCTCGGCGGCTTCCGGCTCGGCGCCGACGACTACATAACCAAGCCCTTCTCCCCCAGTCTGCTGGTTGCCAGAGTGGAAGCCCTGCTCAAGCGCGGCGGCAAAATCTCCGAAAACCGCCGTGTCTGCGGCGATATCAGCATTGACGACATCGCGCATGTCGCCTATGTCAAGGATCAGCCGCTCGAGCTGACTCCCAAGGAATACAACCTTCTGCTTTATTTTCTGGAGAACAAGGGCGTTGCACTTTCCCGTGAAAAAATACTCAACGGCGTGTGGAATTACGATTACTTCGGCGATCTGCGCACCGTTGACACCCACGTAAAGCAGCTTCGTTCCAAGCTGGGCGAAGCCGGTAGCATGATCGTCACCGTGCGGGGCGTGGGATACAGACTTGAGGTGAAATAATGCCGTCATTTTTTCCGCTTCGTGAAAAAACAAACAGTCTCCGCAGGCGCATGCGTATGCGTTACATAAGGCGTACCGGGAATCTTCCCATTCGGGTACGCCTTTTTGTCATTACATTCGGAGTGATACTGTTCTTTTTGGGGATCATATTCATCACAAATGCCCTGATGCTCAAACCGTATTACCACTACATGAAGGAGAAAAAGCTGACCTCTACCCTACAGATCATTGCCAAGCTCGATCTTTCCGACACCGACGAGGAAGGATATGCTTCAAGCGACCTTTGTTCCACGCTCAGGGGCTATGAGGAAGAAGGCAATATTCATATCATCATTCTCGACGACAGACTGAATTTCCTCTATTGCGACAAAGACAGTCTGATCGGAAGCAGAACCGTTGACCGATACAACGGTGCGCGGCAGCTGTTAAACAGTCTGTATGAGCTTTCAGGCGACGAGACCAAAGGAAACGGCACGCTATCTTCCCCCGCTGTTGGCATGCGGAGGAACCGAAAGACCGACACAGCCTATCTCAGCCTGTTTGCGGTCGTTCCGTCAGAGGTGGACGGCGAGATCATCTATTACTACGTGATGATCAACACATCGGTCTCCGCCATAGATGACGCAGTATCGGCGTTCAATGATTACGCCCTTCTTTTAGGCGTATTCGCCATGATCATATGCGGTATGCTGTCGCTGGTGCTCTGCTCGAATTTCGCGCAGCCGATACTCAGGATCAACGAAGCGACCAAGCGCATGGCAGATATGGATTTCAGCGTAAAACTCGAAATTCATTCAAAGGACGAACTGGGGCAGTTAGCCGAAAGCATCAACCATCTTTCCTCCGAGCTGGAAAGCAAAATCAACGAGCTGAGCGTGGCAAATATCCAGCTCAAAAAGGACATTGAGGAAAAAGAAAAAATAGACATACAGCGCCGCGAGCTTCTCTCCAACGTATCGCACGAATTCAAAACGCCTCTTGCCATCATTATGGGATACAGCGAGGGACTCCAGCTCAATATCAACAACGAGGAAAGGGATTACTATTGCAGCGTCATTTCCGATGAAGCGGTCAAGCTCAACCATCTTGCCGCGCGGCTGCTCGACCTCGCCGAGCTGGAATCGGGCGCCATTATGGATATCTCGGAATTCAGCCTGTCGGAGCTTGCCGAGGAACGCCTTAAAACCATGTCCTACATCTTTGCCGAGCACAACATCGCCACCGGCTTCACCCGCTCCGGGGAATGCACAGTCAACGCCGATTACAGCAGAATTGAGGAAGTCATCAACAACCTGCTCGCCAACGCGCAGCATCACACCCCCGACGGCGGAAAAATATCTGTCAGCGTGAGCGAAAACGGCGATTTCGTCATCTGTTCCGTCTTCAATTCGGGCAGCCATATTCCGGAGGAGAGCTTAGACCGCATTTGGGACAGCTTCTACAAGGGGGACAAGGCGAGAACCCGCAAATACGGCGGTTCGGGACTGGGGCTCAGGATCGTCAGCTCGATCGTCAACCTGCACGGCGGCAGCTATTCGGCGCAAAACACCGAGGACGGCGTGCTGTTCACATTCTCGCTGCCCAAGTCGGGCATTCAGAACGATCCTTCTATGATGGATTAATCGCTTTTCAATAAAATTATTGTGATTTTTGATAAATATTTTTATTTTGTTCTTGTTTTTGCTGTCTATATAGTGTATAATGATAAGCGTCGAAGGTTTTTTCCTGCGGCGCTTGTATTTTTTCACAGGAAGTGATTATCTTGCCGGCAGATATGCATTGTCACACCAACCGTTCCGACGGTTCCGATACGCCGGAATTTGTCATCAGACTCGCAAAGCAGATAGGGCTTTCGGCTCTGGCAATCACGGATCACGACTACTACGCGGCAAATTACCACGCTGAGGGGCTTGGCAAACGTCTCGGCATGAGGGTGATCAACGGCGTGGAGTGTTCCACATATGACCTCAGCCGCGGACACAAGGTGCATATTCTCTGCTACAACATCAAGCATCCCGATGCGGTGCAGGAATTGCTCTCACGCATCACAAAGGCGCGTGCCGATGCGTCGCTTGCCATGCTGGAAAAGGTGTCGAAGCTCTACCCCATCACGGAGGAAATGGTGATGGAGGGCGTGAGCGAGTCGGGTTTCATCGGCAAGCAGCACATCGTCCTCGCCCTGATGAAGGCAGGCTACACCAGCGAAATGTACGGCGAGCTTTACAAGCGGCTCTTCAACAGGCGAAACGGACTCTGCTATGTTCCTGTCAGACAGGTGGATTCGCTCGAAGCGATGAGCTATCTGCGTCAGTCAGGCGGCGTTATCGTAATGGCGCACCCTTCTGTCTACAACAGCATTTCCACGATGGGCGATTTAATTCGGGCAGGGATTCACGGCATAGAAATCAACCATCCGCGCAACACGCAGGAGCACATGGCTATCATTCGGCAGGCGGCAGCGGACAACGGACTTCTGCTGACGGGCGGCACCGATTTTCACGGATATTTTTCCGAAGAGATACAGCGTCACCCGCTCGGGTCATTTACCGCGACGGATGAAATGCTCGCGCGGTTTGACGAATTAAGCGCAAGTCTGTAAAAAAAATATTGAAATAACGGAGGAATGAAATATGACAAACGAATACAACGACGACAGAGACGTAAAGATATTCAGCGGCGACAGCGACGCAAGCCAGCCGCCTGAGGACAGCGAATATGTCAAGCTGATCAACGAGCAGAAGGGCAGCCGCAATATCCGCCGTGCCATGCAGCTGGGCGCTTCGCTGGTCATGGCGATCGACCGCTGCATTCCCGACCTGAATTCGGGCGTGCTGGCACTTCCCGACGACCTTGACCCGATGCTGCTGCACAGAAGCATGCTGCTGGTATTCTCCATCATCATCGGCATGGAGCAGTATATCCCCGGCAAGGCGCTTGTCGGCACAGCGCTGAATGTCTTTTATGACACGCTGAAAAAGGAGGATCCCAAGCTCTACGACGATATGAGCGCCACAGGCTCCCTCACCTTCTATTATCTCGCCTACCGCCGCGACGGCGACCCCAAGCGGCGTGTCGCGCAGGCATTCGCCATGCTCTGCGGGGACGACAGCAGCGAGGATCTCATTCAGGTCGGCGAGGCGATTTATCACAGATACCGTCACATGGTGAGGGAATACGTCGACGGCATCGGATTTGAGCCGGAGGATTGAGCCGCTATGAGAATAGGACACGGATACGACGTTCACAGACTCACCGAGGGTCGCAGGCTGATACTCGGCGGAGTCGACATTCCCTATGAGAAGGGGCTTCTGGGGCATTCCGACGCGGATGTGCTTGCCCACGCGATTTCCGACGCGCTGCTGGGGGCGGCTGCCCTCGGGGACATCGGGCATCTCTTCCCCGACAATGACGACCGATTTCTGGGGGCGGACAGCATGGTTCTTCTCTCGGAGGTCTGCCGCGCGGTGCGTGAAGCGGGCTATGAGATTGGCAACATCGACGCCACCGTTCTGGCGCAGGCGCCGAAGCTCGCTCCCCATATTGCCGCCATGCGCGCGAACATTGCCAAAGCCTGCGGTATAGACCTTTCACAGGTCAGCGTCAAGGCGACCACCGAGGAAAAGCTCGGCTTCACGGGCAGCGGCGAAGGAATGGCGGCGCACGCCGTCGCGCTGCTGGTGTGATTTTTGCCGCATATACAATTGAATCAATCAAATTAGCCGGTCTTGGCATATTATGTTAAAGAGCATAATAGCCGACCGGCTTTTTGTTATTAAGTAAAACAAAGGAAGGAGAATTCAATTGAAAGGACAAAAATCATCTGTCAAAATCGGCTCCTACACCCTTGCCATGAGGGGCTGCGAATTGCTGCGGCAGAACGGAATTCCCTGCGAGCTGCGCAAAACATCCGATTCGGGCGGCAGATACGGCTGCATTTACTCGATCAATGTCGATCAGGACCGCCTCTGGTCAGCCGAAAAGATACTTCGTTCGTCCGGCATAATGGTGCTGCCATAAGTTAAGCAAAAAGCAACAAGCAAAAAGCAACAAGCGAAAGGAACGATAACAATGATATATCTCGACAACGCCGCTACCACTTGGCCCAAACCGAGAGGCACAGCGGCTGCCATCGCGGAGGTGCTTTCCTCACGCGGCGCCAATCCGGGGCGCGGAAGCTACCGCATGGCGGAGCTTTCGTCCGAAACGGTCTACAAATGCCGCTGCCGTGCCGCCGGATTCTTCGGGGCAAAGGCTCCGGAGCATGTGATATTCACGCCCTCCTGCACCCATTCCATCAATTACGTCCTCAAAGGCGTGCTGTCCTCCGGCGACCATGTGATCATCTCGGACATGGAGCACAACGCCGTGACCCGTCCGATCATGCAGCTCACCAAACGGGGCGTGCAGTTCAGCGTAGCGCATGTTCACGAGGGCGATCCGCAAGCCACCGTCGCGGAATTCCGCCGGAAGATGCGCGTCAATACCAAAATGATATTCTGCACGCACGCCTCGAACGTCTTCGGAATAAAGCTGCCGATTGCCGAGATCGGACAGCTTGCCCACCGCAACGGCGTTCTCTTCGGCGTTGACTGCGCCCAGAGCGCCGGAACAGCCGACCTCAACCTGCGCACCCTGCAGGCGGATTATCTCTGCATGCCGGCACACAAGGGACTTTACGGTATAATGGGGCTTGGCTTGATGATCCTCAACAGCGACAGAAAGCTCTCCACTGTCATCGAGGGCGGGACGGGAAGCCTTTCGGGCGTGAACACCCAGCCGGATTTCCTTCCCGACCGATTTGAAAGCGGCACCCTCAACGTACCTGCCATCGCGGCGCTCGATTCGGGAATAGCCTTCATTGAATCAGTGGGGCGGGAGCGTCTGGAGGAGCACGAAATGAGCCTGATTGACAGGGCGTACGACGCGATTGCCGCCATGCCGGAATGTGAGCTTTACACCCTGCCGCCTCACAGCGATACCCATGTTCCGCTGCTCTCTTTCAACATAAAGGGCATTCCCTCCGACGAAGCGGCGCAGCTTCTGGGACAGCGCGAGATCGCCGTGCGCGCGGGACTTCACTGCGCAGGAGAGGCGCATCGGGCTATGGGAACGCAGGAAGGCGGAACGGTGCGCATATGCCCTTCGGTCTTTACCTCACCCGAAGAAATCGAGCAGTTCATCAAGGCGCTGCGGGAGATCATTCGGGAAAGAATCATCTGATATTTTTAAACGGGCTGCCCTTCGGAATGTGAAGCGGCAGCCCGTATTTCTATTAATTTATTTACCGAGCGAAGCAAGCAGCTCAATGAGATCCTTGCGCCTGCGCTCGATGTCCTCTTTTTTGCCCTTGCGAAGCGCTCCTTCAAAGGCGTCAATGTATTTTCCCAGCACCTTGCGCTCGTCGCCTGTGGTTTCCTCAAAGGCAATGTCGGCGCGATAAAGCGCTAATTTGTTTTGCTCCTGATCGCGGGGACTGATCTTGAGATAGCTCAGTTCCTCCATGCGCTTCTTCGCCTGTTCCTCGGTGAGCGTGCTGCCTTCGCCGCGAATGATCATCTTCTTGGTGAAGCCGGTGGAATTGACCTTCACGATAATTTCCAGCAGCGAATTGACGTCGTAGGTATAGGTCACGTCAATTGACTCCTCGCCGCGCGGCTTGGGCGGCACGGGTACGCAGATCTCGCCCAGAAGCAGGTTGTTCCGCGCCATGCGGCTCTCGCCCTGCAATACCTGCACGCGCACCTGCTCCTGATAGTCCGACGCGGTGTAGAATGTCTCCACACGGCTGACCGGAATGACCGTGTTGCGCTCGATCAGCGGCATAAAATGACCGCTCTCCTCAAAATAGCCGTTGCTGGAAACCACCTCTGTCCCCAGCGTAAAGGGGCAGACGTCGGTCAGAATCACCTCGCGGATTCCCTCGGCGCGCTGCTTGATGGCGGATTGCAGCGCCGCGCCGATTGCCACCACCTCGTCGGGATTGACGTCGACATTCGGCAGCCGCCCGAACATTCTGGCAGCCAGCCTGCGCACAACAGGCGCCTTGGTCGCGCCGCCAACCAGCACGATCTCGCTGATGTCGGAGGTGCGGATACCCGCGTCGCGCAGGCTTCGTTCCACCGGGCGCAGCAGTCGCTCGAAAAGCGGCTCGCAGGCTTCCTCGTACATTTTTTCGGTCAGGCGCAGGGTCTTGGTATTGCCGCCGATCTTACATTCCATCACAGCCCCCGTTGCAGCGGAAAGAGCTTTTTTGCAGGCTTCGGCGCGTTCGCGGAGCTGCGCCCGTTCCTCTCCCGTGAGTGAGTCAATATCCACGCCGCAGCGTGTGCAGAAAAGCTGCTCCACCACGTCGGTGAAATTCTCGCCGCCGAGGAAATTGTCCCCCGCGACGGAATGCACTTCGATGATCCGTCCGGTGCGTTCCAGTATCGACACGTCGAAGGTGCCGCCGCCCAGATCGAATATCAGATAGCGGGAGCGCTCCTTTTTGTCGAAAAGCCCGTGCGCCACCGCGGCGGCGGTCGGCTCGTTGACGATTCGCTCCACCTTGAGTCCGGCAAGCTCTCCGGCGCGCTTGGTCGCCTTGCGCTGGCGGTCGTTGAAATACGCCGGAACGCTGATGACCGCCTCGTCCACCTTCTGTCCCAGATAAGCCTCCGCGTCCTCCCTGAGCGAACGCAGCACGAAGGAGGAAAGCTCCTCGGCGCGGAAGGTCTTGCCGCAGAGGTTGAATTCGCGGTCGGTTCCCATGCTGCGCTTGAATACGGCGGCGGCGGTCAGCGGGTGGCGAAGTCCCCGCGCAAGGGCTGTCTTGCCCACCAGAATGGTGCCGTCGTCGTCCACGCTCACCACCGAAGGGGTCAGACGTTCGCCCAGACGGTTGGGAATAATTTTAGCCTGTTTGCCGTCGTAATAGGCGGCGAGGCTGTTGGTTGTTCCTAAATCAATGCCAATAATCATTTCTGTAATTCCTTATTCAGTTCTTTTTTGTGTTCTTTTCTTATGCGGCGAATGCGTTCACCCAGATCGGGGTCATAGGGCGACAGCTTCTGCCCTTCCATGCAGGCGAGAACGGCGCTGTTGTAATCTCCGGTCGCGTCAAAATACTGCGCGAGAGCGTCGTACCCGTCCACGCAGCCGCGGAAGCGGCAATGCTCGCAGAGCGGCGATTGAAATGCCTTGTCGATGCATGCCTTTGCCTCGTCGTACCGTCCCATTGCAATGAGCATGTACGCCTTCTTGGTGAGATAAAGCGGCTGATAGTTGGGGGTGTTTTCGCGCTCCAAAATTCTCATGCCCTCTTCAAACAGCGCGTCAAGACCCTCGGTCTGTCCCATATGCCTGCGGCATTCGATGGGAATAAAGCGCCCCATTATGCTGTCCGGATCGGCTGCATAATACTGATTGATGGATTTGAGCGCCTTTTTCCAGTCGCCGTGACGGTAATAATAATTTGCCAGTAGATGATTGCGGCTGTTGGTTCCGGTGGATACCCACTGAATATTTTTCAGCCATTTGCTGTCGCTGCCGGTCGCCATGGTGTAATCCACCATCTGGGTAAAGTAGAGGTCGCCCAGCTTTATTCTGTGCTGCCTGAGCAAATCGAGGAAAAGGTCGGTCAGTCCGCCGGTCAGCAGCATATCCGCCGCGGCATCTATGTCGGATATATTGTCGTGTTTTTCGTAGAGCTGTATATAAATGGCTGCCGCGTCGGCATATCTTCCCATTCTCGCCAATACCTGCGCGACCAGCCGCTTGGCGCCCTGATGACGGTCGCCCACCATTTCTTCCACCTTCTGCGCGACGGCAAGGGCTTCGTCGTAACGACGGGCGCGCATCAGCATCTGACAGTAATTCCTGTAGGCTCTCTCATAGTCGCCGTCAAGCTCGATGGCGGTTTTGAAGTGCCTGTCGGACTCGTCGAATTTTTCAAGGTCGCTCAGGCAGTTGCCCAGCATGACCTCGCAGAAGGTATTGTCGGCGCGTTCCGCCTGCTGCTGATAGAACGACAGTGCGGTGGGAACGTCGTGCAGGTCGTAGTAATAAATGCCCGCCATCCTTTCGCACACCGAATTGTGACGGGGATACTGCTCGTAGACCTTGCGGTAGATTTCCAGACCTTCCTCATGGCGGTCGAGCTTTTCGTCCAGAATATAGCCCTTGTTCATCAGCAGGGGGCTGTAGTCGTCACGCGCCTGCAGACCGCGGTCAATGACGGCAAGTATCTCATTCGGGTCGGCTTCGTGGCGCAGCATATAGACCGCCATGTCGGTGTAGACCTCCCACAGCAGCTCGCAGTCACATTCTCCCTTTGCGTCGCGGTCGATGATATTCTGCCAGATCGCCTTGGCTTCGTCCTCCTTGTCGTCCCTCTCCGAGAGAATGAGCGACTCGCAGTACTGCACGCCCTCCGTGTTGATTTCGTTCTCCTTGAGCAGGTCGATGAGTTCCTGCGCGTCGTCGTACTGATCGTACATAATGAGAATCTTGGCGCGGTAAATGTAGCTGCTCGCATCCTTGGAGTAGTCCAAAGCCTCGCCGAAGCTGTTGAACGAATCCTGCATCATGCCCAGAATATACTGCGCTCTTCCCAGCAAATGATAGGTCATTCCCGAGGGTTTGAGCCTGATCATCTCCTCGCAGGCTTTGAGAGCGCCGTTGTAGTCGTGAAGCGCGTTGCATGCCAGATAGCGTTCGTGATAGCCGCGAATTTCCTTGGGGTCGGCTGCAATGGCTTCTTCGGTCTTTTGCAGGGCTTCCTCGTAGCGCTTCATGTCATAAAGGGCGGAGCTTTCCACCAAAGCGATGTCGTTTGCCTTGTTCTTGCGGCGCTTTTCCTCCTCGGTCTCGCCCTCGGGAAGCTGCGCGACAGCCTCCCTCCACGCCTGCGCATGCTTGAGAGAGGCTTCGGGATTGCCGGAGCACTGGTACAGCTTGGAGAGAATATTCTCGTAATCGCAGCGCTGCGGCAGCTCTTCCGGCGGCGGAACGTCCATCACGTCCAGCGCCTTGGGTTCCTCGTCATTCTGGAAGAGGCACCACGCGTATTCCAGACGGTTCTCGAAGTCGTCGGGGTGTTCTTTGAGCGATGCGGCATACTGCTCAAGCAGCTTGCGGTTGGCTTCATTGAAAGCGGCGCGGACGGTGGCGTTAAAGGGAATGGCTTCATTCAGCTCAGACAAGAGCTTCTTTGCGTCCTTGTAATTGCCGGATTCCATGAGCGACTGCGCCTTGTGGTAGCGCATATTGTTGTTCTCCGGCTCTTTTTCGAGAATGCTGTCGTAAATCGCGATAGCGGTATCGTTATCACCGCGCGTAGAAACCATGTCGGCATAGAATCCCGCCAGCTCGGACTGTTCGGGGTATTTTTCATACAGATCCTTTGCGCCGGCAAGCACGTCGTCCGGCGCGACTGTCCCCTCGGTACGCTGATATTGCAGCCGAAGCCGGAGCATATCGGCAAACGGGTGGGTAATTCCGGTTGTGTCGAGGTCGGAGAGCGTCGCCTGCGCGCTGTCGAGGTCGCCCGAAAGCACTTCGTCACGCGCCTTGAAGTAAAGCGAAAAGAACGGGTCAATATCGCCCGTATTCTGTGGGAGAAACAGCTCGTAGGGTACGAATGTCTTATTCTCAATGCCGCTGATAACGGCGTCATTGATGAAATCATTCGGGTATTTTTCCGTCAGCTCGTCCTTGCGCTCCCGCAGGTCGAAGGCATCGTCCAGCAGCTGCCAAATCTCCTGCGGAATGTGCCAGCGATCCATTAAAAAGGTCATCAGCGCGTCAAACAGGTCGGCGCGGTAATCAAGGCTTTCAAAAAGCGGGTCGCTGAGCAGTTCCTTCCATTGGGAAGGGTCGCAGCGGTCGGCAATGCGGCTGTAAATGCCGTCAAGACGTTTCGTCCAGCGCTCGACAGGCGTCAGCTCGCCCTCCGGCTTTTCCTGCTCCTGCTGCTGTTTGGCGAAACGCAGCGCTTCTTCATATTCGCTACGCAGCGCCTTGAACTCTTCCGGCTTGTCTTCGGGGTTGACCAGCGGAAGCTTCTTGTGATAAGCCGCGTTGATGGCTTCGATATCCTTGGTCTTTTCAATGCCTAAATGCGTCCAGAAATCCAAATTGTATCCCTCCGTAAATTTATAATTGCCAAAAAATATTGTATCACAAACAATCACGTTTGTAAAGAATTTTTCTCTATGCCCGCCGGGAAATCATCTGCTCCTGTATTCATTCAGCTGCACCACACTGAATCCCGCTGCTCTCAGCAATCGGTTGTAGACCGCCATTCCTACCCCATCGGCGGAGGGACAACGCGCGTAGACCTTCAACGCTCCCCTCTCGTCAAGCTCCCTCAATGCCGTGAAAAGCCTGTGGGACTGGGTGAGCGGATCGTCCTCACGCCCGTATGTAACGCAGTGGAGCGGAATTTGATCCTCTTCCCCGTCAAAGCAGAGCGCAAATATCTTTTCTCTGCCGCAAGCATTCTCCTGTTCGGCGGCGTTCCTGATGTAATCGCAGTATTGGGAAAGGCTCCCCCTGACAATGGTCACCTCGGCATTCGGGCTGTAGTGCTTGTACTTCATGCCGGGAGAAGCGACCTTCGCGCCTTCCTTCAGCTTACCCATCACGGCGCTGTCAATCTCCAGCTCGCCAAGCACCTCCCGCAGTTCCTCGGGCGTCACCGCGCCGGGACGAAGCAGCCGCGGCACATCGGTCGCAAGGGTGACGACGGTGGACTCCACGCCGAAATTGCATTCCCCGCCGTCGAGCACCGCGTCGATTCTGCCCCGCATATCGTCCATCGTGTGACGGGCGCAGGTGGGGCTGGGGCTGCCCGAAAGATTTGCCGACGGCGCGGCAAGCGGCACTCCCGCCGCGTCAATGATCCGGCGCGTGGCACGCATTGACGGGAATCGGACGGCGACGGTGTCCAGTCCGGCGGACACTTCATCGGGAATGATGTCGCTTTTGGGCAGAATGATCGTCAGCGGTCCGGGCCAGTAAGCCTGCGCGAGCGCCTTCGCCCTCGGCGGTATCTCCCGCACAAGGGCATCCCATTGGTCTATGTGCGAAATATGCACGATCAGGGGATTGTCCTGCGGTCTGCCCTTGGCAGCGAATATCTTGGCGACCGCCCGACCGTCAAGGGCGTTTGCCGCCAGACCGTAGACCGTTTCGGTCGGAATAGCCACAAGCCCGCCGCCGCGAAGAATCTCCCCGGCACGGGCTATGTCTTTGTCTGTATTTTGCAACAGTAATGTTTCCATTTTAAAAAAAATGCCATCCTCCTTGTCTTTATCTAAAGATAACCAGTTGTAAAACTTGAAAAATGCGGGAAATCAGGGGGTATGCCAAATGGAATACGGAAGTTTTTTCTCCACTCGGGGCAAGGGATATCTTGAGTATACACTTTATTTGTATTCGCCCAAGCCCGTTTTAGATCTCAGCGCGTCTCGCTCGGTCGGCTTTAAAAAGCCTCCCGTCAGCATTGCTGACGTGGCTCTGCCCTCACCACTCCCGCAAGGGCGCTGCCCTTGACCCGCGAGGAGGTCCAGACCCCCTCGACTCCCACGCTCGCATTCGCTCGCTAATTACGGCGCTTTGCGCTTTCTTTTTTCTACTTCGCGCTTTCGTCGATGGAAGCCTTGAGCTGTTCGGCTCTGGCGGAGGTGATCAGCGCGTCAAATATCTCGTCGAGGTCGCCGTTGAGAATGGCGTCCAGCTTGTAAAGCGTCAGCCCAATGCGGTGATCGGTCATGCGTCCCTGCGGATAGTTGTAGGTGCGGATTCGTTCGGAACGGTCGCCTGTGCCGACCTGCAATTTTCGTTCGGCGGCAATCTTGCTGTTCTGCTCCTCCATCGCCGCCTCGTATATGCGCGAACGGAGAATTTTCATGGCGCGGTCTTTGTTCTTGTACTGGCTGCGCTCGTCCTGACATTCCACCACAATGCCGGTGGGAAGGTGAGTAATGCGAATCGCCGATTCGGTTTTGTTGACGTGCTGCCCGCCGGCGCCGCTCGAACAGAAGGTGTCGATTTTCAGATCGGCAGGATTGATCTCCACGTCCACCTCGTCCACCTCCGGCATAACAGCAACCGTCGCGGTGGAGGTGTGAATTCTGCCCTGCGTCTCGGTCTCGGGAACGCGCTGCACACGGTGAACGCCGCTCTCGTATTTCAGCTTGGAATATGCCGACTCGCCGTTGACGATAAAGCTGATTTCCTTGTAGCCGCCCAGTTCCGTCTCATTGGCGTTGACCACCTCGACCTTCCAGCCCACGCGCTCGGCGTACATGGAATACATGCGGAAGAGCACGCCCGCAAAGAGCGCCGCTTCTTCGCCGCCGGCGCCGCCTCTGATTTCAATGACAACATTCCGGTCGTCGTTGGGGTCTTTTGGCAGGAGAAGTATCTTCAGTTCCTCCGAAATGCCTTCCAGCTTTTCACGCGCATCGTCAAGCTCGCTTTCCACCAGCTCGCGGAAGTCCTTATCGGAAATGCCTTCCTCCAGCAGCGCCTTGGATTCGTCCTCGATCGCCTTCGCGCTCTTGTATTCGCGGTATTTTTCCACCAGAGGGATGAGGTTCTTGTACTCGCGCATTGTGTCGCGGTAAAGCGCGTTGTCATTGATCAGATCGGGGTCGCAGAGCTTTTTGCCCAGTTCCTCATATCGTACCTCTGCCGCAGAGAGTTTGTCAAACATGTTTTATTTCATCCTTTTCTTTAGTGAGCATTGAACGGAATGACGGTTCCTCCATACGGATAAAGTCAATCATCCTGCTCTCTGATAACCTTTTTTATGTTTCTTTCGATCTTTGCCCGGGCAGCCATTACCTCATGACCGCAGCCCTTGCATTTTATCTTGAAATCCATTCCCACACGCAGCACTTCAAATTGTCTGCTGCCGCAGGGGTGTGGCTTTTTCATTTCGAGAATGTCTCCTACCTTTACGTCCAAAGCAAAAGCACCTCCGTTTCGGTGTATCATATCGTAATAATGCCCAGTGCGCTTGCAATCGAGCTTGCTAAAATAATCATCAGGAAGAAGGGCGCGATGTACTTTGTCACAACATAATACATCGGCTGACGGCTGAATTTAGACGACAGCTTTACCTCAGCGGCTATTCCGTCGAATCCTATCACCCTGATAACAAGAATACATGTGAAGAACGCGGATATCGGCATCATCAGGGAATTGGTCAGGAAGTCGAAGAAATCGAGTATCTGCATACCGAGGATTTCCACAAAGCTCCAAATGCCGTACCCGAATACGCTTGCGGTTCCCAGCACAAGCGACACAGCCAGCACAATGACGCTGCTGAGCGTGCGCCCCAGTCCAAGCTCCTCCGAGATGGTCGCGGTGCTTGTCTCAAAGAGGGAAATCGCGCTGGTCAGCGCCGCAAACAGCACCATGAAAAAGAACACGCTGCCGATGATATTCCCAAATCCCATGCTGTCAAAGACCTTAGGCAGCGTAATGAACATGAGCGAAGGACCCGCCTTCAGCGTCGCCATGTCGCCGCCTGTGAAGGCAAAGACCGCCGGAATGATCATCAGTCCCGCAAGAATTGCAATGCCGGTATCGAACCATTCCACCTCAGTGGTGTTTTTTTCGATGTCGGAGTCCTTTTTGAGATAGGAACCGTATGTGATAAGAATTCCCATTGCCAGCGACAGCGAGTAGAACATCTGCCCCATCGCGGCGACAACCGTCATGATGGAGAAATCCTTGAAATTCGGCACAAGGAAATACTTCACGCCTGCCAGAGCGCCGGGACGTGTGACCGAATAGACCGCCGTGATCACCGCAAGAATGATCAGCAGCGGCATTATGATCTTGCTCACCGCCTCGATGCCGTTCTTCACTCCGGCAACGATGACTAAGAACGCTGCCAGCACAAAGACCGCAAAACAGATTTCCGATACAAGGGAATTGCCGATGAAGCTGCCGAAAAATGCGTCTCCCGAAACGACAGAAGCGTTGCCCCTGAGATATTCAAAGAGATACTTCACCACCCAGCCGCCGATCACGCTGTAATACGGCAGAATGAGTATCGGAATGACAGCGTTGATCCAGCCGCCAAATTTGAGCCATTTTTTGCTGCCGAAGGACTGAAACGCGCCCACCGGGCTTTTGCCTGTCATACGTCCTATGGCGGTTTCCGAGACGATCATCGCATAGCCGAAGGTCATCATCAGTATCAGATACACCAGCAGAAAGATTCCGCCGCCGTATTTTGCCGCGAGATAGGGAAAGCGCCAGATATTCCCCAGTCCGACAGCCGAACCTGCCACCGCTAGAATATAGCCGATATTTCCTGAAAAGGTGGTTTTTGTTTTTTTGTCCGACGAAGGCTCCTGCGACGTCAGCTTATTGTTTTCCATAATTACCTCCGTAAAACAAAATTATGTCCCGTCATTTTTGAATTACCCATTCCATTACTGCGCGAGGTCGTAGGATATGCGTATCGAAGTGACGGTATCCGTCTCACTTTCCACATAAAAGACCATGCTGTAGCAGTCGCCTGTGAAGCTGCTCTTGTCGGCGCTCCAGTCGAGAGGATTATAGTAATAGTATTCCATCATGTAGGAGTTTTCCATATCCTCCGCATAGCGATTGAAATAAGCGACCTGAATCACGCCCTCCGGCTTGTATTCGATGAATTGCGAGCTGTTGATTTCGCCGTAGATGTAGTCGCCGCAGGATTCCTCCATATCGCTGAAGTAGAGCGGCTGCGGGTCTTCCTCATGCGTGAAGGCAGCAAGCACCTCGTCCTTTGTGCTGCCGACATGCAGACCGCCCGAAAAATTGACGCTCTCGGAGCCGGAAGAAATCATGCCCAGTGTATAATCCTCCCCCTCGTTGACGTCATAGAACAACAGCGTGAAGCCCTCGTACTCCATTTCCAAATATGCGCCGTAAATAAAATTATCCCTGTCGTTGAGCTGCTCACTCTTAGGCTCACCGAGAATTTTCTTGACATGCTCGGGAGTCATGCCGATTTTCACCCCGTTTAATGCGGCGTCGTCAACGGCGAATTTGTGAGGGGCAAAGGCTTCGGACGCGGACGAACCCCCGTCATCTGCTCCGCCGTTTTCAGCGGATTGGCAGGCTGCAAGACTCGCGGTAAGCAAAACCGCTGCCAGAATGAGACTGATAAGTTGAATTATCTTTTTCATATCACAGTATCTCTCCTTTTTTCTATTTAAAATCCTCGCCGCTTTCGGTGAGAATGCGTTCGCGCACTATGTCGCATTTGTCAAAGACAAGGGAATTTTCTGTCTCGAATCCTTTGAGAATCATGCTGGGGTTGACGTTGAGACTGGTTCCGGCGGGAAGTTTTATGCTGAGAATCGCGTCATGATCCTCTGACGAAACATCAAATTCCAAAATATGGGGTCTGACGTCCATATCGACAAGCTGCTTCTTTTTGTTCTTCTTCTGAACGATGATTTTTTCCTGCGAGAGATATTTTTCCATCGCTTCGCCCAGCTTTCCACCGGAAAAACCATCGGCAGAAAGCGTAACGCGATACACCGCCGACGCAATGGCGGTCGCCTTCTGCACCTGATAGTCCACCTTTGTGACTTCGATTCCCTCGCAAAGGGCGGCATTCAGCCGCTCCTTTACCTCGCTGAAGGGCATGTCCACCGTCAAGCGAACGTCCATTGTCTCGCACATGCCCGATGTGCCGAGCGACAGCGGCATGGCGAAGGTCATGAAGGGATGCGGGTTGAAGCCTTCGGTGTACCAGATGGGCACTCCGGCACGGCGGATGGTTCGTGTCATGCAGCGCATGAGATCGAGATGGGACATGTATTTGGAAGGACCTGTCTTCACAAAGAACACCCTGATCGGCAGGCAAAGCGTGCCTTGAATGTCAACTACGTTCTTCATTCCTGTGCTTAAAGACACTGCACACACCTCCTGTCAGTTTGGCTGCCCCGCAACCCGCGCATTGCAGGCGGCAATGGGGCGTCGTCTCGGCGGCAAGCGCCTTTTTATGCTCTCTGATGAGGAATTCCTTGGTAATGCCGTAGTCCAGATGATCCCACGGAAGAATCTCGTCATAGCTTCGGCGGCGATTGGCGTAAAATGCCGGGTCAATATTACATTCCTCAAACACCTCGAGCCAGACAGACAATTTAAAATATTCGTCCCAGCCGTCGAAGCGGCAGCCCCTTTCAAACGCGCGGATCAGCACCTTGATCAGCCTGCGGTCGCCGCGTGCAAAGACCGCCTCCAGAAAGCTGGTGTCGGCGTCGTGCCAGTTGAGTGTAATTTTGCGGCTGCGAACGCTGTCGCGCAGGTACTGCTGCTTCCTGTGAATGGTGTCAATGTCGTCCTGCGGCTCCCACTGGAAGGGGGTGAAGGGCTTCGGCACGAATGTGGAAGCGCTGGAGGTGACATTCACGCCCTTGCCCTTTGGCTTGTTGGGATTGCGGTAGAATTCGTCCACCACCTTCTGCGAAAGCTCGCCAATTCCCTCCACGTCCTCGAGCGTCTCGGTGGGAAGTCCTATCATGAAGTAGAGCTTGACATTCGTCCAGCCGCCGTTGAATGCCGTGCGGCAGGTGCTGAGCACCTCTTCCTCGGTGACATTCTTGTTGATCGCGTCGCGCAGGCGCTGCGTTCCGGCTTCCGGCGCAAAGGTAAGACCGCCGCGGCGCACCTTCTTGAGCTTTTCGGTCAGCTCGTCGCTGAATCCGTCTATTCTCAGCGACGGCAGCGAAATGCTGACCTTGCTGCTCTCGGTCCAGTTCAGCATATTGTCCAGCAGCTGGGGGAGTTCGGTGTAATCGCTCGAGCTGAGCGACGAAAGCGACACTTCATCGTAGCCGGTGGTGTCGCAAAGGCTGCGGCTCTGGGCGTCCACCGTACCGAAATCCTTCTCACGGTTGGGGCGGTAGATGTAGCCCGCTTGACAGAAGCGGCAGCCGCGTATGCAGCCGCGGAATATCTCGGTCACTGCGCGGTCGTGGACAATTTCTATAATAGGCACCACAAAATTTTGGGGATAGTAGACACTGCTCATGTCCTGAATGATGCGCTTCTGAATAGTTGCAGGAGCACCGTCCTTTGGGGTGAAGGAGGCTATCGTGCCGTCGGGATTGTATGTCACGTCGTAGAGCGACGGAATGTAAAGCCCGGGAATCTTTGCGGCGTCGCGCAGGAATGCTTGGCGGTCGAAGCCGCGCAGCTTGTGCTCGCGATAGAGGTCGAAAAGCTCGATGCTCACCTCTTCCCCCTCGCCCAGCGAAACAATATCGGCAAGGTCGGCAAGCGGTTCGGGATTGCAGACGCAGGGTCCGCCGAGTATCACAAGCGGGTCATTATTCGCGCGGTCGGCTGAGAGAAAAGGTATTCCCGACAGGTCCAGCATTGTGAATATATTGGAATAGCTGAGTTCATATTGCAGCGTGAAGCCCACAAAGTCGAATTCCTTCAGCGAATCGCCGCTTTCCAGACCGTAAAGCGGAATGGAATGCTCCCGCATTTTCGCCTCCATGTCGGGCCACGGCGCGAATACCCTTTCGCACCACACGTCAGGCACGGAATTGTAAAGCCCGTAGAGTATCTTCATGCCGAGATGGGACATGCCGATTTCATACACATCGGGGAAGCAGAAGGCAAACCGGATATTTACGTCCGCCTTGTTTTTCACCACACTGTTGGGTTCGCCGCCGACGTATTGCCCCGGCTTTTCCACGCTCAGCAGGAATTTTTCAATATCGCTTCTGACCAATTTGATTCCTCCGTAAATCTATTTATTATTATTCTACATCATATCCGCTGAATTTGCAACACAAACAACAAAAAAAGAGGGCAAGCCTTTTTGCGGGCATACCCTCTTTTCAATTCAGGTCATTATGAAGAATATCTGCTTTTGATTATTCTTCCTCTTTCTTTTTCTTTCCGACCTCTCCAAACGCCACAAAGAAGATCACCAATGCGCTGATGCCGCGGAAGCTGCCGCGTAAGGAATCGACGCGTCACCTGTGCCGGGAACGACAGGAGTGGGCTTTTTGGTTGTGATGGTCGTGGTAGGATCGGGCGTCGGGAAATTCGGCGCTTTAATCTCCTCCGGCGGAATGACAAACACCCAGTCGATCAGGGCAATAGAGCCGGCGTAACCGTGATCCACCGTTGCTCTGTTGGCGGGATAATTTGCCAGTTCCTCACCCTCGAGATAGCTCTTGAGATCCTTGCTTGCCGTCAGCTCAAAGCGGAAACTCGTGCTTTGGGGTTCATAGGAAGAATCGTATCCGTCGATGTCGAAGGGCCATTCGTCCTCATCGGGATATTTTGCATTCATATCCGGATAAAGATAGCCGAGGAAAATGGCATTGCCGAAGCCATCCATTTTGTTGGCTTTGTTTCTGTTTGCCTGCACCTTATCCCCTTTAAACTTAGCGATTTCATCTGTCCAGTTGACAACATACACTGTGCCGCCAACAACCGCCTTTTCGATGGGGCCGCCGCCGCCGACATTGGTTACTTTAACCTCATCGCCTGCCTGCACCGCCTGCGCGAGAACCTTGATGTGTCCGTCCGTGCCGACGACCTTGTCAGCGATTGCTGTGTAATTGTCTACCGCAAACTTGGTAAACAGCGGCTCGGCTTCCTCGTTCGGTTTAAGAATCTCGTTGTAGTAATAGATCTGATACTCCACGCTGTCGATCGTGGTTTTGGCGGAATCCTCCGTGAACCAGCAATCCCAGTTAATATAGGAATCGAGATCTATCTTTGAGGCGATGGACGTTCCTTCGGAATCAAGCCACGATTTATTCACCAGTATGCGGACATAGCAGTCATGGTTTCCGGTGTTCTTGACCGAAACCTTCTTGTTAACCTCTGCCCCTGTCGGTTCCACAGAGGGCGGGGTATCGGGATAGTCGTCGATCAGCTCGATATCAACGTTGCCGAATACCACGATGTTGGTCTCGGACTTGCTGATCTCGTTCGCCGCGAGCGTTACGCCCACACTTATCATTGCAACAGCAACAATCAGTGCGCAGAAGCCCGTTAAAAATTTTTTATTTTTCAGAGCAATCACCTCCGATTGCTGTACAATTTCAAAATGATTGTTTTTTAAAAAAACTTACTATCACGGTTGGCGGAGTCGGTTTCCACCGCCTGTATGGTATCCGCGATAACGGCAACGTCCACCTTGATGTCGCCGGCATTAATCAGAGATTCCTCGCACTTGACGGTTATCTTCAGCTTGCCGTCTTTAAAAACATCGGTGCTGGAATCGCCCGGCATCAGCATTGTTTTGTAATAATAGTAGCCTCCGTTTTTCACCCAATCGGTACCTGCCTGAATATCATAGCTGAAATCCACCTTGGAGGTGATATTCTCGGGCAGCTTGCCTGCCTGGTACAGCCGCACGGTGGGAACGATCGCGACACGGGCGTAAACCGGCTTTTTGTCGGCGCCGTCAAGATTATGCACCTGAGCCGTCTTGGTTATTTCCTCATTGATAACTTCATAGAGCCGTGTGGTGTCATTTCCGTCTGCAGTGGCAGTCGCGGGGGTATAGGTTTCGGTGATCTCTGTGTTGGTATAGGTCATGGGGAAAAACTTGTTGGTCTTATCCTCGGTCTGCGCCGCCAGATACGCCCTCACGCCGATCACAGTGACAGCCGACACCAGAAGCACCGCCGAAGTGGCTGTAATCACCGTAAAATTATCCTTTACGATTTTTTTGAAATCAGTCTTTTTGAAGCTCCTGCGCCGCCTGTGATTTTTCTTGCTAAATTCACTCATCAGCTTTCACCTTCTTTCGCTTCATCGTTGTCCAGTTCCTCCAGCTTGCCGAGCGTCAGGCTGAGAAGCGCCATCGCCGCGATCACGGATATAACGGTAATTTTTCCCTGCAAGGTGATAAACCATGCCGAGACATATCCGAGATACGGTATGGAAAAATTCAGCGCCTTGCCCAGCAAATGGTCGAAGGGAATGGTTTCTGTCGTGTTATTGTTATCGCCTTTTGTGGTAAACTCCTGTGAACCGCGGTCAATAGCCACCACTCTGTGGGTGATGATCAATGTCTCGGTCCTAAAGGTAATGGGATCGCCGACCTCGATTTCATCCGGCTGCGCATCCCTGACAAATATCAGGCTGCCCACCGGAAAGCTCTGCTGCATCGAAGCGCTCACCACCATATACGGCTTGTATCCGAACACCCTTGGCAGCGCGTAGACTGCCAAGAGCGTTGCTAAGATCACAGTGAGCAGCGTGTTCACCGCAAGGCGAAGGATTTTTGCCATGGCTTCAGCCTCCTGTCTCCCTGAACCGGAATGAAATCATCATCCGTCATAGCTCCGGAAGATCCTCACCCTTTTCAATGGTGATCTGATTCTGGACAACCGAGACGTCGCCTTCCACGTTCCTATTATCTGCATCCTTGTGATTGACAAAGGTGACCTGCGCGGCATTATTGTACTCATTGTCCTCAATCTTCACTGTGCTGTTAAAGCTCGTGACCTCCACATCGTTGTCGCTTGTGAGTGTGTACTTCCACGACCAGCCGTCATCTTCGGTGACGATGTAGCACTTGTTGGGATCCACCTGAATGACGCGGTGCTTGGTCGCCGTATTTCCTCCGTCAAAGCTAATGGTCTCGTTGATCACCGTGCCTGTCGCGGTGGCAAATATGGAATCGGTGTACTCGGTGATGGTGAAGATAAAGGTCTGCTCGGCTCCGGTGGCATTCTGATAGCCGTTGACGTCGTTGGCGCTGCCATGTCCGTCAAACGCGGGAGAATAAACGCCGCCAGTTTGGGTGGTTATACCGATCAGATCCGCCGGATTGTCGGTGGAATCAGCGCCGTCAATGGTGGAGTAGTAATAGGGGTGGTCGATGGTCTTGGTAAGAATCAGTATCGCCTTTTTGAGGGAGTTTTCCATCGTGATCTGGAGATAATCGTTGTCGAGCTTGTAACCGGTGTACCTTGACAGCATGTTGTCTGTAGTAAGGCTGTACGTTGAAACGGTCAACTTATCGTTTGCATCATCGTCATTGTCTATCACAAACTCATTCATTTGGATCTCGGCGGTGGTGTCAACCTCAGTCGTGCCTGCGGTGTTGGCAGTGACCGCTATATCGCCGGCAAAGGTCTGCTTATTGGATGCATCTTTATAAGCGTGATAGGTGTAAACCCTGTTCACTGTCCACACTACGCCCTTGTCGCTGCCATCCGGCTGGGTTTCCTGAATGGTGTATTTGGTGTAGACAGGAATATTTTTGAACATAACGTACTCGCCGTATTTCATCTTGAAGGTGCCGTCAGCGCCGATGGTTACGTTTCTGGTGTTGCTGGGGTGGGCGGTTTCGTAAATGACCACGCTCTGCCCCGCGAAATTAAATTCATCGCTGTTTTCGTCGCCGAAGATCTCGCTGAAGGTGACCTGAAGAGGGAGCCTCTGGAGAACTGGTTGGAGAAGGTAGCCGACTGATCGGCAACCAGATTGAAGGTGTTGCTGCCCGTCATGGTCTTGCGAAGCACCGATTTGCCGCCCGCGATATATTTGAGCTGGTAGTTGGTGTTGCCGACATTGGCGTAATCGCTGCTGCCTGCCCAGTGTCCCTCCGCTCCGGAAGTCAGACCGGTGGAAGCGGGCGCGTTTGCGTCAGGCTCGTTGGTCTGCTCAGGCTCGGACGGCTGCTCAGGTTCTGTCGCCTGCGTCGGTTCGGTTGCCTGCTCAGGCTCGGTCGCCTGTGTTGTCTCGGTGGTCTGGGTATCGTCGGCAGGCTGATCGCCGGTTGTTTCGGGCTGGTCAGTCGTTGCGCCTGCGGTATCGGCAGCATCGGGATCATCCGGGTCAAAGATATTGGCTAAGATATCCGGGCTGTCGAACTCCTCCGTCTCCAGATCAGGCGGAAGAGCCGCGTTGAGCGTTCTTGGCGTAATGCCGTAGGCGGTTTGAAGTGCTGTAATCTGTGAGGTAAATTCGGAAGCCGCTGTTCCGAATGTGGCATTTTTGTATTTGGAATGAGCGGTCGCATAGGCTGTACCGTCCAGCGTATCGTCAGCATCAAGATCGGCTTTCGCGTCAACCAAAGCATAATACAGCTTGACGTAGCCTTTCAGCCAGTCGTTGTACACATTGCTGTCCAGTCCGGAAAGGCTGCTGTAGGTATAAGTTGTTTTGCTGCAATTGCTGTTTGCGTCATTGTCAAGCGTAACAAAAACGATATCGCCCGCGTTAATCGTGCCGAAAGTATGCTGGCTGTCTGAGCCGCCGTTAAAATTCTTGTGCTGGATATATCCGCTATTTTCGGGGAGAGTCCAGTCATAGGTCAGCAGGTAACCGAAATAGTTTCCGGTGATATTCGTCATCTTGTTTGCACTATTGTTGCCGCCCGCCATAAAGCCCGGCAATCCGGCACAGCCGCAGGTATGATTGGCATAAACAATGGTCGGGACTTTCGGAGCCGTTACCACAACCTTCATTTCCGCTGTCAACTCAAGCGGACCGTTCATAGTAATCATCTGACCGGGTACATATTCGGTTCCAGCTGCGTTTTTCCACGTTTTGAGTTCAATGCCTTCCGGCAGATTGTCTATCGCCGCCTTGATCTTAATGATGTTCCCTGCGGGTACCTCGTAGGACTCAATTACGGTTCCGTCAGCTTTTTTATAAGTGAGGATATATTTGGTAGTAGTACCGCCGCCTCCACCGCCGTCGCCTGTCGGGAAGGGCAGCGGTTCGTCGTAGTCCGCGCCGGGCTGGCGGTCGTCAGGGCTGTCTTCCGTGGTGGCTTCGCCCTTGTTCTGGAGCTGATACTGAATGCCTTCCTTGCGTGCCGCAAGCAGAGTGGCAGACTGGAGATAGGCGTTGACTTCAGAGACGTCAACATTATTAACGATCGTAAGATTGTCGGCTATGCAGAATTTATTCAGTCATTTTACGCTGAAACAAACAGGTTGCTTCGGCGTTTCAGCAATCGAAATGTATTAATTATTTCTGCATAATTCCTAAGGCAGTTGGATTCTATAGCGCCTCTTTCAAGATAAAATACCTTGAGCGTATGCGTCTTGGTTGCGTCACCGTACATACCCACCTGGTTGAAAATTCTGCTGAGATCATTCGGCACACTGGATGTGACGTTTCCTTCCACTCGATTATAGCGGTTGTCATACGAGAGTCTGTCTCGATTGATAACCTCATCGGCGGTTGCTTTTGCCTTCGCAAAATTGATATTGCCGGAGCATTTGCCGTGAGCGCCGCCGAGATCGAGGGCAAGATGACCGTCGATGAATACCCATACATCGTCGTCTCCGCGGAAGTTGAATGTCATATCTTCTCCGGAAGGAGTTTTGCCATCCTTGGAAATGGTAAATTCCATAGTAAAAACAGCGCCGAAACCGAAGTTTTTATTTCCCAGTGGGAAGAAACCGGGTTTGCTGCCATCAAACGCGTCATCATAATATTTAGTACCGTTGACGTCGGCGGTATAATAATCAACGCCACCCTCATTTGTAATGGACAAACCGTCTTTTTCACTGTCGAATACATAATATCCGGCGTAGTCGTCATTGCCCGTGTGCTTTCTGAAGCGGAATTTGTTGCCGGTATCTACCGAGCCGACTCCGCTCAGGAAAGTCGAATCAAAGTACGGCAGCGTCACCCTTTGGAGACCTTGCGTGGGGACACCGCCTGACAACGTATCATCAACAAGTCCCTGTACAACACCGTAAGGAGAAGCGCCCGCACCTGAGTTGGCGGCAAGGCAGTAATTGTATTTGGCAATAATTTCGCCATGGTCATTGCCGCCCATTGCTCCTTCTGTAGGGACGATATATGGATACTGATAACTTGAATCATTGTTTTTATATTGAAAACCGAGATAGAGCGGATAATAGGTTGAAGCCTCGGACAGATCGGGGAAAAGATACTGCGTTTCACCGTCTCCGTCGCCCCATCCGGGAATGGTATTATCATCATCATGGTCGCCGCCCTCAAGATACCCTTCGGTATAGAGTTTCTGATTGAATTCATTGAAATACCAATTAAATCCGGAGGTATTAGTATAATCGTACAGGTCAAAACCCGCGTTGAAATAAGTCGTGGTGGTCGGATTATCGGCGGAAACCTGGAACAGATCGACGATGGACGCAATGTTTGCGTTAAACGCCGAAAAAGCCAGAAGTGAAGCCAGACAGATCGCAACCACTCGGGTCGGTCCGGAATGCCTCCTGACGGATTTGCCTAAACTTCGTGCCTTGGTTTTCGCTTTTGCCCTCAACAACGTGCTGTGCTTATCAAATGATTTCATAAATTAGCAGCCTCCCTCAGAAATGCGCTTAGAAACATGAACATCACAATGTTACATTTATACTTATCAATTTTCATTTGAAGATATTATAGCACTTTTTATAAATAAGTTCAACAAGATTTTTGTCAATTGGTTCAACTTTATGTAATTGAAGCATTTTCCAAAAGGTTGATTGGTAATTTTGCACAATTATTTTTATTTGCGTTTCTTCACACACACTTGAAAAGGCATTCTGCTTTACATGTTTTCGTATGTGTTATAAAAGGGCTTAATTGTTTTTATTGCTATACATTTTCCCGAACAATAAATTCATTTTTTTATTAAAATGCCCTGAATCAGGTGGTTTTCACACGAACCTCACAGAAGAGCAATTGACTGTAGTCAAAAAACGTTGGTTATTTTGACGTACAAAAAACCGCATACATTCGCTTTCGCCAACATATGCGGATATTATCATCACAAAATAATCATGTATTAAAAATTTGAATAATCAGGTGTTCTTGTCAACCTGTTTGAATGTCTTTAAATTGCCGCTTTTGAGGCTGCGCTTGGCAAGCTCGGCATAAACGTCCTCCAGAGGGATACCCCGCTTGACCATGAGAACCATCAGGTGATAGAGCAGGTCGCTGATCTCCCCCACAAGGTCGCTGTCGCTGTCGTTCTTGGCGGCGATGATGGTCTCGGAACATTCCTCGCCCACCTTTTTGAGGATTTTATCGAGTCCGGTATCCAGCAGATAGCAGGTGTAGGACTTCTCCTGCGGGTTGTCGCGTCTCTCGATGACCGTATCATAAAGCGCACCCAGCACGTCATAATTCTGACTTTCGTTCTGCATTTTCTTTTGCTCCTTTGCGTTTTTTCGTTCATGGTTTATTTTGACTTCTTAAATCCTATCGGCTGGAAGAAGCAGGAATGATTGCCCGTGTGACAGGCTGCCCCTGTCTGCTCCACCTTGATCAGCAGGGTATCGTCGTCGCAGTCCCCGCTTACGGAAAGCACCTTCTGATAATGCCCCGAAGTGGCGCCTTTGTTCCAGAGTTCGCCGCGTGAACGGCTCCAGAACCACGTCATTCCGGTTGCAAGCGTCAGTCTGAGCGATTCTTCATTCATGTAGGCAAGCATCAGCACTTCGCCTGTCGAAGCCTCCTGTACGATCGCCGGAATCAGCTCGGATTTGGCAAAATAGCGTGACAAGTCTCTCGGCTTGTCACCTTCCGCAATAGCGTCAGCCACATGCAGCGCCCCGGTATAGATCGCCTTGCCGGCAATCGCGCCGTAAAGACCCGCGTCACGCAGGGCGATGATGTCCTCAATGCCCGAAACGCCGCCGCTTGCGATGATGTCGCAGGAGACCGCGCTGTTTATCTCCGTGAGCTGCTCCAAATTTGGTCCGGTGAGGGTTCCGTCTCTCGAAATGTCCGTAAAGATGATAGTCTTTACACCGATTTTCTCCATTGCAACGGCAAGATCGGTGAAGTAAACGTCCGAAGTGTCGAGCCAGCCCTCCGCGGCGACCATTCCCTTTCTCGCGTCAATGCCGATGGCGATTCTGTCGCCGTACTTTGCGACCGCTTCACGGGCAAATTCCGGATTTTTGACAGCCGCCGAGCCGAGAATGACACGGGCAATTCCATTGGACAGGTAATCATCCACCGCTTCCATGCTGCGAATGCCGCCGCCGACCTCGACCTTCAGATTGGTCTCGCGTGCGACGCGAATAAAAATATCCCTGTTGACCAGCGCCGCGTCCTTCGCGCCGTCGAGATCGACCATGTGAATCCACTGGGCGCCTGCCGCTTCAAAGCTGCGGGCAGTCTGCACCGGGTCCTCGGCTACCTTGTGGGCGGTAGCGTAATCCCCCTTCACCAGCCGGACGCAGCTGCCGTCCTTGATGTCTATTGCGGGAAATATGATCATTTTTTTCTTTCGCTCCTTATTTATTGCTTCATGCCGACCAGCGAACGGATTTGGGTTTCGTTCCGCTTCACTCACTGTAAATCCTTCTTCCGTCGGGATATTCCAGATACGCCCTACAGGTTTTTGCATCATATCCTGCGATAGGAACGCCCTTTATTCTCTTAATTTCGTTCTCAATGCGAACCGCTTCAATAAAGCGACGTGTCATTTCATCGTCAGTCATTCCGCATGTAATATCAAGCTCATTCGATTCTTCCCGCAATGAATTCTTATCTTTCAGATTATCTTCCATTGTTTCCTCCTGAGTCAGACTACTGTAAAACTCCACCTGTCAGCTCTGCTGACGTGTCACACTTCACACTTCACACTTCACACTTCACACTTCACACTAATTAAAGTATGCCTTTGGTGGAAAGCGTGCCTTCGTACTCGATTTTGCAGGCGGCTTTCAGCGCGTGGGCGACTGCCTTGAAGATCGCCTCGATGATGTGGTGGGAATTGTTGCCGTACATGGATTTGATGTGCAGCGTCACGCCGGAATTCATGGCAAAGGCGCGGAAGAATTCTTCGGTCAGACAGCAGTCGAATTCGCCGCAGCGCCACTGGGAAAACTGTGCGTCGAATACGAGAAAGGGTCTGCCGCTGATGTCGAGCGAACAGAAGGCAAGCGCTTCGTCCATCGGAATGTAGAAGCTGCCGTAACGCGCGATTCCCTTCTTGTCGCCGATCGCCTGTGCGAACGCCTGACCGAGGGCAATGCCGATGTCCTCGGCGGTATGGTGTCCGTCAACCTCAAGGTCGCCCTTGCAGCGCACGTTGAGCCCGAAGCCGCCGTGTACGCCGAACGCGGTAAGCATGTGGTCTAAAAAGCCGATGCCGCTGTCAATTGCCACCTCACCGCCGTCAAGATCGAGTGAAATGTTTATATCCGTCTCTTTGGTTTTCCTGATTACTTCTCCCCTGCGTTCACTCATAAAAAAACCTCCAGAAGTCTGACGACCTCGGCATTCTCATGCTCCGTGCCGCAGGTTATTCTCAGATAATCCCCCATGCAGCGCACGATCACGCCTTCCGCCTTCATCGCCTCGAATATCCGCTTTGCCTGCCCTGCCGGCATTTTGATATAGACGAAATTCGCGTTTGTGGGCAGCAGCGAGAGCTTTTTGGGAAATTTTTCCGCAAGCGCTCTGACGGAATCGTAAAGCGCGTCGCGCGAATGAATGACCGCCTGTGTGGCTGCATCCAGCTCAGCCGGATAGTCAAAGAGCGTTTCCGCCGCCGCCTGCGTCATGGAATTGACATTGTAGGGGGACTTCGCAGCGCGAAGGGCATTGGTCAGGGTGCGGTTGGCGATGGCAAGACCGCAGCGTATGCCAGCCATGCGGAAGGACTTGGAGCAGGTTTTGAGCACCATCAGATTGTCGTATTTTTCCACGCAGTCCAGCACCGACTGATCCCAGAATTCCATGTAGGCTTCATCGACCACCACCAGACATTCCGGCACCCCCTCTATCAGACGAATGACTTCGGCGCGGGGAAGTCCCACGCCTGTGGGATTGCAGGGATTGCTGAAAATAACCGTCCTCGCGCCCTCGGTTTGAATGAGGTCGATCAGCGCATCGACATTGATACGGAAAGACGCGTCCTTTTTGAATTCGATGCATTCCACCTCTGCGAGATAGCCGTAGCATTGATACATCGAAAAATCGGGCGAGGTACAGATCATCTTTTCCCCCTTGCTCATCATCACCTGCGTAAGCAGGGTCAGCAATTCGTCCGAACCGTTGCCCACCGTGATCAGCTCGGGCTTGACGCCGAGATACCTTCCGGCACGCTCGCAGACGCCGGCGGCAAGCGGATCGGGATAGCGGTTGAGATGCAGCAAAGAAATGCGCGACAGCATATCCGCCTTGACCTCGGGCGGGATTTCCAGAAAGGACTCGTTTGCATCAAGCCGGATGGGATAATTGCCGCTGATCGGCTCATAGGGTTCGAGGTCGCGGACTTTTTTATTTAATTGATAGGACATAACCTTCCTGCTTTCAATATTTTTTCAAGTTATTCAAATCTCACCTTAATGGCATTGGCGTGTGCCGTGAGGCTTTCGTTTTCCGCCATGATCACAACGTCGTCCTTGACCTGACGCAGAGCAGGCTCATTGTAATAGATGAAGCTCGACTTCTTGATAAATGTGTCCACCGACAGCGGTGAAAAGAATCTCGCCGTGCCGCTGGTGGGAAGCACGTGATTGGGTCCCGCGAAGTAATCGCCCAGCGGTTCAGGAGCGTAATTGCCGAGGAACACCGAACCGGCGTTGTCAAAGCGTCCGATGTATTCCATCGGATTTTCAACGCAGACCTCAAGGTGTTCGGGGGCAAGCTCGTTTGCCATATCCACCGCCTCATCGAGCGAATGGCAGACGATGATGCCGCCGTAATTGGCAATGGATTCCTCTATGATCTCATTGCGGGACAGCTGAGCGCACTGTCGGGCAAGTTCCGCGTCCGTCTTTTCGGCAAGCTCGGCGCTGGTGGTGACCAGAATGGCGGAAGCAAGCCTGTCGTGCTCCGCCTGACTCATGAGGTCGGCGGCGAGGAATTTGGGATTTGCCTTTTCATCGGCTACAATAAGAATTTCGCTCGGACCGGCAATCATGTCGATATCGACCGTGCCGAAAACCAGCTTCTTGGCAGTGGCTACAAAGATATTGCCGGGGCCGACGATTTTGTCGACCTTGGGTATGGAGTCCGTACCGTAGGCAAGAGCGCCTATCGCCTGCGCTCCTCCGCAGAGGAACACCCTGTCCACTCCGGCAATCGCCGCAGCCGCCAGAATATCGCGGTTCGCCCTGCCGTCCTTGCAGGGCGGCGTCACCATGATAATCTCCTTTACGCCGGCGATTTTGGCGGGAATGACATTCATCAGCACCGAAGAAAACAGCGCCGCCGTTCCCCCGGGGACGTAAACGCCCACTCTGTGCAAGCCGCGAATTCTCTGCCCCAATATCACGCCGTTGTCCTTGGCGGTCAGCCAGCTCTGCTGCACCTGCCTCGCGTGGAAATCTTCTATATTGGCTGCTGCCCGTTTCATAGCGGCGACCAGTTCGCCGTCACATTCCTTCTCGGCTCCGTCGATGATCTCTCTCGGCACCTCATAGAATTCGGGCGCGGCACTGTCGAATTTCGCGGTGTATGATTTTACCGCCTCGTCGCCTTTTGTCCGTATATCGGCAAGAATAGCGGAGACGATATCCGTCACCTTTCTGTCGGTCTTGCCGCTTCTCTCGCGGAGCTTCGCAAGAAACTCCCTCTCGGCGACGCCGTCCGCCTTGACAATCTTGATCATAGTAAAAATATTCCTCCTCAAAAATACAATCCAGCGCGAAGCGCTCATTCATTATTCATTATTCACTATTCATTATTCAGTATTCAGTATTCACTATTCCCCTTGCCCACCCTCGCGGAATGCAGTCAATGTCGTGGTAATAAAGATAAGGTGTGACAATGCGTTCGTACACCATCGGGACATTACCATACTTACGGAGGAGTCGAACCTCTCGCGCCTGTCCTGAAACGCAACCATGGAGACAGCATAACGCCGCTGCCGTGCGCTGACACTCGCCCTGTTTTCCGCTACCGCTGACATTCCTCTACTGTTCGATCAGATCGGTTGTCCAGTTGGTCTGCTGCAAAAGATTGTCCAGCAGACGAAGCTCCTTAGCCATGCGGTCAACCCGCTTCTGAAGCTCCGCAACCGGAACGGTGGGAAGCATCTTGATCTCGGTCTGACGTGCGCGGAAGGAACAACGCCCTGCCGTATTGACCAGTTCTCTGTAAATCGAAAGCTTCAAGGTAAGCGTATCCTTTTGCGCAATCATCTCGGTCAGGCTCTGACCGTTCACCGATGTGCGGCAATTGGTGAGATTGATGCGGCTGATGAGCCATGCCAGACGGCTTAGGCTGCTGTCAAGCTCAGCCTGCAAATCGGCTGGATTTTCAGTGGGCTGCTCGCCCTCCTGCACGATGGCGTTGTTCTCCAGACGGCTTCTCAGCTGCTGAATTCTGATATTCAAATCGGCTCTTTCCTGTAGAGCTTCGGCTAATTTCATGTTAAACAACCTCCGTTATTTCTGACTTCCGAACCAGAAGTAAACCTCGTCGCCCACATTGTAATCAAACATGACCGAACGGCTGTTGGGGGAACAAAGACAGGTGGCGTTGTATGCCGTACCGTTCAGGTTGTAGCCAAAGAAGCTGCGTTCCGCCTCATTGATTTCGGCATACTCGCCAATCGGCTCATTGCTGTCGGTCATCTTAAAGGCGACAGTCACCTTCTTCCATTCCTTTTGGTTGATGTTCGGCGAAAACTCCGCCTTGTAAATCGCGTCGCCAAAGTCAATATCGCGCTTTTTGGCGGTGTATTTGTCAATCAGACCGATCTCTTTGCTGTCCATGCTCTCGACAATGCTCTTCTTTACGGCTTCGGTATCCTCCACCGGAGTGAGAAGAATCGCGCCGTCGCCAATGGTTATGCCGTGCAGATGGCAGATTTCGCCGTAGAGACCGTCCATAACCTTGCCGAATCCGGTATAGGAGCAGTACTGATTCTCTCCGAAATGATAATGAGCAATGCAGCCCTCCGTGGTTTCATCGACCATAGCCGGATCAAAGTCGTTTCTCGAGTGAAGCTCGGTTGTCACCGCGTAAATATTGAGGTCGCCTCTCTTTTGCCCCTTGAAATATCCGTTGATAATCACTCGCATTTTGTCGAAGAGATTCATACACTTGTTGACGTCGTCAATGACAAAGATGATATTGTCAGATGTAACCGATAACTCGCTGTGTACGGCAAAATACTGTGGCGTGGTTTCAAAATAGCCGTTGTACATGCTGTATTTGTACTCCTGACCGCCGCGTGTGTAGCTGTAAACCATATTGAAGACCTGCGACTGGTCATTCACATAATCGTAAAGCACATGCAGATCGTCAAACATCGGCGTCCAGATATCGCGCATGATGGCTTCATTGATCGGCTCAACCTGTCGGTCGTCAAAAAACATGTCCTCGTCCGCATCATAGAAGGCGGAAATACCGTTGTTAAATGTGATAAAATAATCGTCCTTGTACTTTTCGCCCTCGGCAGCCTCGCACTTTTTGACCTTAAATCCGCGGTTGTACTTGTCCTGCATATACTGCTCCGCGCGCTTGGTGATTTCGTCGGCACGCTCGCGCTTTTTGATGATTTCCTGCGCCGACTGACAGCCCGACGCGAACATCGGCAGCATCATAGCCGCCGCCAGCAGCAAAGCCGCCTTTTTTCTGATGGAGAAGAATTTCGTAAAGCTTTCCTTTTTCATAATAAATACGCCCCTCTTGTTATTTGTACCAAAGATGGAAAATACAGGCAGAGCATTCAGGCATTCCTGTGCCTGCTCATAACGCACATATCGTTAACCGTGTCAAATCCCTGCGCGGCATAAAAATCCTCGCTTGCTTCTCCGCGCATGGTGAGAAGGTAGATGGAGGTCACTTCCTTGCGGTCGAGATAGTCAATGAAATCACTGAGCATCTGACTGCCTATCCCCTGCCCCTTCATGTCGTTTGCCACGCAGAATTCCAGTATCTGAAAGTGGATTCCGTCGTAGGACATTTCTCCGTGACCCATGATAAGTCCGGCGAGCTTTCCTTCGCGGTACTCCGCCGCGCCGCAGAAATTCGGCATTCTCATGATGTCGCTCAGTCTGGTGCGGGCGGTTTCAACGCTCCACATGTCGTTCCACGGCGGAGCGTTGAAGGTATCGACGAAGAGCTCTGTCAGCTCGTCGAGCATATCGGGAACTATCTTTTTCATCGCGTATCAGCCTCCTGTAATGGCGTCTTCCATCTTCTGCGCAAGCTCTTCGATCTCGGCTTTGCGCAGTTTCAGGCTCGCCGTGTTGCATATCAGACGCGCCGAAATGGGGCAAACGTCCTCTTTGACCTCCAGACCGTTCTCCCGCAGGGTGGAGCCGGTCTCCACAATATCCACGATCGCGTCGGCAAGACCCAGCAGCGGCGCCAGCTCCACCGAGCCTTCGATTTTGATGACGCGCACGTCCATCCCCTTGGATTCAAAGAAGCGGCGGGTCACATTGGGATATTTGGTGGCGATGGTCTTTGTGCTGAATCCCGAAAGGCAGTCCACGCCCTTCTTGCCGGCAACGGCGAATTTGCACCGCCCGAAGCCCAGATCAAGTATCTCGTAGAAGCAGGAGCCGCTTTCTATAATGGTATCCTTGCCCACAACGCCGAGGTCGCACACGCCGTTTTCCACATAGGTAATGACGTCGGGCGCCTTGGCAAGCACCACCTCGATGCAGTCTCCGACAGGGAGAATGAGCCTTCTGCCCTTTTCCCTGACCGCCGAGCAGTCGTAGCCGATTTTTTCAAAGAGGGCGACGGTGTCCTTTTCCAGTCTGCCCTTTGTCAGCGCAATTCTCAAAGGTTTCAAATAATCCTTACCTCCCGATAAATAATTGCAAGATAAATTCCCATTTGCCTCACTGAACTTCAATGATCTCGATGTCCTCGCCGACGTGATCGACGCGGGATATGCCTTTTGTGCGTGCGTATTCCAGCGCTTCATCGAGGGTATCGCACACCGAATACTCGTAGATGTGCTTTTCCCCTGCCAGCTTGGAAGCGTATTGCAGCGCCTTGATCTCGAAGCCTTCGTCCGAATGTACAAGAATCTGCGGGATTTTGGCAGTGACGCTGCGTGTGTGGGAGCAAGCCTTTGTCAGCGCGTCGATATCCACGGCGAAGCCGCAGGCAGGCGTTGGGAATCCGAATTTTTTCAGCAGATTGTCGTACCGTCCGCCCGAAAGCACCTTGTTTCCCGAACCGTGGGCATAGGCGGTGAATACGACGCCGGTGTAGTAATCCTTGCGATGCACAATGCCGAAATCAAAGATCAGCTTGTCGCCCAGCCCCAGCTGCGCAAGTCTGCCGTAGATGTCGCCGAGGTAATCGAGATACTGCGTCACGCCGCAGCCCTCAAACACCTCGTATGCCTGACGGAGCACCTGAGCGCCGCCGAACATTCTCGGCAGCTGTCTAAGCGCACGAACCGAGCCGCTGTCCGGCATTTGTTCGAGAGTCTCGGAAAGAGCTCCGTAATTTTTGGACTCTATGTAGTCTCTCAGCTCCTCCTTGGTTTCCTCATCGACATTGAGATTGTCGGCAAGCGCCTTGAAGATGCCGGAATGACCTATTTCAAAGCGGAAGTCATCGAGGTTGGACCTGAGGGAATTAATTGCCATCACTATGACCTCAAGGTCGGCTTTTATCCCTCCTGCGCCGATCAGCTCGATGCCTGTCTGCTTGTTCTGGTCGCTTTCGCCCCTGAGACTCTGCCCTATGGCAAAGCTGGTCTGGGAATAATACACCCTGATGGGAAGCTGCGCGTTGCTCAGCTTGGTTGCCGTCATGCGGGCGATGGGCAGCGTATTGTCGGGACGCAGCACCATCAGTCTGCCCTTGTTGTCGCTGAGCTTGTACATGCTGTCCATCGGCAGGAAGCTGTCCCCGAGGTTAAACACGTCGTAAAATTCCAGAAAAGGCGTGCGCACCTCATTGTAACCGCCCCGCGCGAACATCTTGCAAATCTTGGATTCCACCGCGCGGCGCTCGACGCACTCGGAAAAAAGCAGGTCGCCGGTTCCCTCGGGCGTAATCTTGTAGTTTTTTCTCATTCTCTTGCCTTCCTTACAGGTTTGATTGCTTGTAAATTACAAATTTGCTTTAGCGTGCTAACATGATAGCATACTACCATGTAAAAATCAACAGTTTCATCACATTCAGAGTAAACTTTGACATATGGAACAAAAAATTCCCTCAGAAATCAAATAAACTCACCTGATTGCTCTCCGCCATGCCGTCAAGAACGCCCGCGTTCTCCAGAATTTCCATCACGCCCTTTGACACGCCGGAACGCATCTGCACATCGCTTTTTGACATGAATTTGCCTCCGTTTGCGCGGGAATCCACAAGGCTGACGGCAGCAGCTTCGCCCAGACCCTTCAGTGTGGTGAACGGGAGGCGCACCTGCTTGCCCTCCATGAGGAATTTGCGCGCGTCGCTCTTGTAGAGGTCGACCGGCAGGAACACAACGCCCCTTTCGCGTGCTTCATTGAGAATCTGCAATGTCGCCAGCTTGTTCTGTTCCTTGGCGGTGGCGCCTCTGCCCTTTGCGTCAAGCTCCTTGATGACCGCCTTGATATTGCGAATGTCGGAGGTGGCAAGCTCCGCGTCGAATTCGTCGGCACGCACCGTGAAATAAGCGGCGTAGTATTCTTCGGGCGTATGCACCTTGTACCAGCCGAGACGCAGAGTGGCGATCATATAAGCGGCGGCATGCGCCTTGGGGAACATGTATTTGATTTTAAAGCAGGAATCAATATACCACTGCGGAACGCCGTTGTCCTTCATGGTCTGCACGTGTTCATCGGTGAGCAGCTTCTTGGCGTTGCCCTTTCGCACGATCTCCATGATCTTGAAGGACATCTGATTGGGAACGCCCTTGGCGATCAGATAGGTCATAATGCTGTCACGTGTTCCGATAACCTCGGAAATGGTGCATATGCCGTTTGCGATCAGCTCCTGCGCATTGCCGAGATAAACGTCGGTGCCGTGGGACAATCCCGCGATCTGCAACAGATCGGAGAAGGTCTTGGGCTGGGTGTCCAGCAGCATCTGGCGCACGAAGTTGGTGCCGACTTCCGGCAGCGAGAAGGTGCCGGTCTTGCTCATGCACTGTTCCTCGGTGATGCCTAAAGCCTCGGTGGAAGTGAAGAGGCTCATTACCTGCGGGTCGCTCATGGTAATGCCCGAAATCGGCACATTGGTGTACTCCTCGAGGTATTTGTATATGGTCGGCACATCGTGTCCGAGCTCGTCGAGCTTGAGAATGGTGTCGTGTATGGAATGGAAGTCGAAGTGGGTGGTGATGGTGTCGGAATCCTTCTTGTCGGCGGGGTGCTGTACGGGACAGAAGTCCTCAATTTCCTTGTCTCTGGGGACGACGACCATGCCGCCGGGGTGCTGACCCGTGGTGGATTTGACTCCCATGCAGCCCTTTTTCAGACGCTCTATCTCGGCGGGAGGCAGATGAAGTCCCATTTTTTCCTCATAGCCCTTGACATAGCCGTAAGCGGTCTTTTCGGCGACGGTGGAAATGGTGCCGGCTTTAAAGACGTTGTCCTTGCCGAAAAGCTCTTCGGTGTACTTATGCACCTTGGACTGCACCTCGCCCGAGAAATTCAGGTCGATATCGGGCTGCTTGTCGCCGTTGAAGCCGAGGAAGGTTTCAAAGGGGATCTCGTGTCCGTCGCGGTTGAGCTCCGCGCCGCATTGGGGGCATTTCTTGGGGGGCAGGTCAAAGCCGGAGCCGTACTCGAGGCTCTTTTCAAAGAACTGGCTCCACTTGCAGTTCGGGCAGACGTAATGCGGCGCAAGGGGATTGACCTCGGATATGCCCGACATGGTGGCGACAAAGGAGGAGCCGACCGAGCCTCGGGAACCGACGAGATAGCCGTTCTGCTCGGAGTAAGCGATCAGCTTCTGCGCCGTCATATACATGACCGCAAAGCCGTTGCCTATGATAGAATTCAGTTCCTTGTCGAGTCGCGCCTGCACATATTCGGGCAGCGGGTCGCCGTAAATCTCGTGGGCGCGTGCGGTGGAGATATCACGGAGCTGCTGCTCCGCGCCGTCGATGGAAGGCGGGAACACGCCGTCGGGTATCGGCTTGATTTCCTCCACCATATCGGCGATTTTGTTGGTGTTGGTGACGACTATCTCATACGCCTTTTCGGGCGGCAGATAGTCAAATTCCGCCAGCATTTCCTCTGTGGTGCGCAGGTAGAGCGGCGCCTGTTTGTCCGCGTCGGAGAAGCCCTGCTGCACCATGAGCACCTTGCGGAACTCCGAGTCCTCGGGGTCCATAAAATGCACGTCGCAGGTGGCGACGACCGGCTTTCCGAGCTTATCGCCGAGGGCAATGATCTTCTTGTTGATGTCAATTAATCCCTGTCTGTCCTTCACCTTGCCGTCGCGCAGCATGAATTCATTGTTGCCCAGCGGTTGCACTTCGAGGTAATCGTAGAATTTGGCGATCTTTTCCACGTCGGCTTCGCTGCGTCCCAGCAGAATCGCCTGATACAGCTCTCCCTGTTCGCACGCGCTGCCGATGATCAGCCCTTCCCGCCGCTTGATGATCTCGCTGCGGGGGATTCTCGGCTTTCTATGAAAATATTTCAGATTGGAGGCGGAAATGAGCTTGTAGAGATTTTTCAATCCCACAAGGTTCTGCGCAATAATGATCATGTGGTTGGGGCGGAGCTTGGTGGTGTCGGTGGACTTTGCCTTGGTGTTGATGTCCTTGACACTGCTCACCTGATACTCCTTGGTCAGCAGCTCGAATTCCTTCTGCACGATCTGCGCCAGCGCAAGCGCGTCGTCGCACGCCCTGTGGTGCTCGAAGGGCGGAATTTCGAGATATTCGCCCACCGTGTCGAGCTTGTGGTTTTTGAGGGTCGGGTGAAGCGCACGGGCAAGCGGAACGGTGTCGATGTACACCGGATTGAATTCTATAGAGCAGCGCGCACAGGCTGCCTTCATGAAGCCAATGTCGAAATTGGCGTTGTGGGCAATGAATATCGGATTTTCCCCGCAGTATGCGAGGAACTGCCGGATTGCCTCGTCCTCGTCGGGAGCGTCCTTCACCATCTCGTCGGTGATGCCGGTCAGCTCCACAATCTTCTGCGGGATGGACATATGGGGATTGACGAATGTATTGAATTTATCAAGAATCTCGCCGCCCTTGTAGCGAACGGCGCCGATTTCCGTGATTCGCTCGGAGGAAGCGCTCAGTCCGGTGGTCTCCAAGTCAAATACGATGAATTCTCCGTCAATCGGGCGGGGATCCTCTCCTTTGACGATATCCACCATGTCGTCGACGTAGTATGCCTCGATGCCGTAAAGAATCTTGATGGGCTTGCCGTCCTTTTTGCAGGCTTTGGCGGCGTTCATCGCGTCGGGGAACGCCTGCGCCACGCCGTGGTCGGTGATGGCAATGGCGGTCATGCCCCAGTCGGCGGCGCGCTGCACCAGCTTCTTGGTAGGCGTCATCGCGTCCATTGCCGACATATTGGTGTGCATGTGAAGCTCGACGCGCTTGACCTCGGCATTGTCGGTGCGTTTTGTCTCCTTCATGGTGGCAATGCACTGGGGACGAATGGCGAATTCGTGGTCGAAGTCGTCAAATTTGTATTCACCCTGCAAGGCAACGCACTGACCGTCCCTGAGCGAGCTGAGGAAATCCTTGTCCTCGTTCTTGACGATCATCTTGATCTGAACGGACGAAGTCTTGTCGGTGAGCGCAAAGGAGACAATCTGCTTGTCTCCGGCTTTTGTGTCCTTAGTCGAAAAACTGAATACTTCGCCGTAGACCGTGACCCTTTTGTAATTCGGGTTGAGATCGACCATCGGCACGGCAGGAATGCTCTTGGGCGTGCCGTAAATGATCTCGGGGTCGTGGTATTTCTCGGGTATTCCCTCAAAGGTCAGGCTTGCGGGACCCTCCTGCACCTTGACCTTCTTGGCGCGAACCTCTCCGGTAAATTCCGGACGGTCGGGCATTGGCGGCGGCGCGGCTTCCCACGGGGGCGGATCGCCTGACGGCTGGGCGGCAGCGGCTTTCGGTTCGGGCGACGGCGCCGGAATGGGAATCACACGCTCGGCGCTCTCGTCAAAGCTCAGCTTAATCCGGACGCTTTTGCCGAATTCGTCGTGCACAAGGTTGACAAATTCCTCGCTGAAGTGCTTCTCGGCGAGCAGCGCAAGGGCATTGTGGGCAAGCTCGCATTCCACCACGCCGCTGCTGCTGTCCCACGTCCAGCGGCAATTGACAAAGGAGCCGTTGACGGTGGAAATGCGGCGCTTGAGCTCCATGACCATATCGCCGAGCACCGACTTGTTGAAGCATTTTTCGGGGAACTTAGGTTTAATCATGACCGAGCTGAATCCGTAGCTCTCGCGGATATCGTGCTCGGCTTTAAAGAGAAGCTCGCGGTCGATGTACTCGCAGAATTCAGCCCATACCGTCATCGCCCTGCACCTGTCGGCAAAGCGAATGCGGGTGATTTCTCCGTCGCTGATCTGTCTGACGCTGTAGTGATCGGCGGCTTCCGTAAAGATGTCAGTAATTTTGCTTGTCATTCCTTAAAGGTTCTCCTTCTCTCCATAAAGCCAATCATTGGATATAGACCGATGTGAAGCCATGCTCCGAGACATACTGCTCAAATTCTTCCATGGTCATTTTTTTGGTGCAGTCCTTGAAACACCTGTTGTCTATCAGCATTTTTTCACACAGAGGAATGTTATTGAACATATAGGTGTCCTTAATGAGCATAAGCTGCAAATGCGTTCCCTCATGCCATTCGTCGTCTTCCTTGTAAATAATGAAGTTTTCGCGGTTGTCCTTGATCTTCTGGGAATCATCGACCACATTCCAGCAGCCGCCGTAATAATAGGCGAGAACATAACTGCTTTCGGTCTTGCCGTAGGGAATCATATGCAGCGGCTTGCAATATCCCACTCCGGTGATTTTGTCGGGATTATAGTCACTGCTCGGGAAAACCGTAAACACCATATAATAATATCCGAAATAGGTCGCCGGAATCAAAAGCGCGATCACAACCACCGCAATGATGATTTTGATGGAGGTGCTTATGCGCTGTTTTCTTTTATACTTCTTTATTTTCTGCTGCGTTGACAGTTTCTTTTTCGCCATTTTAATATAATCCTCCCTGTGCCATTATTTTTTTCTCATGCCCTTGAGCACGTCTGCCGCCACACTGACCGCCGCGTCAAGCGACGTATTGGCAGCCTTTCTGATCTTGCGCCTGCTTTTTCTGGAGAGCCTGATGTTTTTCATTTCAGAAATCGCCTGTACCGTCATTAATTGCAATATTTTCATATTGTTCGTTCACCTTCCGGGCAGAGACTTGATTTTTTTGCTTACAAGCGCCGCAGCCGTTCCGACCGCCAGCGTCACGGGACGACCGACATAGGAGCGCAGCGTCTTTTTGAATTCCCTCCTGAGCAGCCGTCTGTGTCTGCCCTTCAGACCGACGCCCTTGAGCAGACCCTTGCGGATTTTGTACTTCCTGATATATGCCCCGTCAGCCATCGGGCAAATCCCCTTTTCCGAGTGTGAAGTGTGGAGTGAAGGAGCACCTGCGGCGCTGGAATAAAGAAACGCTTCGCTTTTTGGTAGAAAGTGTACCGCTTTATACGGCATTGTCATGTATGTCCAATAAATTAGCTTGGTATTAAAACCGGCAGTTATATCTAAGAAGCGCAGCGTTATATATTCCAAGGCGCGAATGCGCCTTCCATAACTCCACCTGTCAGCTCTGCTGACGTGCCACACTCCAAACTCCACACTAATTAAAGCTCCACACTTATTTAAAGTTTATCTATTTCTTTGAGCAGTTCGGTAAGAAGGTCTTGCTCGGGAACCTTGCGGAGAACTTCGCCCTTTTTGAAGATAAGACCGCAGCCCACGCCGCCGGCAACGCCGATGTCGGCTTCACGCGCCTCACCCGGACCGTTGACCACGCAGCCCATCACGGCGACCTTGATGTCCTTGTTGACGTCCTTGAGCGCCTCCTGCACGTCCTCGGCAAGCTTGATGAGGTCAATGCGCGTGCGTCCGCAGGTTGGGCAGGAGACAAACTGAATGCCGCCCTTGCGAATGTCCAGACCGCGCAGAATATCCTTGGCGGCATAGACCTCCCGCACAGGGTCGGCGGTCAGCGAGACGCGCACCGTGTCGCCAATGCCGTCCATGAGCAGCGAACCCAGTCCGGCAGAGGATTTGATCAGACCCATGCGTTCGGTGCCGGCTTCGGTCACGCCCAGATGCAGCGGATAGTCGCAGCGCTCGGCTGCAATGCGGTAGGATTCCACCATCGTCTGCACGGTGGAGGATTTCATGGAAATGACGGTGTCGTAAAAATCGAATTTTTCGAGCAGCGAGACGTGATAGAGCGCGCTTTCCACCAGCGCTTCGGCAGTCGGAGAACCGTATTTTGCGAGTATCGACTTCTCCACCGAGCCGGAATTCACGCCCACGCGAATGGGAATATTCTTCTGGCGGCAGACGTCCACGACCGCCTTGACGCGGCTCTCGTCGCCGATATTGCCGGGATTGATGCGGATTTTGTCCACACCTGCGGCAGCGGATTCTATGGCGAGCCTGTAGTCAAAATGGATATCCGCCACGATCGGCACCGAGACAGCCTCCTTCAAAGCCGCGATGAGCTTCACGGCAGGCATATCCGGCACGGCTGCACGGATAATCTCGCATCCGGCGGCTTCCAGCGCCTTCGCCTGCGCCACACTGCCTTCGATGTCGGTGGAAGGCTTGTTGAGCATGGACTGAATGGTAATCGGCGCGTCACCGCCTATGTAAATATTGCCGACCTTGACCTTTCTGCTTTTTCTTCTTTCCATAATAAAAATCCTTCCTTTCAGAGAATCAGTTGTTAACGCCGTCCAAAAACCGTGCTGCCCGCTTAGTTTATATTTTTAAGAATATTATAACATATAATTGCTCACAATACAAGGAAATAAATTGCGTCTGAGAAAAAATATACATGTACTTCCCGCGCCATCCGTGATATAATTGGGTTAAAACAATCGGCAGGAGTGGACAGATCATGCATGAGGTGCAGGCAAAAAGCATATTGTCGCCCAAAAACGGAATGAATATCTACCGCGGCTGTTCCCACGGCTGTATCTACTGCGATTCACGCAGCAAATGCTACGGCATGACGCACGAATTTGAGGATATCGAGGTCAAAATCAACGCGCCCGAACTGCTCGAAAGGGCGCTGCGCAAAAAGAAAAGCCGGTGCATGATCGGCACCGGCGCGATGTGCGACCCCTATCTGCACATCGAGGAAAAACTGAGGCTTACCAGGCAATGTCTTGCCATCATCGAGCGCTACGGCTTCGGGGCGACCGTACTCACCAAATCGTCGCGTATCCTGCGCGACCTCGATCTGCTCAGAGGCATTAACGAAAAAGCAAAGTGCGTGGTGCAGATGACGCTCACCACCTACGACGAGAACCTCTGCCGCATTGTGGAGCCGAATGTCTCCACCACTGCCGAACGCTTCAACGTGCTGAAAACCATGCGCGACGAGAATATCCCCACTGTGGTGTGGCTCTGTCCCATACTCCCCTTCATCAACGACGACGAGCGCAACCTTGCCGGCATTCTGGAGGACTGCGTGGAAGCCGGCGTGAAGGGAATCATGAATTTCGGCATGGGACTGACCCTGCGCGAAGGCGACAGAGAATATTTTTACGACGCGCTCGACAGGCATTTTCCCGGGCTGAAAGAGCGCTATATCGCCACATACGGCAATGCCTATGAGATCGCTTCACCCAACTCCGCGCGGCTGTATAAAATATTCCGCTCCACCTGCGAGGCAAACGGCATTCTGTACAAGCCCCAAGACGTGTTCGGCTATCTGAATGAATTTCCGGACAGCTGCTTTGAACAGACCAGCCTGTTCTGACTATTTCTTTTTCAGCACGGCAAGGGCGGCGTAATGCTTCACCTCAAAGATTTCATTCCTGCCCTTTAATTTTTCACCGAGCATTTTCCAATGCTCCCGCTCCCAATCGGCAAGCTGCTCATCCGACAGCGACGCCCCCACGCCGCGGCAAGCCTTCATTCGTCCGTGCCAGCTCTCGCGGGTAAAGGGAACGTCAAGCCGATATTCCTCGTGATGCTCCAAGGCAAAAAAATCATATGCGACCTCCGGAATGTCGATGGGATGCACCCTCTCCCCTGCGCCCGACCAATCCGGACTGTACCGGAGCACAAGCGCCTCGCTGGCTCCGGCAATTTCGTCCTCAAACGGCAGCCACGCCATATAGAGAATCACCAGCCTGCCGTCGGGTCGGAGGAATTTGTGGAGCATAGGCAGTATCTTTGCGTGGTCGAAATACCAGAAGCACTGGCAGGCGGTGATCACGTCGAAGGATTCGTCGGGAAAGTCCAGTTCTTCGGTCGGAACAGCCCTGTAAACAATCTCCATTCCGGCTTCCTGTGAGAGGCGAACCGCCTGCGCGATCTGTTCGGGAGAAATATCGGTTCCCGTCCAATCCGCCCCGAAGCGGTACATGTTGCGGGGCAGCACGCCCGTGCCGGTGCCGATATCCAGCACTCTCTGACCGCTGACGCAAAGACCGCGTCCGACGATCTTCCTGTAAAAAATCTCCGGATAAATATCGCGGAATTTAGCGTAATCCTCGGAGGTCCTCCCCCAGTCGAACGCTCTCCCGCCGTCTATTTTTTTATTTGTAATCAGCATTTTCAGTTTTCCTTTCAATTAGGTATGCATGTCAATGAACAGGCAGTATAAAACACATCAAACTTGTAGTAGGGTGAATCAATTGCACATAAAGGTTGAACAACTTCACACTTCACACTTCACACTTCACACTCCAAACTCCACAACTCCACCTGTCAGCTCCGCTGACGTGCCACACTCCACACTTAAAAAGGCAATCCGTCACCCGAAAATGAGGATTGCCTTTTTGATGAATGGAAAAAATCAGAACAGCGACCAGACGTCCTTGATGGTAATGACGATCATAAGGAGTATCAGAAGGGCAAATCCGACAAAATGAACAATGCCCTCTTTTTCCGGGTCAATGGGCTTGCGCCTGATGCCCTCGATGATCACAAAGAGCAGCCTTCCGCCGTCGAGCGCGGGAAGCGGCAGCAGGTTAAAGATGCCGAGGTTGACCGTAATCAGCGCCATGAAATTGATGATGTTGTTGAGTCCGTCCATGAAGCTGTATTTGAATCCGGCTTCCGCGACCTGTCCTATTGCCGACGCCATTCCAACCGGTCCCGATACCTCATTGAAGCCGACCCGTCCCGTGACCATCATGATAATGCTGGTATAGATCATTCGCACATAGGCGTATGTCTCGGAGAAGGTGTGGGAAATCACCGTCCAGACGGTCTTATCCACACGCTTTACCTTAAAGTCGATTCTTGTGATTGCCGTGCCTTCGTAGGTCTCCACAGGCATGTGCAGATCGTTGAATTCCAGCTTCTTGCCGTCGCGCTTGACGGCAATGTCGATCACGCCGTCCTTGGCAGTGGAGAGCGCAAAGCTGATGTCGGTGGCACAGTGCGTGCGGTAGCCGTTGATGGAGTAGATGTCGTCCCCAAGCTCAATGCCTGCGCTGGCGCTGGTGGAATCGCTCACCAGATAGGCAATCTGCGTGGAGGCGTAGTAAGGCTCCTGCACCTGAATGATGAACATGAACACGATACCCAGAACGATATTCATGAAGGCGCCGGCGGCGAGAATAATGCCGCGCTGCCACCATTTTTTGTTGTTCAAGGCGCGTTCGTCGTCGCTGTCCTCGTCCTCGCCCTCCATGGCGCAATAGCCGCCTATCGGGATAAGCCGGAGCGAATAGAGCGTTTCCTTGCCCTGCTTGGAGATAATCTTGGGTCCCATGCCGAGGGCAAATTCATTGACCTTGACGCCGAATTTCTTCGCCGTGATAAAATGACCGAATTCGTGTATGCCGATGATCATGGCAAACAGAATGACCGCTATGATCACTGTAAGAATAATGTAAAATGCTGAAATATTGATCACTCCCTGTTAAATTATATCATTCCCGAAGCGGACATCACATATTCGCGTGCCGCTTTGTCACATGCCAGAACGTCCTCCACGGTAAAGCGCTCCACCTTGGGCTGGCGTTCCATCGCCTCCCAGACGTATTTGCCTATGTCGAGGAAGCTGATTTTTTTCCTGAGGAAAAGCTCGACCGCCTTTTCATTGGCGCCGTTGGCGGCAGCCGGAGCAAGACCTCCCCTGCGCATTGCTTCCTTGCAGGCTGCCAGACACACGAAGGTTTCGGTGTCGGGACGGTAGAAGGTCAGCTTGCCCACTTCAAACAGATCCAGCGGCTTTGCCGGTGAAGGCACGCGGTCGGGATAGCTGATGGCGTATTGAATGGGAATGCGCATATCGGGTGTGCCGAGCTGCGCGATCACCGAATTGTCGCAGTATTCCACAGCGGAATGAATGATGCTCTCCCGCTGCACCACCACTTCGATGTCGTCCACGCCCTTGTCAAAGAGCCATGCCGCCTCGATGACCTCCAAGCCCTTGTTCATCAGCGTGGCGGAATCAATGGTGATCTTCGCGCCCATGCTCCAATTCGGGTGCTTGAGCGCCTGTTCGGGCGTAACGTCCAGCAGCTCTTCCCGCTTTTTGCCGAAGAAGGGGCCGCCCGACGCGGTGAGAATGATTCTGCGGAAGGCGTGCGCCCCCGGCGAGCCTTGCAGACATTGGAAGATCGCCGAATGTTCGCTGTCCACAGGCAGAATCGGTACGCCCTTTTCACGCGCGGCATTCATCACGAGCTGACCGCCGGCGACGAGCGTCTCCTTGTTGGCGAGCGCCAAGTCCTTGCCCGCCTCGATTACGGCAAGCGTCGGGACCAGTCCCACCATGCCGACCACCGAATTGAGCACCACGTCGTTGCTTTCCAGCGTTGCCGCCTCAATGAAGCCGTCCATGCCCTGAAGCACCTTGACGGAGGTATCCGCCAGCTTGATTTTCAGCGCGGCGGCGGCGGCTTCGTCCATGACGGCGACGACCTCGGGCTTGAATTCTCTCGCCTGCTTCTCCAGCAGTTCAATCGAGCGGTTGGCACAGAGCGCCGTCACATGCAGTCCCATGCCGCGGACGACGTCGAGCGTCTGCGTTCCGATGGAGCCTGTCGAGCCGAGAATGGCTATATTGCGTCTTTTTTTGAAATCTTTTATATCCATCATATCCATAAATCCTATTAAATAATTCACAAAAGTGATCGCCTATTTGAGTATGGGGAGCAGGTAATTGAGCATATAGAATGTGGGACAGACAAACAGCACGCTGTCGAATCTGTCAAGCACTCCGCCGTGACCGGGGAGAAGATTGCCGAAATCCTTGATGCCGTACTGACGCTTGACGGTAGAGAAGGAGATATCCCCGAACATCGACATCAGAATACATATTGCCGTAATGACCGTCAGATTGAGATAATTGATGCCGTCGGGCGTGTATTTTAACACATCAGCATATATATATGCCGCACCGACCGAAATCATCATTGCGATCACAAAGCCGCCCACCGAGCCTTCGATGGTCTTTTTCGGGCTGAGCACAGGCGCCAGCTTGTGCCTGCCGAAGGCTTTGCCGATGAAATAGGCGCCGCCGTCCGCTACCCACGACACCATCAGGCAGTATGTCACTAAGATGATGCCCACGGCGCGTGAGGAAGAAATCGTGAAATAGATAAGCTCCACCACCATGAAGGGCAGCGCCACAAACAGCGTGAGTATCATGGAGGTGCAAACCGCTTCAATGCGGAGAACCGAATGCTTTCTGAGCAGAATGCCAAACATCACGAAAAGATAGATCATGGAAGCCGCCATGATCACACCGTACATTTTCACTCTGTCGCCGATATAAGGAGCCATCAGCACCGTGACGCCATAGGCAAAGCACGGCGCATAGATGATTTTGACCTTATCAGCGCCCGCCGTCTTTAACGCCTCATGAATTCCCACAAGGCAGAGCAGCAGAACCACGCCCGTCAGCACAAAGGGAAAATAGACGGCAGCCCAAAGCGCAGCCAGTGTCAGCGGAATGCCGACAGCGGCGGTAATCAGTCTGGTTTTCATTTTCTCACACACCTCCGAAGCGACGGTTTCTTCTGGCATACTCATCAAGCGCACGTTCCAAATCCTCGGTGGAAAAATCCGGCCAGAGTATTTCGTCCATAAAGACATATTCGGAATACGCCGACTGCCAGAGCAGGAAATTGGAAGTGCGGTACTCGCCGCTCGGACGTATGATCAGGTCAGGGTCAGGCTGACCGAAGGTGTACATGTGATCGGAAATCAGCGCAGGGTCGATATCCTCCGGCTGGAGCTTTCCCTCGGCAACCTCGGCGGAGATTTCGCGCATAGCTCTCACGATCTCGTCTCTGCCGCCGTAATTCATGGCAATATTCAGCCTCATGCCGGTCTTGTCGGAGGAAATTGCCTCCGTCTCGTGAATGAGCTGCTGGAGCTTGGGGCTGAATGCCGTCACGTCGCCGATGAATATGGTGCGGATATTTTCCTCGCTGAAATCTCGCAGCGCTTCGATCAGGTAATCGTAAAACAAATCCATCAGCGCGTCGATTTCTTCCTTGGGACGCTTCCAGTTTTCGGTGGAGAATGCGTAGACCGTCAGATTCTTGATGCCGATGCTGTTGGCGTATCGCGTGATTTTTTTAAATGTGGCTGCACCGACCTTGTGTCCCGCCTGACGGGGCAGACCCCGCTTTTTTGCCCATCTGCCGTTGCCGTCCATGATGATGCCGACATGGGTGGGAAGTATTCTCGTGGAACGGTCTATTTTTTCTTCGGTTTTTTTCTTGTTAAATAACACGGCTGTTCTCTCTTTTTCATCATATTTTTCTTAGAGCATCGCTCAACTATTACTCAAAAAGCTCCCTTTAAGCATCGACTGTAAAAGCTGTAAAGGGAGCTTTCAGTTTTATGTGGAAGCACACCGTTGTTCAGGCAGCCGTGCATACTGACTGCCATTGCAAAAAGTCAGATTTCCATGATTTCCTTTGTCTTGTCGGCTCCCATGGCGTCGATCTGCTTGCAATATTTGTCGGTAATATCCTGAATCTTCTTCTCGCCCTGCTTCAGATCGTCCTCAGTGATATCGGAGGATTTCTTCATAGCTTTGAGCTTGTCAACCGCGTCGCGGCGAATGGAGCGGATAGCCACCTTGCTGTCCTCGCTCATCTTGTGTACGTCCTTGGAGAGCTCCTTGCGGCGTTCCTCGGTGAGAGGCGGGAACACGAGGCGAATGATCTTGCCGTCGTTCTGGGGATTGATGCCGATATCGGCTTCATTGATGGCTCTCTCAATAGCCTTGAGGGTGTGGGAATCCCACGGCTGAATGGTGAGGGTTCTCGCCTCGGGGACATTCACCACTGCCAGCTGATTGATGGGAGTGGGAACGCCGTAATAATCCACATTCACCTTGTCGATGATGGCAGGATTGGCTCTGCCCGCGCGAAGTGTCTTGAATTCGCCGGCTAAAACGTCGAGCGTTTTTTCCATTTTGGCTTTCATATCGTCAATTGTTTTCTGCATATTGTCTCATCCTTTATTATTATTTTTTGTGATGAACGGTTCATACAAAGCGCCGCGTTAAATGTGAAGTTTTTTAAACAAACTCCGTCCGCAGCGTCTTTGCGGTGCTCCACACTGCATTACGGGGTAACAAGGGTGCCGACCGGTTCGCCCTGAATGGCTTTCACCATGTCGTCGGGATTTTCGAGGTTGTAGACCTGAATCGGAATTTTGTTCTCGCGGCACATGGCGGCTGCCGTGCTGTCCATCACCTGAAGATTCTTGACAAGCACCTCTTCAAATGTGATGGTATCGTACTTGACCGCGTCGGGATTCTTCTTGGGGTCGCTGTCGTAAACGCCGTCCACCATTGTCGCCTTAAAAATGACGTCAGCCTCAATCTCGGCGGCTCTCAGCGCGGCGGCAAGGTCTGTCGAGCAGAAGGGATTCCCTGTGCCGCAGCCAAAGACCAAGATTCTGCCCTTTTCGAGGTGACGCACAGCGCGGTTGCGGATATACGGCTCAGCCACGGTATCCATCTGAATGGCAGTCTGCACTCTTACGTCACAGCCTAACTGCTCGAGCATATCGCCCACAGCGAGCGCGTTCATCAGTGTGGCAAGCATGCCGATGTGGTCGGCACGGGTTCTGTCCATTCCCTCGGAGCTTCTGCCCCTCCAGAAATTGCCGCCGCCTACCACAATACCGATCTGCACGCCCATATCGGCGCATTTCTTGACCGAGGTGCAGATTCTGCGGATTACCTCATCGTTCAGACCGAAATGCTTGTCTCCTGCCAGCGCTTCGCCGCTCAGCTTGAGCAGCACACGGGAATATTTAGCCTGCATAATGATCATGCCTTTCCAATACATATTTCTTCCGCGGATCAACCGCATATTTTAAATACTTTAATTTATTTTACACAAAATACAATAAAATGTAAAGGCTGAGAGTGCATTTTTATCAATTATTTTACAATTGAAGTGATAATTTACAGATAGGACTTCGTGCTGCTCAGGTCGGTCACAAAGTCGGGGTTGTCCGCCTTGATTCGCTCATAGAGCAGCGGCGCGTTGACCGACCAGTCCTCACGCAGCTTTTCCGCGTCGCTGTAGGTGATGCCCACCAGCTGCAAAAAGGCGGTTTCGCCGTAGACCGTCTGCCGCGGTTGCAATTCGGTATCATTGACGATGAAGAGAGAGGTCATTTTGGATTCCGGCATATCGCGGTTGATAGATTCGCCGTTGCCGAGGACGTAATGCATATGTTCAAACCATTTTTCGGAAGTGTAGGTGTAGCGTGCGAGGTTGAGCATCATATCCGCCGCCCAGATGCAGTCATTCGGGTCGTCGGCTTTGAGCTTCATGGTCATCTCGTAGCCCCAGCCGTTGTACTGACCGCCAAAAGCCTCCTCGTCTCCGTAGAGCACCGTCATTCCGAAGCTGACCATATGCAGATACCCCTTGGACGAACGGTAGACCGAAAAGCCGTCGAGATAATTCTGCCCGCCGAAAATGGCTCGGGTGTTGATTGCCGTCCCGAAATGTGACGGTTCCTGTCCCGGATACAGCTCCGCAAAAGCCGCCTCTATCGCGTCCCAGCCGGGAGCGTATTCCGGATCCTTTCCGATTTTCTTTTTGAATTCGTCCTTTGTCATGATAGTTGTCCTCCTTATTGCTACAAAACAACGGGAGCCGCTCCAACCGTATTGTCACGCCTGAAACGTCCCCCGTTATTCAATAAAATTACTTTTTGGACTTCTTGCCGCTCACAAAGGACTGCGCCTTCTTCTGAGCGAGCTTTGCGTCGCGGTACTCACGCCAGCTCACCCAAAGCGCGTTGGAGATGAACATGGATGAATACGCGCCGGCGATAACGCCAGCCATCATCGGCACGGCAAAGGTGATGATGGATCTGATATCGTAGATATAAGCCACGATAACGATGGTCAGCACGGCTGCCAGCAGTGTGAGGTTGGTGTTGATGGTTCTGCCGAGCGTCTCGTTGAGGCTTCGGTTGGCAAGCTGAGCGTAGGTCGCCTTATCGCCCATAATGGTGCGGTTCTCACGGATTCTGTCGTAGATGATAATGGTGGAGTTGATGGAGTAACCGATGACCGTGAGGATAACGGCGATGAAGTTGTCGTCAATGGAGAATCCGAAGATGGCAAATGTGAAGTAAACGATCAGGCAGTCGTGGATAATGGCTATGATAGCCGTCACGCCAGCCGACATGCCGCCGATCTTCTTGAATCGGAGAGCGACATAAATGATCATAAATACCGCCGCCAGCACGACAGCCACAAGGCACTTGGCAAAGAATTCGCCGCCCGTGGTAGCGTCCACCGAGTTGGACTCAAGCAGCGAGAAATCCACATTGGGGTACTGCTCGGTCAGCTTCTCGGCGACCTGCTCACCCGCGTCCTCGGAGATAGTATTCTTGCCGCTCATGGAGACGGTGACGGTGTTCTTCACGCCGCCCTCAGAGGTTGCGCTCTGGGCAATGGTGATGGTGGAGTCCTTCCCGGTGACCTTCTTGACGATGGAAGCAACCTTTGCCTTGTCGAGCTTCATATAATCGCTTGCCGACACGTCGGATTCGGAGACGGTCTTATCGAGCGAATAGGAATATTTCAGCATAGCGCCGCCGGTGAATTTAATGTCGAGCTGAATGCCTCTGAAGATATTGAAAACAACGCCGAGACAAATCACGCAAAGAGCGACAGCAATGAACTTCTTGCGGTTTTCAAGAAACTTGTATTCTTTTCTGTCTACATAACTTTTAACCATTAGTCCTTTGCCGCCTCCTTTGCCGCTGCAAGCGCAAGCTTTTTCTTTTCGCTGTAATCGCCGTAAATCACTCTGCTGCGCAGGAATTTAAATCCGGAGAGCGAGCTGATCATGATTCTGGAGGCTGCCACGCCCATGATGAAGTTCAGCACCACACCGACCAGCAGCGTGTAACCGAAGGAATAGATCGCACCGGTGGTGGAGGGACCGAACATCCAGAGGAAGGGATAGAGCAGCGTGCTCCACACGGTATCGGGAGGTCCGAATACGCCCATGAGAATGACCGAAACGATGATATTGGTGATATTGCTGTCGAAGATAGCCGAGAAGCTGTTCGCGGAGCCTGCCTTGATAGCGCCGTCGAGGGTCTTGCCCTTGCGAAGCTCCTCGCGGATACGCTCGGCGGTGATGATGTTGGCGTCAACGCCCATACCGACCGAGAGAATGATACCCGCGATACCGGGCAGCGTCAGGGTGAAGCTGTCGAACGCCGCGAAATATCCGGAGACTGCGGCGATGGTGCCGGCGACCTGACCGAGCAGGCAGATGCAGGCGACAAAACCGGGCAGTCTGTAGTAGGCGATCATAAATACGCAGATCAGGCTGAAAGCGATAATGCCGGCAATCAGCATGGCTGTCAGGGCGTCGGAGCCGAGCGTCGGGTCAACCGACGAATAGTCGATGGTGACCAGCTTGAAGGGAAGCGCGCCGGCGTTGATCTTGTCGGCGAGATCCTTTGCGGAGGCGGCGTCAAAGCTGCCGGAAATCTGCGCGCTGCCGTCAGCGATCACGCTGTTTACCGTGGGAGCGGAAATGCACTCTTCATCCATCCAGATAGAGATCTGCTGGTTGAGGTATTTCTCGGTGCCGGCGGCGAATTTCTCCGCGCCGGTCTGGGTCTCGCCCTCCGCGGCGGTATCGGTCAGCTCAAGGCTGACAACGATTTCGTTTTTATCGCCCGCAGTGCCGTATTCCGCCTTTTTGACGTCCTTGCCCTCGATGACGATATCCACCGCTTCGCCGTCCTGATTGGTAACGGTCTTGGTGCCGTCCTCGTTGTATTCGATATTGATGGAAGTGGGAGCGCCTCCGATAAAGAGCAGCTCCGCGCTCTGTGAAAGGCTCTTGATCGTGCCTGCCACGTTCTGAGAATCGTTGTCCTTCCAGGGGAAGCTGACAAGCAGACGGTCGTTGTCCTTGTCGGCATACAGCTCGTAGTCCGTAACGCCGGAAGAAACAAGACGTATCTCAAGAATCGACTTGGCGCTGTCGATCTGATTGTCAGTAGCGTCGATATTTTCCTCAGGACCATAGATAACGTTAACGCCGCCCTGAATATCGGTACCCCATCTGATATCCTTTGCGCCGCGGATAATTGTGTTCTGCAAATCGCCGTTCTGCTCGTAAACGCCAAAGAATGCGGTGTACGCCAGAGCGAAAATCAGCAGGGCAACCACAAAAAACCACGGCTTGCCAACACGCTTCATTTGATTTCCTCCTTGATTGTTTGTGTTTAATCTGCCGACGCTCCCGTAAGCGAACCGTGAGCATAAGCAAACAGTCCGTTATCACACCGATGATAACGGACGCAATAAACATATTATAAAATCATCAAACCGATATGTCAACAATTTTGAGCTAATTTTTTAAGAAATTGCAATTTTTTTACAATTACCTTCTACAGTCACATTGATGCAAGCATTTTTTCGGCAGCGGCGAGTTTTGCGCTGCACGCGAGCACCTTCATTGCCTCGGTAAGCTCTTCCACGGAAGGAGATGTGGGGGCAATGCGGATATTGCTGTCCTTGGGGTCGTCGCCGTAAGGATAGGTAGCGCCGGCGTTGGTGAGGGTCACGCCTGCTTCACGGCAGAGACGGACTGTCTTTTTGGCGCAGCCTTCGAGGACATTCAGGCTGACGAAATAGCCGCCGTTGGGTTTGCTCCAGACCGCAACGCCGCTGTCTCCGAAGCGCTCGGTCAGGGTCCTGTCAACCGCCTCGAACTTGGGGCGGATAATGTCGGCGTGCTTCTTCATCTGTTCGAGCAAACCGTCGAGGTTATTGAAGAATTTCATGTGGCGCAGCTGATTGATCTTGTCGGGTCCGATGGACTGGACGGTCATGCGCTTCTTGATGGCGGTGATGTTCTCCTTGGAGGAAGCCATTCCCGCAAGACCTGCGCCCGGGAAGGTGATCTTCGATGTGGAGAAGTACATATATACCATGTTGGGATTGCCCGCCTTCTCACATTCCTTGAGAATATCGAGGAGCTTCACGTCATCGTTGAAGAGGTGGTGAATGCAGTAGGCGTTGTCCCAGAAGATTCTGAAATCCTGCGCGGCAGGTTTGAGATTGGCAAAGCGGCGCACCACTTCATCGGAATAGGTGATGCCCGTGGGGTTGGAATATTTAGGCACGCACCAGACGCCCTTGACGTACGGGTCACTCTCCACTACCTTTTCAATATAATCCATGTCGGGACCGTCCTGATTCATCTCGACGGGGATCATCTTGATGCCGAAATACTCGGTAATGCCGAAGTGGCGGTCGTAGCCGGGAACCGGACAGAGGAACTTGACCTCCGGCAGGCTTGCCCAAGGGGTGCTGCCAAGAAGTCCGTGCGCCATGGCGGACGAAATGGTATCGAACATCAGCGTGAGGCTGGAATTGCCGCCCACGATGATCTGATCGGTGGTCACGTCAAAGAGATCGGCAAAGAGCTGCTTTGCCTCGGGAATGCCGTCGAGAATGCCGTAATTGCGGTAATCCGCGCCGTTAATGCCCGTCAGGTCGGTGGAGCTGTTGACGGAATCGAGCAGACCCATGGAAAGCTCGAGCTGCTCCTTGCCGGGAATACCTCTCGCCATATTCAGCTTGAGATTTTCCGCCTTGTAGCCGTCGTATTCCGCCTGAAGCTGTTCCCTGACCGCTTCAAGCTCCTGTTTGCTCATATCCTTAAATGATGCCATTAAAAATACACTCTCCCTCAAAAATCAGTGTGAAATGTGAAATGTGAAATGTGAAATGTGAAGTTTGAAGTCACATGACAACTAACAGATCATATGCATTTCACACACAAGCTGTATCATACTATAAACCATTTCGGGAGATTTTGCAAGTGAAATTTTAAATTCCTGCATTTTTTCGGAGTAATTCGCCGTTTTAGCCAAATAATAATTTATAAATGCATTTATTTCGGCTTTATTCGTGCAGGATTATTGTATCCCCACTCGCTTCCAACAAAAAAATGCGCCGTCCCCCATCAAGAACGGCACATATCAGAACCAAATCGTAAATTTTTTCCAGCCCGCCATCTTCTTTATTCGCCATTCACTAAGCGAACGAACGTGAGCGCCTACTCCGGGTGGTGTATGTTGTAGACGAAGTCGGTGAGGTGGCTGGCGTAGGTGTCCATATCCTGAAAGGCGCTGTAGCAGTGGGTGGCTTCGGGGCAGATGTAGAGATATTTCTGCTTTGCCTTGCAAGCCTTGTACATGCGTCTGGTCATATAGGGCGGAACGAAGGTGTCGTTGTCGCCGTGAATAAATAGCACCGGAATACGGATATTCCTGACCGCCTTGATGGTGGAAGCCTGCCCGAAGGTATATCCCGCGCGGATTTTGCACACAATACTGGCGAAGTAGAGCAGCGGTCTGCCGGGGAGACGGTAGTTGCTCCGCATGATATAGCCGAATTCCTCATAAGCCCCCGCAAAAGGACAGTCGGCAATCACGCCCTTGACCTGCTCGGGGAGGCAGCTCTCGCCGCAGGTCATGAGAACGGTCGCCGCCCCCATCGAAACGCCGTGCAGCAAAATCTCGCAGTTCTCGCCGAATCGCGAGACGGCGTATCTGCACCAGTTCATCACGTCGAGGCGGTCGAGCCAGCCGAAGCCAATGTATTTGCCCTCGCTCTTGCCGTGTGCGCGGTCGTCAACAATGATGACATTGTAGCCCATTCCGCGATAAAAAGGCACCACTGACGACATGTCGAACATGCCGAAGCTGTTGTAGCCGTGGACGGCAATCAGCACCTTGCGCGAAAAGAAGGGCGACTGCACGAATGTGGCATGCAGCAGAAGGTCGTCGTAGGATTTGATATAAACCTCCTCGTGCCTCATGTTCATGATTTTGTTCTGCGCCTCGCGGCTGCGGAATCTGATCACGTCCATATGGGGCAGAAGGTCGTCGCCCGCGTCAAAATCCATCTGTTCCTTGCGCACCAGCGCAAAGTCGAACATCCAGAACCCGAATATGACCATTCCGACAAACAAAATGGCGGAAACCACCGATACCAGAATGATCAGACGTATAATTCCTGCGCTCATAATACCGGCGGCACCACCTTTCTTTTGTGTTTTGTGTTTTTATGTTTTTATGTTTTGTTTTTTGTTTTAATTATGAAATGAATCTCACCTATATTACTATATACAATTGTCTCACATAAATACGCAGTTATCGAGCGTTTCCATCATTTCCTCGGTCACCTCGTAGCTTTCGCCGTTGCGGTAAAAAACAACTGTCGGCGACTGATAGGAGAATACGCCCATCGTCTGCAAAGGTCCCGATTCGCCGTAGCTTCGGGTGAAGTTGTAGGGATTGGCGCTCATGCTCAGCGAACTGATGCCGACCGAATCGGCGATCACCGGCACGTCGGGTTCCTTTTCTTTTTCCTCCTGAGTCTCTTCCGACTCAAGCTCGTCAATTTTGTAAGCGTCGTCGTTCATCAGTGAATTGTCCTCGGAATAAACCGGCGCGTCCTCGGCAAAGAGCGCCTTTTGCGTAGCTTCGTCGGCAATGCCGGTGGGCAGCACGCCCATCGCCTTCTGGAACGCCTTTATCGCGTCGCGGGTAAAGGGACCGTAGTACTCCGTTATGTCCTGATCGTAATAGCCCAGCTCATAAAGCCGCTTCTGGATTCTGCCGACAACATCGCCTCTCATGCCGCCCTCATAGGACTTATAGCCGGTGGTCGTGGTGGTCGTCGGCTTTTTGGTAGTGGTGGCGGTGGTGGAGCTGCTGCCTGTTTTGGAGGATTTCTTCAATGTCGTGGTTTTTGAAGCATTCTTTGAAGTGGTGGTTTTGGTTGTTTTGCTTGTTTGGCTCGGCGGCTTGGTAGTCGTCTTTTTCTCGGTTTTCTTTGAAGTGGTCGTTTTTTTCTCGGTCTGCTTGGACGTGGTCGTTTTCTTTTCGGACGGCTTGGTGGTGGTGGTCTTTTTGCTTACCGTCGTGGAAGTGGTCTGCCGCTCGGTAGTGGTGGTTGTCCGCGTTGTGGATTCGACCTCCGGCTCTGTGAATTGGGTGGTAGCGGTCGGAGGTTCGGTGGTAGTCATGGTCGTGGTGGTTGTCGGCGCCTCCGTTGTGGTCGTAGTGGTCACGGTTGTCGTGGTGGTCGTGGTGGTGGTGGTCTTTTTCTTGGAAGTGGTGGTGGTAGGTTCGGATTTGACCTCGCCTTGCAGAGCGCCGGACTTGCCGAAATCGTATGTCTTGCCGTCGATCTTGACCTTGCCCACGACAAATTCGCCGTTTTTGTAATAAAATGTTTCGCCGCGGAATTCAAACCAGCCGGTATCGGGATAGGAAATCATGCTGATTTTGAACCATTTTTTCCACGGACTGTAATATCTTGTCACCATAGCGGAATAAACAACATTGACCTTGGAATTGCGCATGTCGATCGCCATATCCACGCCGTCCTTGTTCTTGCCGACGTAAACGCCGGCATGTCCCTCGCACCACAGACCCAATCCGTGAATACGCGGCATGTCGCTGGCGCTGCCGTTGACGGAGGACGCATCCAGCAGCGACTTCGCGCCGCCCCCCTTGCCGTTGCAGTAGGAGCGGATCAGTCCCGAACAGTCCACCTTGCCGGCGCTCGAACCGCCGTATTTGTATGTCCAGCCCTCGTTGTACGCCTTAAAAGCCCATTCCGCCATGCCGATGCCGGTTTTGCCCTTGATCTTGGCGGCTGAAACAGGCTGCGCCGCAAGCGATACAATCATCATCATCGCCACGGCAAGCGCCATGATCCGCGCCGTTTTTACCTTCATTCAATACTAACTTCCCTTCTGATCCATTGATCATTTGATCATGCAGTTTTTGGCAAGATTGTGTGTGTCGGTCTCGAATATCTCATAGAGCGTCGTGATCTCATCGATATCGGTGAGCTTCATCAGCGCCTTGTATTCGCCGTCATCCTCCGCCTTGTAGGCAGAAAAAGCCGTATCGGTGAAGGTCACGGTGTGCCTCTCTTCCCCGCTCTTGGCGGTGACGTTGATGAGCGTGTGGGAGGATATCGCCATCGAGAGAGAATCATAGCCTGTTGTCTTATTTTCCGGCGTATAAGTGATGATCGTCAGCTCTCCGATCGAGCCGTCGGAAAACTGGAAGATCGACATTTCGCCGTCCACCGTCTTGCAGAGCGAAAGCGCATAGGAATAGCCCTCGACCGGCTCGTAGCCGTAAGCCTCAAATTCCTTTTTATGGTCGGAATAGCTGCCAAGCAGCCTTCTTCTGAGCGCGAACACCTCCGGCTCGCCGTTCTGCTGTGATACCGTGCCGACAGCATTCTGACCCCCGGAGCCGAATTTTTCTCTGTATTTATTGACAGTGAAGGAAATCAGCAGCATTATGATCAGAATGCCGATGGCAGGCAGAATGATTTTGTCGAACATTTGATTCATGCGTTCGACCCTGTCAATGCCCTTCTTTTCCTTCTCGGTGTAATCCAAAAAATCACCCCGCAAAAGCAATTGGATATTCCCCAAAAACCGGAATATACCTTAATTCATATATTATACATTATAATACAGATATTTTTATGATAATAATGTAAATTTTTTTATAAAACAATTCTTTGGGTCGGTTGTAAAACATAAAAACATAAAAACATAAAAAGCTGCCTGAATAGGGGAGCTTTGCCAATTTGAATACCTGCGTTTTTCCCCACTCGGGGCAAGGCAAGTCTTGATATGGCGTTATATTGGTATTCGCCCAAGCCCGTTTTAGGTCTCAGCGCGTCTCGCTCGGTCGGCTTTGCTGACGTGGCTCTGCCCCCGCCAAGGCTCCGCCCTGGACCCCACGCTCGCCTGGAAAAAAGACGCTCGCTAATTACGGCGCTTCGCGCTTTCTTTTTTTCATTTTTATTTTTTCAATTGCCTTTTCCTTTTTTTCATCAGCCTGTCGGCAGCGTCAGCGACCTCCGAGGGCTTCCGGAACCTTTTGCGCCTGTCATATTCGCACATTTTCAGAAGAAGCCTGTTCAAATCCTCGCTTACCCCCGAAATCGGCGGAATGGCTTCACCGCCCAGCCTTCTTTCAATGGCGCGGCACACCTCGCCCTCCTCCGTCTCATCGCACGGCAGGTCGCAGAAGGGCAGCCTTCCCCCGCTGATCAGCCTGTAGCAGGTAATGCCGAGGGAATATATATCCGAGCGGATGTCGCAAGGCTCGTTCCGCATGGCTTCGGGGGAACAGTATCCCCTGCTGCCGTACTCCGGCGCCTGTCCCGAAAGGCAGACGCTCCCCCAGTCCCCCAAAAGCCATCTCCCCCCCGAACGGTAGATATTGGAGGGCTTGACGTCGCCGTGAAGCAGCCCTTTGCGGCGCACGGCTTCAAGGGCGAGGGCAATATCGCGGCAGATTTCAAGAAGTTCGCGGATGTCGGCAATGACTAAGCCGTCAAGACATGCCAGCCTGTCAAACAGCATAAATATCCCGTAACAGCCGCTTCCTTGGGTTCGCACGCTGTACCCGAGCAGCGGAACGATATACGGGCATCGCCGCAGCATCTGAGCCGCTTCGATTTCCCGCATTGTCCTCTTCCATACCTCGCCGTCGCGGACGCAGCGGCAGCACTTCATGACAAAAGCCGAATCTCCGCCGCCTTGCAGTGCATGAGCGGAAAAGATCCGGCTGTCGGAGCCTTGCGATATGATTTGATCTGTGCGGAAAGGAATGCCGTTTATCAGCACGTCCTCTCCGCATAAACTGTCGTCTGAATGTAAAATGATCTTATCGTTTGTCATTTTTCACGCTGCGAAGCACAGTGGCGCTGATGAAGCAGAACACAATGATCGTTCCCACCATGACGCCCCACGAAAGAAGCAGATTGCTTGCGGAATGTGCGTAGAGTGAATTCTTATTGAGTTCATAAGCCTGGAGCAGCATATCCTTCGACTTGTATTTGAGCGAAAGGGTGTTCCACAGCACGCCGTTGAGATTGGCGGTGTTGCTGAATGCCTGCATTCCCCAGCGGCTGACGCATATCCACGACAGCACCTCGGTCACGCCCTCGAGCTTGAAGAGAATGCCTGAGAAGAGCAGCTGCGGTATGAGGATAATAGGAGCGAATACCATAGCGCGGTCGGTATTTTTGACCAGCGAGGAAACGAGCAGTCCCAGTGAGGAGGAGGAGACGGTGATCAGTGTGAGCGTTATCATCATTTCAATGACGGAATTGCCAAAGATCACGCCCTTATCCGGCTTGCCGATAGTGTAGACAAAGACCGCCAGCATCAGTCCGCACTGCACGATGGCAAGCAGCGTCTGAACCGCCAGCTTGGAGCAGATGTAAGAGCTTAGCCGCACATCAGACATATATTCACGCCGCACGATGTTCCGTTCCTTGCAGACCTCCTGAATGGAGTTCATGAGTCCCACCCAGATACCCGCGCAGGAGAGGCAGAAGAGCATGGACTGCGCGTCGAAGTAGGACTTGAAGGTGTTCTCCACCGTGACGAAAGAGAAGAGATAGGCGATCAGCGGACCCTGCAGCAGGAAGAAGAGCAGGCGCATTTTGTCATTCCATATGAGATTGATATACCGCTGTGAAAGCACATTGAACTGATGCAGGAAGGACTTGTGGTTTTCCTGTTTGAGCTTCTTCTTGCGCTCCTTTTTCTGCTCGGCGGTCATGGGAGGCGTTTTCAGCTCGCCGATGGTCTGAATCTTGTTGTAAGGCGAGGCGTTGAATTTTTCCTCCCAGCCCTTGGGATCCTCCTCGACCTTGGTGTAAGCGTCGGTGAGATCCTGATCCTTGGGTATGCCGAAGAAGGAACGCGCGTCGGCAGGATTACCGCAGAAGGCGACATATCCGCCCGCGCCGAGGAATATCAGCTTGTCGCAGAGGTGAATATTGTTGGTGTTGTGGGTGATCATAATGACCGTCTTGCCGTCGTCCGTCATGCGTTTGAGCGTGTGCATGAGCGTGCGCTCGGTTCCGGGGTCAAGACCGGAGGAAGGCTCGTCGAGGAAGAAGAGTCCCGGGTCGCTCATAAGCTCCACCGCAATGGAGGCGCGTTTTTTCTGACCGCCGGAGAGCTTGCGAATGAGCTTGTTCTTGTGCTTGGTCAGCTCGACAGTGCGCAGCACTTCGGCAATGCGTGCTTCACGCTCGGCGCGTGTCGTGCCGTCGGGCAGCCGCAGCTTTGCCACATAGCGCAGCATACTGATCAGTGTGAGATTTTCGTGCACGATATCCTGCTGCGGCACATAGCCGATGTTGTATTTCAATTCGTCGTAATTCTCGTAGAGGTCGCGGCGGTTGACCAGCACCTTGCCGGTGGAGGGCTTGTCAAAGCCGTTGATGCAGTTCATGAGGGTGGACTTGCCGCAGCCGGAGCCGCCCACTATCGCGACAAAATCGCCCGGCAGAATCAGCATGCTCGTGTCGTCGAGAATCTTCTTGTCCTTGCCCATTGCCTGATGGATAAACTTGGAGATATTCACCAGCTCGATGGAAAGACCCGATTTTTCCTGCTTATAATAGAGATAACCCTTGGAGTAGGAGAATTTCGTGTTGCCAATGACAAAAACGTCCTCGTCCTTGAGATAGTAGCGCTCGCCCTCCATGATCTCGTTGTTGATCAGGATGTCGCGCATCTCGCCCTGATTGCACAGGACATAAGAGGTCACGCCATCAATGCGGATCTCCGCCGCCGCATCCTCCATCTTGGAATCGTCCACGGAGATATCGCAGCTCTTGTTTCTGCCGATGGTGGTCACGTCCTTGGAAAGCTGCACGCTGTTCCAGTCGGCGCCGGAATTCTTGTCGGAGAATACCATGCTGATGCCGCTGTAGCAGGACTGCTCCATATCGTCGATGCGTATGGAATCGCCGTCCTTCAGCTCCACCTGCGTGATGCGCTTGCCGTTGACGTAAATGCCGTTGGTGCTGTTGTCGTCGGCGATGTAGCACCGCCCGTCGCTGATGGTGAAGTGTCCGTGTCTGCGGGAAACGATGTCGGACGCAATCATAATGTCGTTGGTGTCGTCCCGCCCGAAGGACACGGTTTCCTTGCCGAACGCCATCAGGTTGTATTCGTCCGGCACATGGCTGTAGTCGAATATCGTTACCGAACAGCCGCTGCTTCCGTCAATGTCCGAGGATACGGAAAAATCAGAATTCAAATTAAGGTTGTTTTCCAAGGTCTCTCAGCCTCCGTTTAATTCTATAATTATGCGTGAATATTGTCTGCAATAAATTCCATTTGTGCTTTCAGCCTGTCCAATCTGCCGGAATGAATCGCGCCCAATATGTCAATCACCAATGCTCTGGGAGCCAGCGCGGAGGCGTTCTCCAGCGCCTTGAAGCCGCGGCAGCCGTGTTCAAAGCAGGCTCTGCGGTGCACATGCAGCCTTCTGAACAAATCGGAAAGTCCTGCGGACGCAAGGCACGCGGCGGCAGCTTCGCACTGCGCCTCGCTCTGTGCGATCACAACCGTGGCGGAGCAGGCGCTTTTTTGTCTGCCGCTCCCCCGACGCAGCCAGAAGTCGGATTCTTTCATTATATCGGTGATTTCCGCAAGCGCCGTCTCCGCCCTGCTCAGGCTCTCGGGAAAGGTCTTGAGGGATTGGAGCAGCTCCTCGGCGTAAATATCATCGGCAAACTGCCAACCGAGATCATCGCAGGGGTCAATGAGGGCATGCAGCTCATTGTCGCCGTTCGCCATGACAAGGCAGCCGCTGCCGCCCGTGCCGAATACGGAAGAAGCACCCAGCGAAATCATGGAATAGTCGCCGAAGCAGCCGCATTCCCTGCCGTCCCAGAGACAGCCGAAGCCGCTGCCGCAGTCCTCGATGAGTATAAGACCCATGCGGTCGCAAATCTCGGTCACCGCCCTGATCGAAAAGGGCAGACCGCCAAAATGCTCGGCAATCACGACGCGCGGATAGAGCTTTTCGGTGGCAACGGTCTGTCTGGCCGCCTCCGCCAGCGACTTGTGGTCGATCACAAAGCTGTCGGCAGCAATGTCGCAGAAGTACGGCACACCGCCGCACGCGAGAATGGCACGCACGACATAGCTCGGAGCCGTAGCGGATAAATACACGCAGTCCTTCGGACCCAGCTCGATCGCCTCAAAGAGAGCGGATATGCTCTCCACCCTGCCGGAAAAGGACATGCATTCGGAAGCGTCCAGCCTCTCCCTCATTTTTTCGCAAAATTCCTTGATATCGCCCATAATCAACGCCCATCTATAAAATACTTCTTTAATTATAGCATAAAATGAAAAAAAATCAACAACTAAGTTACTAAATATCGGATAAATTTAAGGAAAAATCGAGAAAAGTCCGCTCCGCATAAAAATCTTTAAATTTTCCGAAAAAAAAGCTTGACAATTCAAGCCGCCTGTGATAGAATATCAACGTTGCAGAAATCCGGGTGTAGCGCAGTTTGGTAGCGCGCTTGAATGGGGTTCAAGAGGCCGTGAGTTCGACTCTCGCCACTCGGACCAGCAATAAACCGTCAGATGCCGTCTTTGCGGCGTTTGGCGGTTTTCTTTTTGCCCGTCAATCTTTTGAATCAAAAATGCCCGCCGGCTTCGTTCTTGGAAACCAACGGGCATTTTATTATTTATTCAGTTGCAAAGCAAAGGAGAAAAATCAATACTTCTTGCGCTCTACATAAGAGGTGTGCAGGCACTCGTGCGCCTTGTGGCTGCCGGGCTTGCCGTAGAACTCTTCGTAAACCTTCTGGATCGAGGGGTTCTGGTGAGACTTTCTGATGGGCATGTTCTTGTCAGCGTCGTAGATCGCCTTGCTGCGCAGACCCTTGACGTCAACGAAGTTGCGGACGGAAGCGGGCTGAATGGGCTGTCCGCCGCCGTTGATGCAGCCGCCGGGGCAGCACATGACCTCGATGAAGTGGTAGTTCTTCTCGCCGGCTCTGACAGCGTCAAGCAGCTTTGCCACATTGGAAAGACCGGAGGTGACAGCGACGTTGACGTCCATGCCGCCCACATGATAGGTGGCTTCCTTCACGTCTGCCATACCTCTGACCTCGTGGTAGTCAACGCTCTCGAGATCCTTGCCTTCCAGCCAGTCGGCAGCGGTTCTGAGAGCCGCTTCCATAACGCCGCCGGAGGAACCGAAGATCACAGCCGCGCCGGTGGAATCGCCGAGAATGGAGTCGAACTTCTCGTCCGGCAGAGCGGTGAAGGTGATGCCTGCGCGCTCGATCATTCTGGCAAGCTCACGGGTGGTGAGTGCGATATCCACGTCGGGAACGCCCGCCGCGCTCTGGTTGTCTCTGCCGACCTCGAACTTCTTCGCGGTACAGGGCATGACGGAAACGCAGACGATGTCCTTCGGGTCAATGCCGTTCTTCTGGGCATAGTAGGTCTTGATGGTAGCGCCTTCCATCTGCTGCGGAGACTTGCAGGTGGAGAGGTTGGGAATGAAGTCGGGATAGTAGGTCTCGCAGAACTTGACCCATCCGGGCGAGCAGGAGGTGATCATCGGCAGTACGCCGCCGTTCTGCACGCGCTCGACAAACTCGTTGGCTTCTTCCATGATGGTGAGGTCAGCGCCGAAGTCGGTGTCGAATACCTTATCGAAGCCCAGTCTGCGCAGTGCCGCAGCCATCTTGCCCTCGACGTTGGAGCCGATCGGCATGCCGAAGCATTCGCCGAGTGTGACTCTGACAGAAGGAGCGGTGTGAACCACCACATGCTTCTTGGGATCTGCGATAGCGGCAAATACCTCGTCGATCTGGTCCTTCTCGGTGAGAGCGCCGGTGGGACATGCCACGATACACTGACCGCAGGAGATACAGGGAACGTCAGCCAGCTTCTTCTCGAAGGAGCAGCCGATGTTGGTGTCAAAGCCTCTTGCGTTGGCGCCGATGACGTTGACGAACTGCTCGCGGCAGGCAGCCACGCAGCGGCGGCAGAGAATGCACTTCTTGTTGTTTCTGACCAGATGTGCGGCGGAATCGTCGATCTCAGAGGGAGTCATCGCGCCTTCAAACTTGTTCTCGTCCACGCCGTAGTCGTTGCAGAGCTTCTGGAGCTCGCAGCTGCCGCTTCTCACGCAGGAGAGGCACTTCTTGTCGTGGTTGGAGAGAATCAGCTCAAGGGTCATCTTTCTGCTGTTGCGGACTGCGGGCGTATTGGTGAATACTTCCATACCCTCGTTGACGGGGTAAACGCAGGCGGCAACCAGCGAACGGGCGCCCTTGACTTCCACAACGCAGATACGGCATGCGCCGATGGCGTTGATCTTTTTCAGATAGCAAAGTGTGGGAATTTCAATTCCGGCATAGCGTGCTGCTTCAAGAATTGTAGAACCCTGCGGGACGGAAACCGCCACGCCGTTAATTTTAATATTGACCATATCCATTTCAGCAACACTCCTTTCTTACTGCTTTGAAATTGCGCCGAACTTACAGGTGACCATGCAGGCGCCGCACTTGATGCACTTGGCGGAATCAATGACATGCGGCTGCTTGACGGTGCCGGAGATGGCGCCGACAGGACACTTTCTGGCGCAGGCGGTACAGCCCTTGCACTTGTCGGGGTCGATGACGTACTGGAGCAGGTTCTTACATACGCCTGCGGGACACTTCTTGTCGACAACGTGCGCGATGTATTCGTCGCGGAAGTAGCGGAGTGTGGAGAGAATCGGGTTGGGAGCTGTCTGACCCAGACCGCAGAGGGAATTCGCCTTGATGTAGTAGCAAAGCTCTTCCAGCTTGTCGAGGTCTTCCATGGTGCCGTTGCCCGAAGTGATCTTCTCAAGGATTTCGAGCAGTCTGCGGGTACCGATACGGCAGGGTGTGCACTTGCCGCAGGACTCGTCAACCGTGAACTCGAGGAAGAACTTGGCGATATCGACCATACAGCTGTCCTCGTCCATGACGATCAGACCGCCGGAACCGACCATAGCGCCGATAGCGATGAGGTTGTCATAATCGAGCGGAACGTCGTAATGCTCTGCGGGAACGCAGCCGCCGGAAGGACCGCCCATCTGAGCCGCCTTGAACTTCTTGCCGTTCGGAACACCGCCGCCGATTTCTTCAACGACTTCGCGGAGGGTGGTGCCCATGGGGATTTCGAGCAAGCCTGTGTGCTTAATCTTGCCGCCGAGAGCAAAGACCTTGGTACCCTTTGCCTTCTCGGTACCCATTGCTGCAAACCACTCGGCGCCGTTGAGAATGATGCGCGGAATGTTGGCGTAGGATTCAACGTTGTTGAGGATAGTGGGCTTGCCGAACAGACCCTTGACCGCCGGGAACGGAGGACGGGGACGGGGCTCGCCGCGGTTGCCCTCGATGGAGGTCATCAGAGCAGTCTCTTCGCCGCAGACGAATGCGCCGGCGCCGAGTCTGATGTCGAGGTCAAACTTAAAGCCTGTGCCGAAGATGTTGTCGCCGAGCAGACCTGCTTCACGCGCCTGCTGGATGGCGATGGAAAGACGCTTAACGGCGATGGGGTACTCTGCGCGGACGTAGACATAGCCCTGTGTTGCGCCGATGGCATAGCCTGCGATTGCCATTGCCTCAATGACAACGTGCGGATCGCCTTCGAGAACCGAACGGTCCATGAATGCGCCCGGGTCGCCTTCGTCGGCGTTGCAGCACACGTACTTCTGGTCAGCCTGATTGGCTGCCGCGAACTTCCACTTGAGACCGGTGGGGAATCCGCCGCCTCCTCTGCCGCGCAAGCCGGAATCGGTGACGCACTTGATAACGTCCTCGCGGGACATCTCGGTCAGCACCTTGTTGAGAGCCTTGTAGCCGTCAACCGCTATGTACTCTTTGATATCCTCGGGGTTGATAACGCCGCAGTTGCGCAGAGCAACGCGCTTCTGCTTTGCGTAGAAGGTAGTTTCGCTCAGGCTCTTGATTCTGTCGCCGTCCACTGTCTCATCGTAGAGCAGTTCCTTGACTACCTTGCCGCCCTTGAGGTGTTCCTCAACGATGCGGGGGATATCCTCGACCTTGACGCGGGAATAGAAAGAGCCTTCGGGGTAAACGATCATGATCGGGCCGAGAGCGCAAAGACCGAAGCAGCCTGTGCGGACGACGTTGACTTCCTTGTCAAGACCCGCCTTGGCAAGCTCTTCTTTCATTGTGGCAATGAGCTTTTCACTGTCGGAAGAGGTACAGCCTGTACCGCCGCAGATCAGAACATTCTTGCGGAAGGTCTGACCCTCGTATTTCTTAGCCTCATCCGCCGACTGACGCATAGCCACATGAACGTATTCACGGGCTTTAACCTGCTGCAGGTCGGAGAAAGACTTAATCTGCAAAGTTTCCATTTTTATACTTGGCACCTCCATATTGATGATTTGGATTACTGTCTGTACTTGGCTATGATGTCGGGAATATCCTTGGGCAGCAGACGTCCGTAAACATCGTCGTTGACGGTGAGAACGGGAGCCAGACCGCAGGCGCCTATGCAGCGGCAAGCCGTAAGTGAGAACTGTCCGTCGGATGTGCATTCCTCGGGCTGGATTTTAAGCTCCTCGACGAGCTTGTCGAGCAGAGCGCCGGAACCCTTGACATAGCAAGCGGTGCCGAGACATACCGAGATGTTGTACTTGCCCTTGGGGGACAGTGCGAACTGTGAGTAGAAGGTGGACACGCCGTAGACCTTTTCGAGAGAAACCCCGAGACCGTCCGCGATCATTTCCTGCACCTCGATGGGCAGGTATCCGTAAATGTCCTGAGCCTTCTGAAGCACGGGCATGACAGCGCCGGGCTGAGACTTGTGCTCGGCGATGACAGCGTCGAGCTTGCTCTTTTGTTCTGCAGTGCCCTTGAAAGGCAGCGTACTGATTCGCTTCTGCATGAAAATTTGCCTCCCTGCAACTAAATTTTGCCGCCGCGTCAGTTATCATGACACGGCAACATTTTTTAAAAGAATAACATTTTTGCAAGAGCGCGGACACGAGAGAGTGTTTTTACCGTCAGCCGGATACTATATATAGTGACGCCGGGCAGAATTGCGCTCTTTAACACACTAATTATATCATCTCAAATAGAATTTGTCTACAGTTATTTTTTTCATTTGGCATAATTTGCTAAAATTTACAGATTAGTCAAATTCACCACAAAAATATTTACATTTGCTAAAATTTTATCAAATTGGCATAAACTTAGTTTTGCCTAACCTTGTTAAAAGTGTGTCAAACTTTACACTTTCTTTTATCAGGTAAAAATAAACAAAAATTGTCGAAAATATTTTTTTATCAGGCAGAGAGCAGAAATGCAGCAGCAGGCAATTTCCGGTCTGACGGACGGGGGAGCCGCTTTTTTTTATTTAAAAAATGACCGCCATACCGTAAAAATCCCCGTCAAAATCCCTGCAAATGCCTGAAATCAGGGCTGAAATGACAAAATGACCTGTTTTTTTAATAGAGAGAGCTATATATAATAATATATATATATCTATAAACATAAAAAAGGTAATTAGGTAATTATAAACATTTTAAAATCCCCGCACTCCCCTGCCACAGAGCGTTTAAAAAATCCGGCGGAAAACTTCCCGCGTCATTTCAGGGTAATCTCAGGTAATCTGAGGTAATTGCAGGGTTTTCATTCAGAATGGATCATTCCGTCATTCCTAATCATCAATTCCCCGCCTCCCGCATATATTTATAATCAATCAGCATCGCTATCGGCTAACGGCTAAACAACAGGAGGAAATGAAAATGAGAATTATCGTAAAAAAGTTAACGCAGGACAGCGGCGCAAAGAAAAACCGCAAAAAACATACCGCGGCAATTATCGGAATGTCAGCTGTCGCGCTGCTGATCATCCGCGCTTCGGCAGGCTCGCAAAAACCGGCTCAGGCGGCTGGTTCGTCATTCTTTGTGAGTGAAAGCGACGAGGCGGCGCCTGTCAGCAGTGCGATCTCCTCATACACACAGCCGGCGCCGGGCAGCGGCGGCAACTCTGAGACAGTCAAAAACAGCAGCGACAGCGTGACGGTGGACGACGAGCTGGACGATCTGCTGCTCGACGGCGAAGAGATTGATTCCGGCATATCGGCAAGCTACAACGGCAAGCTGGACGTACCTTCCAACGTCCGGCTGGACAGAATCGACTTCGGCAGCAATTTTGTGAAGCCCCTCAAAAAGGCGAGGATCACCTCCCGCTTCGACTACCGCGTCAATCCCGTCACAGGTCGGTACGTATTCCACACGGGAATGGACCTTGGCGCGGCAAGCGGCTCGGACATCATGGCAATGAAGTCGGGCAAGGTGGTCAGCGCGAGGTATAACGGCGGCTACGGCAATGTCGTCATCATCGAACACGCCGACGGCATACGCACGCTCTACGCCCATTGCTCCAAGCTGCTGGTCAAATCCGGGGAAAAGGTGAGCAAGGGACAGGTGATCGCGCTTGTCGGCTCCACAGGCAATTCAACCGGTCCCCACCTGCATATAGAATTCCGCAAGGGCGGCAAGCGTTACGACCCCGAATGGGTCATCGGCGGTATCTACAATTGATTTTTTATATAAAGAAATGCAAGGTTCGGGTGAATTTCTACTTCTTTGCGCTGATGTGTACCGCGGCGTTCTTTGACCAAAGAGGGATAATGATATGGGGCTTGCTCGCCTCCACGCTGCACGAATGCGGTCATCTGACGGCGATGTTTTTCCTCCCCGGTCACGCGCCCAGGGAGGTATCAATTACGCCCTTCGGCATGCGGATCGGCAGCAGTCCTCTCGCGGAATTTGAAAAAGGGAGCCTGACGGTGATGGCGGCAGGAAGCGCCGTCAATCTGATCTCAGCCGCAGTTACATTCGGCTTCTTTCCGGATTTTGCCGCGGTCAGCCTTGTGCTCGGGATGATGAACCTGCTGCCGGTGGAAGGCATGGACGGCGGCGGCATATTGCGCAATATTTTGGAAAGAACCGTCGCTGAGAATGCCGCCGCGCGCGTGGTCGGTGCCGTATCGTGGATGACGCTTGCCGCCATGCTTCTGGTCGGAATATATGTTCTGATCGCCACGGGCAGCAATTTTACAATCATCGGAGTCACTGTGATGCTTGCGTTGACGCGGCTGCATAAAACGCCTTTTTTTCAGCGATGTGGCGATCACATGGCGTCAAACGTTCATCCTAAAAAATAAGCGCAAGCCGTTCCTCATCTGCTGAGTGAATGACTTGCGCTTTAATTACTTCATTTTTGCACATGCCGTCGTCACCGGAATAATGGCGGCGGGCAGCAAAGCGAAACTTCTTTTCGTCTGTGGTTTCTCCTTTGTCCGCTGAAAATTAGCCGATTGTAAAACATAATCCGCGCCGTTCTTATCGGTAATGGCGTTCATGTAAGAAACCAGCTTTTGCTTTGCTTCCGCTTTCTCCGTTCACAGGGACAGAGCGTCCTCGGAGGTCTGAGACTGAGAGGGCTTGTCGCTCCGGGCGGACCGCTTCCAGCCCACGCCGAGCGCATAGCAGGTGCTGACAGCCGCCAGAAGGCAGGAAACCACGACGGTGGATACCTTCCACGCTATGGTGGATTTAGTATTTTTGCTCATAGATAATATCTTCTTTCTTTTGTTAGTGCCTTATCGTTTTACTGCCATTTCGGATTTGCGCAGGATCACGCAGCCTTGCTCGGCGCCGGCGCGTATTTCTCTGTGATGCTGTCGAATTCTGCTATCGCTTCCTGCAAACGTGCCATAAAATCCTCTTCGGCATACAGACCGTCGCTGACGCTCTTCAGACCGCTGAATTTTATCGGGAATATGACAGGGCTGTGTTTCAGGTCGAGCAATGACAATTCCCTGAGCTGATCGGAGGTCTGATAGACAAGATCGACAGAGCAGAACGCCTTGCCGTCCTTGTCACGCCAGCGGGAAAATACCACCTTGCAGCCGATGGGCGTTTTCTTTTCAATGGAATACGGAAGCGAGTATTCTTCCGCTCCCAGTGCGGCAAGCACGCTGCCCACATTGGAATCATGTCCGCAGAGAAAGCTGAATTTTCTGCCGTCTGTCTTCAGCTCCTTCTGAATTTCCTGAAGCAGAGGATGAGCCACATTAGGCGCAACCAACGGCGCGGTAAACAGCACATCTCCGTACACGTCCTTGATTTCAGCAAGTGCCTCCCACTGCTCTTTGGTCAGCTTGTGACCGAATGCAGCCTTCTGCTCATCAGGCTCCTCATAGTATTGCAGCACAAGGGCGTCGCTCACCGAACAGGCTGTTTTGAGCGAGCCGCTCATACCCGGCTCGGCATTCAGCTCTAATTTCAGCTCGGTATCGTCTGTGCGAAGCTCTGATACAGTGCCTTCCTTCCATGCCTGCGAATCCTTCATGTCGATCACATCGGTGAGCAGCGAATAGTTGTCGCTCAGTCCGTTGACCGTTTCGGTGAATAATTCCTTGACCTGTTTGCGGACGTCGGCATTGTATTCGTCGGAAACAAAAATCAACTGCGGAGTGAATACCGGATCCATCTTGTCAAATTCCACATGATATTCGACCTTGGTATTGGCTGTGGGCAGAAGTCCCGCCGAGAAATAACGCGCCGTCGCGATGGTGCGCTGCTTGGAATTGGAATATATGCGGACGGCTTTGCCGGAGGGACGCTCGTTCTTTTCAAACAATCCCTCCGCCTCCAGCCACTTGCGGAAATACTGACCCATCTGGGTTTCGAGCACACCGCCGCGCAGGGAGAGGTCGCTCGGATCGGACGACCACGCGAACCACTCGTGCGGCGTGATGTCGCCGAGTATGGAGCCGTTGCCCGAAAGCGGAGAGCGTATATTGTGACGGCTCAGCACGACCACCTGCTCAAGGGTGTAATCCGGACGCGTCAGGCTGCCGGTGTTGATGGGCTCGGTTTCCTCCGGCTTGGCGTCAAAAAGCCCCGCCCAATAAACGCACTGTACCGCCATAACGCCCGCCAGAAGCACCGCCAGCACGGCAGTCATGGTGCGCCAGGTTTTCCTGGATGTTTTTTTACTCATTTCAATCATTCCTTTACAATATGATATTCCCTGCCGCCATAATGGATTTGTAAGTCAGTTCGGTATTTTCTCCGTATTCAGCGACCACCATCGCAAAATCATCGGCGGTGCCGTATGCCTTTACATAAACTTTACCGTGGTCGACAAAAATATTGTGGGACATATCGAATAATTCCTTCTGTCCGTCCATAGCCTTCTCATCGACATACATCGTGTCAAGCCCTTTCATATCCCACTCTTTGGCGTACAGCTTGTAAACGCCGTTTTCCATATCCTCCGTCATATACTCGTTCTGTGCATCCAGACCCGCGACATATCCTCTCATCAGCATGGAACTCATTCCGTAATAATCGGCAACGGCTCTCTTGATATAGTTAAAGAAAGTATAGCCGTTGTAGTCCTCTTTGTCCTGGGTTGTATAGATGATGTAATCTCCGTCGAGCTTTTCCTCAATCGTAGCGTTAGGATACATTTCCTTCCATGAAATATAGGATTCGTCCGAAGTGATGTCCTCATAAACCGCCTTCATCACGGTATCTTCTTTGACGGTATCTTCCTTGGCGGTATCTTCCTTCTTGCTGTCGCAGGCGGCGAATGCCATAAGCATAAGACCGGCGGTAAGAATGGCAATAATTACTCTCAATGTTTTTTCATGTTCAAAAACTCCTGTAATGAATAGAATGTTTACTTCTTGTGCCGTCAGTTGGAAGAGGGATGCGGCATGTAATTGTAAAGCATGGTGGCGGTATTCTGCACCGGCATGGTCTGGAGAATGATGTGTCCCGGACCGTTGACGACCGTGTTGAACATTGATTACATTTCTCCTTTTTGATGAATAGATTTTTAAATGATTAATCCTCTGAATTGCCCATGGTCAGATAAGCAGATTTGAATACATTGTAGCTTTCCTTCAGACCTGGCGCTTTCAGAACGGTATCAAGACCTTCCGCTGCTCCTGCGTCCTCAAAGAGTCCCTTCACGCTGTCGTAGTCACCGTCCACGATGGCTTTATCGAGCAGAGAGAAGGCATCCATGAAGGTGTCGTCTACATTCTTCTGCTTTTCCTCATCAAGTGCTTCGTACTTTGTCAGCATTTCCGCTTTCAGCGATTCCACTGCATCATCTCCGTAGCCCATTACTGCTGCGTATGAGGCAATTTTGGCGGCAATCTGCGCTCTCTTCAGGGATACGCCGGCTGTGCCTTCGCCGATTTCGGATGCCTCATTGAAAATGTCGCCCAGCGTGTCATCAGTCAGCTGCTCAGTGACGGAAGAATCCGCGCTTTCCTGACCGGAGCTCTGCTTATTCTCATTGCCGCAGCTTGCCATTAATGAAATAACCATGGCTGCCGCTATCATCATTACGAGTAATTTTTTCATGTTTTTCGATCTCCTTGATTTGGTTTTTCATATCATTGTTTCTGTCGGCATTGCATTCCGCGCTACGGCGGATGTAAATGATGTTTTATTCCGTGGGAACCCAACATAACGGACACCTCCACATATATCTTTTTTGTCAGCCGGATGTGACAACTCTGACAAAAAACTACAATTTATTATAGTTTAGCCGAGGCTGTCCAATAAATGTCCAATAAAAATGCCCATATTTTGGTTACAAAATTGTAATCTGAATTACAGTTCTGTAGCGTCGATGTCAGCCGGATACATATGCCATGTCCATTGGAAAAACCGGACAGTAAAAAGCCGCTTTTCACAGAAACAATTCTGCAAAAAGCGGTTCAAAAAATACGGATTTTTTATCATGCTTCGGCTGCATCACGCGCATGGATTCAGTCATTGTTCCATAGCTTCCAGGTCATGACGCTTTCCGTCATGCTTGCCCATGAATAGGCGCTCATATATTCCCCGCGGTAGGCGTTCACCGAATCAGCGTCCCCCTTAAAAAAGAGATACGCGTCACAGGTGAATTGTGTCGGGCATACACGCATTGAGCCGTTTTTCATCTCAAAAATATCCTCAATCCCGTATTCCCGCAGGGTATCACGCATATTTCTGATCACAACATCCATCTGCTTTTGCATAGGACGGTCATAAAGACGGTCTTCCCACAATACAGCGAAGGCTTCCGCACGTGTCACGCTGCTGCCCTGCCGGTCAACCAGATAAGCTAAAAGCTCCTTGCATCTTGCCGCTTTGAAGGTGACCAGCTTGTCGTCCACAAAGACGTCAAAATTTCCAAATGTCCTCACAACCACATGATCCGCGCTTTTTTTAGGTCGGAGAGAAAGCGCATATGCCACGTCCGCGGCAAGCCGTTCCTTGGTGACCGGCTTTAGCAAATATCCCGAAGCGCGGATGGCAAAAGCGTCTACGGCATACTGTGAATAGCCTGTGAGAAAAATAATCGCCATATCGGGTCGTTTTCTTTTCATCTCAGCTGCCAGCACGATCCCGTTCATTCCGGGCATATCAATATCGAGCAGCGCAATATCAGCCGGATTGTTCTCCAGCCACTTCAGCGCCTCCGTCGGAACGGTAAACCCTTTGACGTCGTCGATCTGGGGCAAATCACGGCACAAAGACACTGTATTCTCCATGAGCAATCGCTCATCATCTACACAAATCGCTCTCACGGTTTTTTCACCTCATAAAAACTATCCTATTTCTATATTATATCTTAATGAAATATTTTTTCAAGCATCTTAACAGGATTTTGTTGTTTCTGCCAATACTTGTCAGGATATACCATAGAAAAATTACAGAGAAGCGTTCATTGTAACCGAGCTGTAATTAATTTGTAATTAATTTGTAATTAAATTGTAATCCAATAATGCTTAATTTACTAGACATTTATTGGACAGCGCATGTTATAATATATTGATACCCTAAAATTGGGTAGTCTGAAATGAACAGACAGGGCGCAATGAAGCTCAGGAACGTAAACACTACCATTATGGAAATCTTTGACGTCACCGGCTTTACAGACATACTGACCATCGAATAAGCGTTGTAACATCTCAGGGAGGCTAAAAATGGCTGATTCTTATATAAAGGTTTCTTTAGAGGGACGTATCGACTCAAATAATGCCGCGGAGGCTGAAAAAAACATACAGTCGCAGCTGGACGGCAAGGGCGCTGTGCCTGTGGAGCTGGACGCCGGACAGCTGGAATATATTTCGAGTGCCGGACTGCGCATACTGCTGCGTCTGAAAAAGAATTATCCCGAGCTGAAGATCACCGGCGTGAATGCGGCGGTATATGATATTCTTGAAATGACCGGCTTTACCGAGATGATGACAGTGGAAAAAGCCTACCGCGTCGTTTCGGTGGAAGGCTGCGAGGAGATAGGCAGAGGATCCAACGGAACGATTTACCGCATAGACCAGAATAACGTGGTAAAGGTCTACAACAATGCCGACGCCCTCGAAGATATCCGGCATGAGCGCGAGGTTGCCCGCCTTGCGCTGATTCTGGGCATTCCCGCGGCGATTTCCTACGATGTTGTGAAGGTCGGCAGCAGCTACGGCTCGGTGTTTGAGCTGCTCAACGCCCGATCATTCTCCAAAATTCCGTCCTCCGAGCCGGATAAAATGGACTGGTGCGTCAAAGAATTCGTGAACATGCTCAGGAAGATCCACAGCACGGAGGTTCCTGCCGGAAAACTGCCGGATATGAGGGAAACCGTGCTCGACTGGGCTGCATTGGTGCAGAAACACCTGCCGGAGGAAGCCGGAAAAAAGCTGCTTGCTCTCGTGCGGGAAATTCCCCATGACGATCACATGATTCACGGCGACTACCATACCAAAAATCTCGAGCTGCAAAACGACGAGGTCTTGCTGATAGACATGGACACTCTCGCCATCGGACATCCCTTGTTTGAGCTTGGCTCCATTTACAATGCCTTCATAGGCTTCAGCGAATATGATCATGAAAACATCAAAAGATTTCAGGGCTTTGACTTTGAGACAAGCTGCCTGTTCTGGCACAAGGCGCTGGCGGCATATCTGGAAACCGACAACCCTGCCAAAATCAAAGAGGTGGAAAACAAGGCGCGAATCATAGGCTATATCCGTCTGATTCGCCGTTCCATCAAACGCAGGCTCTATGAAACCCCCAACGGCAAGGCAGCTTTTGACCTCTGGAAGGGAGAGCTTCTGGAGCTTCTGGACAAGGTGGACACACTGCTTTTTACCCCCGATGAGCTGGAGGTGGAAGCCGTGACGGAAAATCTCGTCTATGTGCAGGACTTTGTGGAGCAGCGCATCACTGCGGCAGGATGCTCGGCTGAGGCAAAAATGCAGATCAGCATTGCGGTGGAAGAAATCTTCGTGAACATTATCAACTACGCATACCACCCGAAAAAAGGCTCTGCGACCATACGCGCGGAAGTTTCCAGCGCGCCCGTCACCGTTACCATTACCTTTACGGACCGCGGCGTTCCCTATGATCCTCTCGCCAAAGAGGATCCTGACATCACGCTTTCGGCGCAGGAACGACAGATCGGCGGGCTTGGCATATTCATGACCAAAAAGCTGATGGACAATGTGACGTACGAGTACAAGGACGGCAGGAATATTCTCACCCTCAAAAAAATAACAGATTAAAAACGGAAAGTGTGAAACGGCATGATGAAATATCCGGAAAAAAACTGATTTCCATACATCGGAAATCTGATGGTTAAATACGGCTTTGCCGATTCAAAAGAGACCGCCATTAATCAATATATCAACAATATCCACTTCAAAAGTCAGTATGTCCGACCGGAGGAAGCCATCGCGGGCATTCTGGAAAGCGGCGGCATTCCGGTTCTGGCACATCCCTGCTACGGCAGCGGTGACCAGCTGATTCTCGGTCAGGAACTCGACAGCCGTGTGAAGCACCTGACCGAATTCGGACTTAAAGGCGTAGAAGGCTTCTATTCCGGTTTTTCCAAAAAGCTGCGCAATGAGGTGATATCCATTGCGGAGCGTTACGGTCTGTACGTCACCGCCGGCAGCGATTACCACGGTACCAACAAGATCGTAGTGCTCGGCGATACGGGACTTGATCGCGCGGATGCGATTCCGGACGGACTGCGGAGATTTACGGAAGAGGTCGCCGGAAAATAGTTTTTTCTTTGCCCGATCGGTCTGACGGATGGTCGGTTCCGGCAAAATGAAGGGAGCGTTTTATGAAAATAACGAATTGCCTGCTTTTACTGCGAAGGCGTATGGCGGCAAATATCATAGGAGCTATTGTAATGCTGCTGGTCATTTTCGGTTTCATCGTGAGTGCGATAGGCTTTATCAGCTTTACAAACGCCTTTAAAAAGGAATACGCCACTTCCACCTATCATATGGCTGATACGGCTGCCACTCTGGTAAACGGAGACCACCTCGCGGCATATCTTGCGGGAGAGGAAGAAGCGGAATATCTGCAAACCAAGGAACGTCTTGACATATACTGCAAAAAAATGAGTGTTTCGCTGGTATACGTCATTTTGGTAGACACCAGCGATTACGGAAGATTTGTCTCTGTATTCAACTCGGTTGACAATACGGTAGACAATTCGCAGTACGTTCCGTGGGAACTGGGTCACAAGCGCGATACGACGAATGAAGAATACAGGCAAAAGTACAAAGCGTTGTACAGGAAAGAGGCGGATTATGAAACGGTTTACCGCACGAATCCCACGGACGGTCAGCACCCTCACATTACAACGCTGGTTCCGGTAAAAAATGCCGGCGGTGATGTGACTGCCATACTCTGCGTACAGCGTCCGATGCGTGAGCTTAACGACGCAAGAAGACCGTATCTTGCCCATATTGCCTTTTCCACCATTCTTCTGGCTGTACTGTCAGCCGTATCCATCGCCCTTTATTTCAGAAAGCAGGTCATCGCTCCTATAAAAAGGGCCTCGGAGGAAGCGACGCGCTTTGCCCATGAAAACACCAAAGGCACGGAGCTTGGCGATATAAGCAAGTTTGAAGAGGTGGCAAACCTTGCCGCCTCCATTGACAAAATGGAGACCGACATGGTCAGTTACATGGAGCATCTCACAACTCTGACGGCGGAAAAGGAGCGAATTGTCACGGAGCTGTCTCTGGCAAGCCGGATCCAGTCTTCCATGCTGCCGCATGACTTTCCGCCATTCCCCGACAGGACGGAATTTGACATTTACGCGTCCATGGATCCTGCCAAGGAAGTCGGAGGCGACTTCTATGACTTCTTCCTGATCGACGAGGATCATCTTTGTCTGGTAATGGCAGACGTTTCCGGCAAAGGAATTCCGGCGGCTCTCTTTATGATGTTCTCCAAAATCATTCTGCGCAGCTGCGCCATGATGGGAGTATCGGCAGCGGAGATTCTGACCAGAACAAACGCCGCCATATGCTCCTATAATCATGAGGAAATGTTTGTGACCGTCTGGCTGGGCATTCTGCAAATATCCACCGGCAAGCTGACCGCAGCCAATGCCGGACACGAATATCCGGTGATCAAGCGTGCCGACGGCAGCTTTGAGCTGGTAAAGGACAAACACGGCTTCATCATCGGCGGCATGGAGGGCGCGAAATACAAGGAATATCAGTGGCAGCTGGAACGCGGCACCAAGCTGTTCCTTTACACTGACGGCGTACCGGAGGCGACCGACGCCGAAAACGCAATGTTCGGCGCCGAGCGAATGATTGACGCATTGAACGCCGAGCCGGACGCTGCGCCTGAGAAGATACTCAAAAATGTGCGCAGCGCCGTTGACGGCTTTGTCAAGGAAGCGGAGCAGTTCGACGACCTGACAATGCTTTGCTTAGAGTACAAAGGAAGCGACAATGCAGGCGACGCCCGGTGACGTGCGCATGTATATACAGTAAAAAAGACCCAGACGTTTACTTTGATGGGTAAACCGCTTGGGTCTGCTTTTTTCAGACACAGAATAATTCTGATACGTTATGTACAACGCGCAATTGCCGAATCAGGGAAGAATGCCGATGGCGCCGATGACGGTGCAGGTTATGCCGAATATGTAGATCAAAGTGAGCTTGAGATTCCGCACAAGATTGGCATTCCAATTCCCCGACCTGCGTTTTTTGCCAACCAGAAATCTGACCCTGTCGCGCTGGAGCGTCAGCAGCGCCGAAACGCCGAAAAGCACCATGCAGAGACAGTAATAAAAGCTCACTCCATTCTTGCCGAAGAGCAGCCAGAGCACAGGCAGCAGACACGGCACAATAAAGCAGCCTAAGAACAGGAAGTAGGGGATCATATCCACATCGTACTTCATATTCCAGAAGAGCATCTGCATAAGCGGACTGCCGGTGTTGTGCTTTATAATGTACCTTTTCTTCATCCGGCAGACCTTCCGCAGCCAGATTTCTTCAATATACATTCTGTAAACCGTCAGCCCGAGTATAATGGGGAGAAAAAACATAAATACAGGCATATCGTATGTTCCTTTCATAACATCATTCCTTTTATTTTAGCAGATTCGGGCTTGGCTGTAAAGTGTTTTTTTTTTTTTAATGGAATCTTTTTTATCCACAGATTGCCGGCAATAGATTACGATCATTCTTTCATGTCCTTTCCAGTCTATTACCAAATATGCCCGTGCTGACTGAGTACATTGTACACAATCTGCGTGACAAAAGATGCGAATGTTTTATTTATTCATCGAGTTTTTTTCTATTATCTCACGCATTGCGCGTATGTTAAGTGGTATAATTTCACGCATTTATGTTTTTAGGCTGGTTTTATCAGAACTGCCCACCTCTTCTGATTCCTCATCACAGTATTGATTCTCGTTCTGCCCCTGTTCCAGGAACGCTGTCATAGCAATTGGCGATAAAAACATCAGAGACTTTCTTGAATTTTGCGGTGTCGTAATAGCCAATGATGTAAGAGCTACCTTGGTATCCAAGGCTGATACTCTTTGCCTTCCAGAATATCAGCTATCCTTTCACAAGCTTGACCATCACCATACGGATTGCATGCCTTGCTCATCTTTTCATATTCTTCTTTATTTTCAAGAAGTTGCTTAAACGTGTTATATATTGTTTCTTCATCAGTACCAACAAGTCTAAGTGTTCCAGCATCAACACCTTCGGTTCTCTCTGTAATGTTACGCATAACTAAAACCGGTACACCATACGAAGGGCATTCTTCTTGAATTCCACCTGAGTCTGTAAGGCACAAGAAAGACCTAGCCTCAAAGTTATGGCAATCAAATACATCAATAGGCTCGATAATATGTATCCGATTACAACCGCTCAATTCTGACTCAGCAATTGCACGTACTTTTGGGTTCATATGAATCGGGTAAACCGCTTTACAATCTGGATGTTCATCAAGTATTCTTCGAATTGCTCTGAACATATGATGCATTGGCTCACCCAAGTTTTCCCTTCTATGAGCAGTAATAAATATTAATTTATCATTACCAATCCAATCGAGTTCAGGATGAGTATAATTTTCTTTGACTGTATGCTGCATAGCGTCAATAACAGTATTCCCTGTAATGTAAATTGTACTTTCTTTCTTGCCCTCGGCAATCAAGTTAGAGAAAGCCAAAGGTGTCGGGGCAAAATTATATTGTGAAATGAGTCCCACTGCTTCGCGATTAAACTCTTCAGGATATGGCGAGTAAATATTATATGTTCTCAATCCCGCCTCAACATGCCCGACAGGTATCTGAAGGTAAAAACATGCAAGTGACGCCACAAAAGTTGTGCTTGTGTCACCGTGAACAAGCACAATATCCGGCTTGACTTTTTCTAATACGTCCTTAATTCCATTAAGAACACCTGTGGTTATTTCAAATAAAGACTGACATTCTTTCATAATATTCAAATCATAATCCGGAACAATATTAAAAGTCTTTAAAACTTGATCTAACATCTGACGATGCTGTGCTGTGACACAAACTATGGTTTCAATGGTCTTTCTTGTTTTTAGTTCCAAAATAAGCGGGCATACTTTTATTGCTTCTGGTCTGGTTCCAAATACAACCATTATTTTTTTCATTAGTTGTTTTACTCCTTGGTATTCAGCTTATTAATTGTTGTTATTACAATTACCTGAATCCGTGAAAGTCAAGCAAAGCAAAACTGCTTTGCAAGTGCAAGAAAACAGTCAGCCCAAGCGTTGCTGCGGCTGATGGAAAGAAGTAGC
>CACWOX010000014.1 GCA_902762615.1 uncultured Ruminococcus sp. | reverse complement strand
TTCGTGAGGTACTTAACTCATTTATTCAGGCTTATTTCCCTCATTTTTCACTGGTTTTACGCTCTTTGTATAGTCTTATGGTCTGGGAAAGTACTAATCTAAGCATCAGAAGCATCAGAAGCATCAGAACCATCAGAAATATCAAAATAATTTCAAAGGGGGAATGCAATGATCATTCATATTTAACGAGACGATATAAAAAAGGCACATTTGGTGTGCCAAATACACACGATAGTAAAAAATAATTTGTAAACAACAAAAACAACAAAATTACAATTTATCCTTAAATCACATTAAATCACAATCAATCACAATATAATAATTCAGACTTTCACATAAAAAATATATCACCTTATGTCTCCTGTGCAAAAACAAAAAGCAAAAAAGTAACAGAACGGCTGCACGGCGGATATTACAACAATTGTTGACCCGATTGCCGTTCTGCGGAACTTATGTTCCGAACAAAATTTCCGCATTGCATCGCTTGAAGAATCAAGTCGCGCAATGCGGATTTTTGTTTTTGTTTTTTTCAATATACAATTCTGTTGGCGGCTTTCAGGTAAAAGAAGCCGTCACGCATCAGATCGGGGTGCGCAGAGACGTATTCAAGCGATTTCTCCCGCACCATTTCCCATTGTTCCTCATCAAAGAGCGACAGCTTTTGTTTCATCAACTTAGTGCTGCCGGAAATGAAAAGCGGCACGATGGGAGCGCAGTTGGAATAGCGGTTTAAATAGTTCTCTCCTACAAAAATATCCGGAGCAATGCCGTTTTTGTCCAAATTTCGGTATGTGTTGACTGTCACCAGCCTGTCGCCGGCAGAGAGCTTGTATTGCGTTGCCAGCTCGTCAGGAAAACACAGCATGACTACCGCATCCATTTCATCAGAGTATGCCGAAATCACCAGAGGCGATACCGACATTACATACGCAGGCTGTGTATCGCCAAGTGCCACATATTCCCTTACCGCCGGAATACGTTTCTTAAAGTATTCCTTTTCACGTCTGGTCATGCAAATCATCTTTTTGATTTTCCGGAGCTTAAAAGGTGACAGTTTGATGCTTCCCGGATTATCGGCGTAGCTGTTCGGGTCGGTATAACGCATGGTTGGTTACCTCCTTTGGCAGGATAAATATAGAATTACCGCTTTACCCGAGAATTTCCTTCAGAATCGCTGTGACGGTCTGCGGGTCGGCTTTGCCTCGGAGCGCACGCATGGACTGACCGATGAGATATTGCAGCGCCTTCTCCTTGCCGGACTTGTATTCGTCCACGGACTTCTGATTGGCCGCGACGACCTCCTGAATGGCTGCCTTGACGGCTCCTGTGTCGGTGACGGTCTTGAGGTTGTGCTCCTCGACGTATCTGACCGGATCGCAGCCCTCTTCAAACACTGCCTTGAATACCTTCTTTGCGGTGTTTCGTGTGATTTCGTTCTTTTGTACCATGCCGATGAGTAAGCCGAGGTAGCTGTAGTCAAAGGTCATGTCCTCCGGTTCTCTGCCGCTGTCGCTGAGCAACCGCATGACTTCGCCCATAATCCAGTTGGCAAGCTCCTTTGCCGGATAGCCCGCTTCCAGATTCTGCTCAAAGAGAGCCACCAGATATTTGGAGGTGGTGAGCTGCGAAGCGTCGTACTCGGAAAGACCCAGCTCACTGACGTAGCGCTGACGCTTGGCTTCGGGCAGCTCGGGCAGAGAATTCCTTGTCTGCTCGATGGTTTCGTCGCTGATTTCAATGGGGATAAGGTCAGGCTCAGGGAAGTACTTGTAATCCTGCGCGTCCTCCTTGGAACGCATGGCAAAGGAAGCGTCCTTGTTGTCGTCCCAGCGGCGTGTCTCCTGCTTCACCTCGCCGCCGTCCTCCAGCACCTCGATCTGACGCTTGGATTCGCCGTTGATGGCGCGTGCGATGGCCTTGAAGGAGTTCATGTTCTTCATCTCGGTACGTGTGCCGAATTTTTCCGAACCGACAGGGCGCACGGAAAGGTTGATGTCGGCACGCAGGGAGCCTTCCTGCATCTTGCAGTCGGATACGCCGATGAATTGCAGGATTGCCTTGAGCTTTTCGAGGTAGCGGATGACTTCATTTGCCGAGCGGAAGTCAGGTTCGCTGACGATTTCGATGAGCGGAACGCCGCAGCGGTTGTAGTCGACCATGGTGGAATCCGTCCACGGATCGTGCACCAGCTTGCCGGCGTCCTCTTCCATGTGTATCTCGTGAATGCCGATGACCTTTTTGCCGCCGTTTTCCGCCTCGATTTCAATACCGCCGTTGCGGCAGATCGGCAGGTAGAGCTGGCTGATCTGATATGCTTTGGGAAGGTCGGGATAGAAGTAGTTCTTGCGGTCGAATTTGTTGTAGCGGGTGATTTCGCAGTTCAGAGCGAGTCCTGCCTTGGTGGCGTATTCCACAACTGCCTTGTTGAGCGAGGGGAGCACGCCGGGCATGCCGGTGCAGATCGGGCAGCAGTGCGTGTTGGGTGCGCCGCCGAATTCGGTGGTGCAGGAGCAGAATATCTTGGTCTTGGTGGCAAGCTCTACGTGTACCTCCAGACCCATTACGATTTCCCATGATGTTGTCTTAGCCATTGTTCCTTCTGCTCCTTTCTCACATATTGACAAGCTCGGTCGGCTTGCGCTTGTGCCAGTCGGTTACCTGCTGGTAAGCGTGTGCCGCGCCGAGAATCTTGGTTTCGTCGAAGTAATTGCCGATGAGGTGCATACCTACCGGCATTCCCTTGGAGTCAAAGCCGCAGGGAACAGAGGCGGCAGGCAGTCCGGCGAGATTCATCATAACGGTGTAGATGTCTCCGAGGTACATTTTCAGCGGGTCGGAGAGATTTTCACCTATCTTCAAAGCAGTGGTAGGTGCAACCGGACCCAAAATGAGGTCGTATTTCTCAAACGCCTTGTCGAATGCTTCTTTGATCAGAGCCTTTGCCTGCAATGCCTTGCGGTAGTAGGCGTCGTAATATCCGGAGGAAAGCACGAAGCAGCCCAGCATGATTCTGCGCTTGACCTCCATGCCGAAGCCCTCGCTGCGGCTCTTGGTGTAGAGGTCGAGCAGGTCTTCAAAATCGTCGGCGCGGTAGCCGTATTTGATGCCGTCGTAGCGGCTGAGGTTGCTGCTTGCTTCTGCCGAAGCGATGATGTAGTATGCCGGAATGGCGTATTTGACAATCGGCATGTCAAATTTTTCGACAGTCGCGCCCATGCTTTCGAGCTGCTTTGCAGCGGCTTCGATGGCAGCGGCGACTTCCTTGTCAAGACCTTCTCCGAAGAAGTCGGTGGGAATGCCGATTTTCGTGCCCTTGACGTCGGCATTGAGCACGGCCGCAAGGTCTGCGCCCTTGGTGGCAACGCTGGTGTTGTCCTTCTTGTCCTGCTTCATGATTTCCGCGAGGACGGCGGTGCAGTCGGCTGCATTGTGAGCGATGGGACCGATCTGATCAAGGGAGCTTGCGTAGGCGACCAGTCCGAAGCGGGAAACCGAGCCGTAGGTCGGCTTGATGCCTGTCACGCCGCAGAAGGAGGCAGGCTGGCGGATACTTCCGCCTGTGTCGGAACCGAGCGCGTAGAAGCATTCGCCCGCAGCGACAGCCGCTGCCGAACCTCCCGAGGAACCGCCGGGGACGCAGGCGACGTTCCACGGGTTCTTTGTCGCGCCGAAGAAGCTGGTCTCGGAGGTGGAGCCCATGGCGAATTCGTCCATATTGAGCTTGCCCAGCGGCACTGCGCCTGCCTTCATGATTTCCTCCACGGCGGTCGCGCTGTAGGTGGGTTTGAAATTGCTCAGCATGCGGGAGCCGCAGGAGGTCTGTATGCCCTTCTGGCACATGTTGTCCTTAATGCCCATCGGTACGCCGGCAAGGGGGGATGTGTATTCGCCGGAGGAAATCTTCTTCTGCACCTCTTCTGCTCTCTGTAAAACGTCGTCCTGCACGGTGACGAAGCAGGAGAATTTCTTATCGTATTTATCAATCTGACCGAGCGAGAATTTTGCCGCTTCCACGGCGCTGATTTCGCCATTTTTGATTGCCGCGCCGAGCTCAAGCGCGGTCATTGTTTCAAGATTCATCGTTAATCTTCCTTTCAATTCTGTGTAGTCGTCTGATCATTAAGCAAACAGCCGTAATTATTCAAACGAACGCGGTACGAGGAAGTAATTGTCCTTCTGAGCGGGAGCGTTACGCAGCACGTCCTCGGTGGGGATGGAGGGCTGCACTTCGTCCTCACGCATGACGTTAGTGAGCGGCAGGGCGTGGCTCATCGGCTCGATGCCCTCGGTGTCCAGTTCGGACAGCGTGTCGATATACTGCAATATCTCCTGCAAGTCGCTCTGCGCCTTCGCGCGGCTTTCCTCGGGCAGTCTGATCCTGCCCAGCGCCTCGAGATATGTTACCAGTTCGTCGGTAATGACCATTTTTATATTGTCTCCTTTCGGGTAGTATTGTGGCATTTTCAATGGATTTTATGATTATGAAGCTATGGTAAATGGGAATTTACAGTGCGGCGATGGGATGTCTGATGACGGTTTTCAATTTTTCGGGAGCAATACGCCTTGCGTCAGATAAATAAATTTCGTGATGAAATCTCTTGTCGGAAATAGCAAGAGCATATCCTTCCCGCTCGATAAACTCGTGCATAAGCTGTACCGTGGCAGGTTCGTTATCGTAACTGCCTATGTGCATACATTGCACACACAACCCCTCATCGTAAGTCAGAAACTCAACTTTGGAAAAGTCCGTTTTTTTCTTAGCGGCAGCTTCCGATACTGCCCATTCATAATCGGCTTTTGTAACAAAATCGGGAAGACGAATCAGAGAAATCCATTTGAAATTCTCCTTGTGTGAATAATCAATGCCCTGCACGCCGTCCTGCCACCAAAAGCCTTCCAACGGCGGCACAACGTAATCAAAATAGCCCTCTATCTGACGGTTTCCTTTTTTACTCATCTTTATTGTGAACGCGATCCCGTAAAGCAGCCCTATCGCCTGTTTATATGCGCCGTCCTCTTCATTAGGATTACCCTGACCTCGCACTGCGATATAATTCATAGATGGTACAGTAATAATGGTTGGTGTCTTTGGCGGCATATAAAATTCTTTGTATTCTTTTTTATAATCAAAAGCCATAGCATACCTCTTACTTGTTTTATTCCAGCGCCGCAGGCGCTCATTCATTATTCATTTTAAGTTTTAAGTTTTCAGTCTTAAATTAGCGAGCGAATGCGAGCGCTTCCTATTTCATGTGAGCGTGATTTTGAGCCAGTGCTTGTCGAATTTAAGCGAGAAGTAGCCCACGGCGGAAGCAACCATAGCGCCGAGGATATCCACAATAATGTCCTTCATGGTATCGGCAAGTGCCAGATGTCCGGTCAGCTCGGTCCCGTCGGCAAGGGCGAATTTCTGCATATTCAGCCCTAACAGACCGTCGAAGGTGAATTCATATACCTCCCAGACCGCGCCGATCATCACCGAGAAGCAGAAGGCGAACATCGCCACGAACAGGGGCGAAAGCTGCACCACCAATTTGTCGTTGCGGTTGATGATGGTGATCAGCATATAGCCGAACAGTCCGGTCATCACGCTGCTGAAGGCGTGCAGGAACACATCCCAGTGCGGAATGGTGTAGTAGAAGGAACGCACCTCACCGAGAGTGATCGCGCAGTAGAGGAATATCAGGTACAGCACATACAGCACCGTCGGCAGCTCGAATTTCAGCCTTTTTTCGAGGAATGACGGAATATGTACCACCACAAGGCCAAGCAGGCACTGCACCAGCATCAGGGCGTAATCCGCCTGAGAATGATAGCCGGCTTCGTTCTGGGGAGTTGTGCCGAAAATCATCATCAGCACAATAAAGATGATCGGCACGATAAATCCCAGCAGCACGAATACATAAAGTATCTTTGGAAAATTCTTTTTAAAATCCTGTTTCATATTACGGCACCAATCGCAGCATATCTCTCGGGAACATGGAGGAATAGCGGATGTTGTCGTCGTTGAAGAGGCGCATGGTCAGTCGCTCCAAGCCTATGCCGAGACCGCCGTGGGGCGGCATGCCGTGCTTGTGAATGTTGAGGTAGGTGGCAAAGTCCTCGGGGTTCATCTTCTTTTTGATGATCTTGGCGACCTGCTCGTCGTAGTCGTGAATCCTCTGACCGCCGGTGGTGACTTCCAGTCCGCGGAAGAGAAGATCGAAGCTCAGTGTGTAGTTGGGATCCTCCGGGTCGTCCATTGCGTAGAAGGGACGCTTCTTGGAGGGATAATGTGTGACGAAAACAAAGTCGGAATTGTACTTTTCCTTGAAGTATTTGCCGATGAGCTGTTCCTCGTCGGGATCAAGGTCGTAGGGATCCTTGATTTCCCTGCCGTATTCTGATTGGATAAGCTCCTTTGCCTCTTTGAAACGGACATGGGGAATGGTGTCGATTACCGGAATGTTCAGCTTCATCAGGAAAATCTCGCGTGCGTAGTTATCGCGGATTCTGTCCATGACCAGCTTGAGCATGCCTGTCTCGATTGCCATGATGTCGTAAAAGCTGTCGATGTAGCCCATCTCAAAGTCCATGCTGATGTACTCGTTGAGATGACGGGCAGTGTTGTGCTTCTCGGCGCGGAATACGGGTGCGACCTCATAGACTCTCTCAAATACGCCGACCATAGCCTGCTTGTAGAACTGAGGACTTTGCGCGAGGACCGCTTTCTTGCCGAAGTACTCCATTTTGAATACGTTGGCGCCGCCTTCGGCAGCTCTTGCGTTGATTTTCGGAGTGTGAATCTCCACAAATCCCTGGCTGTCCAGATAATCGCGGAAGCCCTTGACGATCTCGCCCTGAATGCGGAAGCGTGTGCGGTAATTGCCGTTGCGCAGGGTGATGTTGCGCAGCGGAATTTCATTTTCGAGAGCGGCGGTGATCTTGTGCTTGTTGATGCTGATGGGCATGGCTGCGGCAGGCTTGGAAAGCACTTTGCCCGATTTGACAACCACTTCGTAGCCGCCGGGAGCGCGGTTTTCCTCACGGACGGTGCCTGTCACCTCAATGCAGGCTTCCTCCACAAGGCTTTCTCCGCCAAAGTCGGCGGATTTCTCAACGGTACACTGGCATATTCCGTCAGGCAGACGAAGTACCACGAAAGAAAACTCGCCCATATCGCGGATAATGTGGATTCCGCCGTGAATGGTGATTTCTCCGCCGTTTGCCGCGGCAACGTCCTTGACGCTGAGCGGCTTCTTAACGTTGCTGGGATTTGTAAATTCCATAGTGTAATTCTCCTTCTCTCAATAAATCAAAAATCCTCCCGCAAAGCATAACGGGAGGACACTGATTTTCTTATGCATAAAAGCAAGATGAAATCTCAGCGCCTCCCGTCATATTATTATTGTTGTTTGTTGCGTACGCGGCACTCATACATGTGCCCGACATTGATAAAAATACTGCAAGAGACAAAAAACTTCACCTCACTAAAATATACTTTAGCCTTGATTATAGCACAATGATATACTGTACGTCAAGTAATTTCGGGATTTTTTATGAGGGATAGCGTTAATTAATTTACAATTAGTTTAACATTTGGTGAATTGCCTGTTTAGATATCATTAATTTTTTGTGCAGCGATTGACAGGGCGTTTTACGTGATGTAAAATTTATTCTGAAAAAGGTCTGTGGTTATGCGGAAGATGTGAGATGGTTTTAGGGGGGATACTATGGACGGGCAGAGTCAGAAGCTCGGAGATGAAGCTGTGGTAGTGGGCGGCAGCGGAGCAAACGCGCGTCAGTGCCTTTCCGCTGCTTCTTATAATGTAAAGTTCGAGAGTTTGCCGGAAGTGCGTGAGCTTGCCGAATTGATAACCAATCGTCCTGTACAGCCCGAAAAACCGAATGTTGACAGTAATTCCCCGATAAGAGTCTCAAAAAGATCGGACGCTCAGTACAACGCAGAAAAGCCCCATTCCGCAAGGAAGGTCATTGCCGTGGCTGTGGCAGTCATTTTTGCTGCTGTCGCTGCCTTTGGTATATACGAGGCTTACAGGATGATGAGCATTGTCGATTCTGTCAATTACGTCAAAAGCAATCTCAATTTTGACGATATCAATGCGCTGGTCAGTCAATCCGACGCCGATTTTATTGTATCGCACACCGATGAAACCAAAAACATACTGCTGTGCGGCTGCGATATTGATGAAAACGGTATTTCCCGCACCGACAGCATGATCATTCTGAGCATAGATCACGCCCACCGGAAAATCAAAATGACCTCTCTTATGCGTGACATGTATCTCAAAATACCGGGGCATGGCAAAAACAAGCTCAATGCGGCATTCACCTTCGGCGGCGGAGATCTGCTGCTGGAAACAATCTACCTGAATTTCGGCATGAGGATAGATCGGTACGTATGCGTGGATTACGCTGCTTTTGCCGCCGTAGTGGACGATCTCGGCGGAGTTGAGGTAGAGATTGAAGAGATGGAGCTTGAACAATTCAACAAGTACGTGCAGGGAGGCAAAAAAAACAGGATCACCGAGGCGGGACGGTACAATTTCAACGGACAGCAGGCGCTTTCCTACTGCCGCATACGCAAGGTAGGCACAGACATCGCACGCACGGCACGTCAGCGAAAGGTGCTGCGGGAGATCATGAAGAAATGTCGGTCGCTTTCGCCCTTAAAAGCACAGCGTATCTTATCCGTTGTTGCGCCATGTGTCACGACCAACATGACGCGCGACGAGATGAATTCTCTGCTTTGGGAAGGTCTGAGCAGCCTGAATTACGACACGATGGGTCTGCGTATACCCATAGACGGCACATGGAAGGACAAAAAAACCGGCAATGCATGGTATGTTGAGGTTAACCTGAACCAAAACGCAGGTTATCTGAATCAATTCATCTATGGCGACGATGAAGCGGCGCAGGAGCTTGCTGACCAACAACAGAAGACAGATGAACAAAAGACCGAATACGACAGGTCAAAATATGAGAAAAATAAGAAAAAGAGCTGACAGCAAGGACTAATGAAACCAATGAAAAGTAAACAATTGCTTGAAGTAAGCATTGCGGCAGTATTGATGCTGCTCGCTGTATTTATATCCGGGTGTTCTTCAAAAGACGCTGACAATGGGACTGCCGACGATTCCGCCGTTTATCTGGACGGCTATCAGCCGGTCGGCGAGGAAGAAGAGAAACTTACCCAAGAAACCGAGCTGTCGATTGTCAAGCAGCCCAAAAGCCGCGCAGTGCCTAAGGGCAGCAGTCTCACCGTCACCGTAAGAGCGACGGGAATCGGGCTGAAATACCAGTGGTACTTCAAAAAAAAGGGGCAGAGCAAGTTCTCGGAGTGGATAGGCAGAACGCATTACAGCGAGACCGTTATGCCGAATGACTCGTGGAACGGCATTCAGCTGTACTGTGTTGTAGGCGATGAATTCGGCAATGCGATGATCTCGGACACGGCAACGATAACGATAGACACGCGCACAAGGGTGCTTGCCGTGGGGGACAGCATTTGCCGGGGATATCGCAACGGCGAAAGGGGCTTTGTGGGCGACCTTGATATGTGCTATCTGAATCAGGGCGTATCCGGCGCTACCCTGTCCACCGCAAGGAACGATATTTCAACCATACCCGAGCAGCTGGAAATGACGGATAATTTTATTCCCGATATAATCATTGCCGACGGAGGGTACAACGATTACTGTCTGGATGCGCCGATGGGGGAGATACCTGCATTCCCTGCGGAAAGCGTTGACGAATTGGATAATTACACCGTTATGGGCAGTTTGCAGAGGCTTTTTGTCACGATGAAAAGCAAATACCCGGACGCCCGAAAGTTCTTTCTGATTACCCACCGTGTATATAAGGAAGGCGTTTATCTTGTAAATACCCCGAATAATGCCGGATATACCCAGCAGGAGCTGCACGACGCTATCGTTGCCTGCTGCAACGTCTATGACATAGGTATTATCGACGTGTTCAACGACAGTCCGCTTGACACGCTGTATGACGAATACCGCAGCAACGTAAATTATACATGGCTGACCGATCCCGGCTGGATCAACGCAAGGAACAACAACACCGATTATGTCGACGCCGACGGCATTCACCCGCTTACACGCGGCTATCTCGAGTACTACCTTCCGCTTGTTCAGCAGGCGGTTTACAATTGAAAAAAGACAACTCCCGAAGGGAGGTGCCGTAATTTATGGCGAACACAACGCCTGACGGCTCTCCTTTCGGGAGTTTATTTATTTCGGAGAATGTTTGTCTGATTGTTTAGGCGAGAGCGATCTTGTAGTAGGTGCTGTTGATGTCTCTGCCGCTTGAATTCACTATAGCGCAGTGAATCATCATACCGTCCCATGTGTCGTTGGCTGTGACGCTGAGTTCGGGATCGGTGTGACTCTTCCATATGCTCCAGTCGGCAGCGCCCTTCTTTTTGTAGTACCACTGGTAAGTGAAGGTGTCGCCGCTTGCCGTGTTTTTAATTCTGAGGGTTGAGCCTGCGCTGACGGTGAGAGTTTTCTCATTCATAATGGTAATAAGGGCGGCTTTGGAAGTGAGGGTGCTTCCGGTGGCGTCTGTGATTTTGCAATACACCTGCATGCCGTCCCATGAAGTGTTGGCCGTGGCTGTAGTGGTTGCCGTGGTGTGACCGTTCCAGACGGTCCAGCTTGTCGAGCAGCCGGATTTTTTGTAATACCACTGGTATTTCAGACCGGTGCCGCTTGCTTTGACGGTGAATTTGGCGGTATCGCCCGACTTTACCACAACATCGGAGGGCTGGGTGATGATTTTGAATTCCTGGGTAACGGTGATGGTCGCGGCGGATGATTTAACCGAATTGCCTGCGCTGTCCTTGACAAGGCAGTAGAGCTGAATGCCGTTCCATGTATCGTTGGGCGTGCAGGTCTCGGAGGCGTGCGTCCGTCCGTTCCAGACTGACCATTCCGTCTGCCCCTTTTTCTTGAAATACCACTGATATTTCAGTCCTAAGCCCGATGCCTTGACCGATATGGTGAGCGATTCGCCCAGCGTTTTGCTCTGGCTCTGGGGCTGTTGTGTAATTTTAAGAGTGGCTGAAATGGTGACGGTTGCCGTGTTGGAATGGATGCTTGTTCCCTTGGAATCGGTGACATTGCAGTAAACCTGCATGCCGTCCCAGCTGTCATTGGAGGTCGCGGTGGTAGAGGCGGTGGTTCGCGTACCCCATTTGCTCCATGTGCTGACGCCTTTCTTTTTGTAATACCATTGGTATTTGAGTCCGACGCCGCTTGCCTTCACGGTAAAGGTTACCGAGTCGCCCGAATTGACGGTGACGTTCTGCGGCTGAGAGGTTATTTTAAGCTCCGCGTTTACAGTGACGGTTGCCGGATTGGAGTCAACGGTAATGCCTGCGGAATTGGATACGGCGCAGTAGACCTGCATGCCGTCCCATGTGTCGTTGGCTGTTCCGGATGTGGTCGCGGTGGTGTGTCCCTTCCAGAGGCTCCACGCCGATGCGCCCTTTTTCTTGTAATACCACTGGTATTTCAGACCGGTGCCGCTTGCCTTTACCGTGAAGGAAGCCGTGTCGCCGGACATTACACTGACGTTCTGCGGCTGCGCTGTGATGACGGGTGCGCCAATCTCGGGGGACAGCATGTAGAATGTCGGTGCGGCGTCGGTCTTGTTCCACCAGCTGTCGGAACGGGAGCCTGTGGAATACCAGACGAGCTTGCCGTTGGATACCGCGGGCGCACAGTCGGAAAGACCCTCGTCGCTGTCCTCAGTAAGTGACAGTACGCTGCCTGTGAGCTTGCCGTTTGCGTCGAGCTTGGCATATTTGAGCGTGTTGCCGGAGGATGAAAGCTCTTCCCATACCGCAAAGAATTTGCTGTCGCTCATCTTGACAAGATAGGGATTGCAGACCGTAACGCCGGCATTCTCGTCGTAATTTGTCAGCCATATGAAGGATTGCGACGAAAGATCGCTCTTGGAGGCTGCCGAGACAAAGATATTCTTCTGGGAGCGGTCGGCATAGCTGTCGTCCTGCTTGACCGAAGCGCCGACGGTAATTACCCTGCTGCCGGAAAGCTGCATGTCGCCGAGAGTGACCTTGGTCAGATTGGCTCCGGTGCTGCCTTTGATTTCAAGAATATTACCGGAAGCGACAGCGCTGCCGCCGGTATTTCTCTTGACAAGCACGACCGCTCTGGGATGTGCGTCGCCGTGGTCGGCGGTGTATACATACTCCCCGTCTGTCCTGATGACCTGATTGAAGGAGTGCGAGACATAGCCGGATGATATATTCCACACGATGTAATTTTCATACAGCGACTTCATGTTTTCCTTGTCGATAAAGAAGGTGAGATTGGCCTGATGATTGTTGCCGTCGCTCGATTTATACATCTTGTGGCTGGTGTGAATGTAGAGCCGGTCGGCGTCCTCGGTCATGCTCACGGTACCCGCCTCAAACGGAACATAAGTGTTTATGCCGTAATAGGATTTGCTGCCAAGGCGGTTCCATGACTTGTCGTATTTGATGACCCTTACCACCTCGGTGGCGTCGCTTTCGTCATCGTTCTGCTGCCCGCAGACAATGAAGTTGTACTTCGCGCCGGAAAGGAATCCGCCGAATATCGGCAGCTCCAGATTCAGCTTCTTTGTGGATTTCAGACTGAGGGCTGACGAGTAATTTTCAATGACGATGCTTTCGCCGATGTTTTCCAATCGGGTGAATGTGCCGTCGGAATTGGCGACAAGGTATGATTTGGCTGTTTCAGCCCAGTTCCATGCATTCTCTCTGTATCCGTTCCACTGATAGCTGTGAGCGCCGATGTTGTGGCTTTTGGCACTGTCGACAGCCACGACCGTGAAGTTGGAAAGCTGTGAGCCGGAAAGCTCGGCTTTCAGCGAGGGCGAAGCGGAATCGCTCTTTGTGGCGGCGTATGCGCCGGTACCCATCGAGCCGAACATGACTGCCGCCGCCAGCAGCGCTAAGATCTTCTTGCATTTCATGATGCTTTTCTCTCCGTTCTGTTGATGTAAAGGCAGCTGCCTTCCGAATATAATTATACGACAGATTTAAAACAAAGTCAATTGGCACAGTGATTCCATCTGAATAATAATATGTGAATAATGATGCAAAACCGGTTCACACTCGGATTGGCGTGTTTGCTTGTTTACTTGTTTACTTGTTTACAACATATTTAACAAAATTCAGTTGCATTTGCTTTATGCGGGTGATATAATTATCTATGTATGCAATATAATGAAGTATTTCAAGTAGTGCAATAATCAAATAATCATTACCTATTCAGAAGGAGCTGCTTTTTATGGCGTCCGTAACCATTCTGCCCGAGCATTACATCAACCGTGAGCTTAGCTGGCTGGAATTTAACCACCGCGTTATGATGCAGGCTGTGGCGGATGAAAACCCCGTATTTGAACGAATCAAGTTTCTCTCTATTGTGACATCGAATCTCGATGAATTTTTCATGGTGCGCGTTGCTTCCATACGCGACCAGCTTCGCGCCAGATATGACGCTGTTGATCCGGCAGGAATGACGCCCAAGCAGCAGCTTATCGCCATAAGCGAACGCACACACGAGCTGTGCGAGATGGAGTATTCCATCTATCACAAATCCATTCTCCCCGAGCTGCGCTCCAACGGCATTTCCATCATCCACGCCGATTCTCTCATGGACGAACAGGTGCGCTTCTGCAAGAGCCTCTTTGACAACGCGATTTATCCCGTGCTGACGCCTCTTGCCGTAGACCGCAGCCATCCCTTCCCGCTGATTCTCAACAAGAGCCTGAATATAGGGGTGCTGCTCGACTGCGGCGCGGAAAAGCCGGTGTTCGCCACCGTGCAGGTGCCGGATAACCTCCAGCGCCTTATCAAGCTGCCTTCGGAGCAGGGTTACATATTCATACCCATTGAAGAAATCATCAAAATGAATATCGCCAAGCTTTTCTCGGGATACACTGTCATCGACTGCGTGCCCTACCGCATTACACGCAACGGCGACCTTTCCTTTGACGAGGAAGAAGCCATCGACCTGCTCAGCGAAATCAAGAATTCCCTCAAAGCCCGCAAGCGCGGTTCGGTGATCCGTCTGGAAATCGCGCGCGGCGCCAATCCCAAGATGCTCAAATTCCTCCAGAAAAAGCTGGAGATTGAGAAGCGTGATATTTACGAGATCAACGGTCCGATTAATCTTTCCTTCCTGGTAAAGCAGCTGTATTCGCTGCCGGGCTTTGATCATCTCAAGGACAGACCCTACACGCCCAAGACCTGCCGTGAATTGCTGACAAATGAGAGCATTTTCAGCGTTATCGCACGTAAAGACATACTGATGTATCACCCCTTCGACAGTTTTGATCCGGTGGTAAGACTGCTGGACGAAGCCGCCGACGATCCGGATGTGCTCGCCATTAAGCAGACGCTCTACCGCGTCTCCAACAACAGCCCCATCGTCGCCGCCCTCGAGCGTGCCGCCGACAAGGGCAAGCAGGTCACCGCCCTGGTGGAAGTCAAGGCGCGTTTTGACGAGGAGAACAACATCGAATTCGGCGAGCAGCTCTCCCGCATGGGTGCGCATGTCATATACGGCGTGGCAGGACTCAAGACACATTCCAAGATAACCCTCATTGTGCGCCGTGAAGCCGACGGCATCAAGCGTTACCTCCACCTCGGTACCGGCAATTACAACGACGTTACCGCACGCATTTACACCGACTATTCGCTGCTGACGGCGGATCGCCAGCTGGGAGAGGACGCGACGGTATTCTTTAATTCCATCACGGGCTACTTCCGCGCGCCGGTGATGCAGAAGCTCATTATGGCGCCTCACGCGCTGAGACTTTCCTTCACCAACCTTATCCGTGCCGAGAAGAAGAAGGCTCGCGCCGGACAGCCTGCCGCGATATTCGCCAAGATGAATTCTCTTGCCGATCCGGATATCGTGCGGGAGCTTTTCAAGGCTGCCGCCGCGGGTGTGAAGATAAGGCTTTTCGTGCGCGGCATCTGCTGCCTGCGTCCGGGCATTCCGGGACTCAGCGAGAATATAGAGGTGCGTTCCGTGGTGGGACGTTTCTTAGAGCACAGCCGTGTCTATCTCTTCGGTGCGGAAGGCACAGAGCAGAAGCTCTATCTCAGTTCCGCCGACTGGATGACACGAAATCTCGATCACCGCGTGGAGCTGCTGTTCCCCATAGAGGACGAGGAAGTATTCGCGCAGATCAAGAGCGATATCGACATGTATTGGCACGATACCGTCAAAGCCCGCAGACTGGGCAGCGACGGCTCCTATCACCGTATTTCGGGCGAGGATATCAATGCGCAGGAAATGCTCATCGACTACGATTACAACGAGGAAGAGGAAGAGCGTGCCGCCTATAACGAGGATAAGATTATCTATCACGCCGAGCTTGAAGAAGGCTATGAGGACGGCATGGGCGACGATTATGAAGAGCCTGCCGGATACGGGGAATATCACGAAGGCGCTGACGACGAGGACGACGATGATGATGAAATGGGTGAAAATCCTCTCTACGGCGGCAAATTCGGTGAATACAATTACAAGTACGAATACGGCTACATCGACGTTGACGACGACGAGGACGATGATGACGATGACGACGGAGGAGTGCTGTAAGTATTCATGACCGCTTGCTTGCAAGCGCAGGTTAATCAGATAAATGCAGATAAAATAATAGAATGTTTTCCTAAGCGCTGTGCGCTTGGAAGTAAAAGGAGATAATAATGCAGCCTTTTTCATTGAGTAGTGTGACAAAAACGGTAAGTGATTTTAGTACGCACTTCAAAAATCGGTCGCCGCGCGTTTCGGCGTATATATCTGCATGTCTTTCGCTGATATGCACGCTGCTGCTGCCCTCTTATTTATCCGATAAAACCATCGGATTTTCAAACAGTTTGGTTTCGATAGCCTATGCGGCAGTGCTGTTCCTGCTTTTCCGGTGGTATTGGAGACAGGAACACCGAAAAAGAGAACTTGTGCTGACCCACGTTTTCGGTTTTATGCTGTCCTGTATGATTGCCATGGGCAGGGCAATTGATCAGAATGAGCGCTTTTTCCCGATCGGATTCATGATGTGCCTTTCCATCTTGCTTTATACCCATGCGTTTGCCTGCGGCGTCTCATTGCTATGGGCGAAGCTGTCGGAGATGGAGGCAAAAAAGGTGACGGTTCGCCCGGACACAGACGAAGGTTCCGCTTCACGGCTCCAAAAATGCGTATCCTTTGCCATGGCGCATCCGTGGGTGATTGCGCTGATTTTGGTGCTGTGCTGGCTGCCGTGTTATATTGCGCTTTTCCCGGGCGGCTTTTCCTACGATATGATGAAGGAGTTTAATCAGCAGTTCGTCATATACAAAAATGATTTTCCGCGCCTTCATACGGTGCTGATCATCGGCTGCCTGAATGCGGCACACAGCCTGTTCGGGTCTTATAACGCCGGTATAGCCATATACGCGGCAATACAGATGATGACCTTCTCGGCTATGTTTACGCATATGCTTGTGACATTTTACAGACAGCGCCTCAGCCGTGCGCTGACTTGCCTGTTCGGAGCCTATTTTGCGCTGTTTCCGGTTATTCCTCTGATTGTGACTCACACCGGCAGGGATACGCTTTTTGCCGGACTGCTGACTTATCTCGGGTTCCTGCTGTACCAGCTTGCGTGTGACACAAAGGGCTTTTTTGGCTCGGTCAGAAAGCCGGCGGTTTTAGGCGCGGTAATGTCTCTGACACTGATGGCAAGAAACAACAACAGTGAGCTTATCATGCTTGCGCTGCTTGCGGTTTTGAATATTTTCGTTTGGTTCAAGTCGCATCGCAATCATTCCCGCGGAATACTGGTCTTTATAGTTTCTAATGTCGCGGTGTTTATTTCGCTTTCACTTGCGCTTAGTGCGATTTGCAAGCCCATTTCGGGGGTCAATCCGAGAGCGTCCATGTCGCTTGTTTCACAGACGCTTATCAGAGCCTATATAGAGGAACCGGAAAAATGGACCGACAGGGACGCAAAGCAATTCAAATACTACATGAATATGGAATATTTCAGATATTGCCCTGAATGTGCCGATTATTCCAAGGATATGCTGCAAAACATCAAGGGCGCCAAAAACAGCGTGGGATTTGTAAAATTTTGGCTGAAAATGGGCGTTAAATGCCCCGGCGCCTACCTGAATGCGGTGATTGCGCAGACGCGGTATATGTGGTATCCCGACAGTCTGATAGACGGATATGTCAAGGCGGAAATTTACACGACCGAAAAATGCTATTATGTGACGGGCGTTGAAAAACCCGGTACCAGAGTACCTTTATGGCCGGAGGGTGAGGAATTCTACAGAATGCTCTGCAGGGATATTTCATTTGAAAAAGTACCGCTGCTGTCGATGCTTTTCTCCATCGGCTTCCAGTACTGGCTGCTGCTGAACTGTTTGTTCTACTCCGTTTACAGACGAAGAAAGAAGCTGTATCTTCCGCTCGCAGCCATCTTTGTGTATCTTGCGTTCTGCTTCTTTATTCCCATCGTGCTGATGAGATACTTTATGCCGTTATTCCTTTTCTTCCCGCTGACGGTGGTTATGACGGTACATCCCCAGACAACAGCTGCCGGATTGCCCGACGCAGAATGACATATTGTGAGGGCAATCGTATTTTAATTGAAAGCTTGTGAATAATGTGAATGACATGACAAATCAACTTCCGCAGGATAAATTCATGCTGCTCAGTGTAATCAATACCAAGCTGCGAGATAAATATCCCACTCTTGATGCGCTTTGTGATGATCTGAATGTCGATAAGAATGAGATGATTCAGGCGCTTGATTCGATAGGCTATGCCTACGATCCAAAGCTCAATCGCTTCTGCTGAAACAACTGCCGCGCTTTTCGTTGAATGAATTCGGAAAAGCGCGGCGATATTTTTTTGGCAATACCCTAAATATTTATCCCGCGGCGTTGGTCAGCTCAATGAGATGCGCCACACCGGGAATGCTTTCCCCCTGCCATGAGCTTGTGGTGGACATCAGCGCGCCGGTGGCGATTGCCAGCACACGGTGAAGCTCTCCGTCCGACATGAGCTGCATGATATGTGAGCACAGCAGGCTTCCAATGCAGCCGCAGCCGGAGCCGCCGGCGTGAACGTCCTGTGTTTCGCGGTCGAATATCATCATTCCGCAGTCGTTGTGTTTGTCGCCGAGGTCGATTCCCTCACGCATGAGAAGCTGGCGCAGCAGGTCGCTGCCGACAAATCCGAGGTCTCCTGTGAGAATCAGGTCGTAATCGGCAGGTGAGGTGCAGGTGTCCGTCAGAAATCGCTTGATTGTGTCGGCTGCCGCCGGAGCCATTGCAGCGCCCATATTGCAGGGGTCCTTGATGCCGAGATCGTCGATAATTCCCACGCAGGCGGCGTTTACCGCGATGCTGCCTCCCTGTCCGATGACAGCCGCACCCGCTCCCGTCACAGTCCACTGGGCGGAAGGACTGCGCTGTCCGCCGTAGCCGAGAGGCGTGCGGAACTGCCGTTCCGACGAGCAGAAATGGGAGGAAGTCACCGCCGCGCAGATGTTCGCGGCTCCCGATTCTACAAAAACCGATGCGTTTATCAGCGCTTCTACCATCGTGGAGCAGGCTCCGTACATTCCCATGTGCGGTACACCGAGGCTTCTCAGCCCGAAGGTGGAGGCTATGCACTGATTGAGCAGGTCTCCCGAAAAAATGACGTCAACACTTGCCGGCGGGAGCATTGCCTTGTCGAGCGCTATGTGAATTGCCTCCTGCTGGAGGGTGCTCTCCGCTTTTTCCCACGAAGCCTGTCCCAGCATCGGGTCCTCATGCACCTTGTCAAACCTGTCGCCGAGCGGACCTTCGCTCTCCTTTTTGCCGGCGACCCCGGCAAAGGCAAGTACTGTCGGCTTCATGTCAAATCTGAATGTTCCTCTCTGTAATCTCTGCAAAATCATTCCTCCGAATTCATTAGGATTGTCTGTCGGCTTTATTATTTGCATATCAAGAGGATTTATGCGGCATGGCTGCCGCTGCTGTTTTGTTATATTGTGATAAAATTTGCCGTAAATTTTATATGTAATATTTGTATGAACCCTTGCAAACTTTATGAAAATAATGTATATTATAGATTGACAATTTTTATTCTCTATTTAAGGAAGGAAATATATGAATATTATCATTGTTGGCAGCGGTAAGGTCGGCAGGGCTCTGACCAAACAGCTGGCAAGGGAAAATCATGATGTAGTCGTGATCGACAAGGATCCGCAGGTGGTGGAGGATCTTATCAATGCGTTTGACGTAAACGGCATATGCGGCAACGGCGCATGCTACGATATTCAGAAGCAGGCTGGCGTTGACAAAGCCGATCTGCTTATCTCTGTCACACAGACCGACGAGCTGAATATTCTCTGCTGCATGCTCGCCAAAAAGATGGGCTGCCGTCATTCGATAGCCCGTGTGCGTACGCCCGAATACTCCAAGCAGCTTGATTTCATGCGCACCGGATTCGGAATCAGTATGCTTGTAAACCCCGAGTTTCTCGCTGCAAACGAGATAGCCAGAATTCTCCGGTTCCCCTCCGCCATCAAGCTGGAACCGTTTGCCAACGGACGGGTGGAGCTTGCCGAGATTGGTATTTCCGAGGGCAATGATCTGATCGGCAAGCCGGTGCATATCATTCACGAAAAATACCGCGTCAGTGTGCTGGTATGCGCCGTCAAAAGAGGGGAAGACGCCATCATTCCCAACGGCGATTTCATCATCAAGCAGGGCGACCGCATCAGCGTGACCGCGTCACGTCCCGAGCTGGTCAGCTTCATGAAAAAGCTGGGGCTTTACCGTACACGCACCAAGAGAGTTATGATAGCCGGCGGCGGCAATGTGGGCTATTATCTTGCGCGGCAGCTCACCGAATCGGGTCACACCGTCAGGGTGCTGGAAAAGAAGGAAAGCCGTGCTCTTGAACTGGGCGATATTCTGCCTGCCACCGAGATTATATGCGGTGACGCTACCGATAGAGAACTGCTCAACGAACAGGGATTGGCTCATCAGGATGCTTTTGTTGCTCTGATGGGGCACGACGAGGAAAACGCCATTATCTCAATGTATGCCAGATCGCAGAAGGTGGGCAAGGTGGTCACCAAGGCGAGCCGCATTTCCACCGACGTGCTGAGCAGCATAGGACTTGACACGGTGATCTCGGCGCAGGAGCTTGCCACCGACCGCATACTCAGCTACGTGCGCGCTCTTCACAATTCCGAGGGGACAGGCGTTCGCACTCTCTACCGCATTGTGGACGGCAAGGTGGAAGCGCTGGAATTCAGCGTACCCAATGATTTTGAATACATCGGCGTGACATTCCGTGAGCTGAGACTCAGGAAAAATCTGATTATCGCCTGCATTATCCGCCGCAACAAGATCATATTCCCTCGTGGCGGGGACTGCATGGAGGCTGGCGATACGATCATCGTTGTCACCTCTATCGAAAGCCTTCGCACCCTTGCGGATATTGTGGAATAAGGCGGTGCGGATATGAATTATCATATGATAAGATATGTGCTGGGGCAGATCATGAAGCTGGAAGCGGCGCTGATGGGACTTCCGCTGCTTTTTTCGCTGTACTATCTCGACGAGGGAATGATTCCTCTGCTGTCGGTCATGCTGCCGCTCGGCATTCTGGGATATCTGCTCACCGGCTTCAAACCCAAAAATCAAACCATATACGCACGCGAGGGATTTGTTATAGTCGCCTTTGCATGGATACTGATGTCCGTATTCGGCGCTCTGCCGTTTGTTATCAGCGGCGACATATCGAGCTTTACCGACGCGCTTTTTGAAACTGTGTCAGGCTTCACCACTACAGGCTCCACGCTGCTGACCGACGTCGAGTCGTTCCCTATGAGCCTGAAGATGTGGCGCAGCTTTACCCACTGGATAGGGGGCATGGGCGTGCTGGTTTTTGCCCTTGCCATACTTCCGGCAGGCAGCGCACAGTCCATGTACATCATGCGTGCGGAGGTTCCGGGTCCGTCAGTGGGCAAGCTGGTCGCCAAGACACAGATAACAGCCCGTATTCTTTATGGGATATATGTTTTCTTTACATTCCTTGAAACAATTATGCTAAGGCTTACCGGAATGCGCTGGTTCGACTGCATTGCCAATGCATTTGCCACAGCCGGTACGGGCGGCTTCTCGGTTCTGAACGACGGTGTAAGCGGGTACCACAATGTGTGGGTAGAGGTGATCATTACGATATTTATGCTGGTATTCAGCATAAACTTCAATCTCTTTTACCTGCTGCTCATCAAGCGCTTTTCCGATGTGCTGCACAATGTCGAAATCAAGGTGTTCTTTGCCATCTATATTCTTTCCACGCTGCTGATCACCTGTAACATTGCGCCGATGTACCACTCCTTTTCCAGGGCGTTGCGCTATGCTGGCTTCACTGTAGCTTCTCTTTCCAGCTCCACCGGATTCGGCAACTCCGACTATACGCAGTGGCCGGGATTCTCCCAGACCGTGCTGATACTGCTGATGTTCTGCGGAGCATGCGCCGGCTCCACCGGCGGCGGTCTGAAGGTTGCCCGTGTGATGATACTGCTCAAATCCGGCGTCAGAGAAATGCGCCGTCAGCTCAATCCCCGTATGGTTGCGACCGTAAAGCTGGAGGGTCAGGCAGTGGACAGCGAACAGCTCAGTACGCAGGGTTCCTTTTTCATTATATATATGGTGATTCTGCTTGTTTCCACGCTGCTGATCTCTCTGGACAAATACGGCTTTGACGTCTCCTTTTCTGCGGCGCTCACGGCTCTCAACAATATGGGGCCGGGACTCGGCGCCATCGGACCGTACGGCAATTTTTCGGAATTCACGCCATTCTCCAAGCTGGTGATAATATTTGATATGCTGGCGGGCAGATTGGAGATATTCCCGGTGCTGATTGCCTTTATGCCCAGAACATGGAAAAAAGCGTGATAACTTGAGTTAACATAAGTGACGAAATTTTTATTTTAAAAATGTGCAAAATAACGAACGATTCGCTTCCGGTTGCTTTTTGTGATGTATTTGTAAATGGCAAGTTGGTGAAAAAATATGTTGGGCGTTGCACTTTGTTTACCAAATGTTCATAATATTTGTGGTAAATTGCCAATGTCGAAAAAATAATTAGTTAAAAATATCAAAAATCCCCGGTCTTTTTGATGGGGGATTTTTTTCGTTATCAAATAATTCAAAGCTTTGTAATATCTGCTTAATCTTAGGTGTACAAGATTTATATAAAATTTATGGTTGACTGAGAATTTTTTAGTGCTATAATATTAACGATAGCTGAATTGCGCCCAGGTTCAATCATTCATCAATATTTTATCAAAGATAGGAGATCTGTCTATGTTAAAAAGAAGTGAATACGTCGTTATGTCGTTGTCATTTGTATTTATGCTTGCCATATTTCTTGTGATTTCGATGAACTACATCACCGATTCCGCCGCTAGCAACAATGAGATTGTCGATAAATTCGACTCGTCAACTCATACCGCAAATGTGGAAAAGTTGGACAAGGATTATCTCATTATAACGGGTAACGACGAGGTTATCTGCGAAAATGTCAAGCTGGCTCTCAATTACGCAAAGAAGGGCTATAAGGTTGCAACCACCGCTGCGGGTCTTAATTCCACCGATCTCAGAGACGTCAAGGCTGTCATTGTTACCACACCCGATCTGAATTCTCTGGGCGATATGATCCTTCTTATGAGCTCTGTAAAGCGCGGCACTGATATTTTCTTTGCGGCTCTTCCACAGGAAGGTTCGGATAACTACGATAATTACTGCGAGGCAATGGGCATCGTCTCGAGAACGGGCGAAGCCTCGATAGCCGGATTCCAGACCTTTAAGGGTCTGTTTGCGCAGAAGGGCGACATTGTCTGCAACGATTATCCTCTTACAGTGGAGGACATCAGAATTGACGCTACCTGCCGCAAGTATATTTTTGAATATTCTCCTGATCCCAACGCCGATCAGAGCACTATGGTACCGCTGCTGTGGAGAACTGTTTACGGCGATGGTCAGATCTTTGTGCTTAATGCCGATTTTATGGAACAGAAATACGGCATGGGTCTGTGTATAGCCGTTCTGGGCGGAATGGAATCGCAGTATGCATATCCCGTCATCGATGCTAAAGTGAATTTTATAGACAGCTTCCCGTTCCTCAGCTATGAAAACGGCGACGCTATGATGAGATTCTACAACAGAGATTCTCAGGCGTTCATCAAGGATCAGGTTTGGCCGAACCTCGTTACCATGATGAAGGATTCCGATATCAAGTTCACCGGTCTGTATTACGCGTATCTCACCGATGCTTCGAGAGGAACCACCAATTTCAACACAGAAACGCTGTCCTATTTCAAAAAGCAATTCAGCAAATACGGGTGCGAATTTGGCTTCGGCGGCTACCATAAGGACCTTCATTCCGACAAGGAGCTGGAGGAGGATGCAATGGACGCCAGCTACAATCAGTTCAAATACAACATGGGCAGCTACAACCTGGTTACTTATAAGTACTCCACGGATATTTCACAGGCTTTGCAGACCGACATGCTGCACAAGCTCAGAAAGACGAGCGTCTATGTCAGCAAACTCGATGTTCCTGAGGAAAGCACTGAATATCAGGCGGATCTCGGATTTGCTGAGAGCAACATAGTCAATCTGCCCATTATCTGCGAAGAGGTAGAGCCGAGCTTCCAGGATTATTGGAAGGCATGCAATATGGCTTCGGGTCTGGGTCTTTCCACCCATTACTTCGACATGTATGATGTTATCACCAATAAGAGCAACTACAGCTATGAGTGGATGACTTACGCACAGAACCTCGCAAAGCAGTTCAACCTGCTCAACAGAGGAACATCATGGCTCACCGAGAGAACATCCGCACAGGCTGGCTATCGCGCCAAGAGATATCTCTGCCTGATGCCTGAGATTACTTTCAGCGAAAACGAGCTTACCATCAAGTGCGACAACTTTGATGACAGCGCTGCCTTTATCGTCAAGACTACAAAGAAGATCAAGCCGGATGACGCCAAGTTTACCGCGACAAAGGTCAGCGACGACTTCTACATGGTGGAGATTCTGAAGCCTGAGGTTACCATACAGCTTGTCTGATAGGAATTTGCTCATTGCGATTTAACAAAATAATTCATATACATTAAGGAGGAAATAACTCAATGAAGGTTTGCTTGATTGCAGAAGGCAGCTATCCTTATACCTTCGGCGGCGTTTCCGCTTGGGTGCAGATGCTTATACAGGGTGTGCCGAAGGTGGATTTTTCCATACAGACCATTGTGGCAAGCCGTGCTGACGCAGGCGAATGCAAGTTTGTCATACCTGCCAATGTGGTTTCGATGCACGACACCTTCCTGACGGATGACGACGTTGTCCATAAAGTACGCAGCAAGACCAGGATGAACTCCAAGGAAAAGGATGCATTTAAGTCATTGCTTTACGGCAAAAACGTTGACTGGGTCACTATATTCAATTACTTTGAGCACAGGGATGTTTCGATAAACGGATTGCTCATGGGCAAGGACTTCTATGACATAGTTATGGAGTTTTACAAGGATAAATATTCGCAGACGGTTTTTGTTGACTTCCTGTGGAATACTCGTTCGCTGTATCTGCTGCTCTTTAAGGTGCTCAAGACCCCGATGGAGGTCTGTGACATTTATCACTGCGTTGCCACGGGATACTCCGGCATACTGGCAGCCAAGGGCAAGGTGCTGTACAACAAGCCCATGATTCTGAGTGAACACGGTATTTACACCCGTGAGCGCGAAGAGGAAATTATCAAGAGCAGCTGGACGCAGGGCATTTACAAAGACATCTGGATTCATTACTTCTACTGCCTTTCGGACTGTGCGTACTACTATGCCGACAAGATCACATCTCTTTTCAAGGCGGCACAGCATATTCAGCTCGAACTGGGATGTGATCCCGGCAGAACGGTGGTTATTCCAAACGGCGTTAATATCAGCGATTATGAGTCCTTCCCGCGCAAGGATCCGAATGATCCCTACATCAACATCGGCGCGCTGCTGCGTGTTACGCCTATCAAGGATGTTAAGACACTGCTTAGTGCTTACAGCTTTGCGAAGGAAGAGGTTCCGGAGCTTAAACTGTGGATCATGGGACCGACCGACGAGGATCCTGATTATTACAACGACTGCGTTGAGATGGTGGAAATCAACCATCTGAAGGATATAGAATTTACCGGACGTATTAAGCCCAGGGATTATCTCGCCAAGATGGATATGTTGATTCTCACCAGTATCAGTGAAGGTCAGCCTATCGTTATGCTGGAAGCAATGGCATGCAGCATTCCCTGCATTGCCACACAGGTTGGCGACTGCGCCGGCTTAATCCATGGCGATCACGATGACATGGGCGATTGCGGCATAGTCACTCCCACCATGAATGTCGCCCGCATAGCGCAGGCTATCGTTACCCTGGCAAAAAGCCCGGAGCTTCGCAAAAAGATGGGCGAAATCGGCAAGAAGCGAGTCGCCGATCACTACACCAAGGACGGCTGGCTGATAGAATATTCCAAAATGTACGATCACTTTGCCGCAGTCGGCACAACGGCTATTGCGACAAAGAAGAAAAAATAATCGGAAGGAAAGAGGCGCTGTATGGCTGGTATAGGTTTTGAATTAAAAAAGCTTATGGGCAAGGGCAACATCGTCAACCTTGTGGCAGGTACTACCTACGCCATCATGGTTACCATTGGTCCTACCATATTGCTTGCCGGCACACTTATGCTGATGTATATTGTGCTGCCTTACTCGACTGCGGCTTTTGCTGACAGAGAGTTTTTGTCGTCGACAATTCTTTATGTTTTCATTTTCTCCATGATAATCACATCGCCGCTCAACTCGGTTTTGTCGAGGTACGTCGCGGATAAGATCTATCAGGAACAGATAGCCGACATTATGCCGGCTATCAATGTCGGCTTGGCACTCAACATGGTGCTGGCATTCCTTGCATCGCTCTACATAGTTTTCAGAGAGATCGAGGTCGGCATTGATCCGTTTTTCACATTCCTGTCCTATTGGTTCTTTATGGTCATCAATATGTCGCTTTACCTGATGACATATGTTTCGGCTCTGAAGGACTACGGAAAGATAGGTATGGCTTATTTCATTGGCATACTTGCGGCGCTGGTTTTTGCCATTATCAGCGTTTATGTATTCCACAACGCGGTTTCATATTCCATTCTCGGCTCAATGGTGCTCTGCTTCTCCATCATAGCCACTATGCTGTATGCCAACCTCAGAACCTACTTCAAGGTCTCCAGCAAGAACTACACCGAGGCTCTCAAGTACTTCCTGAGATTCAAGCCGCTCTTCATTACAAACTTTTTCTACACCTTTGGTCTGTATGTCCATAACTTCGTTTATTGGTCGACCGCACGGTACAGCGCTTATATCGGCAATGTTTTCTGGACCGCGCCTGACTATGATATGGCTACCTGTCTTGCGCTTTTCACCAATATTTCCACTCTGGTTATATTCGTTGTCAAGGCTGAGACGTCCTTCTTCGGTTCCTATCAGGCTTATCTTGAAACGGTCAACGGCGGCGGCGGCGAGGACATTGAGCTTGCCAAGAAGAACATGTTCCGCACACTCAAGAGCGAACTGTTCTATATTATCCGCTTCCAGTTCATCATTACCATCATTCTCTTCATTCTCGCCATGATATTCCTGCCCGACTTCGGATTTGAGGGCGTCATTCTCTCGATCTATCCGTCGCTGGCAGCTGCCTACTTTGTCACCTTTATCATGTACTGCGAGGTTATCTTCCTCTTCTACTTCGATGACGGCGTGGGTACTTGCATGGTCACTATCGGATTCTTCATCGGAACATTGATCGGCTCCATTATCACCACATACTTCGATGTAGTGTTTGCAGGTCTCGGTCTCTTTTTGGGCGCATTTATCGGCTGGACGATCGGTTATATGCGTCTGCGCAGAGTCATCAATAAGATCGACGAGCAGATATTCTGCCGCGGCATGATCATCAATACCACTTCGGCAGGCAAGATGTCCAAGAAGCGCATCGAAGAGGCAGACGACTCCCTTGCAGCTCTCAAGCTCAGCAAGGATGAAAAGGTTCAGCAGGAAGCCGAGCAGCAGAAGCAGAAGATGTTTGCTCAGCAGAAGGCAGAACGCGAGGCACAGATGAAGGAGATTGCCCAGAAGGCAAAGAAATAAATTCATCTGAGTTTTCTCATTCCAATAAGGAGGCGGCAGCCTGTAATGGCGATGAATGTTGTAATTACGTTGGATGACAATTACATCCGTCCGGCACTGATAATGCTCGAGTCACTATTTGAGCACAACAGATCGGAAATTCATATTTATCTGCTGCACTCCAATGTATGCAAGGAAAATCTGGCACGTCTTGCCGCCCATGTCGGGCGGTTAGGCGGTGCGTTCAGCGACGTCAGGGTTCCCCCGGAGCTGTTTGAAGGTGCAACGGTTACCAAGTATTTTACAAAGGAAATGTACTACCGGCTGCTCATACCCCAGCTTTTGCCGCAGGAGGAAAGGGCGCTGTATCTCGATCCGGATATCATTATTTTCCGGTCGATAGAGGAATTTTACCGCTCTGATTTTGAAGGAAGGCTGATGATAGCCGTTCCCGATTATCTGGGAGACAGCTACTACCCTGAGCGCAAAAAGAATCTCGGGCTTGACAGCAATTACAGGTACATTAATTCCGGCGTGATACTCTTCAATATTCCGCTGATGAACGAGAGCTTTCATCTTGACGAAATGTTTTCCTTTATGAATACCTGCGGACTCACGCTGGAATTTCCCGATCAGGATCTCATTAACGTTTACTTCAAGGACGGCATCAAGTACGCGCCCAGAGAGTACAACTTCACCACCGAATATGTCGGTACGGGAGATTTTCTGAAATATCTGTTCAGTCCCGGGTACAGACGCAGCGAACGCGAACGGGTGGTCATTGCACATTATATGGGCAAATGCAAGCCTTGGAAGCCTTCATACTATTACAAATTTTATCGCACATACAGATTCTATCTGAATAAATATCTGACCGCCGATGAAAAACGTGAGCTGCTGCTCCGACCGTGGCTGGTATTCAAATCGGTCGCAGCGGCGACATGGAGAGTCATCTTCGGATAGAAAAAGGAGGGCTGAGGGTATGAATGTATTGATAACCGTATCACAGAATTACTGCAAATATTCTCTTACCATGCTCAAGACCCTTTTCAAGCACAACAAATGCCATATTACGGTTTATCTGATGTATTCGAGAATAGATGAACCTACTCTCGGAAAAATGAGACAGTACATTGAATCGTTCGGCAACAGTTTTGAGCCGATACGAATCGGTGACGATATGTTTGACGATGCACCGGTAAACATGCACTTCACAAAGGAAATGTATTACCGCCTGCTCGCAAGCCGGATGATTCCCGAGAGCGAAGAACGTGTGCTCTATATGGATCCGGATATTCTCATCAGGGGTTCGGTGGAGGAATTCTACCATTTGCCCTTTGACGACAATATGCTGATAGCGATGTCGGATCCTCCACAGGTTAACGATCCGAAATGTCCCGACAACCGTCCTCATTATGTGCGGCTGGGTCTGCCGGAGGGAAGCACATACGTCAACAGCGGCGTGCTTCTTATGAATCTCAAGCTGATGCGTGAAAAGGGATTTGACGTAAACAGCATATTTGAGATCATTGAGGAAAAGAAAAAAGATCTGATTTATCCCGATCAGGACGCCATCAATATTTACTTCCGCGACTCCATGAAAATCTGGAAGAATCTCTACAATTACAACCCCGGGCTTCTGGCAAGCGAGGTCGTAAAGTGGGGACTGAGCAAGAAATACAGAAGGCGCGAGAATCCGATCATCGTTCACTTTATGGGACCGGTCAAGCCGTGGAGCATACACTACCGCAACAAGTACTGCTATGAATATCAGGAGGCATACAGGGAATTTGCTCCTATCGGATATAGGCTGCTTTGTCCGTTCCGTCCCATTGTGGCGGTATGCGGATATATTCTCACGGTGATGTGCATGATTCTTCATGTGCAGAGACCAGGCAAGTAAATGAATAATCCCGGTCGGCGCTTGCGGGCAGCCGTCAGGGTTTATAACTTTATAACGGAAGCGGCTGACAAAGCGGTTTCCGTAAAGAAAGCGAATCATTTTCAAATATATTAAGGAAGGTTGTGGGTACAATTAAAGTTTTGATTGTAGGTTCATATGGTTTCTTTACCAATTCGTTGGTGCAGCGTCTTTCCAAGGAAGGCTGCGAAATCTATATGATAACAGGAAAAAATTCTAAGCTGAAGGGCAGAGGTCTGCCCAGACACATCAACTACGATTTTGCTCTGGACGATCCGCTGATCCAGAACATTATCGACTCTATCGGTCCTGACGCCATGGTATTTGTCGGTTCTCAGGATACATCGTTCGCGTGGAACAGCAACTCCGATGCAGCCGTATTCAATGCCGCCATATCCAACGTACTTACCTGCGCCAGCAATGCCGGCGTGAAACATATGGTATATCTGTCCTCGACAGACGTCTACGGTCTGGATTACGACACTCCCGTTACCGAAAAAAACAAGCCCGCACCCTCGTCCATCAGAGGTCTTACCTTGCTCAACGGCGAAGGACAATGCAAGATTTACAACGATAACACGGGACTGAAGTCGGTGATTCTGCGTTTGCCAATGGTTTACGGTCCTCAGGCAAACACCGATGAGCAGCTTAACTTCATAAGCAACTGCTTCCTCTATGCCAAAATGGGTGTTCCCTTCGAGTGCGACCTCGATATGGAATACAAGACCATCTTTATCGGCGATGCCGTTGACGCTACCTACAGAGCCATTGCCAACACATCAATCCCCAAGGGTACCTACAATGTGGAAGGCAACGAATATGTTTCCAACAGAAACATTATCGAAATGGCTGAAAAGATCTGCGGTTCAAAGATCACTGTTGTGGACAAAAAGTCCTCCGGCAAGGGCTGCACCTGTAACCCTGTTGGTACACTTTTCCAGAAGGCAACTGAGTACAAGCCGATCGTCACTCTTGAAAAGGGCATGGAACGCAACTACAAGTGGATCACAAGCAACCTCGGAGCGCTTCAGGAAAACTATGCAGCAAAGAAAAAGCGCGGCGACACCGCTGCATGGGATGAGAGCAAAAAGCGCATGAAGGAAATCGGCAAGGGACTGCTTGCCTATATTGAGAGCCTTGTACTCTGCGCCATTGCCTGTGTTGGCACCTATTTCGCAAATGATTTCACGATGCTGAAGTCTCTCGACTTCTTTGTCATCTACATCATCATCATGTCGGTCGTTTACAGCGTCACACATTCCTACATCTCCATCTTCCTGTCATCTATCATGTATGTTGTAGTGAAGATGTTCTCGGGCATGGAATTCTCCGAGATCGTTCTGGATTACGGTACGCTTATCAAGATACTCTTCTTCTTCTTAGTCGGTATTCTGGTCGGCTACAGCAAAGACCGTCTGAAGCTCAGAAATACCGAGCTGACCGAAGAAAAAGCGGCTTTGCAGGAAGAGCTTGCCAGAATCTATGACATCTCTGAGAGACATATCCAGATCAAGAAGATGTTTGAAGAGCGCCTGATCAACTATGATAACTCCATAGCCAAGGTTTACTCTATCGTCTCCCAGCTCGACCTGCTCGATTCCGAAAAGATCGTCAGCTCGGCTCTCGACGTTATCATGCAGATCATGGGTGTGCAGGACGTTGCTATTTATGTCAAGAGCAACGAAGGTCTCTACCGTCTGGCAGGTGCTTCTTCAAGACGCGCACAGAAGATGCACAACATCATCAACCTCGAGGACTACGAGCAGCTCGAAGGCGTACTGCTTGAGGAGAGAATCTATGTCAACCGCAAGCTCGAACCCAACATGCCTTCGATGGTTGCACCTGTTTTCTCTGAGCAGAGCATGATTTACATGATCATGCTGTTCAACATGGATTTCGATAAGATGACCCTCTATCAGGAAAATCTTTTCTCGGTTCTTTCCAAGATTATTGCTTCCAGCTTCGAGAAGGCATACCGTTATCAGAACGACACCAAGGATTCCCGTTATGTGCCGGGAACGAATATCCTTCTTGCAAGTGCTTTCACCGATGTTGTCAAGACCAAGCTCGGCGGTACAGGCACCAACATTGCCGACTTCGCCGTGCTCCGCACAAGGGTGGACGACAGCTCGCAGCTTATGGAAAAGGGTGCTGCCCTCGGCGGTATTCTCCGCGACAACGACTATGTCGGTCTCAGCGAAAAGGATCCGAACGAGCTGCTTATGCTGCTTAACAACACGACCGAAAAGGATCTGCCCTTTGTTTACAAGAAGATCGCCCGCATTGATTTGGAGGCAGAGGTGGTGTCATTAGATGAATACAGGAATTAACTTTGAACGCATAATAAACGGATTTTACTTTACGCTCAACGCCAGAGATCCTAACTTCATATACCAGATCATTCTTGTCAACACGGCATTGGTTCTGCTCTATCTGGTAGTCTTTACGCTGCTGGGGAAATTCAGACCTGCCATTTGTAAGTCGATAGTGATGTTTTTCACACCTCCTTTCGGCGTTATATGCTTCTTCATCAATTTTATCGTTTCGCTGTTTGACCGTAAGTCCGACATCGACTATCTCGAACTTACATTCAGCAAGGAAAAGAAGGAATTTGCAAAGCAGACCGACTACGAGACCGAAAAGGAATTTGTTCCGCTGGAAGAAGCACTTATTATCTCGGATGTTGAGGATAAGCGCCGTGCGCTGCTCAACGTGCTCAAAGCGGATGTTTCCAACAACATGAAGTCTCTGGTAAAGGCGCTTGACAACGAGGACCCTGAGACCGCTCACTATGCGGCTGCGGCTCTGATGGATATTCTTCAGAAATACTCCAAGAAGCTTTCGGGTCTCCAGCAGAAATATCAGGAAAATCCTCAGGATTCCGACATCAATAAGGAATATGCCGATACCACGTTTGAATACATCAGCAGCGGTGTTCTTGGCGAAATTGAGGTCAAGAAGTATTCCCATCTCTATGTTGAGCTGATTGACAACCTCAATACCTTCCATCCCGAGATGCTTGACACAGAGCAATATAAGAATGTTGTAGAGTGCCTTCTCAAAATCGGAAGATATGATGACGCAGACAGATGGGCCAATCTGTCCATAGAGCGTCAGCCTAACATGGAGCAGTCATATCTCAATGCGCTGAACGTAAAATATAAGACTGAGCAGTGGGACGATTTCAAGATCGTTCTGGACAAAATGCTCAAGTCAGGCGCACAGCTTTCGCAGAAGGGCATAGGCGTCGTTCGTTTCTGGAATCGCAAGTGATGTGATCATGCAAATTTGTTTATGCAGTAGGAGGGAAACGAATGTTATCATTAACTGATGCACTTGCCAATCTGTCAAATCTACCCATGATTTCCAACATGCTGTCCGGCGGCTTCTTTGATCAGAAGGTCATGAACAACATATGGTCATTCATATGGTTTGTGGTGGCATATGCTATCGTATTTATCATTATTCCGACAAAGGTGCTCAAACTGAAGCTTTGTGACGGAGAATTTTTGGATAACGCCATGATAAGCATTATCATCAGTCAGGTGACTCTTGCCTCGATAGTGTATGTGCTTGGCTTCATGAAGATATACAACAGACTTACTCTGGGACTGTCAATTATCTTTGTCATTTTGTTTTACGTCAAATTCAAAAACAGAATCAGCTTCCGCAAGAAATTAAATGATTTTATATTTTCGTTTGCAGATGTTATCAGCGGGCAGCTTAAATTTTCGCTGATCGTGCGCAATTATTTCAATGACAAAATCAGCAACATTTCTCACGGTTTGAAGAGATTTATAAAATGGTATTTTGACAAGAACGTTGTATATCACTTGCTTGGGTCGGTTTGCTTATTTGTGCTTTTGATACGGCGCGGATATTTCGCCATGACGAGTCAGGCATTCCCGACATCCGACGTTTCGGTTCACACCTCCTGGATCAATTTTCTTGATGCAGATTACATTTTCTGCGACGGTATTTATCCGTTTGCCTTACACAATATTGTTTCCGCGTTTTCCAAAATAACCTTTATTGACGTGGTTACGGTTATGAGATTCTTAGGACCTCTTAACGCTGTGTTTATGGGCGTGGTGTTGATGGCGGTCATATCGAGAATATTCAAAAGTCCCGCGGCTTCTGTGGTTACAGGCATGATATACTGCCTGAGCAGCTTTGGAACAGGCGCTGTTGTTGACCGTCTATTTTTCACGCTTCCTCAGGAATACGGTATGCTTTTCATCATTCCGACCGGCTACTTTATGGTAAAGTTTCTGGAGGATCAAAGAAATGTGGACGGTATCGCGTTTGCGTTTGCCGCGTCGATGACAGTTTCAGCGCACTTCTATAACGCGTTTTTCTCAGTGCCGCTTTGCTTCTGTCTTGTATTGCCGTATATACCCGTTCTTTTTAAGAAAAAGGTTTTCATTAAGATGGTGCTGAGCGTTATTCTTGCCGCGGTGATCAGCGTTGGTCCGATGTTATTCGGTCTTACGCTGGGCTATCACTGGCAAGGCTCGCTTGACTGGGCATTAAGTATGATGGAAAAGGACAACAGCTCCGATGATTCGTCTGCCGAGATCGAAGAGAAAAAGGAAGAGGTCAATTCAGAAGACGAAGAACAAGGTCCCAATTTCATCGAAAAGTCGATTAATTCCTTCAAGTTCACAATGAAGAGTGTTACCGATTATTGGGGCTATGTGATCTATGCCTGTTCGGCTGCATCCATCGTAATGGGCGCTGCCGTGCTGTTCCTGACTTCAAAGAAAAAACAGGGAAGGGTAGGAATCGGTCTTGGGCTTAACATGCTATTGTTCAACTACCTGATAATGAATCCTAAGACCTTTGGATTACCGTCTTTGGTTACGGGCGACCGTTCACCGATTTACCTGGTTTATCTTGGCGCATTAATGTTAGGTGTTCCTTTTGGACTGTTCTGGATCGTATTTGAGGATAGATTCAAGCCGGTGCGCTGGGTAGGCTCTGTTGCGATTGTGCTGGCAACGGCATATGTAATAGTGTTTATGGGATCGACTTATTGGTCGAGCGCCTATTTCAGACTGAGCTATTCAGCGGTTACCGAGAACTATTACAAAATCAAGGAGACACACCGCAAGGATACATGGACAATTATATCGACGGTTGACGAGCTGTCGCTGACTCGTAACAAGGGCTGGCATTACGAGCTTTGGGAATTTGTATTCCGTATGGAGCAGTATGAAAGCACCCGGGTCATTCAGATCCCGACCGAGTATGTCTACTTTGTGATAGAAAAGCGTCCGCTCAAATACGCGGATACAAGCTATCTGGGACAGCCGTTGACACTCTATCCGAGAATCAGCAAGGATGCGGCAAATCAGCTGCTTACCGAGCAGACCGTCCGTACAAGCCGCAAGAGTGATTATTACGGCGTGTATGAGAACAGGTATGCCATCATGTCCAAAGCCTATTTCTGGGCTGAGAAATACATGTTGTACTTCCCCGATCAGATGAGCATTTACTATGAGGACATGGATATTATCATCTATGAAATCAAGCAAAACATGTATGCTCTGAATAATTTTGCCATTGATTACGGCTACAATACCATAACCATGGAGCAGTGGCTGCTCGAGCATCCCGACGCTTTGGGAGGCAATACCACTCCGGCTGTTTCGGAGAGTGATCTTTCCGTCGATGGTACTTCGGCTGAAGGTGAAAATACTTCGACCGAAGGGGAGATGGCTTCGGCTACAGCCATACCGTAATCAAGGTAAAGGAGCTTTGAGCATGGAAGGCATTGTAAGCATGAGCAATGTAAGTATTATAGTACCCGTTTATAACTTGAATAACAGCGGAGAATATCTGCCGAGATGTGTAAATTCCCTGATCAATCAGACCTATCGCAATCTCGAAATCATACTGGTGGACGACGGCTCGACCGACGGCACCGACGTGATATGCGATAAGCTGGCAGAATCGGACAGCCGCATCAAGGTGCTGCACAAGGCAAACGGCGGCGTGTCATCGGCTCGCAATACGGGCATAGAAGCGGCAGGGGGAGAATTCATTACCTTTGTCGATGCGGATGACTACGCGGCTCCCGATCATATCGAAAGCCTGCTCGGTCTGATAAATCAATCAGGCTGCGATGTGGCTGTGTGCAGCTTCATCAGCGAACATGAGGACAAATGCTCCGAGCCGGTGGTTTGCTCAGACTCCACGAATAAAGAATGTATCAGCTACAACCATAACAGCGCCGTCTGCGTACTACTCGCCGGCGGCGCTGTCGGCGGTTATGTGTGGAATAAGCTCTATCGCAGGGAATTGCTCCAAGGAATCAGGTTTCGCTGCGACATCAAGATATTAGAGGATCTTTGCTTTAATTTTGAGGTATTTAAGCGGGTAAAGAACGTTTCATTTACTTCGTACAAATCATACCATTATATCCAGCGCGGACAGAGCGCCATGCACCGGCGCTTCGGCGACGAACACCGCAAAATGGTTGCAACGGCGCGGGAAATCCGCGATGAGCTTGCAGGAGAATCGTCCGAACTTGTAGACGCGGGAAACGGATTGCTTGCCACTACGATACTCTGGGTGTCGGACGTTATGGCGGAATACGGTCCCTATGACGAAAAGCTATTCAGAGAGTACCGTGAAGAATTCAAACCGCTTAGGAAAAAATACATGAAGATGAGCCGCATTCCTTTGAGTTACCGTGCAAGCGCATTATTTTTCAGCATGGGCTTCGGCGTGTTCAGGTTTGCGGTCAGAGCTGTAAGAAAAATCATGTGAAGAACGGGAAGAAAGGGTGAAAAATCGTGAATGAACAGGGCAAAGCTCCTGCCGCAAAGAAAAAAATTCTCTTTGTCACCAATACGATGGGACGTGCCGGAGCAGAAAAATGCCTTCAGGCGCTGATGGAGCTGCTTGACCCGGAGAAATACGATCTCTCGGTCTATTCCATCATCAACCGTGGCGAGCTTTACAGCGATATGCCCGAATATGTGCATATTCTCAACAAAAATCCCTGCACCAAATCGGTGCTTGACAACGCCGGATTGGCAGCGATTGCCCGACAGATATTGTGGAGCCTTGTCAAGAAATGCAGCTTCATAACCTATATACCCTATTTTTTCCGTGTGCTTTTTCACCAGATAAAGATAAAGCGCTTTGACTTCAGTAAGCTGTTCTGGATGCTGCTGGCAAGAAACGCAAAGCGCTTTGATGAGGAATATGATCTCGCGGTTGCCTTCATCGAGGGAGCAGCCACATATTACGTCGCTAATTACGTCAAGGCTAAGAAAAAGGCGACATATGTCCATATAGACTATCTGGCGGCTGGTTATTCACCCAAGCTCGACAAGAAATACTACGACAAATTCGATCGGGTATTCTGTGTGTCGGACACCGTGCGCAGGGTATTTCTTGAGGCGTATCCCGAGTATGATTCCAAGACCTTCTTCTTTCACAATATGGTGCCGAGAGAGCGTATCATCAGGCTCTCGAAGGAAGGCGAAGGCTTTACCGACGGCTTTGACGGTCTGAGAATACTGACGGTCGGCAGGCTGCACTATCAGAAGGCATACGACCTTGCCATTCCCGCACTTGCTGAACTTCGCCGCAGAGGACATAACGTGCGTTGGTACGTGATCGGTGAAGGTGCCGAGGAGGACAATCTTCGGGCGCTCATCAGGCAGCACGGCGTAGAGGACAGCTTTATTTTGTTGGGAACGACGCCGAATCCTTATCCCTATATTGCAGCCTGTGATGTATATTCACAGGCGTCACGTTTTGAAGGATGGTGCATAGCGCTTGCCGAATCGCTGGTGCTTGCCCGTCCTGTGCTGGCTTCAAAATGTGCCGGCAACGAGGAGCAGGTGACAGACGGCGAAACAGGCGTGCTGATCGATCTTTCCACAGAGAACATAGTGGAAGGTATGGAAAAGCTCATTACTTCGCCCGAGCTGCGGGCAAAATTTACCCGTAATCTGAGCGGAATTGCGCTCGATTTCAAAAAGGATCTGGAGATGCTTTACGCATTGACGGACTGACAGCAATTATTCACCCGGAGGTGGCATATAATGACATGCCTCGACAGAAAAACTCTTATATTAATACCTGCTTTCAATGAAGAGGGCAGCATTTCAAAGGTAATAAAAAACATTAAAAAAGAGTGCGGCAAGGTTGATATTCTGGTGATCAACGACGGCTCGCGTGACAAGACTGCCGAGGTAGCTGAAAGAGCGGGAGCAATAGTTGTCTCGCATATCTACAACATGGGCTACGGCGTGTCGCTCCAGACCGGATACAAATATGCTGTGGACCACGACTACGAATTCATCATACAGATGGACGCCGACGGTCAGCACGACGTGTGCAATATAGGTACGATATACAATAAGCTGACACGCGGCAAGCACCCGTATGATATAGTGATCGGATCCCGCTTTATCGGTGAGAAACAGCAGAACACCATGAAGGTGGGCATTGCCAAAAAGGTTGCCATCGGCTTTTTCAACATGGCAATCAGACTTGTCACCCGCAAGCAGTTCACTGACCCGACGTCGGGTCTGCAGGGGCTCAGCCGAAGAGCATTTACTGCCTATTCTCTCTACGACAATTTCGACACCAATTATCCCGACGCAAACATCATCACAAAGATGCTGCTCAACGGCTATTGGCTCAGGGAGGTTCCGGCAGTCATGCATGAACGCAAATCCGGCGTAAGTATGCACAGCGGTCTGCGCAAGAATATAGCCTATATGTTCACCGTCACGCTGAATATTGTGGTGGTTGTCATGCAGTTTCACCTCATCAAAAAAGGACATAAGGACATCACCGAGGAACTTGATCTTACTTAATTTTTACAAATTTAATATGAAAATAAAAGGGAGACACACCGCACTGGAATGTCTCCCTTTTTGGTTTTATACATGAAAAATCCCATAAACGAACAATACGGAGAACGCCGCCTAAAAGGAGTTAAAATGCGGTGTCTCCGTATTATCCGTTAAGATTGTGAGGTTATTTATGAGATCGTACAATTTCGCATGCCCCTTCTGACACTTGGAAATGTACTTCTTGCAGGTGTAATTATTCGGTTCTCAGCGCTACCACAGGATCCTTCTTTGCCGCAACCCCGGACGGAATGAGTCCCGCAATCAGTGTAAGAGCCATGCTGATGATAACCAGTATCACAGCGCCGTTCCACGGCAGCTTGGACACATTGGATATGCCGGAAAGCGATTTGATGAGCGCGTTGACCGGAAGGTTGAGCAGCAGCGTTGTGCCGATTCCGAGTGCGCCTGCGACAAAGCCGATAATCAGCGTCTCGGCGTTGAATACTCTGGAAATGTCCTTCTTGGAAGCGCCTATCGAGCGGAGAATGCCGATTTCCTTGGTGCGTTCCAGCACCGAGATATAGGTTATAATGCCTATCATAATGGAAGAAACCACCAGCGAAATCGAAACAAACGCGATCAGCACATAGGAGATCATGTTGATTATGGTGGAAATGGAGCTCATCATAATTCCCACGATGTCGGAATAGCTGATCTGTTCTTCCTCCGATTTATCCTCGTTGTAATCGCTTATAATCTGCTCGATGTTTTCCTTTGACTCAAAGTCTATCGGATAGAGCCTGATGATGCTCGGGTCTTGGATATCTGCCACGCCGAGCTTGGTCAGATTTTCCTGGTAAGTGGTCTTTGGCTGTGCCTGTTCCGTATATCCGGCTATCAGAGCGGCTCTTTCTTCCTCAGAAAGGGAGGCGAGATATTGCTGGGTTTCCTCGGGCAGCGTGGCGATATATTCCTCCATCTGCTTCTGTTTCTGCTCTGCCTCCTGCTGATATTCGGCAATCTGCTCGGGAGTCATTGCGCTGAAATCGGGCTGGCTCTGTGTTTCCTCGTCGCTTTCAAAGGGAAGACCTGTAAATACATCGGTATCAGGGTCTGCCTTCTGAGCCTTGACCAGCTCGTTTTCGTTTGTCTTGTCAATGACGTATTCCATCAGCTCGTGCGTGTAGCCGATCACACCGGTTATCGAGGAGGATGCCGCGTCGGGATTCGGGCGGACAATGCCGACGACCTTGATGTCAACGCCCTTGTCTACCGCCTTCTTGAGCAGGATTTCATCCTCACGCAGGTCTTTCCATGCGCCTGTAATGGGGTCTTTTGAATAAAGCTCCGGACTGAGAAGCAGCTTGAATTTCAGATCGAGCAGCTCTTCATAGGTAAAGGAAAGCTGCTTAATATCTGCCTGTTCGCCCGACATGATCTTCTTCATGCTTTCGTCGACTTCCTTCTGGTCTTTCAGACCGAGGGAGTAAAGCTCCACGTCGCTTATCTCGTTCTTTTCGGTAACGGCAATGATGACCTCGTTGTATGCCTGCGGCCATCTGCCTGCCAGAATATCATACTGTGATTCCAGAAGCGTCTGATTCTGAAGCAGCTCACACCAGAAGTTATTGGCATTGGAGGAGAACATGGAGGAAGAGCCTGCCTGCTCCGGCATCATTTTTTCCATGACCTTGCTGGGATTGACCTGCACGACGCCGTTTGATGTATCGGCGTTGAATACGTTGAGCGGTGCGTCGTATGAATACTGTATCGCACTGGTGTACTGGGTCATTTTTTTGCCGTTCTCGTCCTGCTCGATGTATTTTTTGAAGTCTGCCAGATTGTTTGTCTTGGCGTCGGCAATCATGGTATTCATCAGGTCAGCCATGACGGTAGAGGAATAAACCTTGTCCTTGTCGTGGTCCGCTTCACCTGAATTCTGCTCCTGAAGTGTAGCGATCATAGACGCCAGATCGACAGATTCCTTCTGAATGGTCAGCGGATAGGATGAAAGGGTGTCCTCCTGCGCCTTGTCGATGTATTGCTGGAAGCCGTTGGAGAGCGACAGTATCAGCGCAATGCCGATAATACCTATGCTGCCGGCAAACGCCGTGAGAATGGTTCTGCCCTTTTTGGTCATAAGGTTGTTGAGCGAAAGCGAAAAGGCAGTGAATATCGACATGGAGGTTCTGTTCTTTTTCTCTTTCTTTCTTTTGCCATTTGTACTATCGGCGCTTGGAGAAGTGGCGGTGCATTCGACGGGATTGTAGGGATTGGAGTCGTCTGTTATTCTTCCGTCGAGCAGTCTGACGATTCGTGATGAATACTGCTGAGCGAGTTCGGGATTGTGGGTCACCATGATGACCAGCTTTTCCTTGGCGATCTCCTTTAGCAGCTCCATTATCTGCACGCTGGTTTCCGAATCGAGAGCGCCTGTAGGTTCGTCCGCGAGAAGTATCTCGGGATTGTTGACCAGCGCGCGTGCAATTGCCACTCGCTGCATCTGACCGCCGGACATCTGATTAGGTTTCTTGCGCAGCTGATCGCCCAGACCGACCTTTTCCAGCACCTCCGCGGCACGCTTGCGGCGTTCGGATTTGGAAACGCCCGAGAGCGTCAGCGCAAGCTCAACATTTGACAGTACCGACTGATGCGGAATGAGGTTATAATTCTGAAAGACGAAGCCTATGGAGTGATTGCGGTAGGAATCCCAGTCGGAGTCCTTGAATTTCTTGGTGGATTTATTGTTTATGCTCAGATCGCCGCTGTCGTATCTGTCCAGACCGCCGATGATGTTGAGCATAGTGGTTTTGCCGCAGCCGGAGGGACCGAGTATCGAAACGAATTCATTTTCTCTGAATTCGATAGTAATGCCCTTCAATGCCTCCACTTTGGTGCTGCCGCCGGAATAGGATTTTACAATGTCAGTTAATTTCAGCATGTTTTCCGATATCCTTTTTGTTTGAATTATACAGCATTATCATTTTATTAACAATGCCCATTATATTTTGCCAATATAAACGCAGTTTAAACAGAGCAAGTGAATTTGGTGTTAGGGAACGGTTTATTCTAAAAAGGCTCTAAAAAGTATCGGCATATAGGCTGATTATGCCGAAGAGAGTATGTGAATGCTTGTTTTTTCAATGATATTATGCTATAATAGAATCAACAGATTTTTACCCGTTTGGATCGATGTATTATGATCAATTTTAACTGCAATTCCCTATTATGTCCTGTCTGCGGTCAGGCGCTTGCGCAGAACGGCGGTTCACTGATTTGTCCCCAGAATCACACATACGACATAGCGCGTCAGGGGTATGTCAATCTCCTTCCCGTTCAGCAGAAGCATTCGCTGTCTCCCGGCGACACACCCGAAATGCTCACAGCAAGAAGGAATTTTCTGAATGAGGGGCATTATTCCCGGATATGCGGTGATGTGGTGAACGCGCTTGGAGCCATTCCGGGCGGAGTATCGTCCATTGCCGACGTGGGCTGCGGCGAAGGCTATTACACAGCGGAATTCTTGCGGCAGTTCCCAGCCGCGAGAATAATAGGGGCGGATATTTCCAAAGCTGCCGTCAGGATGGCAGCTTCCCGCACGCATCAGATAAGCTGGATCACCGCGACTGCATCGCATTTGCCGATTGAGGAAGGTTCGATGGACGGTGTGACAGCGATGTTTTCGCTGTTTTGTGAAGAGGAATTTGCACGTGTACTGCGTTCGGGCGGCAGGGTGATCGAAATCACCGCGGGAACCAACCATCTGATCGAATTGAAGCGTGTGATATACGACGAGGTTTTTGAGCAGCACAAGCGGCCGAAGCCGACGCAGGGCTTTCTGCGTGAAGTGAGCTGCGAATTAAAAAGCTTCCGCATGACGCTTGATGGCAAGCAGCTTCACGATCTGCTGCTTATGACGCCTCACACTCTCCGCGTAAAGCCGGAAAACCGCGAACGTCTGGAAGCAATGGCTTCTCTCCAGCTGACGGCGGAATATTTCATCCGGGTGATGGAAAAGTGGATCGTAGCTTAAATATGAAATATGAAATTGCCGCACGACAAAAGCTCTTAAAAAAATTGACATTAATTTATATTGGGTTTATAATAATACAATAATATCTTGCAGTGAAGGGAATGAAAACGCGATGTTCGGCTTTGTCACAGCTGCTTCCGGTCTTCTCAGCGAACAAAACAGAATACGCTACCGCGGCTGGTACTGCGGACTCTGCCGTTCGCTCGGCGAGGTGTGCGGACAGTCCTGCCGGCTGCTGCTCAATTACGACATGGCATTTCTCGCTATGCTGCTGTCATCGGTTCACAGGCTTCCCGAAACCTCCGATGAATGCTCCTGCGCAGCCCATCCGCTGAAAAAGCACCTCGAGATCCGCACCTCAGCCAGCGATTATGCAGCCGATATGAACGTGATCCTCGGCTACTACAAGCTCATCGACGACTGGCACGACGACAAGAATCCTGCCGCACTCGCTGCCGCCTCCGCATTCGCCTCAAAATGCAAAGAGCTTGAAGCGAAATATCCGCGTCAGGCGCAGGCAATCGCAACCTGTCTGGAAAATCTCAGTGAGCTTGAGCAGGACGGCGAATGCAATCCCGATCTTCCTGCCAATTGCTTCGGGCGGTTGATGGGTGAGCTTTTCGTGATGGAGGACGGCATTGAATGGGAGCAGGAGCTTAGGGCATTCGGACGGACGCTCGGGCGGTTCATATATGTGATGGACGCTGCCACCGACCTCAAGAGCGATCTCAGACATGAGCGTTACAATTGTCTCATTGGCACGCCGTCGGATGAAATCTATCAGACATTGCAGGTAATGGGCGGCGATTTCATGCGCTGCTATAAGAAGCTGCCTCTGACCGCCGACAGCGAGATAACCGACAATATACTCACGGCAGGCGTATGGCAGAGGTACGCCGTTCAGAAAAGGAAACAGGCAAAAAAGGAGATTGACAAGGAACATGGCAAAAAGTCCGTATGAGGTGCTGGGAGTATCTCCCTCTGCCTCTAAGGAAGAGGTCACAAAAGCATACAGAAGACTTGCAAAGAAATATCATCCCGACCTGAACCCCGGCGACAAATCAGCCGAGAAAAAAATGAGCGAGATCAACGCCGCCTATGAGGCGATCAAAAGCGGCAATACGTCTTCGGATTCATACGGAGATTATTCGGGCAGTACAGGCTACAGACAGCCGTATTCCGGTCAGGACGCCGACAGGCTGACTGATGCGAAAAGATATATAGAGCGCGGACTTTTTATCGAGGCGCTTTCTCTTTTAAACGGTGTAAGCGTGCGAAACGCACAGTGGTATTATCTAAGCGCACTGGCGAATTACGGCATCGGAAACACCGTCACCGCGGTAAGGCATGCCCGTCAGGCGGTAATGCTGGAGCCGGACAATTCAAAATATCGCGTCGCGTATGATAAAATCTCTTCCGGCGGTGTGGAATATGACAGCTGGCAGCAGGTCAGGGGCGTAGATGTAGGCGGTCTGACGCAGTACTGTTCGACCCTTTTCGGTGCCATGATGTTCTGTTACTGTGTGACAAATTGCTGCAATGTATAATATAAATATCACAACAAAGGAGAAATGACATATGGGAAAATTCTTATTCAGATTAAGGATGTTTATGCAGAACCGCTACGGCACGGATCAGCTTTATTACGGACTTCTTGTGCTGTACATCATTCTGCTGCTGCTGCATTTTGCATTTGTTCGCTTTACGGTGGTCGCCAGAGTGCTCAATGTCCTGTCGTGGATCGTGCTGATCATTGCCTTTTACCGTGTATTCTCCCGCAATATCGAGAGACGCAGCCGTGAGAATCAGGCGTTCATGCGTCTGCTTGGCAGAGCATCCAGCGGCAATGTTACCAATCCTTTTGAAAATATGACCGCGGGCTTCAGCCAAATTCAAAAGCCTGAGGCTGACAAGAAGTATATAAAATGCCCCAAGTGCAAGGCGACTCTCCGTGTGCCGCGTCAGAAGGGCAAACACACCGTGCGCTGTCCGCGCTGCAATCACCGCTTCCAGATAAGAATATTCTTTGGGGCGAAAAAGTGATATGGCTACTATAAAAAATCCGGCTGTATTTGCAGGGAAATTTGTTCTTGCAAATGCAGCCGTTTATTTATTTCTGAAAAAACACTCAGTAAACGTAATATTCCTTCATGTTGTCAAGGCAGAGGCATGCCAGCGCTCCGCTCGTAAAGACCGCGCCGCAGTCGATGCATATGTTGTTGCAGCTGTGGTATATTTCGGGCTTACAGGTAATGGTGAGGGTGGGCGTGTGTCCTGTTATGATGTACACGTTGCCTCCGAAATATTCCCTGTCGTAATCGAAGCGCACAAAGGCGAGGTCGTGTAAGGAATATTCGTCCAGCGGCTTGTTTTTATCAAAATTACCAAGTCCGGCGTGCACCAGAATAAAGGTCTTGCCTCTGACACTGACCACTTCATAGGGGACAAATTCCTTCATGTAGTCCAGCAGAATGAGCCGTTCGTTCTGCGAAAGCCGAGTGAAACCGTCGATAGTGGTCTGTGCGCCGTTCATGCGCCAGATTGCCAGTTGATACATGGATTCCCTGCTGATGTTTTTATAGAGATTCTCCTCGTTGACCTCATCGAGCAGCCAGCTGAGTACGTCGATCGCCATTTTGTCGTGATTGCCCATGATGGGGAAAACATTTGCCCTCATACTCATGTCTCGCAGAATTTCCACAGGCTTATTGCCCCTGTCCACTACATCGCCCAAAATATAAAGCTCGTCGCTGTCGCTGAATTGAATCTTTTTAAGCATGGCGATGTATTTGTCATACTCGCCGTGAAGGTCTGACATAACGTAAATCATAATGATCGCCCCTTTGTATAATTATATTGTATTTCAATACAAAGCGCAACACTCAAAATGAAAACAAATAAAAAATCGCGGCACAGCGAAGTTGCAGCGATTTTTGTGGTTATGATTATTGGGTATTATGACAGATATAAGCCCATTCGCAGTCCCCGCAGACGGTGTTCATCAAGCCGCGGTCTATAATCCGACTGCGCACCAGATCGGCAAGGTCATTCCATTCCATACGCACGCCGGCTTTAATTCCGCATAATGCAAGCACCCGTGCGTCGTATCTTTGCACCTTTTGCTCCGAAGCGCATATGCCGCCGCAATTGTTTGGGCAAGCGGAGCAAATGCAGTCATCGCCGGAAGTCAGCTGGATGGCACAGCCGTCGTTGAGCCGTGCGATGACCGAAGTCATGTTGGCGGTGAAGTCACTGCTGTAGCCTTCTCCGCGAAAGAATGCAATACACAATCCGTGGTGAGGACGTATTCTCAGAGTGTGTTTTTCAGAAATTGACATGCTTTCCCACCCGGTTTGCCAGAATGACGGCGCAGACGATCTTAGCACAGTCGGGAATGATGAAGGGCAGCACGCACCAGCCGAGTACTGTTCCAAGACCCACAGGTCCGCTTGTCCGTGCATATACCAGCATGAACCACGCCGTCCCGAAGATATAGCACACGGCAAGCCCGAGAAGCATGGACAGCGTGAGCGGAATGACCTTGCGCCCGAATCTGTCCGACGCAAAGCCCACAATGAGCGCAATGAATATAAATCCGACGATGTAGCCTCCGGTGCTGCCGATGATCTTGTCAAAGCCGCCCTGCATGCCGGCGAGTACAGGCACGCCTATCGCTCCGAGCAGAATATAAACCAGCACAGACAAGGTGGAGCGCTTCATGCCGAAGAGTCCAGCCACCGCGAATACCGCGAAGGTTTGCAGCGTAAATGGCACCACAGTGGGTACCGAAATCCACGAGCATACCGCAATGATCGCGGTAGAAAGCGCTATAACTGCGATATCTGCGGTTGTAATGGATCTTTTTTTCTTGTTGTCGTTTTTGTTTTGGCTCATAGGATATTTACCTCCGATTTTTTTATCGGATAGTATTCTACCACTGATCAATCATATTGTCAACCATAATTTATTAAACGGGTTGACAAATATTAAAAATATCCGGCGCGCCTTCAATGCCTGCATTTATACATGGCAAAAAGACACGCCGTGCAGTTGTGGAAAGGATTAATCCTCGTTTTTGGGCGGCAGATTCTCTATTCCCTCAGCGATAATTTCGTGTTTGGCGTACTTCTCGGACAGAGATGCCGAGAGAATCTTAGCTAGATATTTGAAGGTGTTGGTTTCCTTACGGCTCCATTTGCGCTTGCGGTCAAACTGGTTGAACAGCAGATAGCCGAAGGTCTCTCCCGAACGTCCTTCCAGTCCGCAAAAAACCATTGATATCATGCCGTCGTTTTTCAGCAGATTTTTGAGTCCGGGGTGCATATTGCAGGTGCTGATATCCGAAATACATCTGACGCCCGAGCTGCCAAGCTCCGCGTCGAGATTGACATGATTGGTGACCAGAGGGGAACGACCGTCGCGGTTGGGAAGATTGCGATTGCTTATCCAGCGGCAGACCGTTTTGAGCTTTTCGCCTTCGTTGTAGCCCTTCACATAGAGCGAGACGGTGCTGAGATTGTACTTCCTGCCCACCGTGCGCAGCAGTATTTCCAATGTGCCGTAAATGTCGCTTGACGCGGAAAGCAGCGAGAAGGCTATGTCTATCATATTGACATCAAGCTCGCTGATCTCGGCGACTGTCTGTATATTGTCCGAACTGCTGCTCTGGCTGATTTCCTTGAACAAGCTGTAATCCGTCTCCAGCTCGCCGTCGTAAATGAAGTAGGCGCACTTGCCGTTTTTCTTTGCCTCGTATGCCGCTCTGTCGGCGTACTGATAAAGCTCGTCAAAATCAAAGGCATCCTTGCCGAAGAAGGCAACGCCTATGCTGCAGCTGACCGTTATGTTGTTCTGCACGCCGTAGCTCTTTATCAGGCTGCGGCAAAGTCTTCCCGCCTTTTTGACTGCGAATTTCTGGGTGATGTCCTTCATCAGCACCATGAATCTGTCGCCCACCAGACGGGAAACAATGTCGGTGTCGCGGAAGGAGGATTTGATGTCGGACGCAAATTCCTTCAGCACATTGTCGCCGAAGGTGTGACCGAAGCACTCGTTGATCAGGTGGAAGTTGTCAAGGTCGAGTATCATCAGCACATGATACTTTTCGCCCTGCTCCGGAACGTCGGTCTGTGAAGCGAGAAATTCGCGTATCTGTGCCTTGGCGGTCTCCTTGTTGAGCAGACCGGTGAGCAGGTCGGTTTTCATGCGCTTCTCAATGAGCAGCTCGGATTTCTTTTGCTTGTCAATGTTTTTGATTCTGCCGACAATGCGAATTACGTTGCCCATGTCGTCCTTGACGGTGCTGTAGGCGCACTTGAACCATGTGCCGGCGCTTTGACCGAGAGCCAGCGCCTCAAAATCGAGTTCTCCGTCCGTACCGTCCACTATCGCGTCGGCAAAGGCATCGAATATCTTGTTGTAGTCGCTTTTGCTCATGATGTTGAGTGCAAATTGTCCGTTGAAGAAATCATCTATTACGACTTCATTGGTGCGATCATTGTAGCTGTAGACCGACAGATATTTTTCCATTCGCGCCTTGTTTCCGGAGAATACACACACGTCATTCTCGGTGTCGTAGTCAAAAATGGTCTGTTCGGAGCTTTGCTGAATGATGTTGAAGCGCTCGTTTTTTATCATCAGCTCCCTGCGAAGCCGTTTGCGTTCGGTGATGTCGGCAAAAATGACCGTGACAAGAGCATGATCATTTTCTCGCTCCAAAAATCTTGTGCGAACCTCGTTGACTATCAGCTTGCCGCTCATGTTGAGCACACGGGTTTCAAACACAGCCTCGCGGCAATCCTCGCTCATGGAGGTCAGTGTACTGCGGAATTTTTCAAAATCCTCGGGGAAAATGATGTCGTCGCCCAGACATTCATTGAAGAAATCCTTGAATTCCAGACGGTTCCAGCCTATCATGCTGTAAAAATCGTTGTTTGCGTACTTGACGGCGATCTGCCCTTCGGAATTGATAAAGACCACCGCCATGCTGATGGCAAAGGATTCCAGTACGCTGTTGGAGCGGTATTTGGTTTCGCTTTCGCCGCCGATATCGTCGTAAAGACGCATGACCGAACAAACTAAGTATCCCTTTGGGTCATAGCCGAAGGTCAGCGACACGGTGACAACGTTCTCATCGGGCAGCAGCAAGCGGTGTCTGATGCACCTGCCCGGACGCTTCACTTCTTCGCAGCGTATTCCTTGTTCCAGCACTTCGCGCAGATTTTCGGCAACCTGTTCTCTGTCCTCGGGACAAACCAGAGCAATGTAGCTCAACCCTTCGGCGCTGTCAGCTGGATTCAGTCCCAGTATGCGGGCAAGCTGCCTGCCGGGGTTGACTATTTCAAAGCTATCTGTCGAATATAAATCAAAAAAGCCGCAGTTTTCATTTGTCGAAACAAAGCTTGACGGATTCATCAGATCACCTCCTGAATTGCTCCGCAGTCCATCTGGTAAAAACATGTAAATACAAAGCATCTTCTGATAAAAAAGATGCCGCAACACAATTACATCATAACCTACTCTAATTATACATATTTTTCAACCATTATTCAAGGTTTATTAAACATAATTATGGGCTGTAATTTGTAAACTTTTTATAAATCATCGGGTGTTTTCCACTTTATAAAACGCCAATGCCATTCCTGATTTTTTAGCTTCCTATTCGGACAAAAAATCGTCTGCTTTTTTTCTTAAATGATATTGTCATTCCAGAAAAAACGTGCTATAATTACAGGAAACAACCAAAATTATTGAATGCGGTGATCGCAATGAACGGATTAGACAATTTATTTATAAGAATGCTTGACTCTATAAGAGAATGGCTTTTGGATGTGATGCGCAATCTCAGCCATACGCCTATCGGTATGAATTCGGCTGTCAGAATAGCCATGGTGACAATCAGCCTGCTGGTTATTTGGTTTCTTTTTAAGCGCATGCTCAAAAGCCAGATCAAGGAATCGGCTTTTCTGCTGTGGACGCTGCCGGCATTCCTGCTTTTTGTCTATGGCATGTGGCCGGAACTGACCTATTTTGTCGCTGACAAGACCCACCTCGCTTACGGTTACGCCCTGGTGGTAACGGTTCCGTTTATTGCCCTGCTGTATTATCTGGCATTCAAGCAGATGTGCCAGATCTCCGCGATCATGTCGAAGGTAGTGGAGCTTGGTTCTGTGGTTTCGTTGCAGCAGCATGAAATAGATGTGCTTAAAAAGCGCATAGCGGAGCTTGAATCGGGTCAGTCTGAGACGGCGCCTGCGCATGATGATCCTGTCAGAGGACCGGAGAAGCAGTGAGAAATTTAATAAAAACATCATATAAATTTACCCATATATTTCCATTCACAGGGAAGTATATGGGTTGATTTTTTGCCTGCCGTCCTGTATAATGAAGGTAAGAAACAACAATTCCATACGGAAAGGACAGTGCCCGACATGAAATTTGAAGCGGTTTATCACATCTGCAGCGACAATTATTGCTACATGAATAATTTTAATGAGCTTATCGTCAACCTCAAGACGGGCTACGATGTGGAGGAGGTCTACATTCATTACGGAGACCCCTTTGCAACCGGCATATTAGGCGCACAGAACAATTGGGAGGGCGTCCGCCTGCCTGTGCCCTTCAAGAAGCGTCTGGCACATCAGCTCTGGTGGACGACTACCATCGTGCCGCAGTACAAGCGCTGCCGCTACTTCTTTGAGCTGGTCAGCCGTGAGGAATACGGCGGAGAACGCGAGACTTGGTATTACTTCGAGGACGGCGTGCTCAGCGACGAGCAGGTGCATCTCGAAGGCAAGATGCTGCAGTGCTTCACCTTCCCGTGGATGAATCCCTCCGACATCAACCAGACTCCTAAATGGGTAAACGACGCGGTGTGGTACCAGATATTTCCCGAGCGCTTCTGCAACGGCAATCCCGAAATAAATTCGACGGATACGCTGCCGTGGGGGGACGACTGCACGCCCGTGACCAATGAGCAGTTTTACGGCGGCGATTTGCAGGGCATTATCAACCGGCTGGATTACCTTGCCGACCTCGGCATTACCGGCATTTATGTCACCCCGATATTTGAGGCTCCCTCCACCCACAAATACAACACCACCGACTACATGAAGATAGACCCTCATTTCGGTGACGAGGAGACCTTCCGCACAATGGTGGAGCGGGCGCATGAGCGCGGCATACGCATCATGCTCGACGGTGTTTTCAACCACTGCGGCGAATACTTCGCTCCGTGGCAGGATGTGCTGGAGCACGGTCCCGAATCCAGGTATTACAACTGGTTCATGATAAATCAGTGGCCCATTGACAAAGACCGCTGGGACACGCGCGACGGCAAATACTATTCCTTCGGCTTTTTTGCCAGAATGCCCAAGCTCAACACCAACAATCCCGAAGTGGTGGATTATCTCGTCGGCGTGGTGGAACACTGGGCAAAGAATTTCGGCATAGACGGTATCCGGCTCGACGTTGCCAACGAGGTCTCGCACCAGTTCTGCAAGACGCTTCGCTATGCCCTTAAAAAGATAGATCCGGAATTTTACATTCTCGGCGAGATATGGCACAACGCAATGCCGTGGCTTCGCGGCGATGAATTCGACTCGGTGATGAACTATCCGCTTTCTCACAGCATTACAGACTTCTGGATAGACCGTTCCCGCAAAAAGCGCGATTTTGAATACATGGTCAACCGCTGCTATACCATGTATATGCAGCACACCAACGACGTGCTCTTCAATCTGCTCGATTCTCACGACACCGACAGAGTATTCCGCCGCAACCAATGCAATATGGATTTGGTCTATCAGCAGCTTGCCGTGCTCTTTACCATGCCGGGAAGTCCCTGTATCTATTACGGCACCGAAATCGGCATGGACGGCGGCGGAGACCCGGATTGCAGACGCTGCATGCCGTGGGACAAGATAGACGCCGGTCAGTTTACCGACCGCATTAATATGGTCAAGCGCCTCATATGGCTGCGTAAAAACGAACCGCTCTTCCGCAGCCGCAATTTCCACTTCCCGAATGAGATCCCCAACGACCGCGTCATCGAATACCTCAAGCTCGACTGCGAGAATCATCAGCTCAAAATTATCATCAACTGTTCTGATGAAACGGTGCAGACTCCCTACATGGAGGGCAAGGAGATATTCTTTGCCAACCTCTATGACAACGGCTGGCTTCACCCGAACGGAGTTGTCATCGTGCGCTGGTAATTTTCTGAAAGAATCCGTAAACCGAACAATGCCGCAGGACTGCTCATGCACTTCAAGTAGTCCTGCGGCTGCTTTTTTGTTTATGTATTATTTCCAAAATACTTTAGCATGATAGTTCGTAAAACATTACTTTTATAACAATTTGATAACAATTTTGTAAATACATACAAATTGTACATGAAAAAACTTGTAAAACGCACATAATGATATAAATATTGCACAAATATCTGCTTCCTTATTGTAATATTTATTCTTGAAATTAAATTAAAAATATGCTAAAATATATAGGTCAACCCCTGAATTGCGGCTTTTCGGGGTGTTTTTGAAACACAAAATGAGCCGCATTTTAAAAAATTCCTCGGAGGCTTATTTATGAACAACCTTAACGCAAAGCAAATGAAAGCTCTCATTGACGCCAAGCTGTCTCACCACTACGGACTGAAACCGGAGGACGCGGACAACGAGCACATCTACAAAGCTATCGTGCTTGTCATACGCGACATTCTCTTTGAGGCACGCAAGGAATTTGCCGACAAGTACGACAAGAAAAACGGCAAGAGAGTGTATTACCTCTGCATGGAGTTCCTTATGGGACGTTCCCTCCGCAACAATCTTTACAACCTCAATCTCGAAAAGGTAGTTTCTCAGTGCCTTTCCGATTACGATACAACACTTGAAAAAATCTACGACCAGGAGCCTGACGCAGGTCTTGGCAACGGCGGTCTGGGCAGACTTGCCGCCTGCTTCCTCGACGGTCTGGCAAACGACGGCTACTGCGGCATGGGCTATTCCCTGCGCTATGAGTTCGGTATCTTCAATCAGAAGATCATCGACGGCTGGCAGACCGAGCTTCCCGAATTCTGGCTGCCCGGCGGCGAAGTATGGATGATTCCGCACCGTGAGGACGCGGTGGATATCCGCTTCAACGGCAGAGTCGTGGAGAGCTGGAACAACGGCTATCACCATGCCGAGCACACGGATTACAATGTCATCAAGGCGGTTCCCTACGACATGATGTGTGCAGGCAAGGACGGCAGCGGCGTTTCAACCCTTCGTCTGTGGGCTGCCGAGTGTCCTCACTTTGACATGAAGCTCTTCAACGAGGGCGATTATATGCGTGCCATGGAGCAGAATGCAATGGCAGAAATGCTCACTAAGGTGCTTTATCCCGGCGACAACCATGTCGAGGGCAAGAGCCTGCGTCTGTCACAGCAGTATTTCCTCGTGTCGGCTTCGGTGCAGGATATCGTCAAGCGTCACCTGCGCAGACACGGCGGCTCCATGGAGAACTTTGCCGAGTTCAACGCCATTCATATCAACGACACACATCCCACCCTTGCCATTCCCGAATTCATGCGCCTGCTCATGGACGAGTGCGGCTTCGATTGGGACAGAGCATGGGAGATGACCACCAAGGTCATGGCATATACCAACCACACCGTTATGGCTGAAGCGCTGGAGTGCTGGGACGAGAACCTCTTCAAGTCCAAGCTACCGAGAATCTATCAGATCATCTGCGAGATCAACCGCCGCTTCTGTGCCGAAATGGATATCCGCACCGGCTACGATTACAACAAGGTCGCCCGTATGAGCATTATCCGCGACGGATGGGTCAAGATGGCTAATCTCTGCGTTGCGTCCTGCCATCACGTCAACGGCGTTTCGGCTCTGCACAGCCAGATCATCAAGGACAGCGTTTTCAAGGATTTCTACAGCGTAATGCCTGAGAAGTTCACCAATGTCACCAACGGCATTGCCCATCGCCGCTGGCTCAACCAGAGCAATCCCGGACTTGCTTCGCTTGTCACCGACCTGATCGGCGACGGCTTCGTCAAGGACGCTTCCAAGCTGGAAAATCTGATGAAGTACAAGGACGACAAGGCGGTTCTTGACAAGCTGGCTGCCATCAAGCACCAGAATAAGGTCGAGATGTCCAACTATATTCTCAAGAACAACGGCATCAAGGTCGATCCCGATTCGATTTTTGACGTGCAGGTCAAGCGTCTGCATGAGTACAAGAGACAGCACCTCAACGCGCTCCACATTCTCTCGCAGTATCAGTGGCTGCTCGAAAATCCCAACGCTCCCTTCACTCCCAAGACCTACATCTTCGGCGCCAAGGCAGCTCCCGGATACTTCCTTGCAAAGCAGATCATTCAGTTCATCTGCACGCTTGCCGATCTCATCAACAACGACAAACGCGTTGCCGACAAGCTCAAGGTGGTCTACCTCGAGAATTACCGCGTGACAGTCGCGGAGAAGCTCATTCCCTCGGCGGAAATCAGCGAGCAGATTTCCCTTGCCGGCACAGAGGCAAGCGGCACCAGCAACATGAAGTTCATGATGAACGGCGCTGTTACACTCGGTACCGAGGACGGCGCGAATGTTGAGATTCATCAGGCTGTAGGCGACGACAACATCATCATCTTCGGTATGTCCACCCCCGAAGCGGAAAACCTCAAGAATATCTATTCTCCCCGCGACTGCTACAACAACAATCAGCAGCTCCACAAGGCGATCGACTTCATGAGTGCCGGCTTTGGCGGCAAGCAGTTCCACGATGTTGTCAATTCGCTGCTCGATATGGACAGATACATGGTTCTTGCCGACTTCAACGACTATTGCAGAGCGCAGAACGATTCTTCCGCTCTCTATCTCGACAAGTATAAGTGGAATTCCATGAGTCTTGTCAACATCGCAAAATCCGGCATTTTCGCAGCCGACCGCTCCATTGAGGACTACGCAAGAGACATCTGGGGACTCAAGTAAGCGCTCGCATTCGCTCGCTTTAGATAATAGAGAATAAAGAATAGATAATAGATAACAGTGGAGGAAGGGCTTCGCCCTTGAAAAAATATATTTTCAAGGCGCGTATGCGCCTTCCTTAACTCCACACTCCACACTCCAAACTCCACACTTTTATCAGGAGGATACGGTATGAAAAAAACACTTTTCAATTCACGCGATCCCTTTTTCCGCAATCCTACGGGAGCCGTGGCAAACGGCACGCGGGTACACTTTAAGGTGTGTCTGCCCCGATATCTCTGCTGTACCGCCGCTACGCTCATCATACACAACGAGCATGAGGGCAAGGTAGAACGCGGCAATCTCTTCTGGTGCGGCATGGAGGGCGGCGATTTTGAATTCTGGGAGGTGGACTACACTCCCGAAGAAGCGTCGCTGAATTATTACTACTTTGAGCTTCAGACCTCTTCCGGCACCAAGTATCTCGGACGTACACGCGCAGGCGTCGGTGAGCTTCAGTCGCAGCCGGTCGCATGGCAGCTTACGGTGTACGAAAGCACCTTCAAAACGCCCGACTGGCTCGCAGGCGGCATCATGTATCAGATATTTCCTGACCGCTTCTGCAAGTCCGGGGTGAATCACGACAACATTCCTTACGGCAGAAAGATTCACGAAAATTGGGGAGATCAGCCCGACTGGGCGCCGAATGAGCACGGACTCATCACCAATTCCGACTACTTCGGCGGCGACCTCAAGGGCATTACCCAGAAGCTGGATTATATCAAGTCGCTGGGCGTTAGCTGCATTTATATCAACCCGATATTTGAAGCGCATGAGAATCACCGCTACAACACAGCCGATTACCGTAAGATCGACCCCATGCTCGGCACCGAAGAGGATTATGTTGAGCTTTGTGAAGAAGCGAAAAAGCGCGGAATCAAGATCATTATAGACGGCGTTTTCTCCCACACGGGCGACGATTCCATTTATTTCAATAAAAAGAAGCGTTACGATACCCTCGGCGCTTACAATTCCAAAGAATCTCCCTTTTATTCGTGGTTCAAGTTCTATCAGTGGCCCGACAGCTACCATTCCTGGTGGGGAATAGACACACTTCCTGAGGTCAAAGAGGAAGAGCCGGACGTCATCGAGTACCACACAGGCGAAGGCGGTACGGTCGGCACATGGCTGGAGAAGGGCGCGGGCGGCTGGAGACTTGACGTTGCCGACGAACTGCCCGACGTGTTCCTCGACAGGCTGCGTTATGCTGCCAAGAAGGTCGATCCCGATGCGGTCATCATCGGCGAGGTCTGGGAGGACGCAAGCAACAAGGTCGCTTACGGACAGCGCAGACGCTACCTGCTGGGCAAGCAGCTCGATTCCGTTATGAATTATCCCTTCAAGGACGTTATTCTCGGTTTCCTGACCGGCTGGTCGGGTGACGAAGCCATTGAAGTGGTCAACAATATCATTGAGAATTATCCTCCGCAGGTCACGCGCCTGCTGATGAATTCTCTCGGTACGCACGACACCGAGCGTGCCATTACCATTCTGGCAGGCGAACCCGCTCACAACCGCGGCAGAGATTGGCAGGCGTACGCCAAGATGTCTCCCGAACAGCGCGAAAAGGGCATTTGTAAGATGAAGCTTGCTTCTGTGCTGCAATACACTCTTCCGGGTGTGCCCTGCATCTATTACGGCGATGAAGCCGGAGTTGAGGGCTACAAGGATCCCTTCAACCGCTCCACCTATCCGTGGGGCAGCGAAAACAGAAGTCTTGTGGACTGGTACAGGAAACTCGGCAAGCTGCGCAATGAGGTGGACTGCCTGACCGAAGGCGACTTTGAGGTTGCCAAGTGCCTTGACGCTGTTATGTCATTCGTCCGCCGCGGCAAGAAGGACTCCATTTTTGTGGCTGTTAACCGCTCGGATTGCAACACCCATCACATTGAGCTTCCCGAAGGCTTCAACGGAGCGCGTACGGTGCTGGGCAGAGCTTCGGTCTACAAGGAAACCGTAACCATTCCGCCTATGAGCTGCATTGTGCTCAGGGCGAACAATTACTCCATGTTCAAATGACTGTCCCGCTTGTGGAAGCAATTGTGTTCTCTTTTTTCAAAGAAAAATAACAGATAAAAACAAATCGGCGCATATGTCTCCCTTTGAAGTGTGAATTCAAAGATTTGATGTGTGCGCTTTTTGTTAATTGTTCTATTTGTTTATTTCCCGATAACTCTCGCTAAACTATTGACAACACATGTTAAAAACTGCTATAATGTAATTTACAGAAATATGTATACGTATAGATATGCATTTCAATAATTGATGATTTCAGATAAATTATAGCATGAAAGGACGGAATATATGGTAAGAAGCATGACGGGCTACGGTCACGCTCAGGCGACCCTTCACGGAAGGGATATTTCCGTGGAAATACGGTCTGTGAACCACAAATATTTTGATTTTTCCGTAAGAACCCCGAGGGGATATTCCTTCGTCGAGGATAAGATACGCAATTTTGTCAAGGAGCGTGTGGCAAGAGGAAAGATCGACGTATATGTTACCATTCTCACTGTAGACGAAACGGCTGCGCAGGTGATACTCAACAAGTCGCTTGCCGAAGGGTACATCAAAGCGCTTCACGAGCTTGGAGCACAATTCGGGCTGACCGACGACATCTCGGTTTCGAGTGTCGCGCGATATACCGACATTTTCACCGTCAAAAAAGCGGAGCAGGACGAGGACGAGGTCTGGAACGATTTGCAGACAGTGCTTGCCGAGGCTGTGGAACACTTTATCGCCATGCGCGAAGCGGAGGGAATAAAGCTCAGGGACGATGTGATGAGCCGCATGGAGCAAATTCTCGGAGTGGTGGAGCAGATCGAAGTGCTTTCTCCGCAGACGCTGGAGAATTACAAAACCCGTCTGAGAACAAAGATAGAGGAGCTGAAGGGTGACGCCTCCATTGACGAGCAGCGGCTTCTCACCGAGATAGCGATATTCGCCGACAAGATAGCCGTTGACGAGGAAACCGTGCGCCTGCGCAGTCATTTTGACCAGATGAACAAAATGTTGCATTCGGGTGAGGCGGTAGGGCGCAAGCTGGACTTCATCGTGCAGGAGATGAACCGCGAAGCCAACACCATCGGCTCCAAGTGCCAGAATTCCGACATTGCACACATGGTTGTAGAGATCAAAGCCGAGATCGAAAAGATCCGTGAGCAGATACAAAATATCGAATAACACGGAGGCGATAGCATGAAGCTGATCAACGTGGGCTACGGCAACATGGTCGCCGTCAGCCATATCATAGCGATAGTCAGTCCCGATTCCGCTCCCATCAAGCGAATGGTGCAGGACGCGAAGGAACGCGGCACCGCCATTGACGCGACCTTTGGACGGCGTACCAAAGCGGTAATCATCACCGACAGCGACCACGTCATTCTGTCAGCCATCCAGCCCAAGCATATTGCGGGCAGGGTGGATAACCGCGAGGACGAAGCGGCTGATCATCTTGAAGAAAGCGAGGACAGTGATTCTGATGAATAAAGCAAACACGAAAAACAAAGGCATTATTATCATCGTTTCCGGCCCGTCAGCGTCGGGCAAGGGAACCGTAGTAAGCCGCGCTCTGGAAAAAGCCGACGATGCCCGGGTGGATGTGCAGCTTTCCATATCAATGACCACACGAGGTATCGGCAAGGGCGAGGTTGACGGAGAGACTTATTTTTACGTCTCCAGGGAGGCGTTTGAGCAGAATATCGCCGAAAACAATCTGGTGGAATACAACAGCTATGCCGGCGAATACTACGGCACTCCCAAGGATAAGCTCGAGGGCTGGCTGAATTCCGGCAGCAGCGTAATACTGGAGATAGACGTGAACGGCGCAAAGCAGGTGCTTGAGCAGTACCCCGAAGCCGTGACGGTCTACATTCTGCCACCCTCATTTCAGGAACTGGAATACCGCCTGAGAAACAGAGGACGCGACAGCGAGGAAAAAATCAGATACCGCCTCGCAAAGGGCAGAGACGAAATTCCCGAGGCGCATTGGTACGACTATATTCTGGTAAATGAGATAATCGAAGAATCGGCTGACGATCTGCTCTGCATCATCAGAGCCGAGCAAAACAGCCGCAGACACATAGAATACAAGATTGATGAGGTGCTTGCAACTTATGGAAAAGATAGAGAAGAAAAACAGAACGATTGACGATATTTTTGAGATGTCCGACAGCAGATATTCGCTTGTCAACGCTATCAGCAAAAAGGCAAGAGAGATAGCTGATGAAGCCGAGTCCAACAACGACGTGCTTTACCGCAAGCCGGTGAACATGGTGATAGACCGCCTGCTGGACGGAAGAGCCACGATAGAGCACATAGAGCCGGAGGAAGAGGAATATCATACACACGAGCTTTCCGTTAACGGTGTGAATTTCACCATCGAATCGGAAGAGGATGAGCCGTCATACGCCGAGGGCGAGGACGAATAATCCTGAAATCCCGCATATTCGGAGCGGAAGGCGGTGAGCGCATTTGAATTACCCTCCGAAAACCTACGCGAAGGTTGCGGTGGAAAATACTGCCTACGATTTTGATAAGCTGTTTGATTATCTGATACCGCTGGAATACGACGGGCTTGTGGCTCCCGGCTGTCGGGTTATTGTCCCCTTCGGCAGAGGCAACAGGAAGCGTCAGGGAGTCATATTCGAGCTGAGTCGCACGGCGGATTACGGCAAGGTAAAGCCCATTTCGTCGCTGCTCGACGAATCGCCGGTGCTTTCGGACGAAATGCTGCTTATGGCAAAATGGTTCCGCGACAACTACTACTGCACCTATTACGAGGCGGCAAAGGTAATGCTGCCCTCCGGAATCAATGTTCGTGTGGTTACCTCTTATCGGGCGACCGAACAATTGGACAGCCTGACGCTCATGGAACGAAGCGACATCACGCCGCAGCAGCGCAGGATTCTTGAGATGTTCATTTCCAACCCCGGTCTTGTGCTGGAGAAAAAGCACATTGCCGAGGTGATGAACCTTCCCGCCAATTCCACCATTCCGGATAAGCTGGTGGAAAAAAAGCTTCTTGAACGCACCGACGACGCCGTGCGCAATATCAAGGACGCAACGATCAAAATGGCGGCGCTTGCACCGGATTGGGAAAAGCACGCCGGTGACAGGCTGACCCCCAAGCAGAACGAGATAGTGAAGCTGCTGGGTGAAGTGCAGAACGCTTCAGTCAGGGAAATATGCTACTTTACAGGCATATCTCAGGCTGTGGTCGACCTGCTTGCCAAAAAGGGTGTTGTCATCTATTATGAGGAAGAAATTTACCGAAATCCCTATTCCAATGCGGGCAGCGGACACAGCGGCAGAGTAGTGCTTTCGCCCCAGCAGCAGACCGCATTTGAAAACCTGTACAAACTTTACAGCGAGGATAAGTTCCGCGTTTCGCTGCTCTTCGGAGTGACCGGAAGCGGCAAGACCTCGGTTTTCCTGCGACTGATTGATGAGGTGCTCAGCGACGGCAAGGGCATCATTGTCATGGTGCCGGAGATTGCGCTGACCTCACAGACGCTCGGCAAATTTCATGAGCGCTACGGCAGCAGGGTGGCAGTATTCCACAGCGGACTGTCGCTTGCACAGCGCATGGACGAATGGAAACGTGTGCGGGACGGTGAAGCTCAGATAGCGCTCGGTACCCGCTCCGCGATATTCGCGCCCTTTAAGCGGCTGGGACTGGTGATCATCGACGAGGAGCAGGAATACACCTACAAGTCCGAAAATTCCCCACGGTTTCACGCACGCGACGCGGCACGGTTCCGCTGCGGCTACAATAAGGCGTTGCTGGTGCTTGCCTCGGCAACGCCGTCTATCGAAACCTACTACAACGCGACCGAGAGCGGAAGGTATGACTATCAGGTGCTTACACAGCGCTATGGCAATGCCATTCTGCCCGACGTTGAAAAAATAGATATTTCCCGCATGGACATCAACGACGGCATCATCAGTCCCCGGCTGTATCAGGCGCTCAGAGATAATTTGGAGAGCGGCAGGCAGTCGATACTGCTCAACAACCGCCGCGGTTTCAACACCTTTGTTTCCTGCCGCGCCTGCAACGAGGTCATTACCTGCCCCAACTGCAGCGTCTCCATGACCTACCACAGCGACAACAGGCGGCTGATGTGCCACTACTGCGGATATTCCATGCCGGTTCCGCACACCTGCCCTTCCTGTGGGGAACCCTACCTGCGATTTGCGGGACACGGTACCCAGAAGGCGGAAGAAGAGCTCGCAAAGCTCTTCCCAGGGGCGAGAATACTCCGCATGGACGCCGACAGCATGACGCGGCGCTCTTCCTACGACAAGAAGCTGAGCGACTTTGCCGCCGGGCTTTACGATATAATGATCGGCACACAGATGGTCGCCAAGGGTCTTGACTTCGAGCGGGTGACACTGGTTGGCGTGCTGATGGCGGATCAGGCATTGTACAGCGATGATTTCCGCAGCTACGAAAGAGCCTTCTCGCTGCTCACACAGGTGGTCGGTCGTTCCGGCAGAGGGGAGAGCAGAGGTCGGGCGATCATTCAGACCGTCACACCCGACAATCCCGTCATTGATCTGGCGGCAAGTCAGGATTACAAAAAGTTCTATCAGAACGAGATCATTCTCCGCAAGGCTATGCTGTATCCTCCGTTTGCGGATATATGCATGGTGGGCTTCGTGGGAAGCCGCGACGATGAGACGTCACTTGCCGCCGACGCCTTTATGCAGAATCTTAAATACCACACGCAGCGGGAGTACTCAGACATTCCGATACGTGCGCTGGGTCCTTCTCCTGCTTCGGTCAAGAAGGTCAGCGGACGCTATCGCTACAAAATAATTCTCAAATGCCGCAATAACGCGCGGTTCCGCGAGATGATGCAGCTTCTGCTGTGCGAATCCGGCAGGGATCCGGCAAACAAGGAAGTTACCGTCTACGCCGATCTCAATCCCGATAACGTATTGTGACACTGATTTAAACAGATAAAAAATATTAGATAATAAATTCGGAAGGACTTTGTCCTTGGAATATATTTTTTTGAAAGAGGAACGATATTTATGGCACTCAGGCAAATAGTCAAAGAAGGGGACAGCGTTCTGCGCAAAAAATGCCGTCCCGTGACCGAATACAATCAGAAGCTCTGGGATCTTCTCGACGATATGAAGGAAACCCTTGCCGAGGCAAAGGGTCTCGGACTTGCCGCGCCGCAGGTTGGCATTCTCAGGCGAATTGTGATTATCGACATGGGGGACGATCCCATTGAGATGATCAACCCGGAGATTATCGAAAAGCGGGGCGAGCAGGAATGTATGGAGGGCTGCCTTTCCATACCCGGACAGTGGGGAATACTCAACCGTCCCCAGTATGTCAAAATGAGATACCGAGACCGCAACGGCGATCTCTATGAGATTGAGGGCGAGGATCTTTTTGCCTCCTGTGCCTGCCACGAGACCGATCATCTTGACGGAACGCTTTACATCGACAAGGTGATCCGCATGGTAGACCCCGACGAGGTCGAGCAGGAGCGCGAGGATCACCCGAGAGACTGAAGCACTCGCGTTCGCTCATTAAGATAATAGATAATAGATCTATAAATGAGCATAAAAGAGGCACATTCGTCAAAATGCACAAATGACGATTAAGCGACCATAGCCAAAAGGGCAGACTTCTCCCCGCCATTTAGCG
>CACWOX010000013.1 GCA_902762615.1 uncultured Ruminococcus sp. | reverse complement strand
GAAGTACCACTGATATTGAAGCCCCATGCCGCTGGCTTTGAGAGAGATTTTGAGTGAGTCGCCGAGGGCAATTGTCTGATTGACAGGCTGCCGAGTGATTTCCAAGGTCTGCGAAATCGTGACAGTCACGGTTTCCGACTGGACAGAAGCGCCGGTTTTGTCGGTGACGATACAGTAGAGCTGTGCACCGTCCCATGTGACATCGGGAGTGAATGTTTCGCTTGCGTGGCTCAAATCGCTCTGCTGACTGAATTCAGTCTGTCCGGCTTTGCGGAAATACCACTGGTATTGCAAGCCAATGCCGCTGGCTTCAATGGAAAGGGCGAGCGGATCGCCGAGGGTAATTGTCTGATTCTCCGGCTGCCGTGTGATTTCCAAAGTCTGCAAAATCGTGACGGTCACGGTTTCCGACTGGACAGAAGCGCCGGTTTTGTCGGTGATGATACAGTAGAGCTGAATGCCGTCCCATGTGGCATTAGGCGTCACGGTCTCGGAGGCACCGGCGTGGTTCTTCCATTCGCTGAATTCAGTCTGTCCCGCCTTGCGGAAATACCACTGGTATTTGACGCCTAAGCCCTCCGCTTCAAGCGACAGCCTCACCGTGTCGCCTAAATTGACAGTCACATCGGAGGGCTGGGAAATGATTCTGAGCGGCTGGGAAATGCTTACGGTGACAGGCTCTGACCATAATGTGTTTTCAAAAATGTCGCTGACCTTGCAGCGCACCTGCATGCCGTCCCATGAGGCATTGGTAACGGCTGATGTGGCAGCCGTATCGTGTCCTTTCCAAAGGCTCCACACCGCTGAGTCGGCTTTTTTGAAATACCACTGATAGCTCAGTCCCGGACCCTCGGCTTCAACGCGGAATGATACCGTATCACCTACGCCTGCGTTGACGTCCCCTGACTGTGAAATGATGGCAAGCTCATTGCCTATCGTTATCACGGCAGGGGCGGAACAGATTGTGCGCCCCTGAGCATCGGTGATTTCGCAGCGCACCTGCATGCCGTTCCATGAGGCATTGGAAGCGCCGACGGTGGAGGAGCCGGTGTGTCCGTTCCATAATGTCCATTCGGTGGATCCGAACTTCTTGAAATACCACTGATAGCTCAGATCGCTGCCTGTTGCTTTGACCGAGAAGCTGATTTCATCGCCGTCCTGTGCCGATATGTTCTGAGGCTGCGAGATGATTTCGGGCGCCTCGGGATGGACTCCGGTGACGGCGCTGACGGTATTGGTGGGATAGGTGTAGAAGCAGGGCAGATCATCTTCATCGCGGCTCACCACAAGGAAGCTGTATTCGGTGTTCTCGGCAAGTCCGGTAAAATCGTACTGTGTCTCATTGGTCACAGCCAGTCTCTTGAGGGTTTGAGTTTGGGGATTGAAGCTGTAAATTACGTAATATGCCGTTCTTTCGGTTGCCTGCCATGTGAGCGTTATCTGTGTGTCCGATGCGGTGCAGCTGACCGAAGGTGTGCCGGGTGGAGGAGCTATTCCGTTGTCCGACGCGACAATATCCGATTTGAGAGAGTAGTTGAATGTAAACGGCTGCTCTGTGTTGTTGTTCCTGACAACACACTGGGAACAGTTGCTGCTTATGCTGAGGTCGCAGGTGCCGCTGCCGGTTATGGTGTTGTTCTCTACAGTCGCGATGCCGTTTTGATCGGCTGCGCCTTTTACCATTATGCCGCTGCCGGTGGAATCCCTGACAGTATTATCCGAGATAGTAGCTTTTCCGCGGAATAAAGTTATGCCGTCCGAGCAGCCGCTGACGGAATTGCCGGTTATCTGACCCTCGCCGTATTCAAACCAGATGCCCTTGCAGTCCGAAAGGGCGTTGTTTGCGATGGTCGTGTTTTCGCCGGATATAAATATTCCCTGTTCTGTGGCGGTGGAAATGATGTTGTTCTTTATCACCGACGGAGAGGTGCTTTTACTTACCATAACAGGTGTACCGATCAGGTCGGAAAATTCGTTATTATCTATCACAACCGACGCTTTTTTCGCAAAAACAGCTATGATCTTCGTATTGGAGGCGGATTCGCCGTCAGGCACAGGGAGCCTTCCTGTGCCGCTGATGTGGCAGTCCCTGACAGTGGCAGCGCTGCCCTCAATAATTGTGAAGCATCTCGACCCGCTGCCCTGCACTGTATTGGATGCAACGGTGCCTTCCGAGTCACGCATATTGAGAAAGGCGCCGCAGCCCTCAGCCTGGCAGCCGCTGATCGACAGCCCCTTCATGCTGTAGGCGTTTATGCAGTTGTAAATGAGATTTTTGAATGTGCAGTCGCGCACCGTGATATCCGTCTCATATTTTCCGAAGCCGTAGTTATGAGTGCCGATTCCGCTCGCCACGCTGTCAAAGGTGCAGTTTTCCACTACCGCATTTTTTGAGGGGAAGAGGGAGCCGTCAGCCATCGGCAGCAGGTCAATATGAACCACCTCTTTGGTGAACTGGTCTGTCTCGCTTATTTTAAAATAATCCTTGAAGGAGCATCCGGTGACAAGTGAGCCGCTGACGCCTGTGAGCATGATAAAATGGTCGGACGAATCCTCCATTCTCAATCCGGAGATAGTGACGGTATTGGCGCTTTTGATTCCTATAGGCTCGGTCTGATATCCGGTGGCGGAGGCATTTCCCTTCCACAAGCCGCCGCTGATCACTATGTCGGTCAGAGTGTCATACCGCGCCTGCGTGCCGTCTCCTCCCTGAAGCATACATCCGCCGCTTCCGCAGTAGCTCAGAATTGTGTCGTCACTGAGTACCAAGCGGGTGTGGGAATAGATCATAAGGCTCTCGACGAGACAGAAGGTGCCGCTTCCAAGAGTGACCGTAACAGGTGTGTCTGCGGTGGCGTGGTCACGCGCGAAATTCAGCGCTGTCTGAATCGCCTTTCGGTCGTCCTCTGTGTCGCTGCCGTCTGCTCCGAAGCTCTCGGCTGACACGGTCACGCCGCTTCCGCCGCATGTTATTTTCAGCGTGGCTTGGGCGCTTCTTGCGTTGTTGCCTCCGGCGTCGGTGACGACGCATCTGATCTGATATTTATTTTCCAGCTGCGGTTCGGCACGGAAGGTGAAAGTGTCAGTGTCCGCACCGCTGAAGCTGCCGAAAATCTCCGTTGTAACGGGGAGCCATTTTTCGGACGAGGGACCGAAATACTGCCACTGATAGCGCAGGCCTTCTCCGCTTGCTTCCACATGAAAGGTGGCGTCGGAATACAGCCCGGCGGTGACGTTTTCCGGATTTTTAGTGATAGTGACTGCCGGAAGCAGGTGCATCACGGCTTCATCGGAGTAGACTTTGCTGCCGTATTTGTCGGTTATCAGGCAGCGGTATTGGTAGCCGTCTCGTCCCTCGTAGGCGGGAGCGGTGAGCGTGTCGGTCTTGCAGCCTTCGTAGGTGGATATGCTGACCCAACTGCTTCCCTCGGCGGTTTTGAGCTGCTGCCACTGGTAGCTCAGTTCCTCGCCTTCCGCCGTTATGCTGAATATTGCCTTGCCGTTGACTGTCACGCTGCAATCCTGCGGTTGACAAGTGATAACCGGACCCTGCGAGGCGCCGCTTTTGGCGCTTGACTCACGAAGCGATGCCGCTGCCGACACGGTTGAGAATGCGGTGCTTCCCGAAAGACATACCTGCATTACCAGTGCCGCGGACAGCAGTATGGAGAGTATTTTTTTCATAATCATTGCCTCCAACAAATGCAAAGAATTTTTTTATCAACATAATTAACCGCAGTCCCAGTTGTACAGCACGTCGCTGAAATCCAGTCTTTTGAGCGCCTCTCGGTTGATGAAGAAATTGCCCACGCCAAGGTCGCCCCACATCACACCGATTCCCTGACGGAAATCGGTGTCCAGCTGAAAGAGAAGGGTGTCGTACTGCGCGGAATCCTCGCTTCGCGGGTCGCACTGAGTGAAGAAGGGGTATCCGCCCATTTTGTGGGCCGGACCGCCCGCGTTTTCGTTGGAATCAATGACCTCAAAAATCGAATCGTCCAGATCAAAGATCATCGTCGCTTCGTCCTCGGGGAATTCTTCGTTCCATCGCTGAATGAACAGCTGCTCAAAGCGGTAGTCGCCGGTGGTAAGTCCCTCGGAGGCCATTTCAAATGTCATTTTGCATTCGTTGCTGATCGGGGAAAATTCAATCTCCGGCATATCGGCGTATGCCGCTGCGACAGCCGCAGGATCCACCGAGAGGTCGATTTCGGGGAAATAGACCACCCGCCAGTCCTTCTGAGGCGAAGGAACAGTCAGGGTACTGCCGTAAAGATCGTCGTCCTGAATGAAAAATTGCAGCATACCCTTATGCGGAAAATCGGGCAATTCAGCAATGTCTTCGCAGTTGACCTGCGCGAGAAGGAAGAGCTTGTTTCCCATGATGTCGGTCGGTGCTTCGGCTCCCTTTGGAAGATAAGGCAGTCCTCCCACCTTGCTGTCGAAGATGACGCACGGCTCCGGCGATAATTTTATCTTTGCGCAGGGAATGACGGTGCTTTGCACTATTTCAGCCTTGATTTTTGCGGCTGCTTTCACTTTGCTTTGAGCCATTTTTCAAAATCTCCTTTTTCTAAAAAAATTCATCCGGCTCCGAATATGATACAATGGATATAATATTAGTATAGCAAAATATTGACAAAAGGCAAGTGATTTGATTCAAATAAATGGCGTAAAATTTCAAAAAGCATCTTCAACAGACTGAACCTGCTATTGTGACGTTGTTGTTTGGCGGCTTAGCTGATTAGTTGTTTAACAAATCACATCTCTCAAAAAATACCTTGTATTTTTACAAGGCATGTGATACAATAGTCGATGTACAATTATTTATGCATTACAAAGCGAACATAACAAGGAGAAGAGTCACCATGAAATTATCCAAAAAAATCATTGCTCTCACAGCGGCGGCAGTGGCAGTCTGCATGACACTGGCTTCCTGCTCCGCACAGAAAGAGGACAACGGCATCGCCTACGAAAAGAACATGAAGATAGCCACCGCCGAAGATCTGGCAGACAAGGCGGTTGCTGTGCAGCTCCGTTCTGCTGAGGACGATTACATCGTCACTGCCAAGATCTCCGGTTATCCCAAGCGCTACAGCGACATGACAACCGCCGTTCAGGATTTGATCGACAAGAAGGTAGCGGCAGTCGTAGTGGATTCCAATTACGCAAAGCAGATCACCGACGGCGTGACAGGCGTTAAGATTGTCAAAGGCAGCGTTGGCAGCATTGAATACAGATTCCTGCTCAATAAATCCGACAGCAAGCTGCTCGAAAAGATGAATGCTCAGATAGCAGCCCTCAAGGTGTCGGAGGAATATCAGCCCATGGTGGAGTCCGAACTGGCAAGCGGCAAAAGCTACCGTGTCGCAAAGGATTCCGACAAGGAGCTGAAAAAGACCTTCACGCTGGTGACAGAGCCGAGCTTCAAGCCTTTTTCCTATGAAAACAAGGGAGAGGTAAAGGGACTCTTTGCAGCGATAGCCGACGGAGTGGCTTACGGCTGCGGCGGTAAGCTCGACACCAAAACGGTAGACGCGGCATTTGACATAGACAATGCCGCCGACACTGTAAAGGGGCAGAAGAATTCGTTCTGTGTGGTGGCATATGAAGCGGCAGAGGATGACGAAGCCTTTATCACCACCGACAGCTTCTACACCTCCGAGCTGGTCATGATCATTCGCACAGAGGAAAAGAAGTAATCTTTTATTTCATGCGTTTCATTGTTCAATAAAGAATGCCGTCGTTATTTTGCTTTTCCGCTTTTGTACTTTTGTGGCTTATGTAACATTTGCGGCGAAGTAACGACGGCGTTTTTTGCCAATTTGCAGATTTTTTTTAATTTGAAAAAAAAACTTGACAAAGCGGGCGGCAAAGTGTATAATGTAACACGCTGCTAAATATGCGGGTGTAGTTCAATGGTAGAACCCCAGCCTTCCAAGCTGGTCGCGTGGGTTCGATTCCCATCACCCGCTCCACAAGCCCTTTCGGGGGGCTTATTTATTAGCCACATGTGCGCCAGTAGCTCAGCTGGATAGAGCAACTGCCTTCTAAGCAGTAGGTCGGGGGTTCGAGCCCCTCCTGGCGCGCCAACATGGTGGTATTGGCGCAGTTGGTTAGCGCGCCAGATTGTGGCTCTGGAGGTCATCGGTTCGACTCCGATATACCACCCCACAGACGGATCCGGCACGGAGCTTCCGTGTGATGTCTCCCTGCCGGCAAGTCTTTTTTTATTCCGCATACCCTATATTGGGGTGTCGCCAAGCGGTAAGGCAACGGATTTTGATTCCGTCATTACGCTGGTTCGATCCCAGCCACCCCAGCCAGCACAAGGTTTGCTGCCTGAGGTTTTTTTAAGCGACAAGCCGCAAACCGAATACGACCCATTAGCTCAGTTGGCAGAGCACTTGACTTTTAATCAAGGTGTCCGGAGTTCGAATCTCCGATGGGTCACCAGAAAAGCCCTTTCGTTTTCGCGAAAGGGCTTAAATAATTTAAATAATCAATAACAAATGAATAAAGTCTGAATAATGGGGCTGTCTTTTGGCGGTTCTTTTTTGATTTGGCGGCATGTTATATCTGAGCGAAAACTGCGTCTGTACAGGTGAAGGCAATAATTGAAAGGGGGCTTTTCATACAAAATGAATGACAGTGAAATAATTGCTATGTTCAACGCGCGCAATGAGCGTGCCATCTCAGAGACAGCCGGAAAATACGGGCGATACTGCCGGCGGGTGGCTTTGAATATCCTTGCGGATGAAGGGGAGGCGGAAGAATGTCTCAACGACACATGGCTGAGCGCGTGGAATTCCATACCGCCGCAAAAGCCGTCGGCGCTCAGGGTGTTTCTGGGCAGGATAACACGAAATCTGTCATTTGACCGATGGCGCAAGGCACATGCCGGCAAGCGGGGCAGCGGACAAATGGAGATAATTCTTTCGGAACTGGGGGAATGCGTTTCGGACGGGAGCGTTGAAGCGGAAATAGACCGCAGGGAACTTGCTTTCGCGATCAGCGAATTTCTGCGTGAGCTTCCCGAGATGAAACGGGATATTTTTGTCAGGCGGTACTGGTACTGCGACAGCGTTTCTGAAATTGCCGCCAGCTTTGGGATAAAGCCGGGCAGCGCGGCGGTGACACTGCAAAGGCTTCGTGAAAAGCTGAGAGACTATCTGACGGAAAGGGGTTTTGACATATGAACAGAGAGGATTTATTCATGGCGATAGGCGAAATTGACGGTGACCTTGTGAGTTGTGTAAAAAGCCGCCATTCACACCAAAACAGCTTTACTTGGCGTCAATTTGCGTTGGCGGCGGCTTGCGTGGCATTGATAACAGGGGCGATTCTGTCCTTTGCTCTGCCTGCCGCTGATGGCAGAACGTGGCTCTGGGGGCTGCTTGGGCAGCAGGAAAAGGGCAGCGCCGACTCGCTTGAACTGCTGAAAGACAAGGCGCCTTATTTGGAGCATGTGATTATTTATGACGGTGCTTATTATGTCTGTCTGGATATGTCCGACACGGAAAAGCTCAAGCAACGCAACCTGCCGCATGAAATACGGGAGCAGGATTTGCTTGGCAGCGCCGTTCACGCATCCACCGACGACGGCAGACCGGTGAAGCTGTATGCATATATGCCGGATCAGCAGGCGGTCTACATCGCGGAATTGGAAGGGAAATACACCTTTGCGGTGTTCTGCAACCGCATCAGGGAAAATCTCCTTCTTTACGATACAGCGCAGGAGCTGTTTGAAATATACGGCATACACAGCGCGGGCGATATTGAATGTGTTGAGGTGGGGAAGAAGAAGCTCACTTCAACCGACGAAATTGAAAAATTCTACAATGTGCTGTGTTCGGCACAGGCAATGGGCAACGATGAGTGGAATACGGTTGTGTTTGGCGGATTATCCGAGAAGGAGAATAATGATTTATGCATCACGCTTGCCGAAACCGCGCAGAAAATCAGCATCACTTCAAAGCGCGGCATGAAAGCAAACAACATAGATTATTATCCCACAATCAATTATATCGAATGGGCGATTAATTACTACCGCCTGAAAGGCAAGATAGTGTGAAAGCATATACAGCATATTTTTTATTGCCGATAATGTACTGTTTTTTAGTAACATTCAAAAAACATCGCGGAATTCCTCAGAAAAAATCGAAAACTCTGTAAGATTTTGGCGGGAAGGCAGTCTGTATATATGAAGGGCGGTGAGGCGGCAGTGAAATATGATATGGAGGGAATATACCGCGAGCATTTTCATGTGGTGTATCTTTACGCTCTCGGTCTGAGCGGCGACAGCGGCGTTACCGAGGACGTTGTGCAGGAGACATTCCTGAAGGCGTGGAAACACATTGATTCATTCCGGGGCGAATGCGATATCAAAACATGGCTCTGCCGCATCGCCCGAAACGAATACTATTCTTATTGCAAAAAGAACAGGCTCGTGTGCGGCATCAGGGAAACAGACAGTATTCCCGAAGCCGACAGCGGCATACGGTTCGAGCAAATGCCGGAGGACGAGGAAGCCGCCGACAGAATCCGTGAAATACTGCACGGTATGCCGGAACCGTACAAGGAGGTCTTTTCGCTGAGGGTGTTCGGTGAGCTGCCCTTTGAAAAAATCGGCAGGCTGTTCGGCAAAAGCGCCAACTGGGCGTGTGTGACGTATCATCGGGCAAAGGCTATGATACGCAAAGAGATGGAGGAATTTATATGAAAAACATATGCGCAGTTGTGAGCGAGCTGCTGCCGCTTTACGCGGAAGAAATGCTGAGCGGCGACGCGAGAAACTTTGTGGAGGAGCATATCGCAGGCTGCGGCAAATGCTCCGCCGAGCTTGAAAACATCCGCAGCCAGACCACATTTCCCCTGTCCGGAGATGAATCCAAGGCGTACCACACCGCCAAAAGGCGCAGGAACATGGCAATAACCGTTCTGGGCATTATTGCGGCGTCAAGCCTTGCGGCAGCCGTCATATTATTCGCATTTGTTGTCGGGAGTAACCCGACATTCGTGAGGGAGATTCCCCAGAGAATGTACATGGGCGACAGAATCACTCTCAACGTCATGGCAAAATCCGACGGCAGGTCGGTGGAGCTGACCGAAAAATCCGTCATATGCGTATTTGACGATGTATCATGTCAGGAGCAGAAGGTCAGCTTCAACCGTATATCTTCATTCAATCAGGAATTTTCCGTTTCCGGCGGCGAATACGGCGTTTATCATTTTACACTTTTTTCTGACGGAGCGGAAATTCAGGTCAGTATTCACAACACCAACTGGTGGAATGTGGCGCGTATTAATCTGATATACGATATTGACACCGAGAATCACACCATGTCGTACATTCTTTATGACCATTCCGACGTCATTTCCGCCGAGGAGGACGGTAAAACCTATATCCTCGGCGCGGAGGTATAATCCGCCTTTTATCAGATAGTACGCAGCCCCGAATGGTTTCTTTGTAATGCAAAGCAGAAAATCATTCGGGGCATTTTATTTTCCTTTGATTTTTGTCGTGGGGTATGAAATATTGCATATCGCCCGATCAAACGCGAAGTGCCGTCTGTTGAGGGAGGATTTGTCTGTCTTTTTTTGCACTTTTGTAATACAATACCTCTTGCCATTTGCCAATATTTTGCTATACTTATAATGTACATAAAAATTTGTTTGGAGTGACTGTTTTGAATTCAAAAGAAATCATCGAGCAATACAACAGCTCAGTCATAGGCAGCTACGGCAGGCTCCCGCTTGCCCTCGAAAGCGGCAGCGGCGCACAGGGCTGCAATGCCGACGGCAACACCTATATCGACTTCGGCAGCGGCATCGGCACCAATTCCCTCGGCTACGCCGACAGTCAGTGGGCTGACGCGGTGAGCGAGCAGGCGCACAGAGTGCAGCACGTTTCCAATTATTACTACAATTCCACCGCCGCGGAGTTTGCCGCCAAATTGACAAAGATGACCAATACCGACAAAATATTCTTCGGCAACAGCGGAGCGGAAGCCAATGAGTGCGCCATAAAAATTGCCCGCAAGCGTTCCTTTGACAAGTACGGTGATAAGAACCGCACCACCATTATCACGCTCGTCAATTCCTTTCACGGCAGGACTATCACCACGCTCTCCGCGACAGGCCAGGAGCATTTCCATAATTATTTCTTCCCCTTCACGCCGGGATTCAAGTATGTGGAAGCCAACAACGTGCAGGCGCTCTGTGAGGCAATTGACGGCACCGTCTGCGCCATTATGTTTGAATTCATTCAGGGCGAGGGCGGCGTGAATGTGCTGGAGCAGTCGTTTGTAGATGAGATATTTGCCCTTGCCAAGCAGCACGACCTTGCTACCATTTCGGACGAGGTGCAGACCGGCGTCGGACGTACCGCCAAGCTGCTGGCCGCCGAACATTTCGGTGTAAAGCCCGATATTGTGACGCTTGCCAAGGGACTGGGCGGCGGTCTGCCGATCGGCGTCTGCCTTACAAGGGGAGAATATGCGAATGTCCTCACCCCAGGCACGCACGGCTCGACTTTCGGCGGCAATCCCGTGGTCTGTGCGGGAGGTTTGGTGGTATTGAAAAAACTTTCCGATCCGGCATTTATGGATGAATTGCAAGAGAAAGCGGCATATTTTAAAAAATCTCTGGATGCGCTGCCAAGGGTAAAAAACGTCAGCGGACTGGGACTCATGCTGGGCGCGGAGCTGGATGGCATTGCCGCTTCTGACGTTCTCAAAAAGGCATTGGAGAAGGGCTTGCTGGTGCTGACCGCCAAGACCAAGCTGCGCTGTCTGCCGCCGCTCACCATTACCTACGAGCAGATCGACGCGGGCATGGCGATTCTGCACGAAGTGCTGGAAAATGAATAAAATATACGAGACCCAAATATCCGACAAAAAATGGCTGACGCTGGGACTGATTTCGGACGTGGGCTGGCTGACGTATTTTGCGGGAATGGCATTGTACATGATAAACGGCGCGGACGGTCTGGGAACGGTGATTCTCTCGGCAACGTTCCTGCTGGGCTGGCTGTGCATTCTTGCCATGCTCATAGGAATCATAGAGCTTGTCTCTCAAAGAATCAGGAAACTAAACCGCAGGCTCAAAAAAAGCCAGCTTGTCATCGGTTTTGGATTTGTCGTTTACGGCTCACTGGCAGGTTGCTTGCTCAGTGCGGCTTCGGTTGTGACGGATATTCTGTTTGGCTATGAAACCGGCATGTGCTTGGCGGCTCAGTGCGTTATGGCTGCCGGAGCATTCATCTGCTTTGCCTTCGGACTGCCGATCATGCGTTCCTTCAAGCCGGAGGAGCAATAAGGGCTTTTCATTTCGTTTTTTCAATCGTCCGTGCTGTTGGTCAGAGGATACTTGCCCTGTCAAAAAACATTATCCCCCGGCGCCCTGTCGTTTTGCCATTCTGCGCCAGTTGACAAAACCGTAAATGTCGTTGAGGAGAAAGGCGACAAAGCACACGACCACCGAAATATACTGTATGCGTTCCATGCTCGCCAAAATCCACAGCACAATCAGCACAACGTCGTTTGAGGCGTAAGCCAGCGCAAAATATTGACTTCTGCGGAAGGTCAGGTAAACGGCTATAAAGCTGGTTGTGACCGAAAGCGTGCTCGGCAGGAGATGGGCTGTGTTGAAATAAGCGAGAATACAGTAAAAAATCAACGTCACAACAGCCGCCGACAGACACGTGAATAGTATTTCCGCCTTGCCGACGCGGTTGACGCTCACCTCTGAGCGATTGCCATTGTAGGGGTGTGTCAGCCACGAAATCAGAGCAAGCATCGCCATAGGCATTGTCATGCCGAGATAGGTGATCATCTCGCCGTAATAGGCAAAGGTGAAGGAGATCATTCCGTACATCAGGCTGAACAGCACCATCAGAAGCTGCCCGAAGGGGTGTCCCTTTGCGTTGAATATAAGCGAAGTCACGCCGATCAGCGACGCGGTGAGAGTGAGATAATTCTCCCTGTCAAATGCGATGAAGGACAGAATGATCAGCGCCGCCGAGGATGTCCACAACGCAATTTCGGTTTTTGAAAAATAATTTACCGCTTTCTTTAGATTGAACATAAAAACCTCCAAAAAAATAAGCATTCGCATTCACATCTTCTAAGACCTAACGATGTGAAAACGAATGCATAATTAAATAAAAAAAATTAAATGCATTTCCTACCCGGTGGCAGTTAGCTGCTTTTGAATTTTATTAGAGTATATCATATTTATCACCAAATAGCAATACATTTTTTGGCTTTACCAAAGTAAGGAGGGTGATTTCATGCCGATATTCAGCCATAAATTTTCGGGCTTGTTTCTGAATAAACGCAAGCCGAAGCCTGAGCCGCTTGTCATCGAGGACGAGCTTGGTACATTCACTTTGGACAAAGAGAATTTCTGCGGCGATGTAACGCTGCCGGGACGTAAAATTTCGGTCTTTCTGCAAACCGATGGAGACGGACAGACTACAGCCGATGCCGCTTTGAAAAGCCTTCATACATTCGTCCAAAAAGTGGAAGAATGGGACGCTGCCATTAAAAAATTTGCCGCCGATGATTTTGCCAAAAAAGACGGAACCATCGAAACGTGGGGGAGTTGCGACAGCGAGGGCGAAATCATTTCCAAGGAGGAATTCATGCGCCGCATCACAATGAATTTTATTCAGTTCTACCGCGACGGGAGCATCTTCCTTGACTACGACCTTGACGATATGTACACCGACCACGGACTCGGCGTTGACGCCGACATTTCGGGCAAAATTGAATCCTGCGCCCTGTGGGGATAGAGCGCGCAGCGGAGCTGCGCTAAGTGAATAGTGAATGGTTAATAATGAAAAATGAATAACGAATCATGATAAAAGGGAATGGGAAAAGACGTCCTTGGAATTAAAAATTGACAGGACGGAATTTGGTGTTATAATAGGAATAGGCATACAATATTATCAGACAGGACTTGAATACAATGAGCGAATTGAAAAAAACAAAAATCTTTATCGACGGCAGCGAAGGAACCACCGGACTGCGCATTTACGAGCGCTTTGAAGGAAGAGACGACATCGAGCTGCTCCGTATTTCGAGCGAATTGAGAAAGGATGCTGCCGAGCGCAAGCGCCTGATCAACGCGTCCGACATCACCTTCCTCTGCCTGCCCGACGCGGCGGCAAGGGAATCGGTCTCGCTGGTCGAGAATGAAAACGTGCGCATTATCGACACTTCCACGGCGCACCGCACCGAAAGCGGCTGGGCTTACGGTTTCCCGGAGCTGTCGGCGGCGCACAGGGACGCGATTAAAAACGGCAATCGCATCGCTGTTCCCGGCTGCCACGCAAGCGGCTTTATCGGGGTGGTATATCCGCTGATTGCCGGTGGGATTCTACCCAAGGATTACCCGATTTCAGCATTTTCGCTGACCGGCTACAGCGGCGGCGGCAAGAAGATGATTGCCGAATACGAGGCGGAAGGCAGACACAGCGACATCGACGCTCCCAGAGAATACGCTCTGACTCAGCAGCACAAGCACCTCAAGGAGATGAAGGCTGTCACAGGTCTGGAACGGCTGCCGCTGTTCTCTCCGATTGTGGCGGATTACTACAGCGGCATGGTGGTTTCGGTTCCGCTTTATACAGAATTTTTTGCAAAATATAAAACGCCGCTGGAATTGACAAACTTTTATGCCGACTATTACAAGGGCGAGAAATTCGTCAGAGTTGACGAAACAGGCGGTTCCGAGCTGTACGGCGGAATGCTGGCAGGCAATTCCCTCTCCGGTTGGGACGGAATGAAAATCTACGTCACGGGCAACGAGGAGCGGATAGTGGTTTCCGCACAGTTCGACAATCTCGGCAAGGGCGCTTCCGGCGCGGCTATCCAATGCCTGAATATCATGCTCGGCTGCGACGAGGCAAAAGGGCTGAATGTATGACGTTTTATTCAAAACGTACAACCACAGTAACGGGGTAATATAAAATGAAAAAAGCAGCGGTTTTCAAAGCCATCATAATTGCGTTGGCGGTAATGATGACCTTTTCACTTTGCGCCTGTAACGACAATAAACTCACGACGGAGGAAAGCGTTAAGAAAATTCTCACCTCCGAATTTAGGCAGGATTACGGCTTGAACATGGCAAAATGCGTATTTACCGAGGTAGATACGACAGTGGTGACTGCTGAAATGCTAAAAAGGGATCGTTGGCTTGCTTTTGACGGAGTCCATGAAAATGATGTGATTTTTCAGGTGACATATAACATTAAAGCACGTTTCGACCCTGAATGGCTGCCCATGGCAAACGGCGAAATTCAAGGCAAGTGGGTCAGGAACGCATACGTCTGCGGCTATCTGAAATACATTTCCGAGGGGAAATACAAGCTGCTGAGCATGGGCACGGGATTTTAATGATTGTAGCAGATGATAAACTAATTCCATACTGCAAAAACTTCACACTTCACACTAAATAAAAGGCGGTGTAATTAAAAAATGGCAGAAAATAAGATGATGACAAATCTCGACCCGAAGATCATCAAATTCAAGGCGCTGGTTGAAGAAAGCCCGAATATCGTGTTTTTCGGCGGAGCGGGCGTATCCACCGAGAGCGGAATACCCGATTTCCGCAGCAAGGACGGTCTTTACAATCAGAAGTACGATTATCCGCCCGAACAGATACTCAGCAGGACATTCTTTGACCGTATGCCGGAGGAATTTTACAAATTCTACCGCGACAAGCTCAATTCGCTCAAATACGAGCCGAACATCACACATTTCAAGCTTGCCGAGCTGGAACGGCAGGGCAAGCTGCGCGCGATTGTCACCCAGAATATAGACGGACTTCACCAGAAGGCAGGCTCCAAAAAGGTGCTGGAGCTGCACGGCAGCGTTCTGAGAAATTACTGCATGAAATGCGGCAAATTCCACAGCGCGCAGAAGGTATTCGGCAGCAAGGGTATTCCGCGCTGCGATTGCGGCGGCGTTATCAAGCCTGACGTGGTGCTTTATGAGGAATCGCTCGACAACCGCGTGATTGAGCAGTCCATCAACGCCATCTCGCAGGCGGATATGCTCATTGTCGCCGGCACATCGCTGACGGTTTATCCGGCAAGCGGACTGATCAATTATTTCCGCGGCGAACATCTGGTGCTCATCAACCGCGACGCCACTCCGTACGACGGCAAAGCCGACCTTGTGATTAAGCAGAGCCTCGGCAAGGTCTTTTCCGCGCTGTAAAGTCATAAGAGCCTGTTCAGAATCTCTCCACGCACGTCTCTCGTTAATACACAAAGTATTGCCTGCGATTTTGGCTTCATCTGGCGAAAAATCTGGCTTCGCCATCCGCACACGCGGAGATTCTGAACAGGCTCTAAGAAGAAAAAAGCGGAATTCAGGCGGCTTAATCACATATTTTTCATATAATATTCAATATTTTTTCCGTAATGTATGTTATAATATCTTTTACGAATAAAATATGATTGCATGGAGGTTATTTGAATGAACCATCTTTTGAAAATGCTCGATTTGACGCCGGCTCAGATCAACGATATACTCAATCTTGCCGATCAGCTCAAATACGAGCAGAAGCACGGCATCAGCCACCGTCTGCTTGAGGGCAAAACCCTCGGCATGATTTTCCAGAAATCGTCCACCCGCACAAGAGTTTCTTTTGAAGTGGGTATGTATCAGCTCGGCGGACAGGCGCTCTTCCTTTCTTCTCATGATCTTCAGATCGGCAGAGGCGAACCGGTCGAGGATACCGCCAGAGTGCTTTCCCGCTACCTCAACGGCATCATGATCCGCACCTATGAGCAGCGCGAGGTGGAGGATTTAGCCAAGTACGGCTCTATTCCCGTCATCAACGGACTCACTGACTTTGCCCATCCCTGTCAGGTGCTTGCCGACCTCATGACCATCCGCGAGGTCAAGGGCAGACTCGACGGCTTGAAGCTCTGCTTTATCGGCGACGGCAACAACATGATGAATTCCCTCATCGTCGGCGCTCTCAAGTGCGGCATGAAGGTGGCTGTTGCATGTCCCGAGGGCTACGAGCCTGACAGATCGGTCATCGAATTTGCGGCTCAGGTGGGCGGCTTTGAGATGTACCGCGACCCGAGAGGCGCAGCCCGCGCAGCCGACGTCGTGATCACCGACGTATGGGCTTCCATGGGTCAGGAGGAAGAGGCAGCACAGCGCAGAGCTGTATTTGCCGGTTTCCAGATCAACGACGAGGTCATGAAGTACGCCAAGAGCGACGCGATGGTGCTTCACTGTCTGCCGGCTCACAGAGGCGAGGAAATCACTGCTCCCATGCTCGAAGCTCACGCAAACGAGATATTCGAGGAAGCCGAGAACCGTATGCACGCCCAGAAGGCAGTGCTTGTCAAGCTGCTCGGTGAGAAAAAATAAAAATAATTATTTTTACGAATAATATACAATCACATAATAGGATCCGGCTGTGGACGCTTTGGTTTGAAACGATGGCTCACAGTCGGATTTTTTGTTCGTCATGAATTATATTTGCCAATCAAAAAGGACGGCTTCGTGGTGAAACCGTCCTTTCTATTTACATTTCAAATGTTTTTATTATTGACAAAAAGCTGTTAATTGTCAGAGGGAGAGGTTGTCTCATCTGCCGACTTTGCGTCTTTGGAAGAAAAATCAAAGGGAAGCCATGAGAAATCCAGCTTATTGGTGTCAATGTAATTCGGATCCTTGTTTTCAATGTGAATCATAACATCGGAATAAGCGCCTGTCTTTGACATTGCAGAGTAATCGACGTATACCGAAATGCCATTGTCGGCGTCGTAAACATAAACATCACTGCCTTTTTCGGTGGCAGGGTAGCATTTTTCCACCAAAGCGGTGTAGGCTGTGATAAATGCTTTATCGCTGGAATCTATATTTTCAAACAATCCCGAAAGGGCATTTCCCAAAAGCACCATGCAGATGACGCTGGGATTTTTCTGCTCGTTTAATGACTCGTCATATGTAATATCCATCGAGACGATTTTGCCCAAGCGTGTGTCAGCTTTAATATTCATCAGATTGTTGAATTTGGTTACGGTCTTGCCGGCTTTGAGATCCTTTATTTCGTTCTGGCTGAGCGTGCAGCTTTCATCGCTCATAGAAACCAGTTCCACGCCGATGAGTTCGCCCAGAGTAAAGTCCTTGGTACTGCAGGCGTTGAAGCGATCGGAGTACGATGCTACGGTCACGCCGATGTCTCTCTTTAATGTAATTCCCATCCAGACGGCTCCGACTATAAGAGCAATGGTGACAACGCCGGTGACAATCATGGTGATGACCGCTGCTTTGCCGGATATAATCTTTTTGGGACGCGGCGTGTCGTCGTAGTCGAGATAATCATTATCGCTTACCTCTTCGGCAGCTTCCTGATTTTCATTTTCTTCATCCTGTTCCGTATTGACCTCGGCGTAAGATTCTTCTGCATCAGCTGCCTCTTGGTTTTCATTGGAATCGCCGGCAGCGTTTTCAAGAGCAATGATAGTGCTCATTATATCAATTTCAACCTCGTTTTCTTCGGAAACACCAATTTCTTCATTTTCCTCGACAGCTTCTTCCGCAATCTCTTCGATCACCTCGGGCTGTTCGTCGGCTTCTTCTGCGACCTCTTCGATCACCTCGGGCTGTTCGTCGGCTTCTTCCGCAATCTCTTCGATCACCTCGGGCTGTTCGTCGGCTTCTTCTGCGACCTCTTCGACCACCTCGGGCTGTTCGTCGGCCTCTTCTGTGATTTCTTCGACTACCTCGGGTTGTTCGACGGCTGCTTCCGCGACCTCTTCGACTACCTCGGGGTCCTCGACGGCTTCTTCTGTGATTTCTTCGACTACCTCGGGCTGTTCGACGGCTGCTTCCGCGACCTCTTCGACTACCTCGGGTTCCTCGACGGCTTCTTCTGTGATTTCTTCGACTACCTCGGGTTGTTCGACGGCTGCTTCCGCGACCTCTTCGACTACCTCGGGTTCCTCGACGGCTTCTTCTGCGACCTCTTCGATCACCTCGGGCTGTTCGACGGCTTCTTCTGCGACCTCTTCGATCACTTCGGGTTGTTCGTCGACTGCTTCTGCTTCCACCTGTTCCACAGCTTCAACAGCGGCTTGAACCCCTTCTATATCGTCGGGTACCTCCACCGTATCAAAAACTTCTTCTGCTGTTTCTACGTCTGCCATTTCTTCGCCTGACATTTCAAAATCATCAAATGCCTCGACTGCCTCGTTCCTTTCGTAGGCGCCGGCAGTATACTCATTGTCAAATTCGGACATTTTAATATTTCTCCCTTCATGGTTTCGGTTTTCATGATTTTACTTCATCTATTTTGACATAACTTGAGCAAAAAAACAAGAGCTTTGGGTAATAAACGCGAATTTTTTTATACGTCGCGGAAAAACTCGCGTGCGTCATACATATATCTGGCGCCCGAGAATATGGTCGCCCCAACGGCTGCATAAAGCACCACACTGGAAATAATCATGAGCCAGTTGCCGATAAAGGACGGAATGACCGGAAAAACCGCAGCAAATTCGCCTGCCGCTCTGCCGCAGAATATACCTATAATGGCGATCATCTGTGTTACCGTCTTGATTTTGCCCCAGATATTGGCAGCGATGACCTTGCCTTTGTCGGCAGCAATCATGCGCATGGAGGTGACAAGAAATTCGCGGAACAGTATCACAACCACTACCCACGCGCCGCATATTTCCTCCTGCACGAAGCAGATGAGGGTGGACATTATCAGCATTTTGTCAGCCACCGGATCCATCAGCTTGCCGAAGTCGGTGATCAGATTGTGTTTGCGGGCTATCCTGCCGTCGAGCATATCGGTCAGCGCGGCAGCTCCGAAGCACAGCCCGCCTATCAGCCAGCGGAAAGGAATGCCTTCGACCAGCAGGAATACCATTATCACAGGAATAAACAGCACTCTCAGTACCGTCAATTTATTTGGAAGATTCATACATCATTCCCCTTTGGATAATTTATACAAGCCGTCCCACCAGATCGCAGTCCATGCAGTCGGTTATCTCGACCGTTACAAACTCGCCGGGAGTAAGCTTTTTGCCGTCGGTATCAAAGAATATTTTGCCGTCTATTTCGGGCGCCTCACCCTGAGAACGCCCATGATAGCATTCTGCTAGCCTGTCAAAGCCCTCGGTCATCACCTCAAGCCTTTTGCCCTTCATGCTCTCGCACCAACCGTCAATCACGCGGGACTGCTCGTCGATGATGGATTCCTCTCTCATGGCGGCGGTTTCGGGGTCAACCCTGTCGGGCAGATCGAATGCGGGCGTGTCTTCCTCCGCCGACCAGATGAAGCAGCCCAGACGCTCGAATTTTACCTCGCGCACAAAGTCTATGAGATCCTCGAAATCCTCCTGCGTTTCGCCCGGGAATGCCGTCATAAGCGTGGTGCGCAGCACAACGCCGGGAATTTTTTCGCGTATATGGGCAATGAGACGGGTGAGCGATTCACGGTCGCCGGGTCGGTGCATTGCACGGAGGACATGCCGGCTGGAGTGCTGAATGGGCATATCTATGTATTTGCAGATTTTCGGCTGACTGGCAATCACGTCAAGCAGCTCGTCGGTAATTTTTTCGGGATAGCAATAAAGTACCCTTATCCATTTGAGCCCTTCTACTTCGCAGAGCCTGTTCAGAAGCTCAGGAAGCATTCTTTTGCCGTAGAGATCAGAGCCGTATTCGGTGGTGTCCTGCGCTATTACAGTGAGTTCCCTTACTCCCTTTGCCGCCAGCTGGCGTGCTTCCTCCACAAGCTCCTCCATAGGACGGGAACGGTATTTTCCTCTGATCATGGGTATGGCGCAGAAGGCGCATTGGTTGTTGCAGCCGTCGGCTATTCTGAGATAGCTGTAGAAGGGGAGAGTGGTGCGTATGCGCCTGCCGCACATGCGAAGCTCTTCCTTTTCGCCGTAAACGCTGATTCCGGTTTTCTCCGCAATGCCGCCTACGATTTCGGCGATTTTGTGATTGGCGCCTATGCCCACGACCGCGTCGACTTCCGGCAGTTCCTCCAGCACCGCATCGCGGTAGCGTTCAGCCATGCAGCCGGTGACAATCAGCGCCTTGATTCTGCCTTCCTTTTTGAGGGCGGCAAGCTCAAGTATTTCCTCAATGGCTTCGGACTTGGCGCTTTCAATGAATCCGCAGGTGTTGACGATGGCGACGTCGGACATTGCCGCGTCCTCCACCAGATCATATCCCGCGTCAGCCAGATATCCGAGCATCAGCTCGGCGTCTACCTGATTTTTCGGACAGCCCAGACTGACCATTCCTACTCTGACAGACATTTTTTCGTATTTCTCCTTTAAAGTGAGTGTTTTTTATTCTATTCAATCATTATATCATATAGTTCGGACTTTTTACAGATGTTTTTGTGTTTTTTTTATTTTTTTCAGGATAGCGGTATGTATTATGATAAATTCTCTCTGTGGATATATTTTATTAGATTGTAATAGTAATGTGGTAAATGGGAATTTATAGAAGTGTGGAGTTTGGAGTGTGGAGTTTGGAGTGTGGAGTTTGGAGTGAATGAAGGCGCATTCGCGCCTTGTAATATAAATCGCTACACTTCTTAGAAATGACTGCCGGTTTTACTATTGGACTTTTGCGTGGAAATAAATTACAGTTATAAGCAGAGTGGCACACTTTCAACCAAGAAGCGAAGCGTTTCTTTATTCCAGCGCCGATAGGCGCTCATCAACTCCACACTCCAAACTCCACACTCCAAACTTTTAAAAAACTCCAAACTTTAGCGAGCTTGCGAGCGTTAATTCCCATTTAGCGGAGAAAAAACAGCCGCACAGAATTTCTGATGAATCCGTACAGCTGTGTATATTTGATTGGTGAAGGACGGCACCCGCAGATGCACGTCATGAGCCGGAAAAATTACAGCTCTTTGAATGGAATGTTGTTTGCCCTTGCGTAAATTTCAGCACGTGAACCCTTTACGCCGTAAATGGTGAGGTTGGGACAATCGTCAAAGGCGTGTCCCTGTATATCCTTGACGGTTAACGGAATATCCACGCGGGTCAGTCCTTCGCACTTGTAGAAGGCATAAGAGGAAATGCCCGTGACGGATTTGGGAATTTCCACCTTGGTCAGACTGGAACAGCCTTCAAATGCGCTGGCTGCAATGTGGGTCACATAATTGGGAATGGTAATCTTTTTCAGACTGCTGCAATTGCAGAAGGCGGCGCCGCCGATGTCTGCGACGTGCTCCGGAATATTGACACTTTTCAGCTTGGAACAGCCGATGAAGGTCTTGGTTGAAATCTGAGTGACGCCATCGGGAATATTGATTTTGGTCAGCTCAGTGCAGTTGGCAAAGGCAAAGGGACCAATCTCCGTAACGGAATCGGGAAGGGAGAGACTTTTCAGACTGATACAGCCGGAAAAACATCCGCTGCCGATGGAAACGGTGGAATTCGGAATGTTGATGCTCTCAAGGCTGACACAGCCGTCAAATGCTGTACTGCCGATCGTTGTGAGAGTGTCGGGAAGTTTGACTGAGGTTATGGCAGTGCAATTTGCAAACGCATTCTCGCCTATTTTTGTCACAGGCACGCCGTCAATGCTGCTTGGAATTTTCAGCGATTCCAGACCTTTGTTTTCCAGACCTGTTATGGTGGCGTCGGTGACCGTCAGCTTATAGCTGTAATCCTTGGGACTGTCGCTTTTAGTAAAGATGAATACCAGTATGCCTGCTATGGCAAGCAATACGACAACCGAACAGATTGCTGCAATTTTGCCTTTGGGGGATTTTGCCGCTTCTTTGACCTTGTCTTGTGACATAATTCATTCCTTCAATCTGTAATTAAATTTTAGGCAAAGACACTTTCAGCCCTTTGCCGACAGTGTCATTTTAGCATGTTTTTACATAATCGTCAACGGCTTGAAGATAATTTATGTAAATAATTCTGTAGCGGAAGCCTTTTATTCTCCTGCCGCGGCAAAGAAACATCATTGCGCTTTAAACGGAATATCATGCGCCTGAGCGTATTGCTCCGCGCTGGATTTGGACTTGCCGAAGACCGTGAGTGCGGGACAATCCAGAAATGCGGAGTCCACGATGATTTCGACCGATTCGGGAATCACAGCCTTCCTGAGCTTGGTGCAGCCGGAGAAGGCGTAATCGCCAATTTCCCTGACCGATTCGGGTATGACGGCTTCGGTCAGACTGGTGCAGCCCTCAAAGGCAGAATAGTTTATCTGCGATACATTATTGGACATACTGACTTCTTTGAGCGCGGAACAGCCCTCAAATGCGTTGCCGCCGATGAATGTGACCGAATCGGGAATGTGGATACCGGTCAGGCTGACGCAGCCCAGAAACGCCGATTCGCCTATTTTATTGACCGAATCGGGAATTTTGACGGAGCGGAGACTCTCACAGTTCTGAAAGGCGGAATCGCTTATTTCGGCGACGGATTTCGGAAGGGTTATGCCTTTGAGCGCCTTGCATTCGGAAAAAGCCGAGGCGCCTATCTTTGTGACGGAATTGGGAATATCGACGTGGGTCAGATTGTCACAGAACATGAAGGCGGAGTTGCCTATTTCCCTGACGGTGCCGGGAATTCTGACATGAGTAAGGCTGGTGCAGCCCGAAAAAGCGGATTCTCCTATCATGATGACCGGCTTGCCTTGAATTTTTTCGGGAATGCTGAGCGATGTAAGCTCTTCGTTTGCCAGAGATGTGATGATGATGCCATCAGACTGCTCATCGTAGACATAACATGACGGATCGTCGCTGTTGAATGAGTGCAGAAGCATCACTGTGCCAAGTACAGCCAGAACCGCAACACATACCGCTGCTATGCCGATTGTGACTGTCTTTTTGCTTATAACGTGTTTTTTGCCGTTTTCCGTCGCCTTGACCTGTCCGTCAGCTGCGTTCTCTTCGGCAGCCCTGACTTGTTCGGGAGCTTTGACTTGTTCGGCAGCCCTGACTTGTTCGGGAGCTTTGACCTGTTCGGCAGCCCTGACTTGTTCGGCAGACTTGACCGCTGTGTCATTATCGGCAGACTTGTCCGGTGCAAAGTGAATGACGTCGTTGATCAGCTTCGCAGCATCGGAGGGCGGCGTTCCGGCAGGAATCTTTATGATCCGGCAGATGTCGTTGATCTCGGAAAACCATTTTCTGAGACTGTCATTTACATCCTCGGCTGAAATATCGTCGAGCATGACGGCGTACATTTTTTTCATGCTTTTTCTGGCAAAGAAGAACTCGTTTCTTACAAAGCGGTTCTCGCGTGCCATCAGTTCCTTTGTGACAAACAGCAGAAATTCATGACAGCCGTTGATTCTGCCGGTGATGTGACGTACCCATTCGTCGCCCTTGACATTGCCGTTATCGTGCCAGATGGCTGCGCCCATTTGATTCATCCTGCGGCAGACTGCCGAAACACGCGCTGAATCGTCAGCATTGCAGCTGACATAGTAGTAGCGGATCGTGCCGTTTGTACGATTGTCAGATTTTTCATTCATGCCGATCATCTCCCTGAGAAACATAATTTTACTATGACAAATCATATTATAGCATTATATGTAGTTAATTTCAATAGTATAATACCGCCCTTGTAATAAAAAATTATTATAAAATTTCAGATTTTGCCCTTTGCATGATTGACGTTGAGAGTTTTTTATTATATAATATCCTTGTATAGGCTTGCGCCGGTTTTATATTTTATAATAGTGTAAAAGAAATACGTCTCATGATTCCTGATCAAATCAATGCCAAGGGAGAGATCAATGTGGAAAAAGCTGAAAAAATCTTAGCCAACACCCGGACAGTTTCTGACGCCAGTATCGGAAAAGTGCGGATCAGAATGCTCTGGCTTATGCTGAGCTGCATCGCCGTCCTGCTGATGACAGGCTGCGGAATGAACACCGACCTGAATATCGACGGTCAGTTCAAGGGCGAACGTGTGATTACCTGCGACGAGCTGGAGGATCAGAATAATCTGTTCACCAAGTTCAAGGTGTCGGAGGCTGCCGACGTTCTCAGCAAGAGGTGTCCGCCTCAGATGACCTTCGAGTGCAAATACACCAACGACAAAAAGACCAAGGCGGTATTTGTATTTCATCTGAAATTCGACAGTATCGACGATTACAAGGCAAAGGTCAAGGAACTGATCGGACGCGACCCTTCCGTGCAGTATACATACAAGGATCCCAAGGCGGATCTTTTTGCCAGCGGCTTTTCCATCACCGAGGATTTTGAATCGAAGGATCTGCTGGCGTGGGTCAAGCCCGCGCTCAAGGAGGAGCTGAACGTCTCCAGAGACGTGTCCAGTATGACCGACACTGTCAAGGTGACAATGAACGGCGTCTCCTATGACAATGACAACTTCGGTTCGGCCAAGGTCAAGCTCAACACCATAGCCAAATACATGATCGACAGCATCGAGATACGCACCGTTCACGATGTGGAAAAGGACGGAAGCGACTACGAGCGCGAGATTACCATTAAAATACCCAAAAAGACAGTCGATGCGCTCGGCAAGAGCAACATTCAGGAATTTCTGGAAAGCTGTGCGGGTGAAAACGCCGCCGGCAAGTGGAAATCCGACGACGACGGCGCAAGCCGCTACCGTATTTCCTTCAAGGGCAATGCCGAACTGATCGACGAGTGTACAGCCAAGGTGTTCGGCGCGGGCAGCTCCTTCCAGTATGTCAGCGACGGCTCGCTCAATACCGCCTTTTCCGAGACCGGCATACTCACCGAAAAGGTCAGCTTCGGCAAATTCCCCTGCAACAGCGACGGCACGTCAAACGTCACCTTCACCTATGTCAATATGGACGGCAGCAGATTTGACGCAACCAAGTCCACGGTTGCCGCAGGCAGCAGGGCAAAGAGCGAAGAAGGCGTTCATGACGACGGCAAAACGCTGGTGCTGATGTATGAGAAGGCTGCTGACGCCAGCATAACCATCTATTCTTCGTCTGTCTACGACATTGCAAAGGTCTGCGTCACCACTGACATCAGCAGTGACGACAAGCTGACGCAGGAGATAAAGATTGCCTACAAGGTGGGCGAGGACGATTCCGGCGCTCAGTTTGCGGCAAAGTATTTTGCGGAAGCCTTCAAAGGCAGCGGCATAGACGTGGCGGTGGAGCCTTACAATTCCTCCCGTTCGCAGTACGCCGTGGTGCTTACCACACCAAGAGGCACGGCGGATGAGGTCACGTCGGTGCTTCAGAAGTACATCGGCGAAGGCAATTCCGTCAAGCTGGAAGGCGCGGATAAATTTGCCCTCTACAACAAGCGCTCGGTTTCGGTCAATGTGGACGTTGCGGAATTCGTCAAGGCATCAGGCTACACCGGCGTTGTTGAATACGGCTTTACCGGCGCGGGTGAAGCAAGCTCCGTCAGCTGGACGTCTTCCGACGGCAAGGGCAAAAACGATGTGCTCATGGGCAAATCCCAGAGCGAATTTGATCATCCCATATCCTCTCACACCTTCACCATCACCTATCATGTGCAGCGAATCAATCTGATATTTGTCATGCTGATCGGCGCATTGGCTATCGTCGGCTGCGGCGCTGTGATCATGTTCTTCAGCTGGCTGGTGCTTCGCAGACGCAGAAAGCGTCAGGAGGAAAAAATGGAGGCGGTCATGACCATGGCTCTGGTCAAGCTGCCTGACGGCACACAGACCATGATGGAGGTAACGCCCGAGGAGGCTGCCAACGCGGTGGTCATCGCTCCCAAGGACGACGACGGACTTGACGAGGACGACGACGAGCCGGAAAATATGTGGCTCTTCACCACCGCAATGAGGCTTTTCGCGGCTATGGCAGGCGTGCTGGTGGCACTCAATTACGCCGGCGTGGATTCCGAACGCAATCAGCTCAATCCGCTGGAATTCTTCAATTCGGCAAAGGGCGTGTCCGGCTGGGATCTGATAGTGGGCAAGGAAATCAACGACCGTCTGCTTGAGGGCAGCTACTTCAACGTAGTGCTGATTGTCATTCCGCTTGTCATTTTCCTGCTTCTCACGCTGCGCAATGTTCTGCCCAAGCTCGTGAGCGACATTATGATCATATGCGCGTCGCTCTTCCAGGCGTGGTACATGCTGGGACTCAAGGATTCCCTCGAGGCGAAGGTTGACGTGCTGGGTATTGATGGCAAGAGATTCTTTGTGCAGATGGACTGGGCATACAATTATTCCGTGGTGATCTATGTGATGCTCTTTGTGGGCGCTGTGATACTTATTCTCATGGATACCGGACTCAACCTCCGCCGAATGCTCCGCAAAAAGGAAAACGGCTGATATTCCGGGCAATTACGGGATACAATAAGACCAAGACAATCATTGCAGACGGGTGCGTCGTTGAAATGGCAGCTCCGTCTGCAATCTGATGTGATGCAGAATTTTTGCAAAACGTGAAAATACGCACATTTACAGGGGAAGGATAAATTTTGAAATTCAAATCAAGAATCAGGGCGGCAGCCGCGTTTTTGCTGACGGCTGCGCTGCTTCTGCTTTGCGCCTGCAACGACGCCGAGACTCCGGAACAGGCTATCAAGCGCTTCAACAAGCGCATGAACGATTGCAGCTACAAGGCGGCTTTCAATTACGTCAAGGATTACGACGGACTGAGCTTTGACAGCGGCGACAAAAGCGGAACACGCAAGATTGTGGACGCTGTGTCAAAGACGCTGGAGATCGAGATCATTGACATTCAGACCTCCGGCGCAAACGGAGCGGCTGTGCTGAATGTCACCACGGTCGATCTGCGCGAGATATATTCCCGGGCAGCCTCCACAGTGACCAACAATTATGTGGACACCGTGCTGGGCGGCGCCAGAATATCCGCCGAGGAAATGCGGGAGGCGCTGGTGGAGGAGATCGTGCGTGAATCCGAGCTGTCCGAGGCAACGCACGTCACCACCGAGTGCAAGGTCAATCTGACGCGGGAAAAGGACAAATGGTACATCATTCTCGACAGCACCAGCTTCAATATCATGATGGGCTACATCAACGACGCCAATTCCATGGTGGAAAACGGCGATTTCACCAACGTCGCACCTGTTTCCGATTCCGATGCGCCGGCATCTTCGGAGCCGGAGGATTCGGGCAGCAGCGTCACCTTCAACGACTGAGAATTATAGCGGTCATTCTTTGCCTGCGTATAAAGGGCATGGAACGACCGCTGTTTGTTTATTTATGAAAGGAATATAACAAAAGAATAACAAAAGAAAACAAAAATTCTTTCGGATAGCTATTGAGATAATCGTGAGATTGTGATATAATAATTCAGTTATTCAAATATACAAATCCTGTTGGTTTGTTGTTCAGGCTAAATCCACCGAGATAAAAGGAGATATTATAAATATGAAATTAGGTATCGTAGGACTTCCGAATGTAGGCAAGAGCACCCTCTTCAACGCAATCACAAGCGCAGGCGCACAGTCGGCAAATTATCCCTTCTGCACCATAGAGCCGAATGTGGGCGTGGTGGACGTTCCTGACAAGCGGCTTGACAGGCTGGCTGAGATATACAACCCCGAAAAAATCACCCACGCACCGCTGGAATTCGTCGATATCGCGGGTCTTGTCAAGGGCGCCAGCAAGGGCGAAGGTCTGGGCAACAAATTCCTCTCGAATATCAGGGAATGTGACGCAATCGTTCATGTGGTGCGCTGCTTCGAGAACGACGATATCATTCACGTCGAAGGCAGCATTGACCCCGCACGCGACATAGAGACAATCAATCTGGAACTGATTCTCTCAGACTTGGAACTTGTCGAGCGCAAGATTGACCGCTCCAAAAAGGCAATGAAGGGCGACAAAAAATTCGCCGCCGAGGTGGAGTTCTTCGAGCGTGTCAAGGAAGTACTGGAATCGGGCAAGGCTGTCCGCACGATGACGCTCACCGACGAAGAGCAGGAAATGCTCTCCACCGTCGCGTTGCTCACCAGCAAGAAGGTCATTTACGCCGCCAATTTAAGCGAGGACGATTTCTCATCGGGAACAGAGAACCCCCATCTGGCGGTGGTTAAAGCAATCGCTGCCGAGGAAAACAGCGAGGTACTGCCCATCTGCGCCGAAATTGAGGCTGAAATCAGCGGTATGGAGCCGGAGGAAAAGCTGATGTTCCTCAGCGAAATGGGTCTGGAGGAGTCGGGACTCGACCGTCTGATCCGCGCGGGATATCATCTGCTGGGTCTTATCAGCTTCCTGACTGCCGGACAGCCGGAGGTTCGGGCATGGACCATCACCAAAGGCACCAAAGCGCCGCAGGCAGCCGGCAAGATTCACTCCGACATCGAGCGCGGCTTCATTCGCGCCGAGGTGATTGATTACGACAGCCTCGTCGAGCTTGGTTCGCTGGCGGCTGCCCGCGAAAAGGGGCTTCTCCGCTCGGAGGGCAAGGATTACGTCATGAAGGATGGCGACGTGGTTCACTTCCTCTTTAATGTGTAAATTGGTCTGAAGGACATCTGATAGCAATAATAAAAACAGAATAGGAGGATTACTGACGGTATTGTGCCGGCATATTGATCAACATGCTTTTTAATTCTTATATCTTTATTTTTCTGTTTTTTCCGGCTGTATTGATTACATATTTCGGTTTGAACCGTATTAGGCAATATGAATTAAGCAAAATAGCATTGATATTGTTTTCATTTATTTTTTACGGTTATATGAATTATTCATATGTGCTGATACTTTTAGCCAGCGTAACGGTAAATTACCTGTGCAGTTACGGGCTGAAAAAGTGGGAGCAAAATGTTTTTCTCAAAAAATGCACCGGTTTTTTTGCAATTATATTTAATCTTGGTCTGTTGTTTTATTATAAGTATTACAATTTCTTTATAGAGAATATTAACAATATCTTTAAACAGGATTTTGTTTTAAAGCACATTGCGCTGCCTCTGGGAATCAGTTTTTTTACCTTTCAGCAGATTTCTTATATTGCTGACAGGATTCAAAATAAGGTGTCCCACTACCGTTTAGTTGATTATACGCTGTTTGTCAGTTATTTCCCCCAGCTGATAGCCGGACCGATTGTCCGTCACGGTGAGCTGATTCCCCAGTTTCAAAATAATGAATTAAAAAGCTTCCACTCCGCCAATTTTCTCAAAGGCGTCAGGATTTTTTCATTGGGACTGGGAAAAAAGATATTGGTGGCAGACGAACTCGGCAAGGTGGTAAATGCCGGCTTTAGTTCGATAAATTCGCTGGACACTCCCAGTGCCGCAGTTACCATGCTTTTTTATACATTTCAGATATTCTTTGATTTCAGCGCTTACAGTGATATGGCAATAGGTATCGGTAAAATGATGAACATTGATTTGCCGAGGAATTTCGACCAGCCCTATCTGTCGGCAAGTGTAAAGGAATTCTGGAAAAGATGGCACATTACGCTGAATTCTTTTTTTACGGAATATGTCTACTATCCTCTCGGAGGAAGCAGATGCAGCAAAATAATAAATTTAAGAAACATTATGACCGTGTTTTTACTGAGCGGCATATGGCACGGAGCCAATTGGACATTTGTTGTATGGGGAATTGTCAACGGTCTTGCCATTTGTCTGGAAAGTCTGATTTCCTATGAAAAATTGAACAGGACCGTCAGAATCTGCATTACATTTGTATTTACCAATTTTGCGTGGGTAATGTTCCGAAGCCAGTCTGTCGGGGAAGCCCTGCTTTTTTACAAACAATTATTTGCAGGCAGGGTGACAGGGCATATTACGACTCTGCTTGGCAGTTTATCCGGGTTTAAAACGAAAGTGATTGAGTATGTGATTAATACGCTTGGCGTGTCTGATGGCGTATCGACATTTTTTATGGTATATGCCCTCATTCTGTTGACAGTCTGCGTTTATGCCGGAATGCTAAACGATACCGTGAAGTGGGTAGATCAGCATAAGCCAAAAACGGCCGCTATGATATTGTTGGCTGTCATGGTGGCATTGTGTGTTATTTTCTTTTCAGATGTTACTGTTTTTCTGTACTTTAATTTTTAGGTGATGATAAGTGAACGATAAATATGAAAGAAAGATGCTCAAAGTATTTTTTCAACCCTGTGCGTTGTTCTTTCCGCGCTTGCCCTTTTGGTTTTTGTATTTGACCCGTTTTTCGTTTATCATAAGCCGATCGCAAATCTGAAGGAAGTACAGAAAATCTATCAGTATCAGGTACCCGGCGTACTCAGAAATTTTGATTATGACGGTGTTCTTCTGGGTTCATCTGTTGTCATGAGCATCAATGCCGATGACCTCGCGAAAAAATATCAGTGTAAAAAGGTAGTAAAGGCGGTTGCCAGTTCTTCGCCTGCTTCGACTTTAAAGTATTTTCTGGATCTGAGCCTTGATTCGCATGATGTAAAGTATATCTTTTATGGGATGGATGTATTTTCCTTTCACAAAGCCCCCCATAATACTGGTATGCCCGAAGAGGTTGCCTTTATCATCAATAAGAATCCGTTTGATGACGTCGGATACATTTGGAACGGAGATATCCTTGCTGTCAAGATACCGGATATGATACGCACGTCTATGAATCCGGATTATGACCCGGGAATGGCGTATGGGTTTATGCAGTGGACCCCGACAGGAACAAAACGTGTTCTGGATAATTATAACCCCTTATTAACACCGACCATACCCATGAAGGATGAAATGTATCAGTTTGATATGGTGAAGGAAAACATTCGGGCATTGGATGAAAAGATAAAGCAATATCCCAATACAAAATTCATATTATTTACCCCCTGCTACAGCGTGTTATGGTGGGACAGAGCCTATAGGGACGGGCTGTATAATGCCTATCTTCACACACTGGACTATGCTTTTTCAACACTTCTGAAAAATCAAAATGTGGAGATTTATGCGGTTAATTTTAATAATGCCGAATACATCACGGATTTGTCGGATTATGCAGATCCGATTCACGGATCGCTTGCTATCACCCGGATGATGACTGAGAGCCTCGGTGATCAGGAACAACGAATTACATTGGATAATTATAAGCAGCATATTGAGCAACTGGATGAAGCGGTCGTGGAATTCATGGATAGGGTAAACAATGAGGGCATTGATTTTCTATATCAGGAGTAGAATCATTCCGTGACACAAATCCTTTGCAGGCAGGATTCAGCGCTGCAGCTGCTTAAAGGTCAATAAAACAGGCTGCCCCTCTTGGAAATGATTTCGTTTCCAAAGGTGACAGCCCTTTTTAATTACTCATTTTTTGGCAGGATTCTGCCAATCTAAGCAAAAAGCAAATCAAAGACCGTTGGGGTTGTTTTTGATGAAATTCCAGCCGTCGCGGCACATGTCCTCCATATTGAGCTTTGCTTCCCAGCCGAGCATTTCCTTTGCCTTGGAGCAGTCGGCGTAACATTCGGCTATATCGCCCGGTCTGCGCGGCTTGATGACATAGGGAACAGGCATTCCGCTGCCCGCTTCAAAAGCCGCAACCGCCTGAAGCACGCTGGTTCCCTTGCCTGTGCCGAGATTGACCGCTTCGGCGCCTTTGTGTTCAAGGGCATATTTGAGCGCACGGACGTGACCGTCGGCAAGGTCCATAACGTGAATGTAGTCGCGCACGCCTGTGCCGTCCACGGTGGGATAATCGTTGCCGAATACGCCCAGCTTTTCCAGTCTGCCGACAGCGACGCTTGCGATGTAGGGGAAGAGATTGTTGGGAATGTCGTTGGGGCTTTCACCGATGAGTCCCGACGGATGAGCGCCAATGGGATTGAAGTATCTGAGCAGCATGACGCTCCATTCGGGGTCGGAAACGCAGATATCGCGCAGAATGTCCTCGATGAAGAGCTTGGTCGAGCCGTAGGGATTGGTGGTGGAGAGGGGCATTGTCTCGACAAAGGGCGGCTGGTTGTTCATGCCGTAAACCGTGGCGGAGGAGGAGAACACAATGGTTTTGCAACCGTGGCTGCGCATAGCGTCAAAGAGCACAAGGCTTCCGGTGATGTTGTTGTGGTAATATTCGATTGGCTTAGCCACCGATTCCCCCACAGCCTTGAGACCCGCAAAGTGAATGACCGCTTCGATCTCGTTTTCCTCGAAGATCTTTTTCATTGCCTCCGCGTCCAGAATGTCGGCTTCATAGAATTTGAAATCCCTGCCTGTGATTTTCTTGATGCGGCTCAGCGCTTCGGGCTTGGAATTGGAGAAATTATCGACCACAATAATGTCGTATCCTGCCTCCTGAAGCACGACGCATGTGTGCGAGCCGATGAATCCGGCTCCGCCTGTTACGAGAATTGCCATTATTTCATCATCCTTTTCAATAGATATTTAGATAGAAACCATGCGCACAGCAGAAAAAACAGTGCGCCGGTGCTGTCGATCAGCCAGTCGGTAACCTGTCCCGCACGTTCGCTGACGAAGAGCTGGTGTATTTCGTCGGTCGCGGCATAGAACGACGACAGTGCAAAAGCCGCCGGATAACGCCACGGAAAGCCCTCTGCGCCGCCGGTCAGCGTACCCAGCCAGAGCAGGGCAAGAATGCCGAATTCGGTCATGTGAGCGCCTTTGCGTACGATAAATGTCAGTATTGAAAATACGTCAGGCGAGGGATTGTAATGCACAATGGCGCACAACAGTTCCACCAATTTGCTGCTGAGTCCCGACGATTCGCTGCCGTTCTGAGCCGAAAAGAAAAAAATCACGCTCATCCATGCAAGTGTAAGGACTGCAAATACGGCAAACCTGCGGCTGAATGGAAGTTTCAAGCAAACTTACCTCCGTGACAACACATTTCTATAATACCATTGTATCATATAGTCTTCACTTTTGCAAGAGAAACCGTGTCTCGGACAGAATCTTTATTGCTGTGGTGAATGGGTGAATTTATCCAAAAATGTTGTACGATTATATTTAAAATGCGACTTGCATTTGAGCTGACAATATTATATAATTTTTTTGTGCCACTTAGGTTTTTTTTATCGCCATTATCAAACTACCAAGGCGGCAACATTATTTTTTAGGAGGAAGTTTTTTTGGAAAAGCTCTTTCATCTCAAGGAACACAACACCAACATAAGAACAGAGATTATTGCCGGACTGACGACATTCTTCACGATGGCATACATCATCTTTCTTAACCCGACCATTCTGGGCGAGGGAACTCCTGCCGGAATGAGCAACACGGCAGTCATCACTGCCACCTGCATTGCGGCAGCCATCGGCACATGGCTTATCGGCTGGCTGTCCAATTATCCCATGGCACAGGCTCCGGGTCTCGGACTCAACGCGGTATTCTCCTTCACCCTCTGCGGCGCGTTCGGACTTTCCGCAGGCGCAGCGCTCTCCGCCGTCTTTATCGCAGGTCTTATCTTCATTCTGCTCACCGTCACCGGCGCAAGAACCGCTTTGGTCAAGGCTATTCCCCTGAGTCTCAAGAAGGCTCTCGGCGCAGGCATCGGTCTCTTTATCGCCCTTATCGGCTTTGTCAACGCAGGCATCGTCGTGGGTGAGAAATCCGCTGCCACCACCGTCGGCATGGGCAGCTTTGCCAATCCCGCCATGCTGCTTGCCATTGTCGGTCTGATCATTACCATCGTGCTGGTAGTGGCAAAGGTTCCCGCAGCGCTCTTCATTTCGATGATCGCAACCTCCGTCATCGGCTGCGTCATGCAGTTTGTTTTCAAAATCGACATCGGCGTTTCGGCTCCCACAAGCTGGGTTCCCTACCTCGATTTCTCGATGTTCGGCAAGTGCTTTACCAGCTTCGGCGACCTGCTTTCGGTTCCGATCGCCTCGCTTATTGCGACAATGATCACCCTCGTGCTGGTCGATATGTTCGACACCATCGGCACACTGATCGGCGCTGCCGACAAGGCGGGCTACCTCGACGAGAACGGCGATCTGCCCAAGATCGAGAGAGCTATGCTGGCTGACGCTATCGCCACTTCCACAGGCGCTGTGGTTGGCACCTCCACCGTCACCACCTATGTGGAATCCACCTCCGGCATCTCCGCAGGCGGCAGAACCGGTCTGACCTCCACCGTGACAGGTCTTTGCTTCCTGCTCGGTCTCTTCCTTTCACCGATCGTGGGTCTTGTCCCCAGTGCAGCTACCGCGCCGATCCTTATCGTTGTCGGCGTTATGATGTGCGCTTCTCTGAAGGACATCGACTGGAGCGATATCGAAGTGGCAATTCCCTGTTTCCTCACCGTTGTGGGTATGCCCTTCTTCTACTCCATCACCGACGGTCTGGCACTCGGCTTCATCGCCTATGTTGTAGTCAAGATCGCAAGACTCAAGTTCAAGGAGATTCACCCCCTCATGTATGTCATCGTTCTTCTTTTCGTCCTCAAGTATGTCCTTTCGGCACTCTCTGCCATCGGTGTGCTTTGATGATTTTCCGGACAAGCGCCGGATCATCCGATAGCTTGCTCCGATAACGATAATTAAAAAATGCCTGTCGGCTTCCGTTCTTTGATGAGCGGAAAACCGGCAGGCTTTTTTGGATGCATGAATAGGTTACTCGTTGTTTTTCAGAGCTTTTTCCATGGGAATGTGCCGTATGCGCAGGTATTGCAGTGAGCCTATCACAAAATACGATACAATGCCAATGGCGAGCATCTTGGCATAGGTAATCGGTGCGACGAAGAATGTCAGCCAGCCGTGCATTTCCAGCATGAATTCTCCGTAGACCCAGCGCATGAATATGGCTGCAATGGGCAGCGTCGCAAAGAGCGAGAGGATCACGACCCACGCCGTTGATGTGATGTAGAGCTTTCCGATTTCCCGTCCGGTGTAGCCTAAAATCTTGGTCATGGAGATGGACTGCGCGTTCTTTTCGAGAATCAGCTTGGAAAGCATGTAGATCATCAGCATATAGAGCAGAATCGCAAAGCCGCCCATGATCGGGAATACCAGACCCATGCTGTCGTCAAGCTGGTCGGCAACCACGACCAGATCATGTTCGGTGATGACGGAGGCGACGTATTCGTCCCTGATGTCGGTCAGCTTGCGGTCGCTTAAATAGCCTGTGAAATAATCGTCGTCCTTGTCGAAGGTGTCGCGGAAGAGGTCGTCATTCATAAATACGGCGAGCGATGCAGGATAATGCACCACATCTGCCACCTTAAAGGTGTAGGTCTTGCTGCTGTATTTCTCTTTAAGCTCCACATTGTCTCCGGCGTTGATGTGATACTTCTCCATATAGCCCTCGGATATGAGAACCTCACCCTTGCTGGCAGGAATTTTTGTATCGGAGAAATTGCTGTAATATTGGCTGTCGGGCGAAATGCCGTAGATCATGATCTCCTCCTTGGAGGGCTTGTCGAGCAATTCGCTCAGGCAGTATTTCTCGGCGTCAGCATCGCTGGTCGAAACGGGTGCCCGGAGGATATACTGATAGCTTGCGATCTTGCTGTCGAGCACCTCAGTGCGGAATTGCTCCAGCAGGGGCGACATCATGATTCCGAAGAGCAGCAGCACGTTGGCAAAGAGAATTCCCACAAACAGGGTGAGATAAGAGGGGATATTCTGGAAAATCACCCTCAGTCGGAAGCGCGTGAGGAAGCTCATTCGGTGCGAAAGCCGCATGACCCGCTTTTTGGTGCGGCTGGTAAGCTCACGGCGAAGGAATTTCAGTGGCGAGAGCCGGAGCTTGCGGCTGATGACAATGAGATTGACAGCCAGCAGAATGGCAAGCGGTGCGGCAGTTGTCAGCCAGAAGGCTTCCGAGCTCCAGACCGTGCGGTATTTGGTGAGCGAATAGCTGTGCAGGTACAGCCGTGCAAAGTAATCTTTCAGCACCGTGTAGCCGAGAATATTGCCCACCACCGCGCCGATCATCGAGACGATGATTGGCAGGGCAATGTAGTGGCGAAGCAGCTCGCCGCGTGTGTAGCCCGAAGCGCGAAGTGTGCCGATGACGGCAGCTTCCTGCTCGATAGTGTTGGAGGTGGTCACGGCAAAGATGAATGCCATAACGCCCATTACCACATAAAGCAGAGCAATGATCATCGCCTTGTCGCTGCCCATGTCGGTGCCTGTAAACTGGATAGCCTGATTGTCGCTGCGCCTGAGAAAGTCGGTGAGAATAGCGCGGTCGGCAAGCCATTCCATTATGTCCTCTGCTTTTGCCTTGCAGTCGTCCTCGGAAAGCGTGCGGTCATCGTTGACCCAGCTGTAGCAGAATTTCAAATCGCTGTTCTGAATGACATTGAAGTCGATATCTGTCACAAGCGCAACGGTGAATTGCTTTGCGTCAAACATCATGTCGGTGTTGTTCTTGAAAAGTGCGCTGTAATCACTGAGCGCCACCAATCCGCAGACACGGAAGGACCTGCCCTCGATGACCATGCTGTCACCGATAGAAATATCGTTGTTCTCGGCGTAAAGCCGGTCAATGGCAATGTCGCTTAATCTGGCAGGAAATGCCCCTTTGAGCAGGTCGGCGCGGTTCACGTCGCTGCGCATTTTGTACATGCGCACGGTGCTGCCGTCAGCCGATTCGCGGTCGGCGTAGAAATTTTCGTATACCTTTACCTTGTAGAGCCGTTCCATATCGGCAAAGAAATCATCTTCGGCAGGCATAAGAAGGGAAAAATGTCCGTCCTCGACGGTGTATTTCTCAAAGCTCTCGTCGTAGGTGGTTTTCAGGCTGATGTCCGAGACTAAAAAGCCCGAGACCATTGCGATTGTCGCAGATATAAAGGTGAATACCACCACATATTTGCCGAAGTCGTGAAAAAGCTCACGAAGCAGACGTTTGCGAAGCGGGTTTTTGACTTTTTTCATTTTGTATCACCCACCTCCGCGATTACCAATCAAGATCGGCTGCGGCGATCTTTTGCTCGTTCATGTAATTCCTGTGCACCTGACCGTCTCGCAGCTTGATGACCTGATCCGCCATATTCTTGATGGCATCGTTGTGGGTGACAATGACGATGGTGTTGCCGTATTTTTTGTTAAGCTCCTCCAGCAGCTTGAGCAGTTCTTTTGATGTGGCGTAATCCAAAGCGCCCGTCGGTTCGTCGCAGAGCAGGATATCGGGATTCTTGACAATGGCGCGTCCGATTGCCGTGCGCTGCTGCTGTCCGCCCGAAAGCTGATTGGAAATTTTGTTGCGGTGCTCCCACAGACCGAGGGTCTTCATCAGTTCGTCCACGTCGAGAGTGTTGCTGCCGAGATACGCGCCCACCTCAATATTCTCGCGGACAGTAAGATTGGGGATCAGGTTGTAAAACTGAAAGACATAGCCGAGGTGCTTGCGGCGGTACTGCGTGAGCTCCTTTTCGCTCATATCCGCGAGCTTTTCGCCGTTGATGCTGACATAGCCGCCGTCTGGCTTCTCTATGCCGCCGACGATATTGAGCAGCGTCGATTTGCCGCAGCCCGAGGAGCCGAGAATGACGCAGATTTTGCCCTTTTCCACTCCGGCGGTGATGCCTTGGAGCACCTTGACGCGGCTTTCACCGCTGCCGTAATATTTGACCAGATCGTTGATTTCAAGAAACATTTTTCTATTCTCTCCTTTGCGGTTGATTTTTTATAACATTGTAAATCATTTACGCATAACGCGTTTGCCTAAATATCGGTTGACTGATTGCTTGTATTCATGTCTTTTTCATTTCTTCGGCAACCACGGAAGACAGCGGTTGACCCGGTGGCAGTAATCCCTGTAGACGTCGCCGTGCAGCGCAAGCAGCCATTTTTCCTCCGTGTGCTTCATCAGCACTGTCATCCAAAGCCAGAATATCGGCGGCAGCACCAGCAGAAGCGCGTTGCCTTCAAAGCACAGCGCGGCAGTGCAGAACATCATAAACGCCGAATAAATAGGGTTTCTGACGCAGGCATACACGCCTGTCTGCGCCAGTGTATTTTGTTTGATGTGGCTGTCAATTCCGGAAAAAAACAGCGCTCCGGCATAGAGGCTCAATCCTCCGATGACCAACAGACAGCCCGCTATGAAAAAAGGCACTTGCAAGGCTGCTATTTTTCCTGTCTCCATCAGTCCCATGCGCGAAAGCAGAATGCCGCTCGCGGTCAGCACAATCATCACGCCTACGCACAGCGGTCCCACTCCTATCATGGGCAGATGCTCTTTGTTTTTGCTCATAAACTTTCCACTCCGTTCGAGAACAGCTTAAATTAAATGGATGAACAATCGTTCATATGTTCATTTTATCACAACATATAAACATTGTCAACCCCTTGTTTTGCATTTCCCTAAAAAAACAAAGTAAAAACGGAGACAGAGCAAATTTATCTCCGCTCTGCGCCCCGTTTTACTACTTTTGGAATTGGAAGTTATTTAATATGTGGGTATGGTTGTGATTATTCTGCGGGGATTACTGCTTGTGGCATATTCCGGAAGAGGGACAATTGGAGCAGCCGCAGCCACAGCCACAGGCAGACTGTCCCTTTTTCTTTTTGCTCACAAGATTGGCAATGACCAGCGCTACAATTACAATCAGAATCGCGCTGACAATGATGTTCCCCAGATTGGCTGCCAGAAAATTCAGCATGTTTTATCCCTCCTGAATTGAATTAAGGGTGAAGGTTGAAGGTAAGGCATCACCTGTTTTTCCACCTTCACCCAACTATCTTGTGTTTATTTAACCTTGACTTTCTGTGTGAGCTTGTTGCTCTCCTTATACGGACGGAAGAGCATGAAGCCAAAGAAGGCAAGCAGAATGATGGCGGCGATCAGACCGATGACATTGAGATTGCCTGTGATGGCGGAGCCGATCTGATAGACAATCAGCGACACGGCATAGGCAAAGCTGCACTGATAGCCGATGGCGAACCATGTCCACTTGGCGCTGTTCATCTCGCGCTTGATGGCGCCAATAGCCGCAAAGCAGGGAGCGCACAGCAGGTTGAAGATGAGGAAGGAGTAAGCCGACAGAGCCGTGAAGTTCTCGCGGAGATTTTCCCAAATCTGCCAGCCGTTCTCTGCCACTTCATCGAAACCGCCATACAGCACGCCGAATGTGCCGACGACATTTTCCTTAGCAATCAAGCCTGTAACGGTAGCCACAGCTGCTTTCCAGTCGCCCCAGCCGAGAGGAGTGAATATCCATGCCACAGCGCTGCCGATCTTGGCGAGAACGGAATCGTTGAGATCCTCGACCATGCCAAAGCCGCCGTCCGTGAAGCCGAAGCCCTGGAGGAACCACAGCACAATTGTCGAGAGCAGGATCACGGTGCCGGCCTTCTTGATGAAGGACCAGCCGCGCTCCCACATGGAGCGGAGAATGCTGCCGATGGTGGGCATGTGGTACGCCGGAAGCTCCATAACGAAGGGAGCGGGATCGCCGGCGAACATCTTTGTCTTTTTGAGCATGATACCGGAAACGACAATGGCGCCCACGCCGACGAAATAGGCGCTTGTGGCAACCCAGCCGGCATTATTGAAGAGAGCGCCGGCAATCAAGGCGATAATCGGCAGCTTTGCGCCGCAGGGAATGAAGGTGGTTGTCATAACGGTCATGCGGCGGTCGCGTTCATTCTCAATGGTTCTGGAAGCCATAACACCGGGAATGCCGCAGCCCATACCGATGAGCATAGGAATAAAGGACTTGCCCGACAGACCGAACTTGCGGAAGATTCTGTCCATGATGAAGGCAACACGCGCCATGTAGCCGCAGCCTTCGAGGAAAGCAAGGAACAGGAACAGAACAAGCATCTGCGGTACGAAGCCCAGAACAGCGCCCACGCCGCCTACGATACCGTCAAGAATCAGTCCTTTGAGCCAGTCGGCACAGCCGATGGCGTCAAGACCACTCTCAATGAGTGCCGGAATACCCGGAACCCATACGCCGTAGTCCGCCGGATCAGGTTCTTCCGCCTTGAGGGCCTTTTCATAATCAATATAGTTTACGTCAACTGTTTCTTCTACCTCACCGGTTTCATCGTCAACCACATCATAGCTTGCGGTGACGGTGGCAAGGTCGTTGACAGTGGCGTTTTCAAGGTCAACGCCCTGTTCCTCGGCAGCTTCCTCGAATGCCTCGATGACAGCCGCGGGCGTTGCGTATTCCTCGGAAGCCTCCTCATAAGCGGAGGAGCCTATGCCAAACAGGTGGTAGCCATCACCAAACAGGCCGTCGTTTACCCAGTCGGTTCCCATTGTACCTACTGTGCTTATGGAGAAATAGTAAACAATAAACATGACAACCGCGAAGATCGGCAGTGCAAGGAAGCGGTTGGTAACGATCTTGTCGATCTTGTCGGAGGTGGTGAGCTTGCCTTCCTTTGCCTTTTTGCAACAGCCTTTAATAATGGAAGCGATCCATATATAACGCTCGTTGGTGATAATGCTTTCCGCGTCGTCGTCAAGCTCTGTCTCGGCGGCTTTGATGTCGTTCTCGACATGAGCCAGCTTATCAGCCGGAATATTCATCTGCTCGATAACCTTGTCGTCGCGCTCGAATATTTTGATAGCGTACCAGCGCTGCTGCTCCTCGGGCATATCGTGAACGATACACTCCTCGATATGTGCAATGGCGTGTTCCACAGCGCCGGAGAAGGTATGCTGTGGAATGGTCTTTTCACCTTTGGAGGCTTCAATGGCAGCCTCGGCAGCTTCCATAACGCCGTCGCCCTTCAGTGCGGAGATTTCGATTACCTTGCAGCCTAACTGTCTTGAAAGCTCCTCGGTGTTGATTTCGTCGCCGGTCTTTTGTACAACGTCCATCATGTTGACCGCAACAACCACCGGAATTCCCAACTCTGTGAGCTGCGTTGTCAGATAAAGATTGCGTTCGAGGTTGGTGCCGTCGATTATGTTGAGAATCGCGTCGGGACGCTCGGTGATGAGGTAATTTCTCGCAACCACCTCTTCCAGTGTGTAGGGGGAGAGAGAATAAATTCCGGGAAGGTCCATGATCACAACATCATCGTGCTTCTTGAGCTTGCCTTCCTTCTTTTCGACCGTTACGCCGGGCCAGTTGCCGACGAACTGATTGGAGCCCGTCAGGGCATTGAACAGTGTCGTCTTACCGCTGTTCGGGTTGCCGGCAAGAGCTATTTTGATTGCCATTTTTTCATGTCATCCTTTCAATTTAGTATGGAGTTATGCAGTAAGCTTTAACTAATTCATATCCGAAAAATATGCCGTATGGCGTGCAGCCCTACGGTTTAAGTAAAAATTATTCCTCGGATATTTCAATCATCTCTGCGTCGGCTTTGCGGAGCGAAAGCTCGTAGCCGCGTACGGTGACTTCCACCGGATCGCCCAGCGGAGCAACCTTGCGGATATAGATCGGAACGCCCTTTGTGATGCCCATATCCATGATTCTGCGCTTGACCGCGCCCTCGCCGTGCAGCTTGACCACTGTGACGGTCTGCCCGACCTTTGCCTGTCTGAGTGTGTTCATAATTGAATTTACCTCCTTTTATTGCTATACCAATATTTTGCTTGCCATTTCCTTGCTGATAGCAACTCTTGAATCCTTGACGTTGACTATCATATTGCCGCCGATGGTCGTAACCACGGTGACACTGCCGCCTGCGACAAATCCCATATCCGCCAGATGCGAACGCACTTCGGGACTTCCGCCTATGTGCTTGATGGTGTTTTCCTCACCGATTACTGCCAGACTCAGCGGCATCATCATTCATTCCTCCGTTTCGTTTAATGAAGATACTTGCGGGTAATTCTTTGTATTTGAAGCTTCAATGATTGATTAGGAATTACTAACCTGCCTCTGCTATTATGTTAGCAAAACCTAACCGTTTAACATCAATATGTTAGCACTCTCTAACCGTTTTGTCAATAGCTTAATTTAAAAATAATTTAAAAATTCAGAAAAATATCCGCAGGAAAATGCAGGCATTTTTTGTATTGTTTGCATATATGAACATATATGTAATATTTTCCCTTTGCCGTTCCGCAAAGGGAATTGTTATAGTAAAAAGTATCGTTTTCCTATTGACAGAGATCAAATTATGTATTTATATATTCCTTATAAAGATATATAAATCACAAATAATTTCTATTAAAGGATTAAAGGGACAAAAAAGGAGCAATTGAAAAGGCAGGGCTGGATTTTTATTACAAGGACGTTGACGAGATGGAGGACTTCCACAAAATGCTGCTGATGGACAGATACGGTCCGACCGGCTGCACGGTGCTGGATATCGTGGTAAGCCGCGTATACAAAAACGGATATTATCTGGAAACCCCGTTGGAGTACCTTGCCACTATGGAGAAGGAATGCAGCTGCAGACCCTACAGACCGCCTTGGGGATAATATGTTCGGGGAGTGAAGAGAAAGCTAAAGGCAGCTAAATGCAAGTCATTATTGAAAACCCGGAGAAATAGTGGTATAATGCAATTAATATGATAAATTCAAGAGAAAGGACGAGATTTTTTACTATGAAACCTGTTTTGACGATAGAAGATCTGATTAAAAGTGCAAAAGTGTTTTGTGAAACTGAAAGCAGAATCAATCACATAAAACTTATTGGAGTTACCGATGGAAAAGCGGTAGGAACATATGTTGAACATAGATTTCAGGATTATCTCCAGTCTAATTACACCGTAGAAATAGGTAGCAGTGCAAATGGAATAGATTTGCCGGGATCCGATATTTGGACAGATATAAAGGTTACATCTGTTACTCAGCCACAATCAAGCTGTCCTTTTAAGAATGCCCGTCAAAAAATATTCGGCTTAGGATATAATCTTTTGGTATTTGTTTATGATAAACGTGACACTAAAGATAGATGTAAGTTGCAATTTGAGCACTGCACTTTTATCGACAAAGAAAGGACAGCTGATTATACCATTACAAGGCGTTTGCGTGAAATGATAAAAGACGGTGCAAACAAGGAGGATATTATCGGGTTTTTGCAGGATAAAAGCATACCCGGTGATGAAATTGTTTATAATGACATTGCAAACGAAATTCTTGTTCATACGCCAAATCAAGGATATCTTACTATCAGTAATGCGCTTTAATGGAGATTGCAGTACGCAAGAGTTATTGCATTAGATAACAGCGTTCAAGGAGTTGTCAATTATGACCGTTAAACGCGAATACGGTGATTATCAGACCCCTTTAGACTTTGCGCAGAAGGTTTGTACTTATCTTAAAAACTGCCGTAACATAAAACCGTCTGCAATAATTGAACCGACCTGTGGCATAGGCAACTTTTTGAAAAGCAGTCTTATATTTCAAGCTGATGAGTACTATGGTATTGAAATTAATTCGGAATACTGCGAAATGTGTAAAAAATTTGTTAACAGTGATAGGGTTAAAATAATTAATTCGGATTTTTTTTCTTTTTCGTCCAGATCTCTGATAAAAAATAAGCGCCAGATACTTGTTATCGGCAATCCTCCGTGGGTGACAAACAGTACACTATCCGCTTTAGATTCTAATAATATGCCTGTTAAAGCAAATTTTAAAAATCTTAAAGGCATTGAAGCCTTAACAGGAGCAAGCAATTTCGATATTTGTGAATATATGATTCTTCAGCTTCTGAGCGAATACAGAGATACTAATGCTGTTATTTCAATGCTTTGCAAAACCTCTGTCGCAAGAAATGTTTTTAAAGAAATGAAAAGGAACGGTATTGACTTTGAGTCGTGTGATGTTTTAGAATTTGATGCATCAAAGATATTTGGCATAAATGCAAGCGCATGTGTGCTGATTATCCGTCTTTCAGATAAACCGAATTCATCTGATATTTGCAGTGTCTATGATTTTTCACATCCTGAAACAGTCAAGTCAAGATTCGGATATTCAAACGGTCAGTTCTACAGCAACTTAGATTCAAATACGGAGAGTTTTGACGGTCAATGCTGTTTTGAATGGAGGCAAGGCGTAAAGCACGATTGCTCAAAAGTGATGGAACTAACCGTTCAAGACGGAGTGTTTCACAACGGAAAAAAAGAAATTGTTCAAATTGAAGATGATATTGTTTTCCCACTTATAAAAAGCAGTATGTTTAAGACACCTATTATTCATAATTTTTGCAAATACGTTATAGTTACGCAAAAAAAAGCTCGTGAAGAAACAGGACACCTCCAACGTGAAGTTCCTAAAACATGGGAGTACCTCAACGAGAATAGATCACTTTTTGAAGGCAGAAAAAGCTCAATTTATCGCGGTGTACCTCCGTTTTCTATGTTTGGCGTGGGTGATTACTCATACTCAAAATATAAAGTAGGTGTCAGCGGCTTTTATAAGCAGCCATTATTTTCCGTATTGTATTCGGATGATGGCAAACCAGTTATGACAGATGACACAAGTTATTTTATTTGTTTCGATCATTATGATATGGCATATATTGCCATGCTCTTATTAAATTCAAATAAAGTGCAGTGCTTTTTATCCAGCATAGCTTTCAAAGATGCAAAACGACCATTTACTAAAAAAGTCCTTGAGCGCCTGGATTTTGATAAGATAGTTGATTCACTTGACATAAATGAGCTGATAATTACTGAACATGAGTTAAAGCTGCCAAATTACGTGACTTTTGAAATGTACGAAAGATTTAAATTGCTCATTGACGTCGGTCAGATGAGGCTGTTTGCTTAAAAAAAATAGCCCACCGGACACTCCGATTTCGGAATGCCGCGGTGGGTTATAATGATAAAATGATAAAATTATACATATTTGACGGTCGCAAGCGGCTGGTAGACGCTGGTCCACATAAGCTCCTTGCTTATTTTTTTGTCGTCCTTGTAGCGAACGCGCCAGATCTCGATGGTAAGTCCCGGATCGCCCCATTCTATTTTGCCTCTGGGCTTGCCGGTGGTTGCCTTCTTCTCAACGACGGTGGTCTTGACCATTTTGATGGTCTTGTTGTCGAATTCGCAGCGGTAGCCGTCATCGGTGCCCCAAATCTGGCAGGTAATGGAAGCCTTGCCGTCAAAGCGCTTGTCCGAGCTCTTGTAGATCATCTTGACCTTGACGGGATAGCTCTTGCTGTTCTGGAACTTGAAGTCGAGGGTACCCCAGTTCACGGTCGCGTCCTCACCGGGCGTTGTCCAGTAATGCACCTTGTACATGTGATTGGTGCGCTGGGTTATCTCGAGGTCTGCCTTGAACGCCGCCGAGAATATGGCTGACGATACCTGACAGATACCGCCGCCGACGTCGTTGGTCGTACCGGTGTTGGTGTAAACCGTAGCCACTGAGAAGCCGTTTGCCTCTGTGCGTTCTCCGACCGTATCGTTGTAGGAGAATATCTCGCCCGGCTGGAGTATATATCCGTCCTCAAAGCTGCCGTAGGTATTGATGCGCTTGGCGGCATTCTTGATGTTTGCCGCGCGGGTCTTGTTTTCGGCGCTGAAGGAGGTGACTGTTTCGGCGAGAAGGTCGGGACAGTAGGGCGCCTTCAGCTCGACCAGCGATACCTTCGGCTGGGTCAGCTTCAGCTTGATCGTCCATGTGTTGCCGCCGGTTGCGATGGTGGAACGGGCGGATTCCAGATCGAATTTCTTGCCCACAACGTCGGAGTTGAATATGGTGGTGCCGTTCTCATCGACGTATGAGGTAGCGTCCTTGACTTCACAGACCACTTCTTTGTATATCTTGTCGATATTGACGTCAGGGGTCTTGGTGGTGACCAGTTCTTCCACAAGGCTTTCATCGTAATTGCCGGTCTTGATGCGCTCGAGGATTTCGCCCATCAGACTGTTTTCATCGACGCCGACGCCGTCTGAGCCTGCCTTGATAATGAGCTGATCGCCCTCGATGGTGTAGGAGGGCTTGACCATGGTGGTGCCGTACTTATCGGAAATGCTGTTGAGAAGCGCTTCCATCTTGGTCTGGTTGTAAAGAATATTTTTGTATGTGACGATGGTGTTCTTTACGTCGTTGCCGTCGAGGTCCTTCTTGGTGACCTCCTTCTCAGTACCGTCGGCATCAGAGGAATAATTGAACCCGTATTCCCCTAAATTGATCATGAAGGGCTCGCCTTTGACTACAAGTTTGAGGGTCTTGTCGCTCAGCTTGTTGCCGATAACGCTTTGAAGCATCTTGGTAGTGTCGGAGCCCTGTATGTTCACTATGGAATTATCGACCCTGACAGGGTTGTAAATGTGTACCGAGGTAAAGTAATACACCGCAAGAGATACCACCGCTGCGCAGGCAGCCACAATGCCGAACGCCTTCAACCGCTTCTGGGCGCGATGTCTGCGCAGACTAACGGAATTGTTCTTTTTGGCTGTCTTGCCGTACTGCTCCTCGTAATAGGAGCCTTCGCCGTTGCCTGTGCCGAGATATTTGGCGTATATGGGAGGAATGGGTTCCGGCGTGCGGTCTGCCGGGCCGCGGTCCCTGCCGTAATAACCGTCCGCGTCGTCGTAATCATCGCCGTAATCATCGGAGGTGTCGTAATCGTAGAAATCGTCGGTCTGTCCCGTGGGAGCACCCATGCGCTTTCTCTTTTTGCGTGCGTCCTCGGCGTATCGGTCGTAGCGCTCCGACTGGGTTTCGTGCCTGCGCTGCTCCGGCACGACGTTGCGCGCTGCCAAACGGCTGCGGGTGTCTCCGCCGCTGTAATAGCCGCGATCCTCAAAGTCATCGTAATTCACATTGCTGTAATCGTCGTCGTAGCCGCCGCGTGAGCGTGTGCTTGGGGTATATCCGTCATCGAAATCGTCATCGAATCCGTCGTCGTAGCCGCCGCGTGAGCGTGCGCTTGGTGCATATCCGTCATCGAAATCGTCGTCGAATCCGTCGCCGTAGCCGCCGCGTGAGCGTGCGTTTGGTGCATATCCGTCGTCGAAATCGTCGTCGAATCCGTCGCCGTAGCCGCCGCGTGAGCGTGCGTTTGGTGCATATCCGTCGTTGAAATCGTCATCGAATCCGTCGTCGTAGCCGCCGCGTGAGCGTGCGTTTGGTGCATATCCGTCATTGAAATCGTCGTCGAATTCGTCGTCGTAGCCGCCGCCGAAATCGTCTGACATGCCGTCTCCGTCGTATGCGCCGTAGCTGTCCGGGCTGTTTAAATCGTCATAGCCGTCATAATTTCCACCGTAATCCGTTCCTGCAAAATCATCCTCAAAATCGTCCGGAGCATCGCCGTCAAAGCGATAGCCGCCGCTTCCGAAGCTGCCGCCCATCATCATGCACTCCTTTTCTGTCATTTTAAGGAGAGCGTTATCATACATAAATAACATGCTCTCCTACAACTATATATTAAATCATTTCCAAGTCATTTGCAAGTATCGTGTCTTACATTTCACACAAATTTCAGTTTTCGTTTTTAAATTCTTAACCCAGACAGGACAAACTGATACGGATATCAATTGTGTTTCAAAATTATAATCACCCGCTTGACACAACGGGCATTCGGGTGTATAATATAGACACAGACAGAGAGTCGGCTTTTGTAACAGACGACGCTCCGGATTAGTACAGTTAAAGAAATAACCGCTGCTTTACCAGGGCAAGGCGGTTATTTCTTTTTGTTGTCTGCGAATGACATGATCGCGATAACAAGACCGATGATTTCCACAAGCAGAGCCGTGAACATCATCATGTCCTGATATGTAACATACATACGCATCACCTCCGATTCTTTTGTATAGGAATCGGAGGAAGAAATAATTTTATCGGAAAATTTCGCCTCCGTTCCTTTTTATGAAGAAAAGAGAACCGAAGCGCCGCCTGTATTTTCATCTGAGAAAGTCGGCATCTCTGCCTGCAACATTAATTTTATCACATTCGGAGGAGTATGTCAATTCTTTGTGCTTATATATTATTGAACATATTAAAAAAATCCTTGACCTTCTGCAAAAGATGTGATACAATAAACTCTGTCGAGTGTTTTTTGAATCAGGGATGCGTTTTAGCCTCGCGCCCTACGGTAAAAAACGGTTGCGTGAATGCATCGCACCGCTAATCAAAATCCTCGGCTTCGGGCGAATGCCCTGCCGCCTGCGGGCGTTGAAGGGATGCACCGTTACCCGGGGCTGGGCGCTCCGACATTTTTTCCACACTACATTATTTTATTTAAGGGGTGTTTTCACTATGCTGAAAGCAGAAAAAGAAGCCATCATCAAGGAGTACGCTCTCCACGAGGGCGACACAGGTTCTCCCGAGGTCCAGATCGCCATTCTCACCAAGAGAATCAACGACCTCACCGAGCATCTCAAGGAGAACAAGAACGACCACCACTCCAGACGCGGCCTTCTGAAAATGGTCGGTCAGAGAAAGGGTCTGCTCAATTACCTCATCAAGACCGACATCGAGCGCTACCGTTCCATCATCGCTCGCCTCGGTATCCGCAAGTAATTGCAGCTGCTAATATTCCGTAAGTCAAGCAATCATACGCCTCAGTAAGGCGTGCGGCACGGGCGCAGAGATTTTCGCTTTTTTCACCGAAGTCCTCTGCGCCTGTTTGCTGATTTTTCATTTAGTTTAATTCTTTTCAATTATTACAGAATGTCATTGTCCGCTCCCGCGCGGTATTTCCGATATTTCGGCAAAGACATAGCAGTAAAACGGAAGCTCAGTCGGCGTATTTTTTCGTTATTCCGATTTGCATAACACGCAACATCTCATTGAAGGAATAAAAGGTATGCAATATAAAAAACTGAGAGTCGGTTTTAGTGCTAAGTCTCCGAATGTTGCGGAGCCTGCCCGGCTGCAAGCGGACATGCCATATATTTCTATTTTTGGAGGTATAAACATGTCACAGATTCTTGAATTTGCAGGCGAACATATGACCTTTGATTCCTACAAGGTCTATGAGACAGAGCTTGCAGGCAGACCGCTCGTCGTCAAGACGGGCAAAACCACCCAGCTCGCCAACGGCGCATGCATGGTGCAGTACGGCGAGACCACCGTTCACGTGGCGGCAACCGCCGCTCCCAAGCCCAGAGACGGCATTGATTTCTTCCCGCTTTCGGTTGATTTTGAAGAGAAGCTCTATTCGGTCGGCAAAATCCCCGGCTCCTTCATGAAGCGCGAGGGCAGACCCAGCGAGAAGGCGATTCTTGCCTCCCGCGTCATCGACAGACCCATCCGTCCTCTCTTCCCCAAGGATATGCGCAACGACGTCTCCATCGTCGCGACCGTCATGAGCGTTGACCCCGACTGTTCGCCCGAAATCACAGCCATGATCGGCACTTCCATCGCTCTTTCCATCTCGGATATTCCGTGGAACGGTCCTATCAGCGCCGTTTCCGTCGGCATGGTTGACGGTCAGTACGTCATCAACCCCACCGCCGAGCAGCGCGAAAAGAGCAGAATGGCAGTTACCGTCGCTTCCACCGAGAAGAAAATTCCCATGATCGAAGCCGGCGCTGACATTGTGACCGATGAAGAAATGTACAACGGCATTATGGCAGGTCATCAGGCAAACCAGGCTGTCATCGAATTCATCAAGGGTATTCAGGCTGAAATCGGCAAGGAGAAATTTTCCTACCCCTCCAACGAGCCGGATCACGATATGTTCGAGGCTATCAAGGATTTCTCTATAGAGGACATTAAGGTTGCTCTTGACACCGACGACAAGCGCATCCGCGACGAGAGACTCAAGCCCATTTACGAGATGGTTCACGAGAAATTCGACGAGATTTACCCCGATCAGGCGGCAAAGATCGACGAATGCCTTTACAAGACACAGAAGTTCGTCGTGCGCCGCTGGCTTCTCGACGAGCAGAAGCGCGTTGACGGCAGAGGCATGAATCAGATTCGTCCTCTCGCAAGCGAAGTCGGCGTGCTGCCCAGAGTCCACGGTTCGGGACTCTTCACCAGAGGTCAGACACAGGTGCTCTCCGTCGTCACACTCGGCCCCATCAGCGACAGACAGCTGCTCGACGGCATCGACGACGAGGAATTCAAGCGCTATATGCACCACTACAACTTCCCCTCCTACTCGGTAGGCGAGACCAAGCCCAGCAGAGGCCCCGGCAGACGTGAAATCGGTCACGGCGCACTTGCCGAGAGAGCTTTGGTTCCGGTCATTCCCTCCGAGATGGATTTCCCCTATGCCATCCGCGTAGTCTCCGAGGTGCTTTCCTCCAACGGCTCCACCTCTCAGGGCTCCATCTGCGGCTCGACTCTCGCACTTATGGACGCCGGCGTTCCTATCAAGGCTCCTGTAGCCGGCATCTCCTGCGGTCTGATCACCGAGGGCGACCGCTGGATGACAATGGTTGACATTCAGGGTCTCGAGGATTTCTTCGGCGATATGGACTTCAAGGTGGGCGGCACACACGAAGGCATCACCGCCATTCAGATGGACCTCAAGATCGACGGTCTTACCCCCGAAATGGTGTGGGACGCTCTGGTCAAGACCCACAAGGCACGCGACTTCATCCTTGACGAAATCATGCTCAAGGCTATCCCCGAACCGCGCAAGGAGCTGAGCAAGTACGCTCCCAAGATGCTCTCGCTCACTGTTCCGGTGGACAAGATCCGCGAGGTCATCGGCAGCGGCGGCAAGGTCATTCAGAAGATCTCGGCTGACTGCGAGGTCAAAATCGACATCGACGACGACGGCAAGGTATTCATCTGCGGCGTGGACATCGACAAGTGCAGACAGGCTTACAGCATCATCGAGATCATCGCCAAGGATCCCCAGCCCGGCGAGGTATTCAAGGGCGTTGTCACCAGACTCATGGACTTCGGCGCATTCGTTGAGATTGCCCCCGGCAAGGAGGGCATGGTTCACATCAGCCAGCTCGACGTCAAGCGCACCGAGAGAGTTACCGACGTGGTAAATGTCGGTGACACCATCATGGTCATGGTGGAAGGCATCGACGAGAAGGGCAGACTCAATCTCTCCCGCCGCGAGGCTCTCATCAAGGTCAAGGGTCTCGTTCCCGAAAACGACGTGAGCGATCGCCGTCCTCCCCGTGACGGCGGCAGACGCGAAGGCGGACACCGTGACGGCGGCTACCGTCCCAGAAGGAACAACAACGGCGGCAACAGAAACTGAATCGCTCAGAGAATCACGGACAGCCAATCAATCATAAAGAATAATCAATCATAAATGAGCGCTTTGCGCTGAAACAGTAAAGCCTTCTCCGGTTTGTATTTGCAAGAAGATCGGAGAGGGCTTTTTTGCGTTCAACGGAAAATAGTTTATGAGTACGATAGGAAATTCCTTATAAAAAAATCAGTTTAAATTGCCCTAAATTCATGCAGGAATTCATCAATATTTCCTATGGATGTATTGAATTAAACGGTAAAATATGATATAATATTGAGTGGAATGTGATAATCTGTCAGCTTATAGTGTGGTTTAATGAAGTGGAAACAATGGACGATAAAACAGGGTTTGTGAAATGGAGGAACGAAATATGAAATCTGAGCAAAAGAAACGCAGCAGCGCTTACTGCCGGAACGCTTTTGTCCGGCTGCTTTTCGGGGCAAAAAGGAATATGAGCCGTCGTATTACAAGCGCGGCTTTTGCTTTGCTGCTGATTGTCTCGGCAGTGACAGCGGCGGTTTATCTCAACATGGGCGACCGCGTTGCAGACGTCAGCGCCGGCTCGGTTTCCGAATCCGACTGTGAAGCGGATTTTGCGTCGGACGGGGAGGAGAATACCGACCCGGCATACGGGCATCTGTTTATAGACAGTGACCCTGACGGCATTATAGAGCATGAGGGATATTCCGCCGAATTTGTCGATTACTGTCACCTTAGCTTTGAGCTGTATCCCGACGGGAGCGGGAAGGACAGGAGCGTTACCCTTTACGGCATGATGCCGGAGGGCGCTTCCGCCGAGGCGATTGACGTCACACCGAGCTATCCCGACCCCGAAGCGGTCAGCGACGAGGTAAGCGACGACGCATCCGTGATTGCCGCCTACAACATTACCATCACCGACGGCGAGAACGAATATCAGCCCGACGCGGACCGCCTTGTCAGAGTGGAAATCACCGACCCGCAGATCAGTCGGGAAGGCATTACCGAGATATGGCACATCAGCGACGACGGCACACGCCAGCAGATCACCGACGTCACCGTGTCGGACGGCGTGATAGGATTTTTTGCCACGGGATTCAGCGTGTACGCTATCGTCAACGCGCCCGAGACGTATGTTCCTCCCTATTACGATCCCGTGACTTCAACAGCCGACCTGACAGTCAAAAGGGCAGGCAGAGGCTTATACCTCTCCTATATTACCTCGGATGGCAAAGAAAAATATTTTGTGAATGGAATTAATTCCAAAAACTTTCTTAAAGAGACGGAGGATGTAACAGCCACCTCCAAGTGGTTCTTGGAGAAGGAAGAGGGACATTATAAGATTTACTGCTATGTGAAGGGTGTCAAAAAATACATTTACACCGTTACCGGCAATGAAATCGGTCTGGGCGACACTGCCGATCCTATTGCGATCAGTCCGGCGGCCACTGAGAATACCTTTTTATTTAAACATGAGAATGAGAACAAATGGCTGCAACATTCCGGCTCCGGCGGCGGCATACGCTATTGGAGCGACTACAACAACGCTTACAACAGCCGCATACATATTTATTTCTCCGAGTATGAGACCACGTCGGACGACTATTACGAGTTTGACGGCAAGACCTACGGTCTGATGAATTACATCATCGGCACCGAAGGCAACGCGCTGATGGCGAACGAAGCTGCCAATTACCTTTCGATGATGACACTGGTGGTTCGCTCCAATGAGGAGAGAAACACGCTATATGTCGCAGAGGACAGCGATATTTCCATGTGGACATTTCATCTGGTCTACGGCGACAGATACAAGCTTTCCGCCGACGTAAACGGCACGCAGAAATATCTCAAAATAGGCGATGAGCTCACGCTTACGGATGAATCCAACGCCTCGGCAGTCAAGGTCTACCCAAAGGACGGCATGGTCAGGCTTTCCGACGGGGACAATTGCGTTTCCTTTACCGGCAGCGGCTTCATATCTGACAGCAATCCCAACGATGAGCCGAATCAGTGGCTCTATCTGGTAGAGCTTTCGGGACTCAGCGAAAAAGACTACGTGACCTACTCCGCCGACAAGATAAGCGTATCCGACACGCCCGACGGTTCGAGTGTGATTGTATATACCCGCGTCTGGAATGACGTGACAAAGGGCTATGAATTCTATGCGGTTGACCACAACGGAAAGCTCTATCCATGCTATGAACGCGGCAATAATATCATGTGGGTCGGCACGCAGATCAATACGCTGCTGTGGAACTTCATAGAATACCACTACAACGACGGTTCCCAAAATTACTACTATGAGCTTTACAATCCCTATTCCCACAAATTCATTGCCCCTCAGCTCAGGGACGCACAGATCCTCTCCGATACCAAGATAGGCATTAATCTGCCCGGCAGACGTGAAAATCAGTATTACACCGACATTCTGGCATGGGATAACGATTATTATGCCTTTGCCGGCATCAGGGCGGATATCACGGACGACATCATTCATGCTACCGCGAGAAGGCAGGCACCTTTTATTTTGCCAAGGTGAACACGCCGTTAAAGACCCTGACAAGGGTCAGCACCATCGACAACACGCAATACGGCATCACCATGAAGATGATAGATTATCCCAGCGCCGAGGTACAAAATGCGGTGCTGGTGGGTACCGGCAATTCCAAGGGGCTGCTCTCGACCGATTTGCAGGGTGGCTATCCGACAGCCGAGAAAAGCGGCAAGTCGCTTTCGACGCTTTTCAGTGGAGCCAGCCATGTCAATCACCTCTTTATCGAGAGCATTTACAACGCCAGCGGCTATTTTGAATTTGACAGCTGTCAGAATTTTGCCACCCTGAAAAACGAGGACGGCAGCCTCAGCAGCAGCTTTACCGTCTACAAGGAGCTTGGCACGACCGACATTACCGAGAGAACCACACTCAAGCACGGTCAGTTCTTCCCTTATAACACCATTACTGCAGGCGTTTATTCCGAGAAAAACCCCGAGAATATTTACAGCGCGTCCGCAATTCCCGGCGAGAATAATATTGGTGTTCTGCCGGAGACCGACCCCCGCAAGTACGAAAAGCTGCACACCGTCGGCGACGATCCGAATTATTACAACGGCATGGAGATGAGCGCAAGCTTCGTGCAGACGCCCAGCGGCAAGGATTCGTGGGGACACGACATCATCTTTGAATTCAGGGGAGACGACGACTTCTGGCTGTATGTTGACGACGAGCTGATTATTGACCTGGGCGGTATCCATTCCGCGCTGTACGGCAGAGTCAATTTTGCCACCGGAGCGGTTGATCTGGACAATTCCTCCACCAATCTGAGGGCGTTATTCCGGTCGAATTACAAAAAGCGCAATCCTAACGCGAGCGATGCGGAGGTCAATGCCTATCTCGCCCGGTATTTTTCCGGCAACGAGCTTATATTCAAGGATTACTCGGCGCACACCATGAAGATATTTTACATGGAGCGTGGCGCAGGCGCTTCCAATCTGCACATGCGCTTCAATCTGAGCTACATCACGCCGGGACATGTCGCTCTCACCAAAAAGGTGACGGGTTCGGATGATATGGATTTCAACCTTGTGGAGTATCCCTATCAGATATGGTACAAGGACGAAGCCGAGGGTGAGGAGCACCTATTGCACAGTGACGACGAGCACATCAATGTGACCTATCAGAATTCCACCCAGCATGTAAGCTATGTGGAAAGCTACACGCCGCCCAACAGCACCCGTTCCTATGAGTCGGTTTATTTTCTCAATCCTGGCAGGACTGCCGAGATACACTTTCCGGCAAATACCATAGAATACAAGGTTATAGAGTGCGGCGTAAACACAGAGGTGTATGACAGGGTTACGGTCAACGGAGATGAGATAACCGGCGAATCCATAGGCAATTCCCACCGCATGATGTTTGATTCCGGCTGGCTGAAGGTCAGCGAGCGTCCCACCGTTGTGTTTGAAAACCACGTGCAGGCTGACGCTTTGAGGACGCTCAGCATACAGAAAAAGCTGTATGACGAGCAGGGCAGGGAGCTTTCCGCCGAGAACGATCCCACGACATTCAGCTATCGCCTGTATCTGTCGAACGGCTCGGATGATGTGCTCAAGCTCGCCAATATGTATAAATATTATGTCAGAGATTCCCAGGGCTATCTCTGCAAGTGGGACGCCGACGCTCAAAAATTCGTCTCGGTGGGCGAATCGGACATAAAAAATATTCCGCTTGAAAACCGTGCGGAGATCACCTTTGAGACGTCAATGAACGGCGCCATATCGCTGATACCTGCGTGGTACACCGTAGCGGTGCCGGGTCTTCCGGTGGGCACGAAATTCAGTGTGGTCGAGAGGGCTAACGAGATTCCGCTCGGTTACAGGCTGCTGGGCTATGAGCGCGAGGGCGAAACCTATCTGCCGGAGAATGAAAGTACACCGAATACCGGCTGGGTCAGAGCCAACGAATCGCCCAAGATGTACGTCAGCAACCAGAGAGGCTGGGAACTGGAAGTCAGCAAGATATGGAGCGACAGCGATTATGTGACCTCACACGCGCCGATCTATACCGCAGTGTATGTGGGCGGCGAGCTTCTGGAGGGTTCGGTGAGGCAGATCGCCCACCCGAATACATCGGCGAGGTATTTCTTTGACGGACTGCGCAACGGCAGAACCCTTGACGATTACGAGATACGCGAGGTGGAGGCAGTTAATCCCGTAGTTGGCGCGGACGGAGCGGTTTCGGGTTATCAGAGCATTTCGCCTCTGAGCAGCGGCGACAGTACCGTGATAAGCTCGGTTCCCAAGGATTCCGATACGCCGGCGGAACATTCCTACACCGTATCATACGGCAAGGGAATTGCGGAACAGACCGCGCAGGGAATATCGGGCGAGAATATCCGCAGCGACACCGTGACCAATACCCGTTCGGACGGCGTTGTGATCACGCTCTACGACATGAAGACAAAGGAACCGCTTGCGGGAGGTACCTTTTCGCTTAAACAGGGCAACAATACGCTTGGCTTCTTCACATCGGACAAGCACGGCAGGATCACCGTTCTTTACGACTGCAAACGCGGCAAGGATTACACCCTCACCGAAACCGCGCCGCCCGAGCGCTACATCGGTCTGCCCAATCCGGCGGTGTTTTCGATAGCCGCGGACGGCAAGCCTACAGTCACCGGCAACGACAAAATCTGGGCGAAAGGACGCGGCGCCACCAAAGCGAGCCTTTCGGTGATTGCCTATATTGACGTGTACAACAAGCCCTTTACCCTTCGCGCGAGAAAGATAAGCTCACGCACGGGGGCGCCTTTGAGCGGAGCTCATTTTGTCCTGTACAGGACGGTCAAGGTCATAGGCGGCATGTCGAAGGACTTCAAGCCTATGACGGGATTTGACGACCTCGTTACAGGCGCAGACGCCTCCGAGCAGTACGAATGGAGCAAAAACGGCGAGACGCAGCCCGTAATGCTGCGTTCCGGCGCGAGCTTCACATTGAAGGACGGCGAAAGAGTGACCGTCACACTTCCGCAGCATGTGGTGATCACGCTCCAGGAGGACAACGACGATTACACCACCACCTTCCGGCTCGGCGATGAACCGGAGCAAAGAGTTAATTCCATGTCGTTTACGCTTGAGGGAGATCAGACCGTTGCCGTCGTCAACACAAAGAACATGCTGATTCCGACAGGATTAAAGCTCCATTCGGCATGGGCTGCGGCAGTGCTTCTGATAGCGCTCGCCGGAGCGGTATTCCTTGTCATGTGGAAGAGAAAGACCGGAGACTCTTCAATGCAGTAAAAGAGAAAAATAATTAAAAACAAAAAGCCGCGGCAAATCTCTGAAATAAGATCTGCCGCGGTTCAATGTTTAAACAGTGTGTAATTGTTAAATTGTTAAATTGTTAAATTGTTAATTGATTAATTACTCAACGACGAAATAAACGGGCATTGCAACGGTGTCGTCGCCGACAACGATGTAAGCCATGCTCTCTTCGGGCTTGACATAGATCTTGCTGATCTGCTTGTCCTCGCCGACGGTGAGCTGTGCGTTCTTAACGATCTCGTCAACAGAAACCTGAGCGCCGTACTCGATAATGACTTCTGCCTTTGCTTTTGCCTCAGCCTTGGCTTCGACCTTCTCTGTCTTAGCGGCAGCCTTCTTTGCGGGAGCCTTCTTGGCTGCGGGCTTCTTTGCGGGAGCTTCGACAGCTTCAACTGCTTCTGCCTTTACTTCTTCCTTTACCTGCTTAACTTCCTTAACCTCTGCTGCTGCGGCAGCTGCTTTCTTTGTACGTGGCATGTTGGTTACCCCTTTCGGATATTTTTCGTAAATTTGCCGCTGATAAGCATTAGCTTTATCAACTTACATGGATATTATACACCTAGATTTCTCAAATGTCAAACTTATACAAAATATTTTTTCATATTTGTAGCTATCGACAAAAAACTCATGATATAAACGCAATTTATGATTAATATTTGATTAAAAATGACGGTCAAAAATGCATTTTTGGGCTAAATAATGAATTACGCTTCCTCTGCTTCCTCATCAGGTTCAGCCATTTTCGGATTGAATTCCAGCCGGTAGCCGTGTACGTACAGTTCGAGCATAGCGCCAATCAGGGCGTAGAGCAGGTTATGCGCCCAGCTTATGCTGCCCATGGTGATATGATCCAGAATCATCAGCAAAATGTAAAATGCAATATATGCATAGACGTAATGACGGAGCAGGGAACCTAATTTTTTGTTGCGTATGTGCCACATCAGGCTGCGAAACATTAACACGCATGCCGCTACCAGAAACATCGCAGCAAAGATCAGAAAGAAAGATCCGACGACATAATACGACCTGCCGTCAATTCCCTTTCGTACAAGTCCTACCATAACGAGGAAAAACACAGCCGCAAAAATGCCGCCTGCCTGATTGATGTACTTAAACAGCTTCATAAGACAATTACTCCTTTATTTATCGTAGTCTTCACTCAGCAGCCCGTAATGTGCTACATCATAAAATACGCCGTCCTTCATGATTTCCTGCCTTGCAATGCCCTCAAACGCAAAGCCCAGCTTATCCAGCACCCGACGGGAGGCGGCATTTTCCGCCATACAGACAGCGCCCACGCGGTTGAGTCCCAGTCTGCCGAACGCGTAATCCAATATGACCCTGCCTGCCTCGGTCGCAATCCCTCTGTTCCACATATCGGGATGTATGTAATAGGCAAGCGTCGCGTGATGGCAGCGGCTGTTGACATTCACTATGCCGATGTTGCCCACCAGCCGGTCGGTCTCCTTCTCGAATATGCCGAATTCATAGGAGGTGCCGGTGCGGCGGCAGTTCGCGTTGAATTTGATCCACCATCGCGCATGGTCGGGGTCGAATTCCCGCTGAATGTTGTAGGTTGTGCGGTAAATCTCGTCTCGGGCGGTCATGTCGGAGAGCGCCTGCGCGTCACTTGTTTTGTATGCTCTGAGATAGATTCTTTCGCCCGTCAGTCTGTCGCTTTTCCACATGATTTTCACCCTTCCATTATTCATTGTTAACTGAAAAAAGTCGGTATTCGCCGGGGGCTGATTTTCTAATAAGGTGCGTTTTGCCGTGAGTCCGACTGCATTGTTCTGCGGGAGGTGCGTTTTGGGAGTCCGCACAAATCGCCTTGCGGCTCTTGTGCTGCTGCCCGTGCGGCTCGCTTCGCTCGCGCCTTACTGCGTTTGGATTCGCCTGCGCCTGTTGCGTGTCTTGGCGCGTTTCGCTCGGTCGGCTTTATAAAAGCCTCCCTCGTGAGGACGCTGCCCTCACTGCTCCCGCAAGACCTCTGCCCTTGACCCGCGAGGAGACCCAGACCCCGGCTGTCGCTTGTCGACAGCTAAGACTCCCCACGCTCGCATTCGCTCGCTAATTGGCGCTTCGCGCTTTCTTTTGTCTTTTAGTCTTCTGCTTCTTTTATGCTTTTATTACTTTTATTCCTAATTCCGCTAACTGCTTTTCGTCTACCGGCTGCGGCGCATTCGTCATCGGTTCGCTTGCGTCCTTTACCTTCGGGAATGCCACTACATCGCGCAGCGATTCCGCCTTGCACATCAGCATAACCAGTCGGTCTAAGCCTATTCCGAACCCACCGTGCGGTGGTGCTCCGTATTTGAACGCGTCCGTCAGGAAGCCGAATTTCTCCTGCGCCTGCTCCGGCGTGAAGCCTAATGCCTCAAACATCTTCTCCTGCAGCTCAGGGTCGGTAATTCTGATGGAACCCGACGAAAGCTCTATGCCGTTGAGCACAAGGTCATATGCCTTCGCGTAGACCTTGTCCGGCGCGTTGTCGAGGTACTGAATACACTCGTCAAGCGGTGCAGTGAAGGGATGATGCATGGCGTCCCAGCCCTGTGTCTCGTCGTTGTACTCGAAGAACGGGAATTCCACCACAAACAGGAAATTGAAGGTATCGGGAATGATGCCAAGCCGCTTTGCCGTTTCCTGACGCAGAGCGCCAAGCACAGGAAGCGTCACTTTGTTCTTGTCGGCGACAAAGAGCACCACATCGCCCTTCTCGGCGCCCATTCTGGAGAGAATTTCGTCGAGCTGACCTTCACCCAGGAATTTGGCAAAGGTGCAGGTAGGAGCCTCGTCTGCCCAGCGAATCCACGCAAGTCCCTTTGCGCCGATGCCCTTGACGTATTCCACCAGCTTGTCAATTTCCTTGCGGGTGTAGATTTTGGCGCCGTCCTTGAGACATATGCCGCGCACGCTGCCGCCGTTTTCGATGGCGGAGGTAAACACGCCGAAGCCGGTGTGAGCGGCGATGTCCGAGATGTCGGTGATCTCCATGCCGTAGCGTGTATCCGGCTTGTCGGAGCCGTAACGTGACATTGCCTCGTTGTAGGTGATTCTCGGCAGCGGAGTGGGAATGTCAATGCCCATTGTCTCTTTCATGAGGAATTTGACAAAGCCCTCTTCAACGGGAAGAACGTCCTCTACCTTGTCGACGAAGCTCATTTCCACGTCGATCTGTGTGAATTCCGGCTGACGGTCGGCGCGAAGGTCCTCGTCGCGGAAGCAGCGTGCCAGCTGGAAGTATTTGTCGAAGCCGGACACCATCAGAAGCTGCTTGTAGAGCTGCGGCGACTGCGGCAGAGCGTAGAAGCTGCCGTTATGTACGCGGCTGGGAATGATGTAGTCTCTCGCGCCTTCGGGCGTGGATTTGATCATCATGGGTGTTTCGATTTCGATAAATCCGTTGTCGGAGAAATATCTGCGTGCCGCCTGCATGACCTGATGCTTGAAGAGAATGTTCTTCATCAGAGCCGGACGGCGCAGGTCGAGATAGCGGTTTTTGAGCCGGATATCCTCGGCGGTCTTGCAGTTGTCGGTGATTTCAAAGGCGGGCGTGATCGCCTTGTTGAGTATGCGAAGTTCAGTGACGGCAATTTCAATGTCGCCGGTGGGAATTTCGGGATTCTTGGACGAGCGCTCACGGACGGTTCCCACAGCGGCTAATACATATTCGCTGCGGCAGGATTTTGCCTTTTCAAAGACTGCTCTGTCGGTGGTGTCGTCAAATGTGAGCTGCAAAATGCCCGTGCGGTCACGCAGGTCGATGAAGATCAGACCGCCCTTGTCGCGCTGCTTCTGCACCCAGCCGCAGACCGTGATGGTTTCCCCGATGTTTTCGGCTCGCAGCGTGCCGCAGTAATGGCTGCGCTTCAAGCCTGTCAGTGTTTCAGACATAATTTCATTCCTCCAAAAAATAAATGCTTTCTAACTGTCAATTACAATTCGATATAGTAAGGGCAGATGTTTTCATAATGCCCGTCTTTCATTCTGAATCCGTTGGGAATTACGCCCAGCTGATGAAATCCGATTTTTTCGTAAAGCCGTCTTGCCGCTGTGTTGGTTTCGACGACGGCGTTGAATTGAAGAATGCGGAAGCCGAGCTGTCCGGCTGCTTGGATGCAGTCGCGCACCAGCGCTTCGCCGATGTGCATGCCGCGGCAGCCTGACGCCACCGCGTAGCTTGCGTTGCAGATGTGACCGCACCTGCCGACGTTGTTCGGGTGAAGGATATACAGCCCCACAATGCGTCCGCTGCCGTCAACGGCAACCGCGCTCCGGCTCTGCGACGAGAAGAACTGCTCTGCCGTCTGCTCATTCAGCGGCTCCTCCTGCGGAAAGGCGATGCCCTGTTCAACTACCTCATTCCAGATGTCGCTCATGGCTTTTAAGTCATCTGTTGTATATGCTCTGACTGTCATTTATTTTTACTTCCTCCCGGGGTGAAATGATTTTTAGTAGCTTGAGATATTCGCCCTGTTCGTCTTTTCCAATGAAAATCACTTTGTCAAAACCGCAGTCAACATACAGTTTGATTGCCGGATAATTATTGAGATCAACGCCTATCGACAATTCTTTATATCCCATTTCAACTGCCTTGTCAATGATGAAACGGACGAGTTCTCTGCCGATTCCTTTTCGCCTGTATTCGTGCTTTACGACAAGATGAGAGATATAAGCCCTTTTTTTTTCAATGGTGTAATCCGGGTCGTCCGTGTCAAATACTATAGAGATTTCTGCGATATTTTCACCGTCAATCTGATAGATGTAGGCGATTCTGTTCCCTGAATATAGCTCCTGCTCGAACTGTTTCGCGAATTGCTCATGTTTGACCGTGTCCCATATGTCAGAGCATTTTTTGTAAAAATCCTGCGGAGGCAGCTTGATAATCTGATGCTCCATATTTTTCTTCTTTCTGATGAGTTTGTCCAAAGACCTTTCCGAAGCATCGCTCCGCCGCGTAAATCAGCAGGACTCCCGCCGCGTAGCAGAGAATATCCGCTAAGTCAGCCGAAGAGCCGAGAAGAATCCCGAGTAGGCTGCCCTTGGAAATACCGAGCAGTCCGCACAGGTCAAAAAACTGCAATATCTCGGCAAAAATCCCCAAACCGCCGACCGCAGCCGGCAGCCAGACGGCAGGACGCACATAAAATATCCGCACGAAGCAGTAAAGCAGCGGAATCACCAGCACGTCCCCGACATAAGCCCGAAGAAAACCGTGCGCAAATTTCCCGATGATGATTTCAATGGCAAGCAGGCAGATAAAGCTGCACAAGGCTGTTATTCTCTTTTTTTCTATCATTCATCATTACTATATTCCAGCGCGAAGCGCTCCAACATTATTATCTATTCTCTATTCTCTATTCTCTATTATCTTAGCGAGCGAACGCGAGCGCTTATTCTTCTCCTTCGCTGCCGAGCAGTTTGTCAAGACCGGCAAGTCCTTCAAAGGCTGCCACGGTCTCATTCAGACGCGCCATGGTGTCGTTGATGCCCATGTCGTAGAGCGATTCAATGATGCCGCTCTCCATAGTTACCTCGGTCTGCTCGCCGGAATCCATGTTCTTGAGCCGGACAATGCCCGATTCCAATTCGCTGTCGCCGATGACAACAGTGTATTTCGCGCCCAGCTTGTTGGCGTACTTCATCTGCGCCTTGACCGAACGGTTGTTGAGGTCGGTCTCAGCGGAGAAGCCTTCGGCACGCAGCTTGGCGCAAAGCTCCATGCATTTGACGGCAGCAGCTTCGCCCATCGGCGCGAGATAAATCATGGTTTTCTCCGGCTGGGGGAATTCCACGCCCTGCGCCTCCATGACCAGCATAACTCTCTCCAGCCCCATGCCGAAGCCGAGAGACGGCGTATCCGCCCCGCCGAGCTGCTTGAAGAGTCCGTCGTAGCGACCGCCGCCGCAGATGGTGGATTGTGCGCCGAGGTCGGAGGAAATAAATTCAAACACCGTGCGGGTGTAATAATCCAGCCCGCGCACGATAGAGGGATTGACGGTGTAGGCAATGCCCATCGCGTCGAGGTACTTCTTCACGCTGTCGAAGTGAGCGCGGCAGTCGTCGCAGAGATAGTCGATCATGCGGGGCGCATCCTTTGCGACTTCCTGACAGGACGGCACCTTGCAGTCGATAATGCGCATGGGATTTCTGTCCAGACGGTCAAGGCAGGTCTCGCAGAGCTGCTCCTTTTTGCCTTCAAAGTACTCCTTGAGCGCCTTGTGATATTCCGCGCGGCAGGTGGGGCAGCCGATGGAGTTGATCTCGAGGGTGTAGCCCTTGATGCCCAGTTCGGTGAGGGTGGAATTGGCAAGGGAGATGATCTCCGCGTCGGCAGCCGGAGAGGGTGCGCCGAAAAGCTCCACGCCGAACTGGTGGAATTCGCGCATACGTCCTGCCTGAGGCTTTTCCGCGCGGTAGCAGGCGGCTGTGTAGCACGCCTTGACGGGAAGCGCGTCGTTGATGAGTCCGTGCTCGATGGCAGAGCGGACGGCGGAAGCGGTCATTTCGGGGCGCAGCGAGAGCGAACGGTCGCCGCGGTCGGTGAAGGTGTACATTTCCTTCTGTACAACATCTGTTGTATCTCCCACGCCGCGGGTGAACAATTCGGTGTGCTCAAACACGGGGGTTCTGATTTCGCTGTAGCCGTGCAGGCGGGCGGTTTCAAGGCAGGTCTTTTCGACATACTGCCATTTATAGCTATCGGAGGGGAGCACGTCCTGCGTGCCCTTGATTGATTTTGCAATAAGTGCCATTTTTTCCAGATCCTTTCTTTGGCAAATAAATAATAAAAATCCTTTATCTGATTATTATATCATCTATAATTCGCAAATGCAATATATTATTTGCAATTAATCCTTGACTTAAATCTAATTTATGATAAAATACTCATATGTGAAGGGTGAAAATTCTTCTTTTTGCTTTGTATTTTACATAGCAGCGTATTTCTTTTGCGGAAAAAGGAGGAAATGACATGCAAAACAAAAACGGCGCACAACAAAGCGTCGCCGCACGGCTTGGCAAATTGGCTGTGGGTCTGGTGAAGGTCGGAGGTGCCGGAGCGGTCTCAATTGCCATTCTCTCGGTGCTGATGTGCGCCTATTCGTTCATTCCGGTACACATAGCCAATCCCAACGGCAACACCGACTACATCTGGCCGGCTGATTCGGTCTGGTTCAGAGCCACCGAGGGTATCGGCTGGGGACAGTACGATGAAAACGGCTACAACAATCCCGAGGTGATTGAGCATCCGGATATCCTGCTGGTCGGTTCGTCCCATATGGAGGCACAGTATGTGCCGCAGGATGACAATGTCGCTGCGGTGATGTGTGATCTTTTCAACGGTGAGCATGAGGTCTACAATATGGGCATTTCGGGACACACCTTCTTTAAAATATGCCAGTATCTCCCGCGCAGCATCGAGCTTTACAAGGATTCGGTCAAGTATGTGATACTCGAGGCGTATTTTGTCAATGTCACGCAGCAGGATGTGGACGAGGTTCTGGAGCACAAGGTCGATTTTGCCAGCAGCAGCCACAATCCCATCATGCAATTCGTCAATGAGGTGCCGGGACTGCGCATCATTGATCATCAGCGCAAGGTGGGCTTCTTTGATCTGTTTAAGGATCAGGGCAGCCGCCGCCATGTATTCTCTCTGGACGGCGAGGAATTTTCCTCCGATGTTTCGGAATCTGACCTGCCGGCTTATGACAGACTTTTTACATATCTCGGCGACATTGAAAAGGACACCGGCGTGGAGCTGATCGTATTTTATCACCCCACCGAAGCGTTCGACAGCGAGGGACACATTCTCTTTGAACGCAGCGAGGCATACGAAGCCTTTGCCGGAGCTGCCGCCAGCCACGACATCGATTTTGTGGACGTGTCGGACGATTTTACAAAGATGTTTTATGAGCAGCACCATGTGGCACACGGCTTCTGCACCGGACGGCTCGGAATGGGACATCTGAATTCATACGGACATCGCGCTTCCGCCGAGGCGCTTGTCAAATTCATCAGAGAAAAAGACCGGAAGGAGGCTGCAGCCGATGTCAATGATTAGCTTTGCGCTTATGGGGCTGCTTGGTGCGGTATTTACCCTGCTGTATATCTATGACAGACTGCCTGTTTCCGATGAACGCAGACGCAGCCTCAACAACTGGACGCTCACCGCGGCAAGTCTGATTTTTGTGGCATATGCCAACCTGCTTTCGGCGCTGGTGCTTGCGGTGATTACCGTCGTCACATGGTATTTTGCGAAGAATCAAAAATACTGGTACGTCGGAGTGATCGCGTCGCTCGTATCGCTTGGCGTGTTCAAATACACCAATTTTGTGGTCGGTTCCGCAATGGCTGCCTTTGGTCACGCGAGTCCCACACTGAATATCTTTCTGCCGATAGGCATATCCTTTTACACATTCAGCGCGGTCAGCTATCTTGTGGACGTTCACCGCGGAGAGCTGGAAGCGCGTGATTTTGAGAATGTCGCGGCATACATCACATTCTTCCCCAAGCTCACGTCCGGACCGATTCAGCGCAGCGGCGATTTCTTTGGGCAGTCGGCAAAGCGCCGCAATGTCGGACTTGCCACCTTCCTGCCCGGCGTGCAGATATTTGTATTCGGACTTTTCAAAAAGCTGGTAATGGCGGACAGGCTCTCGGTCTTTGTCGATCAGGTCTACGAAACGCCGATGATATTCAGCAGCTTTTCGGTGCTGCTGGCTGTGATAGCCTATTCCTTCCAGATTTACTTTGATTTCTCGGGATATTCCGATATGGCTATCGGCGCGGCGAAGATACTCGGCTACGATCTGCCGGTCAACTTCAATCTGCCTTACCTTGCTCACAATGTAACCGAGCTGTGGAAGCGCTGGCACATCACCCTTTCCACATGGCTGCAAAAGTATGTCTATATTTCCCTCGGCGGCAACCGCAAGGGCAAGGCGCGTACCTATCTCAATTTGATTCTCACAATGGTGATAGGCGGTATCTGGCACGGCGCCAACTGGACCTATATCATCTGGGGACTGCTGCACGGCGTGGCTCTGGCGGTTCACAAGGCGTGGATGACCCTGACAAAGAGCGGCGAAAAGGCGCACAGCCTTCTCTCCAATGTCATTTCAATCGTGCTCACATTCCTGTTTACCACCTTCTGCTGGATATTCTTCCGCGCACCTTCGCTTGGTTCCGCTCTGCTGATCATCAGGCGGCTCTTCTCCTTTAAGGCAGGCGTCGATCAGCCCTACTTCTGGCTGTTTGTGACGGTCGGAATGTACTTTGCCGCGACGGTTCCTGCCATCATGCATTCCCGCGGAGTGAAACTCAGGGCAAAGAAACTTAACACCAGCTTTGTCAAGGCGCAATATCCCGTGCTCGACCTGAGCAAATTCTGGCATCTGGTTGCGTTCTTCGTATTCTGCGGACTGCTCATTGCGTTGGCTTACACCGGAGGTAGCCCGTTCATTTACGGCAATTATTGATATTTTTGATGTTTTTTATATTTTTATACTACAAAGCCCGAACCCCAAAATACGCGGTTCGGGCTTTATTGGCAACTGTGATAAAGAAGAGATATTAAATATAAAAAACGCTCCCGCACCGCCGGTTTGAGGCAAGACGCAGGAGCGAATTTTTTATTTTTGATTTTACAGCGGGTGAAATTCCAGCCGACAGATCAATAAGGCATCAGCCCTTGACAGCGCCGGAGAGAACGCCCTTGACGATGTGCTTCTGGAGGCAGAGGTAGAGGATGACGATAGGCGTGATGGTGATGACCATGCTCGCCATAATCGCGCCCCATTCCACCTGTCCGTAGCCGCCCTGGAAGTACTGAATGACGATCGGAACCGTCTTGTAGTACCTGATATTGAGGACAAGGTAGGGCAGAAGGTAGTCGTTCCAGATCCACATGGTTTCCAGAATACCGACCGAGATGATGGTGGGCTTCATGATGGGAAGCACCACGCTGAAGAAGGTCTTGATGGGACCGCAGCCGTCGATCATGGCAGCTTCTTCTATCTCAAGCGGCACCGATTTCAGGAAGTTGGTGAACATAAACAGAGCCGTGCCCGCGCCGAATCCCAGATACACGATCGGAATGAGGAAAGGTGAGTTGAGACCGAGGGTATCGGTGACCTTGGAGAGCGGGAACATGATCATCTGGAAGGGAACGATCATGGAGAAAAGGCAGAGATAATAGAATGCCTTTGTGTACCATGCGTTGACCCTGATGACGAAGTAGGCACACATAGATGTACAGAAAAGAATCAGAGCCACCGAGCAAATTGTGATGATCAAGCTGTTGATCAGCGCGGATATGAAGTCCATCTGTGTATTGACAGCCTGATCATAGTTGTCAAGACCGACAAAGGTGGTTTCATCGGGAAGGTTAAACGGTGAGCTGCCGATAGACAGCTTGGTCTTGAAGGAGTTGATCAACACCATGACGAGCGGATAGACCCAGAAGATGCTGATGACGGTGAATACGATTGTGAAAATAATGTCGCTTATTTTGCGCTTGACCTTTATCTGATCAGCTGATTTGATGTTGGTTGCATTGTTATCCGCCATATCAGTCCGCCTCCTTGCTCTGGGTTATCTTGAGCTGTGCAATTGCTATGGCGCCGACCAGCAGGAAGAAAAGCACAGCCTTTGCCTGACCTACGCCCTTCCAGCCTACGCGGCTGTAGAAGGTATTGTAGATGTTGAGAGCCAGCATTTCGGAATTGTGTTTCAGTCCGCCGCCGGTCAAAGTCAGGTTCTGGTCAAACAGCTTGAAACCGTTTGTTAATGTGAGGAATGTACACATGCTGATAGAAGGCATGACAAGCGGAATAGTGATTTTGAAAAGAATCTGCTTGCTGTTGGCGCCGTCTATCTTGGCAGCTTCCTTGAGGTCGTCGGATATGCCCTGCAATCCGGCAACATAAATGATCATCATGTAACCTACCTGCTGCCAGATCATGAGAATCAAAAGACCGATAAAGCCGTTTGTACCGTTGGTTGTCAGCGTTTCTCTCATGGTTACCAGTACGCCGTTGAGCAGGATCTTCCAGATGGTACCCAGCAAAACGCCGCCCAGCAGATTCGGCATGAAGAAGATGGTGCGGAAGATATTGGTTCCGCCGAAGTTTTTGGTGAGAAGCACTGCCACCATGAAAGCGATCACATTGATGGCAACGGTGGAGATCACCGCGAAGAGTGCCGTGAACCAGAAGGAATTGAGGAATATTTCTCCTTCGTCCGCCATGAAAATCTTGGTGTAGTTTTCAATTCCTACCCATTCTATGTCCTTTAAGGTGTTGAATTTGCAGAAGGACATGTAGATGCCCATTCCGAACGGCACGACAAATCCGATCATAAAGGCAAGCAGGGTGGGCAGCAGGAAGAGGCAGAAATATCCGGGATTTTTTTTCATGATTTTTTCCATAAAGAACCCCTTTCTTTTATGGAGATGGAAAGTGACGTTGTGTTTAAACAAAGAAGGGCGAACGGGCAAGCAAATGCCGTTCACCCTTCCATAAGGTTTAAGCTATTAATTCAATGCTTTTAATGAATGTGAAATAAAGCACATCCTGTCTCAGGCAAAGAGATTAGCCTTCGATCTTGGCATATTCGCTTGCCCAACCGTCAACGAATGCAACCTTAACAGCATCCCATGTGTCGTCGCCCGGCTTTGCAGCATAAGCAGTCAGAGCATCGCCCACGCCGTTCTTCCAATCCTCAGAAGGAATGGTGGAGAAGTTCCAGGAAACAGGAGACTTGCCGCTTGCAAGAGAGTCATTTGCGAGCTTTACAAGGTAGTTGTCAGGGGTCTTGCCGCTCTTGAAAGGAGTGAGGAAGCCCATCTTGTTGGCAACAGCGTCTGTACCGGTCTCGGATGTGAAGACCCACTTGAGGAATTCGAGAGAAGCTTCAATGTCTTTCTCGTCAGCCTGGCTGTTGATGCACATATAGTTCTCTGTACCTGTGCAGAGACCCTGGTTCTCTTCGCCTTCTGCGCCGGTGTAGATCGGGAGGTATGCGAGATCTTCGTCAGCGATCTTGCCCTTAATATCGCCGTATGCCCATGTGCCGTTCTGATAGAAAACAGCCTTGCCGTCGGTAAATTCAGCTGTGCATTCAGCCATGGTCTTGGAAGCAAGAACAGCGGAATCTGTGGGAGCGTCTGTGATATAGAGATCCCAGATGTTTCTGAAGTTGTCAAGAGCAGAACCCTTGATGGTCTTTGTGGTGTCAATACCGTCAGCCTTGTACTCGAGGTAGATGGGGAGGTTGGCAAGGTGGGTCTTGAATCTCCAGTCGGTGGAAGACTCCATACCGGCGGTGGAGAAAGCGTCAAAGCCGTTTGTGGCAGCATTTGCATGAATGTCATCTGCGACAGCCTTCAGGGTCTCAAAGTTGGTGATTTCATCAAGCTTGTGACCGGACTGCTCGAGGAGCTTCTTGTTTACGATGATGCCGTATGTCTCAAGAACATAGCCGATACCGCGGGTCTTGCCGTCGCTGTCTTTAAATGCGAAATCCTGGCTGTTGAGTTCCTTGGCGAAATCGGTGTCTGTCAGATCGTAGCAGAAATCCTTCCATCTTGCGTAGCCGTTAGGACCGTTGATCTGGAAAATGGTGGGAGCGTCTGTCTTGGACATTTCGGAAGAAAGCTGGGTCTCATAGGTGCCGCTGGCAGCGGTGAGGATGTCGACCTGTACGCCGGTCTCCTCGGTGTAAGCCTTTGCAAGCTCCTGCCATGCTTCGTCTGCCTCAGGCTTGAATGACAGATAATAGACATGACCCTTGCTGGCGTCTGCGCCGCTGTTGCCGCCGCCGCTCTTGCAGGATGCGAGGCCGGCGAGAGCCGATGTCATCAGCATAGCCGACGCAAGTAAGACTGCGATTCTTTTTTTCATGAGTAATACCTCCAAAAAAATTTTTTTGGATCTGCCAAATCCCTCTTAATTTTTGGCAAATCTTTTTCAAAATAATCCGTGGACTTCAAAAAGGAACCTGTTTTTTGTCCCTCATCGAATCTACGAACATATAATAACACAAGTTTTACAGAATTGCAAGTATTTTCTTAAATTTTTTAGAACAATAACAATAAACGTCATTTTCGCTTTTTAATTTAGCAATGTATAAAAGACTCCCCCCGAAGACAGCGGTAAACGATTCCTTCGGGGGAGCTTTATTGTAAATAAATTGGAGAAAGTTAAAAGGCGGATTGATAAACAGGGGAAAAAGGTAATTCAGATTTCCTCGATGGCTTTGGGATTTTCACCCTTGACGGCACGGACATATTCCTCAAGGCAGAGGTGGGAAGAAACCATGAATTCGGCAGCCTCTCTGCCGACATATCTCAGGTGCCACGGCTTGTCACCCACTCCGGTGACCTTCTTTTTGGCAGCCGTATATCTGATGATAAAGCCGTAGCGGTGCGCGTTCTGGCAGATCCACTGGTACTGATCGGTCATCGAAAAGCTGTCCACGGAATTCGCGTCGGTGGAAATATCAATGGACGTGCCGAGCTGCGCTTCGTCCAGACCGGGGGCGAACACCTCGGCTTCGGCGTGCTTTTTGGCTTCCTCGGCAGATTGACCTTCTGCGACCAGTCTGTCGGCTGCCGCGGCAAGCACCTGACTTTGCTCCTGATAGGAAACATATCCCTTGACCGGAACGATGCCCAGTCCGTCCTCCGACATGGCGGCGCACATTTCGAGAAACGCCTCAGCCGCGTCGGCGCGAAGGAATACATTGTCGCCATTGGGCAGGGTGCCGAGAGACATCAGATTTTCGGGAACGTAATCGTCCGCAAGGGGAGAGGATTTATCGACAACACGCGGATAGGACGACACTCCTGCGAGCGACTGCTCCGAAGCCGCGACCCTGACAAATGAATCGTCTTCATTTCTGTTGATCTGTATTGCCATGATGGATACTGCCGCAATTGCCACGGCTGCCGCTATCACAGCGCAGCGCTTGAACAACCTGGCGCGTCTGACCTTAACGGGAGATTTTTTCGCACGGTAAACCGGCGCATAATACTTCCCTGTGCCTTTGCCTGCCATTTCGGGATCACCTTTTTCCACACATTAAATCATATACAAACATACAATTCATATTACCAATATTAATTATAATTGATATATTTTATTGTGAGTTAAGCAATTTCAAATTAATTGTAACAGCTTTGTAAATTAATTGTCTTATTTTTGAGAGAAATTGTTTGACAGATTATGTGTCTTGGGGTTATTATACAAGTATACAATTATATAATTACAGGATTAAAAAAGGAGCCGATGCAAAAATGCAGGACTGCATTTCCATCAAAAATTTAAAGGTGTATGCCTACCACGGCGTGCTGCCGGAGGAAAAGCGAAAAGGGCAGTATTTCTATCTGGATATCGGACTTTACGGCGACTATACCATGGCGTGTCTGCTCGACAGTCTCGAGGAAGCGGTCAATTACGACGAGGTCTGCAACTGCGCCTATAAGGCAATGACCGATCATCATTACGACCTCATCGAACGCGCGGCGCAGGTGGTGTGCGATGCCATTCTGAGGGAATTCGACAGGGTCAGCGAGGTGGAGGTCACATTGAAGAAGCCGCATGCGCCGGTAAAATGCGACATCGAATACGCCGCCGTCACCATTCGCAGGGGAAGGGAGTCTTTGAGATGAAGGCGGTTCTGGGATTGGGGGGCAATCTCGGCGACCCGTGCGGCAATATCCGCTGCGCTCTCGCGGCAGTTTCCAATCTTTGCGGGACGAGGCTGCTGCGTGTGTCGCGCTATTACCTGACCGAGGCGGTGGAAGTGACCGAGCCGCAGCCGCCCTACATCAACTGTGCCGCCGAAATCGAAACGCGGCTTTCTCCGAATGCCCTGCTCGGCGCCTGCCTCGGCATAGAATCGGCGCTCGGCAGGACGCGCCCCGGCTTCAAATCTCCACGCACGGTGGACATCGACCTGCTTCTTTACGAAGGTGTGAATATGTCCACTGACGAGCTGAACCTTCCGCATCCGGGAATATTGCGAAGGGCATTCGTTCTGGCGCCGCTGAGCGACCTTTATTCAGACGGCAGTGCGTTCGGGCTGGAATTTGCCTCTGCTCTTGCGAAGGTTGCTGACCAGCGGATAGAATTATTCATTCCCGACGATCTGATGTATGAGATGTAGGAACGTTTTTAGGCGATTGTAAAAGTAGAAATGAAAAAAGAAAGTGCGTAGCGCCATAATTAGCGAGCGAATGCGAGCGTTTGCGTGTCAACCACTAATTGCTATATGCGTTATGAATAATTTATACAAAAAACTTGCAAATCGGGCAAATAAGTGATATAATCAAATTTAATCAGCAAATCGGCTGTCAATCATTTGTTTATCCAATTGAGATTATTTCAAATTAAATTATTTTTTGAGGAGTGTTTTTACCATGGAAGAAATCAAGGTTCAGCTTACCACGAATCCCAAGCAGAAACCCGCCGACGAGAGCAAGCTCGGCTTCGGCAAGATATTCACCGATCATATGTTCGTCATGGATTACACCGACGGACATTGGCATGATCCCCGCATCGTCCCCTACGGCCCGCTCGATCTGACGCCTGCCTGCATGTGCCTGCACTACAGCCAGGAAGTATTCGAGGGCATGAAGGCTTATCGCGGCGTGGACGGCAAGATCAGACTTTTCCGCCCCGATCAGAACTTTGCCAGACTCAACAGCTCCAACGACCGCCTGAGCATTCCGCTCATCGACGAGGAGCTTGCCGAGAAGGCGCTGGAAATGCTGGTTGACATCGACAGCGACTGGGTTCCCCACACCGACGGTGCTTCGCTTTACATCAGACCCTTCATCATCGGCACAGAGGACGCTCTGGGCGCACATACCTCCACCGAGTACAAGTTCATCATCATCATGAGCCCCTCGGGTTCCTACTACGCAGGCGGTCTGGCACCTGTCAAGATTTATGTGGAGACTAAATATGTCCGCGCAGTCATCGGCGGCACAGGCTACGCAAAAACCGGCGGCAACTACGCCGCTTCCCTCAAGGCGCAGGACGTTGCGGCTGAGCAGGGCTACAGCCAGGTTCTTTGGCTGGACGGCGTGGAGCGCAAGTACATCGAGGAAGTCGGCGCTATGAACGTGTTCTTCGTTCTCGGTGACGAGATCGTCACGCCTGTCCTCCGCGGTTCCATTCTGCCCGGTATCACCAGAAAGTCGGTCATCGAAGTGCTTAAATCTATGGGCTACAAGGTTTCCGAGCGCCTGATCACCGTGGAAGAGCTGATCGAAGCCAACGCTAAGGGCGAATTCAAGGAGATGTTCGGCACAGGCACAGCGGCAGTCATTTCTCCTGTCGGCGAGCTGAAGTGCGGCGACACCATCATTCCCATCAACAACGGCGAAATCGGCGAGATCTCTCAGATGCTCTACGACAAGATCACAGGCATGCAGTTCGGCAAGATTCCGGACGAATTCGGCTGGACTGTCGTTGTGAAGTAATTCGTAATGCGTAATTCATAATGATTTGATATATAAAAATCCGCAGCTTTTTCCTTTTTGGAAGGGTTACGGTTTTTTGCATTGTTATATTTTTTATCAATTATTAAATTTATTAAAATTCGATATATTTTTATTGATATTCACTATTGTATGGGATATACTTTAGGTAACAAGCGAAACGGAGTGTGCGGAAAATGAAAAAATTCTGATGGGCATTATTTTGAGTGCAGTGAGTGTTTGCTGGCTATATCCCGCGGTCTTGTTTATCTCCCCGTTATGGCTCGAAAAGCCGGGAACAAATGATTGGATAGAGGATTCCATATTCATTCCCATCGGATTCATCATGCTCCTATTATGGAGCATATGTCTGGCGATGCTGTTGATCAGTATGAAAAGGAGAGCAAAATGAAAGCAATGAAAAGAGCGGGAAAATATTTGTTGTGCGTGCTGATGGGATTCGGCTGCGCGTTCGCGGGACTGCTTTTCTGTATCCTGAATGAATGGGCAGCCGAGAGCTTCTTCCCGTGGGATACATATGCATGGTATTATCCGATCAGCCTGTTGTTTGATATTCTGATATACGATGACGCAGCCGTGTGGATGACGTGCAGCGCATTTGTCGGGTATTTGCTGGCGCTGGTATGCGCCGGACAGTACCAAAAACGCGCGCTGCCGGACGGCTCCGATTCATTCGGCATGGCGAAATTCCGGCTGTTGTTCGGTCTCGGCGTTTTGGTTTTCGGGGGAATTTTCTTTTTCCTGTCGATGGCGACGGCAGGATGGGATAGTTTCCGCTGGTGGGTAGTCTTTGTGATAATCCTGTACAGCTGGGCAGCCGTTTTGTCGTATGCCTTGCTGACATACGGTGTGGAACGGCTGGTGAAATTTACGCGAAAAGACGATTCGTTCCGCATTTCCCCCATATGGAAGGGAATCGCATCGCTGCCGTATTTTGTCGCGGTGTTTGCGGTGGTGTATTGGATAGAGATGCACTGAGCTGAGAGAATGAAATCATTAAAACGGACAGCCCGTTTTTCCCTGAAGGGTGAATCGGTGCTGTCCGTTTTGGTTTGGCATGATTTTGCTTTACGGCAAAAGATTATCGCTTCGAGGCAGGTGTGCGGGTGGTCGTGGTAGTTGTGTTTGTCACCGTGGAATAGGTGGTGGAGGTGGTGGCATTGTTGGTCATGCCGTCGTCCAGGTTGTCCAGACCGCGCTGAATGCCGTCGGCGCCTCTTTCGATGACGTCGCCCGCATCGTCGATGAGTTCACCTGCTCCGTTCAGCGCATTACGACCGTTGGAGCCGTCGTAAATGCCGTTGTTGTTCATGCCGTTGGAAGTTGTTCCGTTGCGTGTCGATCCGCAGCTCACGGGCAGAACCATGAGCGACAGAGCGGCAGCAGCGCACATAATGCGGAATTTCCTGTTCATTGTCGTACCGTCCCTTGCAGTTTGATACCGGAAATTTTTCATACGGCGATCAGGCAGATTCGCTCTGTCAATCATAAGCCGAATTAAAATTCCCGTAATATTTTTATCCGAACGAATATAAAAATACACGCGCATCAAATGCAATATATGACGGCTGCGGCAAAAAATTACTTCTTTTGCATATCTATGGTTTTTTCGAGGGCGTTGGCAAGCGCACGGGCGATTTTATCGGGGTTGTTGATGATCCACTGGGCGGAATCTTTGTTGTCGTGATATTCCACCTCGGCGAGCAGGCTTATCATGCCGAAATAGGCAGGGTCTCTGACTTCGCCGTAGCCGATGTTGTCAAATGCCGTCATGCCGTTGACAATATCCGTGCCGGTATTGGGTGTGAAGGGGGATATTTTGTGCATTTCCTCCGCCATGTTCTTGCCGAGATTCTTGCTCTGTTCGCTGCCGGGGAAGTAGTAGCCCACCGCGCCGTATCGGGTCTTGGTGCTGTGCGCGTTGCTGTGAATGGCGAGATACACGTCGGCATCCTTATTGTAGGCGTCCTGAGGACGGTCGTTGAGACTTATGATCATGTCCACCGGAGGCATATATACCACACACAGGTATTCATTTTCCAGAATTTTTTTCAGCGCCTCGCCGACACGGTACATTTCCTTCTGCTCGGTGGTGCCGCCCGTGGCATATGCGTTGTGAATCTGACGGGAGGGGGAGAGGTAGATGATGGGAACGCCGCCGTTCTTAAAGCTGCGGCTGGGTATGGTGACAAATTCATCCGAAACGCTGGTCTTTTTGCGTGAAATCCACGCGTCCTTTCCATTCCAGTTAAAGCGGAACCATGTCACGTCGCTGGAATCGCTGCCCCATTCGAGCGCAAGATATTTCTCGCCCGCGCTGAGCGTGCCGAGGGCTTTGTATTCCGTGCCGGGACCGCTGTAGATCTTGGTGCCGTTGCTGCTCACCTTGAATGTGCGCTTGATGTAGCGCTTGTCGCTCTTTTTGGTTATCATGGCGAAGGCAGTGCTGCTGTCGGCTGTCTCGCCTGTTTCGTCGGTAATGCGGCAGAATACCTGCATTACGTGCCATGTGCAGTCGGCTGTGCCGGAAACGGATTTGTCGGTTTTGCCCTTCCAGAGCGTCCAGTCGGTTTTGCCCGCTTTTTTGTAGTACCACTGATAGCTCAGTCCGCTGCCGGTGGCACTGACAGAGAATGTCGCCGTATCGCCCGAATGAACAGTGACCTGTGCAGGCTGGGAGGTGATTTTGATGGCGGGAATGACCGTGAGCAATGCGTATTTGGAACTGACATAGATGCCGGATTCATCTTTCACCCGGCAGTAGACCTTCATTTCGTTCATGGATTCTTCGGCTTTGAAGGAGAGCACTGCCGCGGTCTGCTCCTGCCAGACCGACCACGATTTGTCGCCCTTCATGCGGCGGTACCACTGATAGGCGTATGAGCCTTTGCCCTGCGGAATTACGGTGAATTCGGCTGTCCTGCCGGCTGTGACGGTTTTGTCCTTTGGCTGAGTGAGAACGGTGAGCGGCTGATCCACCTTGACGACGGCGGACTGTGAATCGGCGCTGGCTCCCGCTTCATCGGTCAGTTTGCAGTAGACCTGCATGAGATTCCATGTGGCATTTGCGTTTGCGGTGGTGACGGAAGAGGTGTGTCCGTTCCAGAGAGTCCAGTCCTGCGCGCCGAATTTTTTGTAATACCACTGGTAGCTTATGCTGCCTGTCCCCTGTGCCGATACGCGGAATTTTGCGGTATCGCCCGGTTTGACGGCAATGTCTTCCGGCTGGGTGACGACGACGAGCGGCTGCTTGATTTTGACAACTGCCGCATCTGACTTGGCGCTGGCTCCGGCTTCGTCCGTGACAACGCACCATACCTTCATGCTGTTCCATGAGGAATTAGAGGTCGCGGAGGTGGTTGCTGTGATGTGACCATTCCACAGCATGTCCTCATTTGAGCCGGCCTTGCGCACATACCACTGATAATTCAGTTTGCCTGTCCCCTGCGCCGATACCGAAAATGTGGCGGTGCTGTCGGCATTTACCGTGACGTTCTCCGGCTGGGTCAGAATGGTGAGAGGCTGACGGAGCTTTATGACGGCGTAATTGGAAGCAACGCTTTTGCCGGAAGGAGCCGAAATGCGGCAGTACACCTTCATCAGATTCCATGTGGAATTGCATATCGCCGAGGTGGAAGCGGTGGTATGTCCGTTCCAGACCGACCAGCTTCTTGCGCCGGCTTTGCGGTAGTACCACTGGTATGTCAGACCCGTGCCGGATGCCGCTACGGTGAAGGTCGCCTTCTCTCCCACGCTGACGGTGACGTCCTGCGGCTGACCTGTAATGGCAAGCGGGACGGTTTCTTCCTGACCTGACGTTTCGGAGGAAGGCGTGCTTGGATTTGCCTCAGCATAGACCCTGAATAATTCCTCTGCCGGAGACAGGAAATACGCTGCCGCAAAGGATAGCGTGAGCGCCATCGCGGTTATTTTCCTGACAGCCTTTCCGCCGGCTGAGTGGAAGAGGTTGAATAAATACATGAATCAGTCCGCCTTTTCAAATAAAATAGGATATTTCTATCTTTATATTATAACACATTTTCAAATAGATTTCTTTACCGATGTGTAAATATAAAATACGCCTGTCTGTCAGTATTTACGATTAATGTGTGTCGGTGTTCAAATCAATTGACACTTACGCTGTAATGGGGTATAATGATGTTGACATCCATCAGAAATGAGGTATTGCGAATGAGATGCAAAAAAAGCAAAAAAAGCAAAATCAGCAAAACGAGCAAAAAGCCTGTCATGCTGCTGCTTATTTCGGTTTTTGCCATGATTGCCATGCTGGTTCCCGTGATTTCGGGTGGCGGCAGGACGGTTTACGCCGCGAGCGATTTTGATATTACCGACGGCGTACTCACCAATTACAAAGGCACAGGGGGCGCTGTGACAATCCCCTCCGGCAAGGTCACGGCGATTGCGGATCAGGCGTTTTACGGCTGCGGCAGCATAACCAGTCTGACAATTCCGCAGGGCGTCAAGACCATAGGAAAGCAGGCGTTTACTAATTGCAGCGGTATGACCTCCGTTGCCATTCCCGCGTCGGTCACGTCGATAGGGGAGCTTTGCTTTGACGGCTGTTCCAAGCTGCAAACTATTACGGTATCCTCCGGCAGCGCGGATTTTTCGTCCGACGGCGGCGTGCTTTTCAATGATGACAAAACAGTGCTGATACGCTATCCCGAAGGAAAGTCGGCGACAAGCTACACCGTTCCCTCCTCGGTGACAATTATAGGGAAGTCAGCCTTTTCGCGCTGTCTCTCCCTGACCAGGGTTGCGCTCCCGTCGTCGCTCAAGCTGATACGCGACAACGCGTTTTACGAGGATATCAATATCATTTCCCTCACCATTCCATCCACCGTCACCTCGATAGGCAGCAACGCCTTCCGGTCTACCGGCGGTCTGAAAACCCTCACCCTCGAAGCCAAAAAGCCTTCCTTCGGCTCTTACGCATTCAAGAATACCGGCATTATCCGCATACTCTACGCCGGAGATACTACCCAGTGGGCAGACGCCAATATGAGCGATGTATTCGGCAGTTCGGCAAAGGTGTATTACAACATGACGGGCTTCCAGGTGGAGGACGATGTGCTGGTCTCCTACACGGGTTCCGCCGAGAGCGTGTCGGTGCCGGGATTCATCGTGAGAATAGACGACAAGGCGTTCCGCGACCGCAACTCGATGAAAAGCATAACCCTGCCCACCTCTCTCCAATACATTGACCAGTCGGCGTTTGACGGCTGCACCAGCCTTGCCCGCATTACCATTCCCTCATCGGTTATTTCGATAGAAAAATGGGCGTTTGACAACTGCACCAGCCTTGCCAGAATTTCGGTTGCCACCGATAATAAGAATTATTCGGCTTCGGGCGGCGTGCTTTACAATAAGAACAAGAGCGTGCTGCTTCGCTGTCCTCCGGCGATAGAGGGAGACAGCTTCACGGTGCCTTCCACCGTCACCAAAATAGGTGACTCGGCATTTTCGGTGTGCAAGGGTCTTAAACATGTCACCCTTCCCGACGGCGTTGAGACCATTGACCATTACGCTTTTGACCAGTGCGCGGTACTGACAGACCTGACCGTTCCCGCATCGGTAACCACGGTGGGCAAATATGCCTTCCGCTCCAATAAAAAGCTCACGTCCGTCACCCTCAACGCGCTATCTCCCTCATTCGGCACAGGCGCATTTGAGAACAGTCCTGTTGCAAAGGTGGTCTATGCCGGAAGTCAGGCGCAATGGAATGCAGCCGGTCTGAGCGATGTATTCGGCAGCTCGGTGAATGTGTATTACGGCACGTCGGATTTCGAGATTGACGGCACGACGCTGACGGCGTACAAGGGAAGCGACGAGAAGGTGACCGTTCCCGATTATATCACCTGCATAGGCGCAGGCGCATTCAAAGGCTGCGATACCGTAAAGAGCATTACCATTCCGAACAGCGTAACGGCGATTGGCGAATCGGCATTTGCCAATTGCAGCGCACTCACCGGAATTGCCATTCCCGCATCGGTGACAGCCATAGACAAATGGGCTTTTGACGGCTGCTCAAAGCTCAGTTCCATATCGGTAGCGTCGGCAAACGCCAGCTTTTCCGCCTCGGACGGCGTGCTTTACAACAAGGACAAGTCAAAGCTGCTGCGCTATCCGCCCAACAAATTGGGCAGCAGCTATACCTTCCCCGGCTCGGTCAGGACGATAGGCGATTCGGCGGTTGCCTCCTGCCAGAATCTCACAAGGATTTCGCTTACCTCGGGCGTGCAGACCATCGAGCAATACGCGTTCGACCAGTGCGCCAATCTCGCCAGCCTGACGATTCCCTCCACGGTCACTTCGGTCGGAAGATACGCTTTCAGGTCGAATTACAAGCTGAAAACCGTGGTGATATTGGCAAAATCCCCCTCGGTGAGCAGCAATGCATTTCTTGCTGATTCGGTTGCGACCGTCTGCTTTGCGGGAAGCGACAGCCAGTGGAATTCGTCCGGTCTCTCAGGCGTATTTGACAGCGAACCGACCGTCTACTGCAATTACAGCTATCCGGCGATAACCAAACAGCCTGTCAGCACGAATGCCACCGTCGGCAGGAGCATCACTCTCTCGGTGGGTGCGAATGGCTGCGGTCTGAAATACCAGTGGTACTTCAAGAAGGCGGCGCAAAGCGGCTGGAATACATGGCTCAATCACAAATCCGCATCCGAGCAGGCAACGCCCAACGACACATGGGACGGCATTCAGCTCTACTGCGAGATAAGAGACGCCGCAGGCATAATCGTCAATTCCTCCGTTGCAAAAATTACGCTGGTTTCGGGCGCAGCCATTACACAGCAGCCCAAGAGCGCAACGGTTGAAAAGGGCAGCACTGCCACCCTTTCGCTGAAAGCAACGGGCGAAGGGCTGAAATACCAGTGGTACTTCAAGAAGAAAGGTCAGACCTCATTCAACCTCTGGAACGGTCGCACGCACGCCTCCGAAACCGTCACACCCAATGACACATGGGACGGCATACAGCTCTATTGCCTTGTCAGGGATTCCTACGGCAATTCGCTCAAATCCGACGTGATCACCATAACGCTCAAGGAACCGCTTGCCATTACGCAGCAGCCGCAGAGCCGAACCATTAAAAAGGGCAGTTCCATGACCATTTCCGTCAAAGCGACGGGAAGCGGATTGAAATACCAGTGGTATTTCAGAAAGCAGGGGCAGACCTCATGGTCGGTATGGAACGGACGCACAGGCGCAACCGAGACAGTCACACCCAATGACACGTGGGACGGCATACACCTGTACTGTCTCGTCAGAGACTTCACAGGCGCCTCTGTGAAATCGAACGCGGCAAAGATACGCTTCGGTACGCCTCTTGCAATAACCGCACAGCCGCAAAGCAAGACAGTCACCCTCGGCAATGCGATTACCCTTTCCTTCAAAGCGCAGGGAACCGGACTGAAATATCAATGGTACTTCAAAAAGAAGGGGCAGACCTCATGGTCGGTATGGAACGGACGCACAGGCGCAACCGAAACGGTCACTCCCAACGCCACATGGGACGGCATACAGCTCTATTGTCTGATAACCGACGGCGCCGGCGCTCGGGTAAAAACCAACACCATTACGGTAACAGTTAGATAACGATGGCACAAAAAAGCGATCGGCGGAATTGATTTTCTGCCGGTCGCGATTTTTTTAATATACAGGTTTACAGTTTTAATTGACACATCAAGCAATATTGTACACGGACACGACAATCACAAAAAATAGTCGCGATACTTGCAAAATAAAAATGCATAAAAAACAATTCCCCTGACGGCTCACGGTGGTGCGTGTAAACCGGCAGGGGAATTTTAAGTGGCGCAGAGCTTATGTATTTGCTCTGGTGATATTATATCACATTAACGTGAAGCTTGTCAATATATATTTGAGAAAAATCAACTCTTGTCAGTTTTTATTTCCTCACCTTTGATCTGCGCGAGCGCCTTGATCAGCCGTTCGGGAATCGGGATGCCGCACTTGGCGCAATTCTCCAGAATGGAGATACCTTCGTTGGAGATCAGCACGCCGACGGCAATTCCCTGAAGCACGCCGCCGACGCCAGTGGCAACATCGACGCAGTGTGCCACAGCAACCACAAAGAAATACATAGTCTTTTTGTAACTATTCAGTGACCAGCGAAAATCGCCCATAAAGAAGAGAGCGCAGCGCTTCAAAAGCAGTAAACCCATTTTTGACTGCGGTAGAAGTAAAGGACT
>CACWOX010000012.1 GCA_902762615.1 uncultured Ruminococcus sp. | reverse complement strand
CTTAATTCTTCAAAATATTTTTTCATAATCGACCATCTCCTTGGTCAATTATATCATATTTTTACTCTTTTCAATATTTTTTTCATGCGGTTGCCCTGACAGAACACCCCGCATTTTTGCACTTGTCCTATGACGACTTTATGCTGTCGGTACGGTATGCGGCAAGGGATATTTTTAATAATAATAATAGTTGCTTTTTAATATTTTTCATGATATACTATAAATTATGGCTGACAGTGACGGTCATTATTGCTCAACAAGCATAGAAAATTCCTGCTCGACGATGCTCCTTCTCTCAGGAGCCAAGTGATATGTAGATTAAGGAGTTATTTATGGATCATAACAATACCTGCATGGTGTCGGTTTATTGCTCTGTTTACAATCATAAAAAATATATTTCGCAGTGTCTCGACAGTCTGGTCAATCAAAATACAAATTTCAGCTATGAGATAATTGTCAAAGACGACGCTTCCACTGACGGCACAAGCGACATAGTGAGAGCATATCATCAAAAATACCCCGATAAAATCGTTCCCCTGATATTGAGTGAAAACCATTTTCAGCGCGGGTTGGGAATGGTTGCGTTCGCGAAGGTGTACGGCATGGCACGGGGCAAATACATGGCAATGTGCGAAGGCGACGATTTCTGGACGGATCCGGACAAGCTCCAGACCCAGGTCGATTTCATGGAGAGCCATCCCGAATATTCCCTCTGCGGACACGCGGCTTATTATGCCGAGGAAAACGGAAATCTGATGACGGACAAATTCTTCCGGCTCGAAAAGGAGTCCGGAGATTTGTCAATGGAGGAAATCATCAACAGCTGGTCTATGGCAACAAGCTCCCTGCTCTACAGGAAATCCTGCCGTCCCGAGGTGGTCTTTCCCTTTCAGGGCAACTGCATCAATTCCGATTATGCCACGATGGTATACCTCGGTCTCAAAGGCAAGGTTTATTATCTTGACAGACTGATGAGCGCTTACCGCATATGCAGCAACGGCTCGATTTCTCAAAAGATGAAAACGGATAACGAATACTTAAAAAAACGCCGCCTGGAATTTACCGAAATGCTCGACAGGATCAACGAGTATACCGGCGGACGTTATTCCGATATCATAACCCGCCGGAAAAGAAAGACGCTCTTTGAGCTGTATCTGAAGCTGGGTGACAAGGAAGAGGTTAAAAAGTACAAGGACGTTTACAGGACGGTTTCATTCAAAACAAAGATCAGATATATTCTGTGCGTTTATTTCCATCCCATATACGGATTCATAGATAACGCTTATCAAAGCAAAAAAAGGTAATCTATCAGACGGCAAGGAACTACTGAAATATGAAACAAAATGTAGTAAATAATTTCTTATGGCGCTTCATGGAGCGCTGCGGCGCACAGGGCGTATCGTTTATCGTCTCGATGGTGCTCGGGCGATTGCTTGGTCCCTCGGTTTACGGAACGGTGGCGCTTGTTACGGTGTTCACGCTGATTTTACAGGTATTTGTGGACAGCGGCTTTGGCAATGCTCTTATACAAAAAAAGGACGCCGACGAGCTTGATTTTTCCAGCGTGTTCTGGTTTAACATGGCAATGTGCTCCTTTTTGTACCTGATTATGTTTTTTGCGGCTCCGTTCATCGCCTCATTTTACAACCGACCGGAACTGACAGCCGTAGTCAGAGTGTTAAGCCTGATACTCATTATTTCGGGTCTGAAAAATGTCCAGCAGGCTTATGTATCGAGAAATATGATGTTCAAGCGCTTCTTTTTTTCCACACTGGGCGGCACAATAGGCGCTGCCGTAGTGGGAATTACTATGGCGTATTTCGGGTTTGGCGTATGGGCTTTGGTCGCCCAGATGCTCTTCAACACCGCAGTGGATACGACAATTCTCTGGATCACGGTGAAATGGCGCCCGAAAAAGATGTTTTCCATCGACCGTTTGAAAGCATTGTTTTCTTATGGCTGGAAGCTGCTCATCTCCGCCATCATTGATACTGTATACAATGAGCTGACACAGCTTATTATCGGTAAAATATACAGCTCGTCAGACCTTGCGCAGTATAATCGCGGCAAGCAGTTCCCGCAGTTTATCGTGACCAACATCAATTCTTCCATAGACAGTGTGCTGCTGCCCACCATGTCAAAGGCGCAGGACGATCCGGCGGCAGTGAGAAGCATGACCCGCCGCGCCATTAAAACCAGCACATATATCATAATGCCCTTCATGGCGGGACTTGCCGTTTGCGCAAAGCCGCTGGTCGGGTTGATTCTCACCGAAGAATGGCTCCCTTGTGTGCCGTTCCTCAGGATATTCTGCTTCTCATTTGCCTTTTATCCCATACACACGGCAAATCTCAACGCCATCAAGGCAATGGGGCGAAGCGATCTTTTCCTCATACTCGAGGTGTTAAAAAAGATTGTCGGAATTGTCGCCATACTTTCTACCATGTGGATCAGCGTTATGGCGATGGCATACAGCGTGTTTTTCACAACCGTGATCTGTCAGATCATTAACGCATGGCCAAACAAAAAGCTGCTCGGCTACAGCTATCTCAATCAGTTCAGAGATATGCTTCCTCAGATTGGCATGTCCCTTGGCATGGGGGCTGTCGTATTCGGTTTGCAGTTTTTGGGTCTGAACGACATTCTGACGCTGTTTTTACAGGTACCTCTGGGAATGATTCTCTACTGGGGAATGTCAAAATTCTTCCACGTGGAAAGCTACACCTATGTTGTCAACACGGTCAAGGGCTATTTTAGCAAACCAAAAACAAAGGAGAGCTGAGAGAATGGAACCGCTCATCAGTGTGATAGTTCCGGTATATCGCATAGAGAGATACATCGGGATATGCATAGAGAGCATTCTCGATCAGACATACAAAAATCTTGAAATCATACTGGTGGACGACGGCTCTCCCGACCGCTGCCCCGAAATCTGCGATCTTTACGCCTCCAAAGACAGCCGCATTGTCGTCATACACAAGGAAAACGGCGGTCTTGTGTCGGCGCGAAAGGCGGGCATTCTCGCCTCTCACGGTGAATACATCGGCGTGGTGGACGGCGACGACAGAATCGGCAGAGGATATTACATGTCGCTTTTTTCAGCTATATCCGAAAGCGGTGCCGACGCGGCTGTTGCGGGATTCACCCGCGATCTCTTTTCCAAATCGCAGGTCATTTTGAACGCGCTTCCCTCCGGCACATACGAGGGAGAAGCGCTGTCCGGACTGTATAAGCAGATGCTCTCCTGCGGCAAATTCCATTCCTACGGCATTACCACATATCTATGGAACAAGCTGTTTCGCAGGGAGTACATTTTTGAATGTCAGCTCAATGTGGACGACGGAATATCCATAGGCGAGGACGCGGCAGCCGTCTATCCCGCACTGCTCAAATGCAGAAAAATCTGCATAACCGACAACTGCGCCTATCACTACCGTCAGCGGGAGGACTCCATGCTGAAGCTGTCCAAAACCTTCCGCACCGAAGCCGCTTCACTCCGACTGCTGTATCGCTTCCTTTCCAACCAGTTCAGCAGTTACCCCTCCGAATATCGCCTTATGCAGCAGCTGGACGACTGGATGCTCGGCACCTTTATCATAAGATCGGGCGGCGTGTGCGGCTTTGACGGAAAGCTGCCGGAGGGCTTTCCCTTTGCCGCCGACATCAGGGGAAAATCAGTCGCGATATGCGGCGCGGGGACCTTCGGTCAGCAGCTGGTGCGCCGCATGAAAGAGGCGGGCGAATACCGCATTGCCGGTTGGTACGACGAGGACTACCGCGAATACCGCCGCTGCTGCATGGACGTCGATCCGCTGCATGAGATAGCCTCCTGCCAATTTGATTATGTCATCATAGTCAAGCTCGACCGGGCATCGGTGGAGGCTTACCGCAGACAGCTGCTCGATTTCGGGATAAGCAATCAAAAAATACTGGCGATAGAGCCTTCGGATGAAATACGGAGGCAGGCGCTGCATATATATCTGAACGAAGCCGTGGGAGGCGACCTGAATTGAACACACTTGCGCAGAAAATACTTGCTTCACCTCACGGAAAAACCGTGCTGTTTTCGGCGGGGCAAGCCGGATATATCATAAAAAGCGGCTCGGGACAATTGCTGGGCATTGACCTCTACCTCTCCGACTGCGTGGAACGTCTCGAGGGGCATATCGGCTTCAAGCGCCTGCTGCCGAAGCTGCTTGCGCCTTATGACATGGAATTTGACTGCCTTATCGCGACCCACCCGCATTTCGACCACTTCGATTTCGACTCGATTCCCGAGCTTACGGCAAACGGCAGAACACGGCTCTTTGCCTCGACGGAGTGCGAAGGGCTTGTAAGCAGGCTGATGATGACAAACGACGGCATTACATATGTCAAACCCGGGGAAAACTACGACTGCGGGGACTTCCGGCTGCATTTTGTCAATTGCGACCACGGCTCCGGCGCGCCCGACGCAGTAGGCGTCATTGCGGAGGTTGACGGAAAGCGCATTTTTGAAGCGGGAGACACCTGCCTGCGGCTTGACCGCATTGACGAATACAGGTCATTCGGTGAGCTTGATGTGATGATAGCCCCGATCAACGGCGCGTACGGCAATCTCAGCGAAGACGAATGCGCACAGCTTGCCGCTTCTCTCGCGCCAAGGCTGACGATCCCCTGCCATTACGGAATGTTCGCATCGCACGGGGGAAATCCCGGCTTGTTTATGGAACAGATGAAGATTCATTGTCCCGCTCTCGAATACACAATTATGACGCAGGGCGAGGCAATTACGATATGACCGGAGGAACGGCAATGAACAATGAACTCAAAGGCAAAAAACTTCTCATCATGGGTGCCAATCCCGAAACCATTCCGCTGGTGGAGCTTGCCAACGAAATGGGCGTAAAAACCTACGTCACAAGCAACCGTCCCGATGACGCCGCCAAGAAATTCGCTTACAGGAGCTGTGAGGTGAACGGAATGGACGTTCCCGGGCTGGTCGCCCTCGCGCGGGAAGAACAGATAGACGGCATTCTGGTGGGAGTTGCCGACATTCTTGTGCCGGCTTACTGCAAAGCCTGCAACGCGCTGGGATTTCACTGCTACGCCTCGCAGGAGATAGTGGACGTTTTCTCCTACAAGGACGTATTCAAGGCGACCTGCGAGCGATACGGCATTCACGGCATACCTGAATACTATCTCGACGGGAATATGCGCCGCGAGGATCTCGACAAAATTAAATATCCCGTCATGGTCAAGCCTGTAGACAGCTGCAGCGGTATGGGAATGACGGTGTGCTTTGGCGAAGAGGAGCTGGCGGCAGCGGTTCAGAAGGCGCTTGACGCCTCCAAGGTGAAGCGCTTCATCGTGGAGAGATACATGCAATGCGAGGACATGGGCATGTATTACACCTTCAAGGACGGCTATTGCAGCGCCTCCTGCATTTACGACCGCTACACCACCGACGAGCAGAAGGGACTGAGCCGCGTCTGTCTCGGCGGCACCTATCCTTCCAAGCACATCGGAGAATATTTTGAGCGCATGCACGACAACGCCTGCCGCATGTTCAAGGATATCGGCATTAAGAACGGCGTGCTCATGCTGTCCGCATTCTATGAGGACGGAGAATTCTATGTCTACGACACAGGTTTCCGGCTCCAGGGCGAAGCGCCCCACCTGCTGATGAAGGCGGTGCACGGCTTCGACCAGAGGGAAATGCTGATCAACTTTGCGCTGACCGGCTCCGAGGGAGATATTGATCTCGCCCGTGAGGACGATCCCTATTTCCGCGGCAAATGGGCTGCGACGCTGTGGGTTCTTCTCAGGGAAGGAACCATCGCAAAAATAGAGGGTCTTTCGGATATTGCTGACGACAAACGCATCGCAGCCAATATTCAGCGGCTTTATGAGGGCGACAAGGTTCTCAAGGAATGGATCGGCACGGAAAAGCAGGTCATGACCCGTCTCTATCTCGTCTGCGAAAGCAAGCAGGAGCTTGCCGACACACTCAAGGAATATATGGCTAAGATAAAGGTATCCGATACCCAAGGTAATTCTATAGCGCTTCATGGATTTGACGTTGATGGCGCATTGGAGCTGAAAGAATGAGCGAAAAGACATTATCCGGAAAAGTCATCGTCGTATCCGGCGGCACCAAGGGGGTCGGCAGAGCCGCCTCGGAGGAATTTGCACGCCGCGGCGCACGGGTGGTAATCGGCGGACGCGACGAGGAATCCGCGCTGAGATCCATCCGCGTGATGCAGACATACGGCAGCGACGGCATATTTGTCCATACCGATCTTGAAAAGGTCGATGACTGCCGTGAGCTTTTCCGCAAAGGATATGAAGCCTTCGGCAGAATCGACGGATTTTTCAATTATGCGGGAGTAACTCCGGTTTCGCCGCTCGACACGTGCGACGAGGCAACCTTCGACAAGGTAATGGACATCAATTTCAAGGCGTGCTTTTTCTGCTGTCAGGAGGCAATCAAATACATGCGCATCTGTTGCGGCGGTTCGATAGTGCTGACCGGCTCGGCGCACGCCTGGGGCGGTCAGAAGGACCGGGCGGCTTACGCCTGCTCCAAGGGCGTGCTGCTCACGCTGATGGAGCACATCTCCCACAACTACGCAGGTGAGCATATCCGCTGCAATTATCTGACGCTCGGCTGGACGCCCACCGAAGGGGAAGTCAGCCTTCGCCGCTCACAGGGCATGACCGAGGCGGAGCTTCGCAGGCAGGCTGCCGGCATACTTCCGATGGGCAGAATGCTCGAGCGCGCCGATTATCTCGACGCGCTGGTTTACATGATGTCCGATGCGTCGCAGATGATGACGGGCAGTACATTTAGAATAACGGCAGGAGAATACATATGACTGAATGTGAAAAAATAGTCGCAAAAGGGCTGTTGCCCGAGAGTTTTTTTAAACCTGAAACCATTTGCGATTTTTATGTGGATGAAACCCTGAAAAAAGTCTGGGCAATCGAGCTTGATCTTCTCCATGAATTCGATCGGGTTTGCCGCGCACACAATTTGAAATACTTCCTTATCGCAGGGTCGCTTCTCGGCGCTGTAAGGCATCACGGCTTTGTCCCGTGGGACGACGATATGGACGTGGTTATGCCGCGAAATGATTATGAAAAATTCCTTGCGCTTGACTTCAAAAAGGAATTCGATGAACCGTATTTTCTGCAAACCAGCCGCACAGATCCAGGCTTTTATTATGCTCACGCCAAGCTGAGAAATTCAAACACAGCGGCAATCGACTATCCGTTTATTTACCAAGGATTCAATCTCGGATGCTTTATTGACATACTCACATTGGAAAATTTTGATCCCACGGGCGGCGCGGAAATGTACGATGAGATACATCATCTGATTCTTGAAAATTCCGTTGCCATGAGACTGACTCACCCGAATCTTTCCGAACGGGACAAAGAAAGAGTAAAACGCCACAGCGGAACAGATCCGATGACGGTTTACAACATGATAAACGACATGGCAAGGAAATCAAACGAAACATATACCGGCTACGTTTCCATGCTGTCAGCTACCACATACGGAATAAACAGAAACGTCTTTCCGGCAGAGTGTTTTTCACAGAGCATAAGCTGCGATCTTTACGGGATCAATACGTTTATTCCCTGCGGATATGATAAGATTTTGTCAGTGGCATATGGCGATTATATGGAATTTCCGCCTCTCGAAAAGCGCGGGGTGTGGCACAGCAACGTTGTGTTCTATCCCGACATACCCTATAAAGAGGCGTTAAAAAACATGAATCTTAACATTAAATAAGGATCGGATTATGGATAAGAAAATAATGGTCACCCGCTCATCCATGCCGGATTTTGAGGAATACTGCAATGAAATCAGGGAACTGTGGGACAGCAGGTGGCTCACCAACAACGGCACAAAGCACAGATTGTTTGAGCGGCAATTAAAAAATTATCTTCATACGCCCAATGTAACGCTTTTTGCCAACGGACATCTCGCTCTTGAAACGGTTATCGAGGCAATGGATTTTCCCCCCGGCAGCGAAGTGATAACCACGCCCTTCACATTTGCCTCTACCACTCACGCTATCGTGCGCTGCGGACTCAAACCTGTGTTCTGCGACATAAAAAGCGACGATTACACCATTGACGAAAGGCTCATTGAGGGACTGATCAATGATAAAACAAGCGCGATCATTCCGGTGCATGTTTACGGCAACGTATGCAATATTGAAGCGATACAGCAAATAGCCGAAAAACATTCTCTGAAAGTAATATATGACGCGGCACATTCTTTCGGCGTCACTTATAAAGGAGAAAGCACGGCAAATTTCGGCGACGCCGCCATGTTCAGTTTTCACGCGACAAAGGTATTCCACACCATTGAGGGCGGCGCCGTATGCTGCCGCGATGAGGAACTGGCAAAAAAGCTGGGATATATAAAGAACTTTGGCATTGACGGACCGGAGAGCACGCCTTATATAGGCGGCAACGCAAAGATGAATGAATTTCAGGCTGCAATGGGCATATGCAATCTTCGCCATTTGCAGGAAGATATTGCCATGCGAAAATCGGTAGTTGATCGTTATCGCATGCATCTGACAGGCGTGGAAGGAATTTCGCTTTGCAGTGAGCAAGCCGGCGTGGCGCATAATTACGCGTACTTTCCGGTGGTTTTCCATCCCGCGCAATTCGGAGCGGACAGAGACGAAGTATTCCATACACTGGCAGAGCATGAAATAATGGCACGGAAATACTTCTATCCGCTGACAAGCGCCTTTGAATGCTACCGCGGCACCTTTGACCCGGGCAGAACTCCGGTGGCATTGGAAGTAAGCGAGAAAATTCTGACCCTGCCGCTTTACTCCGACCTTTCGCTCCACGACGTTGACCGTATCTGTGACATTATATTGAGCTGTAAAAAACAACAAAAATAATGCAAAAAAGTATAAACAACAGGAGGTACCAAAATGAAAGGAATTATTCTCGCCGGAGGGTCAGGCACAAGGCTCTATCCGCTCACAAAGGTCACATCCAAGCAGCTGCTTCCGGTGTATGACAAGCCAATGATCTATTATCCGCTGTCTACTCTCATGCTTGCGGGGATAAGGGATATCCTGATCATATCTACTCCGTCCGATACTCCGCGGTTTCAGGAACTGCTGAAAGACGGGGGCGACATGGGAATCCACCTTTCCTATGCCGTACAGCCAAGCCCCGACGGACTCGCACAGGCATTCATCATCGGCGAGGAATTCATAGGTGACAACAGCTGCGCTATGATACTGGGAGACAATATCTTCTACGGCGGATGGTTCAGAAGAAATCTCCAGGAGGCAGTCCAAAACGCCGAAGAGGGAAACGCTACCATATTCGGTTATTACGTACAGGATCCTGAAAGATTCGGCATCGTGGAATTCGACAAAAAGAAAAACGTCATCTCGGTCGAGGAAAAGCCCTCTGCGCCTAAATCCAACTACGCCATAACCGGTCTGTACTTTTATCCCAAGGGCGCAAGCGAAATGGCAAAGAAGGTCAGACCCTCCGGCAGAGGCGAACTTGAAATTACCGATATGAACCGCTTCTATCTCGAAGACAACCACCTTAAAGTGCAGATACTCGGCAGAGGCTTCGCGTGGCTGGACACCGGTACAATGGAGAGCCTGATGGAAGCCGCCTCCTTCATACGCACCGTTCAGTGCAGACAGGGCGTGGTCATTTCATCGCCCGAGGAAATAGCCTATTATGAAAAGTGGATAACGAAAGAGCAGCTCCTGCATTCCGCCCAAATGTACGGCAAGTCGCCTTACGGCGAACATCTGCGCAGCGTGGCTGACGGCAAATTCTCATACTGAGGTGATCGTAAAATGACAGTTTTTGTTACTGGCGGTGCCGGATTCATCGGGGCTAATTTTATCTTTTACATGCTTCGGCAGCATCCGGATTACCGCATAGTTTGTATTGACAAGCTAACCTACGCAGGCAATCTCTCGACATTGGAGCCTGTGATGAGCAACCCGAATTTTCGCTTTGCCAAAGTCGATATATGCGACCGCGAGGCAGTTTATCAACTCTTTGAAGAGGAAAACCCTGACATCGTGGTAAATTTTGCGGCAGAATCACATGTCGACCGTTCTATCGAGGATCCGGAAATCTTTCTGCGCACCAATATTCTCGGCACGCAGGTAATGATGGACGCCTGCCGGAAATTCGGCACAAAGAGATACCATCAGGTCAGCACCGACGAGGTCTACGGCGACCTCCCGCTCGACAGACCCGATCTCTTCTTCACCGAACAGACACCCATTCACGCAAGCTCGCCCTACAGCGCTTCAAAGGCAGGCGCTGACCTGATGGTGATGGCTTATTACAGAACATACGGGCTGCCGGTGACAATATCCCGCTGCTCCAACAATTACGGGCCTTATCATTTTCCGGAGAAGCTCATACCGCTGATGATTGCCAACGCACTTGCCGACAAGCCCCTTCCGGTCTACGGTGACGGACTCAATGTGCGCGACTGGCTCTATGTGGAGGATCACTGCCGCGCCATCGACCTTATCATTCACAACGGCAGAGTCGGCGAGGTCTACAATGTCGGCGGACACAACGAGATGAGCAATATCAGCATAGTCCGTATGATATGCCGCGAGCTGGGCAAGCCCGAAAGCCTGATCACCTACGTTACCGACCGCAAGGGACACGATCGGCGTTACGCCATTGACCCAACAAAGATACACTCTGAGCTTGGCTGGCTGCCCGAGACTAAATTTGAGGACGGCATAAAAAAGACCGTCAAGTGGTATCTCGACAACAGACAGTGGTGGGAGACCATCGTATCGGGCGAATACAGAAATTACTACGAAAAAATGTACGGCAATAGATAATCCATACAAAAAAGGGCAGCATCGCGCAATCAAAAATGCAATGCTGCCCTTCTTTTTTTGAATAATTCAGCTTTCCAGCGCCGAGAAGAACATCTCATAAGCGTCGTCCCAGCCGTCGGGTCCCTCCACGCCGCCGCCGTTGACGCTGCGGAGCATGGCTTCGTTGAATTCCTCGCCCATCGTGAAAAGCTCGCCTACCGTCACCGGATAGCCCAGCGAGGTCGCACATTCACAGAATGCAGCCGACGGATCAGCGGCATTTCGGGTGGAAAGCAGCGCCGATTTGATTTCCTCATCGTGAAGCGCCGCTACAAGCAGTTTGCTGAGTGTTTCATTCATATGTATCATCCCTAATTTTTGAATTACGCGGATTGTTATCCCGCTACAATGATTCTATCATAAAGCGATGAAGATTTCCATATTTTTTTGTTGTTTTGTAAAGTACAAAATTGATTTTTATGTGAGGGTGGGATATAATAGAATATTATTACATTCAACTCATTACTGTGTAAGGGGCTTCAAATCATGCTTACAATTAACATACTTTGTATAGGCAATCTCAAGGAAAAATACTGGCGCGACGCATGCGCCGAATACGCCAAGCGGCTGGGCGGCTTCTGCAAATTTTCCATAACGGAAATCGGAGAAAGCCGCCTGCCCAAGTCATATTCCGACGCCGATATCGCAAAGGTAATCGAAACCGAGGGCGCAAGAATTCTCGAAAAAATACCCTCGGGCAGCTTCACCGTCGCCATGTGCATTGAGGGAAGGGAACTCAGTTCCCCGCAGCTCGCGGCGAAATTGGAGCAAACGGCAGTGAGCGGCAAAAGCCGGATAGATTTCGTCATAGGCGGCTCCTACGGTCTTAGCGAGGCAGTAAAGCGACGCGCCGACCTTCGGCTCTCCATGTCGCCCATGACCTTTCCGCACCAGCTTGCCCGTGTCATGCTTTGCGAACAGATTTACCGCGCATTTTCCATCAACGCCGACACCAAGTACCACAAATAATACATCATTTCACAGTGGTGAACATCCAGTAGATGATCCCGTATATCACCGAGGCGGATATTCCAAAGACCAGCACCGGACCCGCTATCTTGAACATATTAGCGCCAATGCCGAACACATGCCCCTCCGATTTGAATTCGATGGCGGGGGATACTATGGAGTTGGAAAATCCCGTAATCGGCACAAGCGTTCCTGCGCCTGCGAATTTGGCAATTTTGGCAAATAATCCCAGAGCCGTCAGGACTGCCGCCGCCGCTATAAGGGCAATCGACGCGGCGCTTTTGGAGGTGTCCTCCGCAAAGCCTAAGCGCAGCATGGCGTCAGTCACCAGCTGTCCTAAACAGCAGATAGCCCCTCCTATGACAAACGCAAATGCGCAGTCCTTGAGCAGCGGCGACGGCGGCACCGCCTGCCGGGTCATTTTTTCATATTCCTTAGGCGAAATCTTTATGCTTGACATACACAAGTCAGCCCCTTTCATACGGTATTATTTTCAATAACAATGAAAAATATTCATAAATATGTGATTAACAACAAAAAATTCAAAAAAATTATGTGCGTCGTGTGAAAAAGCCTCGTTGGTGCTTTACAAATAAAAAAGCTTGTTGTATAATATAAGGTGTTTTAATAAATGCAAATCCATTACGGTTAATATTATATTATGAAGGGAGCCAATTATTATGGCATGTACGAACGAAGAAATGAAGCTCTATGAAACATGGAAGAACAGGGCTGCCGCCGAAGACATTCTCGCTGAGCTGAAGGCTGTGGAGGGCAAGGACGACGAGATCAGCGACAGATTTTACCGTTACCTCGAATTTGGCACCGGCGGTCTGAGAGGCGTTATCGGAGCCGGCACCAACAGAATGAATGTTTACACCGTCAGCATGGCAGCTCAGGCGCTTGCCGATTACCTCGCGCAGAAAGGCGGCTCTCACGCTGTAGCCATCGGCTACGATTCCCGCAACAAGTCCATCGACTTTGCCAAGTGTGCGGCTGCCACTTTAGCATCCAACGGCGTGAAGGTACATATCTTCCCCGAACTCCAGCCCACTCCAGTGCTGAGCTACGCGGTGCGCGAGCTGAATTGCTCCGCGGGTATCGTCATTACCGCCAGCCACAACCCCGCGAAATACAACGGCTTCAAATGCTACGGCGGCGACGGCTGCCAGATGACCGACGGCGCTGCCGGCGAGGTCTATGCATTTATGCAGAAGCTCGATATCTTTGACGACGTAAAGCGCGGCGACTTTGACGAGCTGATGGCGCAGGGCATGATCAGCTGGATAGACGATTCCCTCGTGAACAGCTTCCTTGACGCTGTGGAAGCTTCCTCCATCAACCCCGGACTCTGCAAGGATGCGGGTCTTAAAGTAATATACACTCCTCTCTGCGGCGCAGGCAACAAGCCGGTGCGTGCCATTCTCAAGAGAATCGGCATAGATGACGTAACTGTCGTTCCCGAGCAGGAGAAACCGGACGGCAGCTTCCCCACCTGTCCCTATCCCAACCCCGAATTCCGCGAGGCATTCGAGTGCGCTTTGAAGCTTGCCGAAACAGTGCAGCCCGACCTGCTGCTTGCCACCGACCCGGACAGCGACCGCGTTGGTATCGCCGTCAAGTCGGATGAAGGCTACACACTGATGTCAGGCAACGAAGTCGGCGCTATGATGCTCAATTACATGCTGTCCTGCCGCAAGGCTAACGGTACCCTTCCCGCAAAGCCCGTATGCGTCAGCACCATCGTCAGCAGCGACCTCGGCACCGCGATTGCCGAAAAATACGGCTGCGAAATGCGCAGAGTGCTCACCGGCTTCAAGTATATCGGTGAGATCATCGGCTGGCTCGAGGCTGACGGCGAAAAAGAGCGCTTCATCATGGGCTATGAGGAGAGCTACGGCTACCTCTGCGGCACCTACGCGCGCGACAAGGACGCGGTTGTTGCCTCCATGATGATCTGCGAGATGGCTGCCTACTACAAGAAGCAGGGCAAGTCTCTGCTCGATGTGATGGACGAAATCTACAAGGAATTCGGCTATTACCGCAACCGCCTGCTCAACTACGCATTCGAGGGTGAGTCGGGCATGAAGTTCATGAATTCCGTCATGGATCAGCTGCGCAGCAATCCTCCCGCAGAAATAGCAGGCGACAAGGTTACCACTGTCAGCGACTACAAGCTGTCGGTTCAGAAGAACCTTGCCGACGGCACTGAGAGCGAAATCAAGCTCCCCAAGAGTAACGTGCTGGCTTACAAGCTGGAAAACGGCGGATCCTTCATCGTCCGTCCCTCCGGTACAGAGCCTAAGATCAAAGTCTACACTGCGGCAGTTGGCACACTCGAATCCACCGACGCAAAGCTCAATGAATTTGAAAAGGCTGCCAACGCCATCATGGGCAAGTAATCCATCAAGTAATCCATTTTTTTCCATGCAAATGACTGCTGAGTTGGCGAAACTTGGCGGTCATTTTTTATTGGGACATCAAATGATTGGCAGTTTGTAAATATTTTCGCTTTTTTCATTCAACGGGTTTATTTTTTTACATGAATATGTTATAATTAAAGGTAATTAAAAAATTGAAAGCGTCTGCGCGGCGTCTTTCGGAGAGTAAGGTGATTTTTCCATCATGAAAAACAGTACTGTCAGAGTCATAAAACTCAGTCCCGCATTCAGGCAGCTTATCTGGGGCGGCACTAAACTGCGCTCCCACTTCGGATTTGACACTCCCGACGAAAACACCGCCGAGGCGCTGGTGCTCTCCTGCCGCGAAAACGAAGAGAGCGTCGATCATAATGGCACGCCTCTCTCGGAAATTTACGCCTCAAATCCCGCCTTTTTCGGCTCCAACTGCGCAAAGTACGACAGATTTCCTTTGCTCGTCAAGCTGATTGACACCATGGATGATATCTCCGTGCAGGTGCATCCCGACGACGAATACGCGGCAAGCGTTTCAAATGACTGGGGCAAAGCACAGCTTTGGTATGTCATCGACTGCGAGCCGGGCGCATATCTGATATGCGGCTTCAACGACGAAATCAACATAGAGGACTTCCGCAGGCGCATAGAGGACGACACACTCATTTCTGCCGTCAATACCTACGAGGTGCGCAAGGGTGACACCTTCTACATAGAGCCGGGCACGCTGCACGCTATCGGCAAGGACATTCTGCTCGCCGAGATCGGACAGAATTCCGAGCTTTCCTACCGGGTTTATGACTACTGCCGCGTTGACGAAAACGGCGAGAGCCGTCCGCTCAACATTCAGCAGGCGCTGGACGTCACGATCACCGCGCCGCCCACCGTTCCGGCAGGAGTAATGGTGCCGCGTGCCGAGATTGACGGGCACTACGAGACGCTGCTCGGACGAAGCGAATACTTCGCCTTGTCGCTGTGGGAGGTCGAAAACGGCGCACTTATCAGCGCTCCTGACGAATCCTTTATCTCTGTTCTCATGCTGGAAGGCACGCTTAAAATTGACGGTCTGGACGTTCCCGCACGCAAGGGCGATTCCATACTTATCGCCGCCGGCAGCAAGGACGTAGCCCTCACCGGCACAGGTAAATTCATTGCAACCGTGGTAGAATAAACAAGTAAGCAAGTAAGTAAGCAATAAAGCACGGCGGCAGGCTCATTCACAGAAAAGGAAGAATAAAATGGCAAAAGGCTCAATGATTAAAAGACTGGCAGCATCCGCAATGGTTGCGGCTCTGTTCCTATTGGGAGCAATGTCGGCGTATGCCGAACAATCGGAGTATGCGGATATTGACAAGCTCTATTCACGCGACGGCGACGAGAGCATTTATATATCCGATGATCAGTTTCTGTACAATTTCAAGGGAGAAAATCCCGGTGTTTCGGTATGCGGATATGTGGGAGAATCCACCAAGCTCACTATTCCCAATCTGATAAACGGCAGAGAAGTCTCGGCTATCGACACCGACGCGTTCTCCGGCGACAGGAACATCGAGGAAATAAGCTTCCCAAACAGCGTCAAATCAATCGGAAAAAACTGCTTCAACGGCTGCCCGAACCTCAAAACCGTAAAGCTGGCTACAGGAGTTGCGGTATTAAATCAGGTTTTCTGCGACTGCCCCGCACTGACAAGCATGACATTCCCTAATGGGGTAACCTCCATACAGGACAGCTTCAAAAACTGCACTTCCCTCAACTATGTCAAATTTTCCCGAAGTGTTTCCAGCATAGGTGAACACAGCTTCAGCGGATGCACCGCACTCGGACAGATAGACTGGGTGGGCGGAATCATCAAGCTCAGCAACGCCTTTGACGACTGCACTTCACTCGAATCGGTGACGATTCCCGAGGGTGTCGTTCTGATTGACGGTGCCTTCGACGGCTGCACTGCTCTGAGTGAAATCACATTTCCGGAAACTCTGCTCTACATAACAGGCGGCTTTACAGGCTGTTCCTCTCTGACGAAGGTCGAGCTGCCGGACAAGCTGCTTTTCGTAAACGAGGCATTCAACGACTGCGAAAATCTGTCAAAGCTCAAATACAGCGAAGCGACCAAGATAAGTGAGACGGCATTCCTCAAATGTCCCAAGCTGACCATTGAAAAGGAAGACTATTCTTTCCTGCAAGTGATTGGATGGCTTGCGCTTGCAGCCGCTATGCTTCTTGCGGGATATCTCACTTTCCGTCTGCTCACCTCTATGGCAGACAACATCACACGCAAAAACGCCGCTAACAAAGCGGAGTAAGCTCCGCTTTGTTCTACCACCAAAAAGTAATAGCCTGTCGTTCCGGTTTTTTACCCGAAACAGCAGGCTGCTTTTCATTTAGTCTTTCAGTGAACCACCCAGTGCATTTACCTTTTTTCCGCTGACAATATCCTCCCACGCGTCATCATCAAAGGGAATGTTCTTGTAATAGAAGCGCTTGTCCTCGTCGGTAATTTTCCTTATCACGCGGCAGGGATTGCCGGCGGCTACCGTCCAATCGGGTATGTCCTTTGTGACAACGCTGCCCGCGCCGATCACACAGTTGCTGCCGATGGTCACGCCCGGACAGATAACCGTATTGCCGCCTATCCACACATTGTCCCCTATGGTTATCGGAATGCCGTATTCATACATGCTGTTGCGGCTATCGGGATGAATGGGATGACCTGCCGTGTAAATGGCGACATTGGACGCCATGAAACAGTTGTCTCCGATGGTGATTTTTGCGACGTCGAGCATGGTACAGTTATAATTGGCAAAGAAATTGCTTCCCACCTCGATATTGAAGCCGTAATCGCAGTAGAACGGCGGGTTAACCCACGCTCCGTCCGAACGACCAAAAAGCTCTTTGATAACATCGGATATTCCTTTAAAATCGCTTCTGTCCATTGTGTTGAGCTTCTGCGTGAGAATCCTCGCGCATTTCTGCTGCTCCATCACGCTGTCGTCCGAAATGTAAGCCATGCCTTTGTCGCGTCTTTCGATGTTGTTCATAGTCAGATCTTCTCCCTTGTAACATTTTTTAGCTATCCATCCAAACATCACATTAAGCTGTCTGCAAGACAATACGGCTGCACTCCGGGCAAATTACGGAAGCAGCCCTAAGCAAAAGAATCTGCTTTCGCAAGTTTTTTAAGATCTCACGAAAGCGCCTCTTTTTTTGTCTGAATATATTATTCACCGCGTTTTACACTGCCGTTGAGCAGCATGCGGACGAACTCCGTGTCACGCTTCTGCCAGAGCTGCGTCTGTATCGCATCGTTCGCGCGGCATATAACCTCGGGGTATTCCCACACCGGGTGAAAGCCCTTGGCAATCTCGCTGTCGGTCATCTGCGTCGGAACGGTCTCCTCCCGCACATCACAAAAGTAAAAGTAAGAATGACATACGTACTTCACACCCTTATGAAATACGTCTTCACGCAGTTCCAGTATCTCCCCTATCTCTTCGATGGTTTCGGGAATCACAAGCAGTCCTGTCTCCTCACGCACCTCACGCTCCAGCGTGACGGCATGGCTCTCGCCACCTTCCACTCCGCCGCCGGGAATCTTATATTCCCCCTTGCCGCTGAGCTGCATGGACATTCTGCCGTCGCGCAGAATGATCGCACGCACAGTGTGTTTCTCAAAAACCGGCATGTCGTCGGTGTAGTCATTAAGATCCAGAGTGAGCAGTCTTTTCATTTGTACATGCCTCCCGGTCAGCGTTTCATTCTGTTAACGCAATCAAAAGAGATATTGCCTATTATGAAAAAAGTTACCTGTTTCTCGGTGAACGCTCGGAGCGATCGCGGCTTCTTGATGAAGAAATGCCGCCGTAGCCGTCGTCAACATTGCGCTCCACGTTTGCGCTGAATCTGCCGAAAATCGTATCCTCGTCATTGTCGAACTTGGGAGCGACAGGAGCCTGCCTTTGGGCAGGACGGCTCGAAGCAAACAGCGCCGGATAATCGTCGTCATCGGAGAAGGGGCTTTGCGTCTTGGGCGCAGCTTCGGTTTTTTTATTGTTATCAAATATGCTGCTGAAATCGGACGGATCAATGCATCGTGAGCCTATGGGCGATGTGCTGCCGAATACATTCGGGAAGCTGTCGCCGCTTGTCTTGGTGACCGGAACAGCGGTGAGATAATCGTCATCTCCGCCCACGGTGTAATCCTCGCCCGGCTTTGTATAGAAGCCGTCGTCGTTGGAGCCGTAATCGTCATAGTAGTCGTCATCATAATCGCCCGACTGACCTGAGCCGCTTTCGGAACGGCTGCGCCTGTCCTCCGGCTCATCGTAATCGTCGTAGTATTCCTCTTCGTCGTTCTTTTTGCCGGAACGCGGACTCAGACCGTATCTCTTCATGCAGAAGATATTGCCCGCAGCCATTCCCGCGCTGAAAATAACGATGGCTCCGATGATCACCGAAGCGATCTTGCCGGCATTTCCGGTCGCCACGCCTGAACCCGAACGGTTCACAAGGTTGGTTCCGTCGCCCACCACAAACTGCGAGGATTCCTCCTCCGACGATGTGGTATCGCTTGCCGTATCCTGATTGATTCGGATAATCTCGACCGACTTGTCATAGATGGGCGTCCATGTGATGGTCTTGCCGTGTTTGTTCCAGGCGTGGTCTATATTCGCCCGTATCTTTGTAGTAGTGTCGGGAGCGTCGTCAAGCACTATAAAATGAATGGGAATGACCTCTTTGTTGCCTATGGGAGTCGGAGTCTTTGTTCCTGTCGGGTCGGTGTAACTCAGCGTGAGCTTGCCCTTGGAGCCGACAACTCTGTAGCCGTTCTGGTTGACGGGGGCGGCAAGTCTGAGCAAGTCCTCATCGTACTCGATATAAAGCACCATTTCGGTGTATCCGTTATCGCTCTTTGTGAGAATTTCCAGATCGACCTCGCAGTCGCTTCCGTTTGTCACGGTATCGTCAGGCGGAACGATGGTGATGTCCAAATCGACCGCCGCAAACGCGGTAATTCCGGAAAAAGCCGCAAAGCAGGTGCTCATGAGCATTGCCATGAGCAGCACCCTGACGGATTTCTTTCTGAATATCTTTATCTTCAATTTAAAAAGTCCCCTTATGATTTATCACAATTAATACAAAAATCTTACCCACAAAAACACTGCCCGACCATCAGGCAAGGAATTCCTTTACCACCGCAGCCAGTTCATCGGCAATACGGAGAATCTGCTGCTCATTCTCGCCCTCGGTCATCACGCGGATCAGCGGCTCAGTGCCGGATTCACGCACGATGATTCTGCCGGTATCGCCAAGCTCGGACTCTGCTTCCTTGATCGCCTTATCGAGAGGCTCGCAGCTCTTCCAGTTCTTTTTGCCCTCGGGAGTGACCTTGACGTTTACCATGGTCTGCGGATAGGGCTTGACCAGATCGGTGAATTCGCTGAATTTCCTGCCGCTGCGTTTCAGCAAACCGCATATCTGAACGGCGGTAAGCTGTCCGTCGCCTGTGGTGCAGTGGTCGAGGAAAATAACATGTCCCGACTGTTCGCCGCCGAGGTTGTAGCCGTTTTTGAGCATTTCCTCCAGAACGTATCTGTCGCCCACCTTCGCCGCAATGAAGTTCATTTCGCGGTCGCGGCAGAATTTGTGGAAGCCCATGTTGGTGAGAATGGTGCCGACGACGGCATTTCCCTTTAATGTGCCGCGTTCCTTCATGTCCTCCGCCATGAGCGCGAGGATGTAGTCGCCGTCCACCAGATCGCCGTTGTCGTCCACGGCAAGGCACCTGTCGGCGTCGCCGTCAAATGCAAATCCCGCGTCATAGCCGCCTTCACGCACGGTCTTCTGCAAATTGCCGATGTGGGTGGAACCGCAGTTCTCATTGATATTCACGCCGTCCGGCTGGCTGTAGAAAATATCAAAATCAGCGCCGAGTCGTGTGAAGAGCTTTTCGGCTGTGGCGGAAGAGCTGCCGTTGGCGCAGTCAAGGGCAATGCGCAGTCCGTCCAGTTTCACATCAATGGACGAAGCGACATGCTCTATGTATTCGTCTACCGTGTCGCTCTTGACGGTAACCCTGCCTACGTCGCCGCCCGTGGGAGCAGGAATTTCCTCCGCGTTGTCCAGCACGATGGCTTCAATCTTGGCTTCCATCGCGTCGGGCAGCTTGTAGCCTGTAGAGGCAAATATTTTAATGCCGTTGTACTCACAGGGATTGTGCGACGCGGAAATCATAATTCCTGCGTCGGCATGATGCTTCGTGACCATGCAGGCAACCGCAGGAGTCGGCACTACGCCGAGAAGCACCACATCGGCGCCGACCGAGCAAAGTCCGGCGATGAGCGCACCTTCCAGCATGGCGCCCGAAGCGCGTGTATCCTTGCCAATCATAACGACAGGACGTCTGCCGCCGTTATCCTCGGCGAGAACCAATGCCGCAGCGCGACCTATCTGCATGGCAAGCTCGCATGTAAGCTCGGTATTTGCGACGCCTCTTGCGCCGTCCGTTCCAAATAATCTACCCATATTTCAAATAACCTCCGATTATCTTTTTTCATTATTGGCTTATTCTGATATTATATCATATATTAATCAAATCGACAAGTGGTGAGTTCATTATTTTTGATGTTTTTTTAATATTTTTAATATAAAACAACCGCCCATTTTTTGCATTTTACGCAATTTTGGCGATTGTTGTATTGACTTTGTTATCCCTTGGTAAGAGCACAATTGAATTCCTCCAGCTCGGCAAGCATGGAGATATCCACATCGCCTATATCGGGATTCCACCGGAAATCCAGCCGAGTCAGCCTGGTGTTGTGGGAAAGGTCAAGCGAAGTCAGCCTGCCATTGTGACACTCCAGCGTGTCGAGATCGGGATTATGGGAAAGATCGAGAGAGGTAAATTGGTTTCCGCTGCAATAGAGCCACACAAGCGCCGGATTTTTGGTCACGTCCAGCTCCGTCAGCTCCGAATATTCGCAATACAGCTCGCTCAATTCGGGATTGTGCGACAGGTCAAGCCCTTCCAGTTCCAAATCGGAGCAGCCAAGCTCTGTAAGCAAGGGATTCTTTGACACATCAATCGAAGTTATTTTGGTATAATTGACATACAGTATCGACAGATCGGCGTTTTGCAAAACGTCTATTTGTTCGAGATCATTGTATCCGCAGTGCAGATATTTCAGCCCTTTATTATGGGTCACGTCCAGTGATTTCAGCCGATTTCCGCCGCATTGAAGATACGCAAGGGCGGTATTGCCCGAAACATCGAGCCTGCCGCAGCCGTTATCGGAACAATCCAGCCACTCAAGCACCTTATTGTGAGAAAAATCAAGCTGATTGATATGATTCTGTGAGCAATTCAATCTCGTCAGGGATATATGATGGGTGACGTTGAGTGAATCCAGACTGTTTCGGTAACATTCCAGTCTTTCAAGGAGAGGATTTTTCGTCACGTCCAGTTCGGTCAGGCTGTTATTGCCGCAATTCAGCTTGGTCAAAGCAGGGTTTTGCGTCAAAACAAGGGAAGTCAGCTTGCAGTTGTTGCAATAAAGCTCCCTGAGCTGCGGCACATTCGACAGGTCAAGAGATGTAATCGGCTGATAGCTGCACCCGACCACTTCGAGCGCCGGATTATGCGAGAGGTCAAGCGCGGTCAGAAAATCCGTTTCGCCCGGATTCCCTGCGCAGCCGAGATATTTTAAAGCCTCGTTATGCGAAAGGTCAAGCTCACTGACAGGATTATCCTTGCAATACAGATGCTCGAGCTTTTCGTTGTGCGTCACGTCCAGCTCCGTCAGGGAATTGTACTCACAGTTGAGATAGGTAAGCTCGCGGAGCATGGAAACGTCAAGACGTTCGAGGCGGTTCTCATGCAGAACGAGCTTCACCAGCTCGGGACAGCCCGAAAGGTCGATTTGAGTGAGCTGCTCCTCCAGACATTCAAACCGTCTCATCCTGCCCATGCTGTAGATTTTAACTTCATCCCCCTTGATCTCGCCCGAAAAGCCGGAATAGGTTTCTTCTTTATATGGCCGTATGGTGTAGCTGAAGGTCTTGTCCACACGACCGCAGCGCACGATGCTGCCGTCTCCCCAGTCAATCCACAGCTCGTCAGGATCGGAGAGGAAGAAAATCTCGCCGCCGGTTTCCTTCGCGGAGGAAAAAATTATCTTCGGTTCACCGAGCACGGAAGGATGGATGGCAGGGTTGAAATAAGCCCACAATCCGCCGCAGACAGCCGCAGCCGTCACAAGCACTGCCGCCGATATCGCCGCGAATATTTTGATTTTTCCGCCTGATTTCGGCTTGGACCAATGCTGCTCCGCGGCTTCTGTTTTTGCTTCCATCTTGTCATGTCCCCCCTGCTTAACAAAGTATTTTTATAATAAACAATATTTGTTAAATAATTACATGTGATATCTGACTAAAATATAAACTTTTGTAAATACAAATTGCCTGTTTTCATAAATTGTTAACAAAAGATAACAGTTCTGTAATATATGAGCTTTTTTCCGATAAATATGATATAATAAAATCCTATAAGAATATCCCGCTGTGTTCCGCACTGCAAGGATAAAAAAGAGTACGGCATGTAAAAATAATTCAATTCAATATGTTGTGAATTAGCAGGTATTATCAAGCAAATTTAGGCACATTTAGCGATTGAATTTATTGCCCCTTTTTGTTATAATGTTTTAATAAGCAAATTATCAATTGAACCACGCGGAGAGTGACATTTCTTTGGCAAATATACAAAACGCGAAGCGCATCGTCATCAAGGTGGGAACTTCCACCCTTACATATGAAAACGGCAAGCCTAACATCCGCAGCATTGACCACCTTTGCCGCGTGATCAGCGACCTCAGCAACAGCGGCAGGGAAATCGTGCTGGTCACGTCCGGCGCACTCGGCGTAGGCGTTGGCAAAATGGGTCTGGAGCAGCGTCCCACCGACACGGCGGGCAGACAGGCAATGGCTGCTGTGGGTCAGTGCGAGCTGATGTTCCTCTATGACAAGATATTTGCCGAGTACGGCATGAAAACCGCGCAGGTGCTTCTCACCCGATACGATGTGGAAAACGAGCACCACAGGCAAAACGTCATTGACTGCATGTCCGCTCTGCTGGACATGTCGATCATTCCCATAGTAAACGAAAACGACACGGTCGCCATCGACGAGCTGACGGGCAGCAACATCGGCGACAATGACAACCTTTCGGCTATCGTTGCGGATCTGGTCGGTGCGCAGGCATTGGTGCTTATCACCGACATCGACGGACTTTACAACCGCAACCCCCGCGAGGACGATTCCGCCGTGCAGATTCCCGTGGTGCTGGAAATCACCGATGCTCTCAAGGACATGGCAGGCGGCTCCGGCTCCAAACGCGGCACCGGCGGCATGGTGACCAAAATTCAGGCGGCGGAATACGCGTGCGCTGCCGGAATTGACACCTACATCGTCAGCAGCGACGCAAACAACCTCTACGCCCTGACCGACGGCAAGGTGGTCGGCACACACTTTGTTCCACCAAAAAAAGGAGATTAAATATCCCCTATTCCTATACTCACATTCGCATGCAAAGGAGCGAAATATATGGACACCGAAAAAATGGGCATTGCAGCCAAATCCGCCGCGAGAGTTCTCGGCATGGCAAGCACCAATAGCAAAAACAAGGCGCTGGAGGCGATGGCAGCGGCGCTGGAAGTCAATGCCGCCAGCATTATCTCCGCCAATGAAGCCGACCTTGACAACGGAAAGCAAAACGGCATGAGGGACAGCCTGCTCGACCGTCTCCGTCTCACGCCCGAGCGCATTGCCGGCATGGCTGACGGAATCCGTCAGGTGGCAGCTCTTGCCGACCCGATTGGCGAGATCATAGAAGGCAGCGTCCGCCCAAACGGAATGAAGATTCAGCGTGTACGCGTTCCGCTCGGTGTGGTTGGTATTATATTTGAAGCCCGTCCGAATGTCACCTCCGACGCGGCTGCGCTTTGTCTGAAATCAGGCAACGCCTGCATACTTCGCGGCGGCAAGGAAGCCATCCATTCCAACATGGCGATAGCGAAGATTCTGCGCGAGGCGGTCGCTTCGGCAGGACTTCCCGCCGACTGCATACAGCTCGTCTCCGATACCTCCCGCGAAAGCGCCAATCAGATGATGCGCATGAGCAAATATCTCGACGTGCTCATTCCAAGAGGCGGTGCGGGTTTGATCAGGGCGGTGGTGAAGAATTCCACCGTTCCGGTCATCGAAACAGGCGTCGGCAATTGCCATGTGTATGTTGACAAGTCAGCCGATATCCCAATGGCAGCCAATATCATCTTCAACGCAAAGACCTCACGTCCCAGCGTGTGCAACGCTATCGAGACAATTCTGATTCACAGGGACATCGCGCAGGAGGCGCTTCCGGTCATCAAGGCTCGGTTGGACGAAAAAAATGTCGAGCTTCGCGGCTGCGACAGGACACGCGCTATTCTGGGCGACAGCGTGGTTCCGGCAACCGATGAGGATTACGCGACCGAATTTTCAGACTACATTCTGGCTTGCCGTGTGGTTGATTCACTCGAACAGGCTATTGAACATATTGCTAAGTATTCCACCGGACACAGCGAATGCATAGTGACCTCCGATTATTTCAGCGCTGAATTATTTACATCGGCGGTGGACAGCGCGGCGGTATATGTCAACTGCTCCACCCGCTTCACCGACGGCGGTGAATTCGGGCTGGGCGCCGAAATAGGCATCTCCACGCAGAAGCTCCACGCCCGCGGGCCTATGGGAATACGACAGCTCACCAGCTCCAAATTCATCATTCAGGGAGACGGGCAGATCAGATAACAGGGGGGAACGACTCTCAGTGGCAAACACAAGCAATCATCACAACAGCAATAATCAGCCCCGCCGCAAAAGGAACAAAAAGCCTGTAAAGCGCTACAGTGAGGAATACAGCAACCGTCCCAATCCATACACCGGCTACTCGGCGGACGGCAATTACCACCCCGAAGCAAAAAAGCGCCCGATCAGCGACACGACTTCGGCACGTGCCAAGGCTGCGGAGGAAGAACGCATCGCCGCCATGAATGCCGCAATGGCTGAGGCGGCATGGGGTCCGGCTCCATCCGCCGCGGAGCAGCCGGTTCAGCAGCAGCCCTCCCGTCAGCAGGGATTTGTTCCGCCGACGGTCACAATGCCGGCGCCGAAATGGGCTGTTTCCAACAATCTCACCCGCCAGCAGCTTGAGGCGCAGGCGCAGGAACAGGCACAGACCACCTCTGCTCCGAAAGAAGACGATTCGCCCGCATCAAGCGACGGCAGCGAGCCTTCACAGCAGGGGCAGCAGACAACCTCCCGAAACGGCAGCAGCCATCGCAGAAAGAATCATCGAAACAAGGATGAGGTCGCCCGTGAAAGAGCGGCAAAGATCGAAGCCAAACGCGCAGCGGTGGACAAAATCGCTATGGGCGTGGCGGCACATTCTGTGTCGGAGCAGATGATAGATGACATTTCGTCCATGTCCGACGCGATGGAAATTATGCCCAAGACGCAGAAGGAAGCCCAGAACAACGTGGAAAACGGGGTAAACTGGGAAGAATTCTATGATGCGGCATTTCCTCCCAAGTCAAGGGAAAACACCAAATTTGCCGCCAAAAAAACCAAGCAGCCCAAAAAGCGCATTGACTTCACCGACGAGACTCCCGCCGACGCGCCAATGGTCGTCAAGCCGGTGATGCTGGGGGACGACGACCTTCTTCCATACGACAAAATCACCCGTGAAAACGAGCGTGAAGCCGCCGAGACCAAGGCTGCCGAGGCAAAAGCCGCCGAGCCGGAAGTTGTAGCGGATACCAAGGCGGCACAGCTTGCCGCGGAATTCAAGTCGGAGGAGGCACCGTCAGATCATTCTTTCGACGTACTTCCCGAAATGCAGGAGCATTCAGACGATACACCGGTCCTCGATACAATTGAGGAAACGCTGAACGACATTCCCGGCGTGGTAAACACCGTTTCCATAGAGGAAATTCTTGCCGCCGTAGAGCAGCAGAAGCGTGAAAGCATACATAAAGCCGAAGCCATCAAAGCAGGGGCAGAAATTGCTATGGATGCACCTTTCTCGTTTGACTCTGCCACGGACGACAGCTGGAACGAGGTCATTCCTTCCCGTGTCTCTGAAGAACCGCAGAATGACGACGAATCCCAAGAATCCGAAGAGGACAACAGTGATTCTATCCTCTCAAGACGGCTTATGCTGTCGTATCTCGAAGCCGAACAGCAAGCCGAGGAAGAGCAGCAGGAGCCACCCGAGCTTGAAAACATTGAGACGGTGGATCTCAATCAATTCCTGCAAAGCACTGAGCCTCAGCAGAAGGAAATTCCGTCTGAAACGCCTGTTCCCGCCTTTGATGAGGTGGAAGAGCGTGCGGAGGAATTTGTTCCCGAAATAATCATCGACTCGGCGGAGCTGGAAAAAGAGGAGGCTGTCGAAGAGACGGTTGAGGAACCAAAAGAAGAAGAACCCGTCGATACGGCAGCTGAGGAAAATATTCCTGAAGCTCCCGAGACAAAAGAACTCCCCGAACCTGCTGAAGAACCGGCTGAAGCTCCTGCCGTTCAGACTGCTCCGGTTCATGTCTTTGTCGAGGAAAAAGTCGAGGAGCCCGAGGTTGAAGTCATTATCGCTGATCTTGAGGACGAGATCTTCGCCGAGGAAAGGCTGTCAAGTCCCGACAGCAAAGTCGAGGACGAATCGGCTTCCGAATCCGGCATAGATGTAGAGGACAAGATCGAAAAACTGGCTGAGGCTGCCGAGGTTGCCGAGATGTTCCGCCTGGAGAGCGAGGATATTGTACCCGAAGAGGAGCAGCCGTCTGCAGCCGAGGTATTCAATGTAAGCATAGACGATATTTCGGTCACTCCCGAGGTCATGGCGGCCGATGAAGAAAAAATCAGAGAGTATCAGCCGCGTGAAAAGACCCGCCAGCCTGACGAAAATCTCTTTGAATCGGTGCTGATTGTCGATGAGAATCCAGCCATTATAGACAAACAGGCGAGCGAGGTTCAGGACGACACCCTGTTTTTACATTCCAAAGAATCATCAGAAAATCCCACGGCGGTATTCAAACTGCCCGAAGGACCCATTGTGTTCCCGACGGACATTGACGACGCCGAATTTCAGGAGCAATGGCTCGACGAAGATGAGGACGGTGACGATATGGCATCACGCAACAAGCGCACCCGCCGCAGAATATCCGCATTTATCGGTGCGGTAGCATTATTATTCGCCTTAATGATACTTTTCAGTGCGGTCAAGACCGTCGTGTCAGGATTTAACAGTCTCGGCAGCACGAGCGAAAAGAAGACGGAATACACCGAATTTATCTCTCCTGTGGTTGTCAACGATCCTATGCCCTTTGAGTCAGTGGAAAAAGCCGACAACAAAATGCTGCTTACATGCTCTATATGGCAGGCATTGCGTGAGCTTGACGAAACTGAGGGCTACGAGCACGTTTCCGACGCCACCAACAAGATAGTGCTTCCCGCGGAAAATGTGGAAAAGGCTGCAAAGGAGCTGTTCGGCAAAAACGTAAAATTAAACATGAACGTTCTGAGTGAGAACGACGGCAGCGCCCTTTATTACTACGACAGCATTTACAACACCTTCCACATCACCCGAAGCGGGATAACCGGACCATCGGCTGTCATTACAAAAATTGCCCAGAAGAGCGATTACATATCCCTGGTAGTCGGCTATGTGCAGCAGGAAGAGATGTCCCTTACATCCTCTGAAAGCACGGAGGCGGAGTGCTACAAATTCATGGAATACGTTCTGGCACTTAATTCCGACGGCAGCTATTACATCAACAGTATAAGAAATTACGTCGAGGAATGACCTTTATTTAAAGATGAAAGCCGACATAGCCCCCCCAAAAAAACAGCTATGTCGGCTTTATTGCAATTATATTGCAATTATATTGAAAAATTTTTTTCGCGCAGCCAACCTTTTTCCTTCCCGAAAGGTTATATAGTATGAATGAAGCGATGCCGGATCGCTTATCATAAGGCTTATTGTTTAATCTATCACAAATAAAAGGAGTGCAAAAAAATGTTACGATTCACACATCTCAAAAAGCAGTATTTCATCAAGCTGATTGCCGCGTCAATGGTTATCATGGCGCTGATGACGTCCTGCGCAGCCTCAGGCGGGTCTAAGTCCTCAGAGGACTACATCGGGAATTACGCTGAGGATTATACGGTGGCAAGGAACGACGACAGCTTTGATGAGGAAAGCGCGGAATTAGCCGAAAATACCCAAGCCGCCAGTGATAGCAAGTCTGGCGATAACACCAGCGCTGACTACGAGGACAAGATCATCCGCACAGCCGACCTCACAATAGAGTCAACTGACGCTCAGAAGTGTTACGATACCCTCGCCGCCTTTGCAAAGCAAAACGGCGGTCGTGAGATAAGCGTCAGCAAATCCTCCGACACCTACGGCAATTACGATTACATCAATATCAACGCCGAGCTAAAGATATCTCCCGATAAACTCAGTGATTTCTTAGAGCTTGCCGAAAAAACTGACAAAGTGACCAGCTCCGAGGTTTCCACCAACGATGTGACACAGGAGTATTACGACATCAAGCTCCGCCTTGAAACCAAAAAGGAAGCACTTAACCAGTACTACAAGCTGCTCAAGGAAGCCAAAAACATAGAGGAAACGCTTGAAGTGCAACGTTACATCACCGATCTGACCGCTGAAATCGAATCAATGGAAGGTATGCTCAGATACTATGACGCCAAGGTGGATCTTTCCACCATACATCTCAGCATCACACAACAGGACAAACTGCATGTCGGCGCGGAGGACGATTTCGAGTGGGATTCCCTCAGCTTCAGCGACTTCCTCACCCTTGTCAAGAACGGATTCCTCAGCGTGGTCAACTTCCTGTGGTCGCTGCTGCTTTGGCTCATCATCATCATCATAGCAGTCTCTCCCATTCTACTGATTGCGGGAATTGTGTTCTTCATCATCCGCAGCTATCGCAAAAAGCACCCCAAAAAGCTCAAGGTTAATAAGCAAAACAAGCAGAATACCGCTCCTAACTACATGCCCGTTTACTACCCGCCGATGCAGGGCAATATGCAGCCCAATGCACCCGCGCAGAATCCCTCGCCTGCACAGCAAGCCGCACCCGCAGCTCCGGCAGCACCGCAGGAAAGGGAAAAATCCGACAAATAAGCCGTCAATCGGCAGATTTTACATCTTAGAATATTGAATTGCTCCCGCCGTTGTGGTAGAATAATATCATAAAAAATGATTCTGCCCCACGGCGGGAGGTTTGTTTTATGCTATACAGCATTATCAGAATAGTACTTGCTCTGGCGGGAGCTGCCGTTGTCTTTGTCATGCTTGTCTACAAGGACGAAGAGCGAAAATACATGATGCGCTCCGCGGCAGGCAGTCAGAAGGCTTGGGTAGGCGCCGGAGCGACATTCGCGGCAGCCGTCGTTGCGCTTCACCTCATTCCTGTGGAAAATTTGATTACAGGATTTTCAACCCCCGAAAAGGCTTTTCTCTACAACCACACAGGAGAAATCCTCGAGATAGACGAGCGCGGCGACTGCGCTTTTGTGATAGTCTCGACCGGAGACGAAAAGATTACAACGCATGTCCTGCCCCTCGGCAAGGACGGCAAGTGGAAGCTGGAAACCGCCTACAACCGCCGACGGGTGGTCACCACCGTGAATTACTGCATTATAGAGCGTCTGTACGTCCCCGGAACCGACAACTGCTTCGTTATTATCTCGCACAACACCGAGGGCAATATTTCGGACGTTCCCACAGGAGTGATAGACAGCCGCAATACCGAATTCACCGCTGTGGAATATCCCGACCGTGTACCCTTCTATTACGGATTTGTCGAGGATATGTCCGACGACTACACGCTGTACATCGACGGAAACACCGCTATCGGAGGCTGATGAGCTATCCGACAAAGGAATACAAATACAAAAGCCTTCCCGCTTGCCGATCAGCAAATCACGGCAAAACGAGGAAGGCTTTTGCACAAAAAGAAAGGAAAAAAATAATGAAAATAAAAGTGTAAATCTAAATTAAAACAAATGACAGTTCAGAGCTTAGGGACATATTTGGAAAGCACATCGACATATCTCGAAGCAAAACTAACCATCTGAATATCCTTAAAGCGGATCTTCACCGGTTCGTCCTGCCACACCCCATCGGCGTCGAATACTTTTAATATGACACTGTGTTTTTTTATGCCGACAATTGCTCCGATATAATCAAAGTCCTCGACTCCCACCGTAATATACCGGTTCATTTCCTTGAGTGAACGGAATATCTGTTTCCAGCCGGAAATATTGACCTTAGGGGTGTACAACTGATCCACAACACCCTCGCTGACGTCGATTTCAAGGCACTTGTCTTTGCGGATCTTCGCCTTACTGATCATACTGACCGGACAAATCCGGAAGCCGTCAAGCTGGAAGTCAAATTCGACAGCACCCAGAAAAAACTTCTCGTTGACCTTCAGCGGAAAGTAATTAATATACCACTCTCCGTCATAGTCCATAAATACCCGGCACATCCTGTGCGGCGTTATGCTTTCGGAAAGCCTTTTGACAATCTTCGACTTTTTCATCGCGTGATTCCTCAGAGCATCAATACTTCACGGGCTTGTTGGTGAGGTACTTCTTGACCATGAGAGCCACCTTGAAGATGATGGCGTGGTCGAATTCGCGCAGGTCAAGACCTGTGAGCTTCTTGATCTTTTCCAGACGGTAGACAAGCGTATTTCTGTGGACGAACAGCTTGCGGGAAGTCTCGGAGACGTTCAGGTTGTTCTCAAAGAACTTCTGAATGGTAAAGAGAGTCTCCTGATCGAGCGACTCGATGGAGCCTTTCTTGAAGACTTCCTTGAGGAACATCTCGCAGAGGGTATCGGGCAGCTGATAGATCAATCTGGCTATGCCGAGATTCTCATAGGAAACAATGGTCTTTTCGGTATCGAAAATCTTGCCGATTTCAAGAGCCATCTGTGCCTCCTTGAAGGAAGCGCCGAGATCCTTGATGCCGGAAACCTGTGTGCCGATACCGACAATGCAGTGGGTGTAGAATTCGCTGGAAAGCGTGTCGACGATAGAACGTGCCAACTGCTCGAGATTTTTGAGATCAATGCCCTGATGTGTCTCTTTGATGATGGCAATTTCGCGCTCATTGATGCTAATGACAAAATCCTTGTTCTTATCGGGGAAGAGGTTCTGGATAATGTCGAATGTAGCAACATCGGGCTTGGAAACCGTGCGCACCAACAGGCAGACGCGGTTTACATCGGTATTGAAGTGCAGCTCGCGTGCCTTGAGGTAAATATCGCCGGGGAGAATATTGTCAAGAATGAGGTTCTTGATGAAATTGTTACGGTCAAACTTCTCGTCGTAATACTGCTTGATAATAACGAGGGAGTTGGCAAGAATAGCAGCGTACTTGGCAGCCTGTTCGTCATTGCCTTCGACGAAAACGGCTGTCTCAGCGGTTGGCTGCGAACCAAACGGGCGGTAGCTGTAGCCGTTATGCACGAAGCTCTCGCCCTGACCAATCTGCTCCACGGGAACATCGCTGGTAGTCTTGCCGACTCTGCCGAGGTCGCTGCAGGCGAGAATTGTACCCGACGAATCGACCACACCAATGGTTCTGTCAATGGTATCTCTCATCTGATGTACAACTGTCTGATATAATCTGTTAGGCATTTTAAAACTCCTCACTTCCTGAATTGTTTATGAAATAAAAATTGGTCAAAATATACATTCCGCCAAAAACTTTTACTACATATACATTTTACACAAAAGTATAGAATAATTCAAGTGTTTTATTTAAAGTTTTAAAAATTCTTAGTTTTTCAACAAATTATGTCATCTATGTGTGCAAATCGACTAAAAATATTTTATGACATAGAAAAACAAAAAGCCGGCGCACAATTTTACCGGAATAAAACTGTGCGCCGACCAAAAATTCAATTCATCAAACTAAAGCCATCAACCTATCAGGTTAACCACGTCAACTTATCAGTTGACAATAGCAAGCTCGGTCTCCTTGTCGAAGATGTGAATCTTGCTGTTAACCAGAGCAACCTTAACGTGATCGCCAGCCTTGGTCTTGGATGTAGGAGCAACACGGGCAGTTACGCTGGAGCCGAGGGCGTTGAGGTACAGGAATGTCTCGTTACCCATCAATTCGGTAACTTCAACGTCTGCCTCGATGCAGCTGTCAACATATCTCTCGATGTATTCAGGCTCGTCGTGTACGTGCTCAGGACGAACGCCGAGAACGACTTCCTTGCCGATGTAATCCTCAAGCTGACCCTTGCTGTTCTTGGAGATCGGGAGCTTGATGGCATAGTTGCCGAACAGAGCGTAAACATGGTCGCCTCTCTTCTCGAGCTTGACGTCGATGAAGTTCATTTGAGGAGAGCCAATGAAGCCGGCAACGAACATGTTGCAGGGCTTATCATACAGGAACTGAGGAGTATTGACCTGCTGGATAATACCGTCCTTCATAACGACGATCTTATCGCCCAGAGTCATAGCCTCTGTCTGGTCATGTGTAACATAAATGAATGTGGTGCCCAGTCTCAGATGGAGCTTGGAAATCTCAGTACGCATCTGTGCACGGAGCTTAGCATCAAGGTTGGAAAGAGGCTCGTCAAGAAGGAAGACCTTAGGCTCACGAACGATAGCACGACCCATAGCAACACGCTGACGCTGACCGCCGGAGAGAGCCTTCGGCTTTCTGTCGAGCAGATGGCTAATGTCGAGAATCTGAGCAGCTTCTTCAACGCGGCGGTTGATCTCTGCCTTAGGATACTTTCTGAGCTTCAGACCGAATGCCATGTTCTCACGGACGGACATGTGGGGATACAGAGCGTAGCTCTGGAACACCATTGCGATGTCTCTGTCTTTCGGGGGAACGTCGTTTGCGAGTGTGTCGCCGATGTAGAGCTCGCCTTCGCTGATGTCCTCAAGACCTGCGATCATACGCAGAGTGGTGGACTTACCGCATCCGGAAGGGCCGACGAAGATGATGAACTCTTTATCCTCGATTTCAAGATTGAAATCCTTAACAGCAACAACATTGCCGGGATACTTCTTGTAAACGTGTCTCAAAGATAAGCTTGCCATTTGAAAATACCTCCAAATTTTTAAAGATGTAATATGATTTGCCCGCAAGAAATACAAAGCACAACCAATATTAACTGTAATAATTTTAACAGAATTATTCGCCAAATTCAATTGACGAACTCAACAATGTTAAAATTCTAATTTAGAAAGTCTGCCGAATTTATCGCTCTTAGCAACAAATTATTACGTTCGTTTTAAGCAATTTTCAGAACCCGCGCATTTCGCGGCTTAGTAGGAAATCCTATTAATTTTTCCAATTTTTTAGTCTCAATAATCCCTCTGAATTCCAAAAACAAAAGTAATCCGGTACTGTCATTGTTCTGTATGCTGCAATGTAAGCAGGCTCAGTTGGTAAGCGGCAGTGTCCTTTCCCGCTCGGTCAGCTCTCTCGCCTCACCTCTGTCCAATGCAGGATCGAGAGTAAGAGCGCCTACCGCGGTGCGTTCCAGAGCGACTACCCTGCGTCCGACCGACTGCGCCATGCGCTTGATCTGATGATATTTGCCCTCGCGGATCTTTATCTCATAGACAAAATTTTCTCCGTCCAACACCGCTACCTGCGCCGGCAGACATTGTTCTCCGCCGTCAATCACAGCGCCCTCACTCAGATAACGCATATCCGCCTCGTCAAGAGCGCCGTCAAGGGTAGCTCTGTAGGTCTTGAATACCTTTTTGCCGGGCGAGGTTACCGAGTGTGCAAAGGCTCCGTCATCGGTGATGATGAGCAGCCCCGTGGTGTCCTTGTCAAGACGACCGACGGGAAAGAGACCTTTGCGGCGAAGCGACGGGGGAAGCAGATCAACTACCGTCTGCACATGGGAATCATTGGATGCGGAAACAGCTCCTTCGGGCTTATTCATCATAATGTAGAGGTACTTCCTGTAGCACAGCGGAACGCCGCCCACGGCGATCTCGTGCTCAGAGGGTTCAAGCCTGCGGTCAATGCTGCGGCAGATCTCACCGTCAACGGTTACTCTGCCAGCCCAAATCATTTTACGCACCTCGCTGCGAGTGCCAGCCCCCTGCGAAGCCAGAATCTTATCAAGTCTTTCCACCTGCTATCACCTCGGCATATTCTATGCCGCGACGATCCGGCAAAACCATGACATATCTCTAAATTACCCCATAATTCTATACTAATTCATTTTAAAATGCAAGTAAAAACGAATCATGAATATAGCTAATATTTTCGTTCATAATTTAGCAATAATGCCTTTTGGCGGGCTTTGGGAACAAAACCTATCAAATTCCTTGTCAATGTGACCAACGTCCGGGGATTATTTGACCTGCATTTTTTATGCATTAGCAAAAATCACAAATTTCACAAGAAAAAATCTACGGCATAAAAGCGGGAAAAAATCCGTTATGCCGCAGATTTTGCGATGATTATGTGTTGTCTTACGCAAGCTTATTCTCAAATAGTTACTGTTCTATCTGACTTCCCAGGAATCCGGCGGCAACCTCAGCAGGCTTTATCTGCATTTCGTCGGGAAGACTGCCGTCCTCCTTCTGCATCAGCACAACCGCACCGTTGAGATCACCCGCCGATATGATGGGAAATACACAGGCTGCCGCAAGTCCGGCTCCCTCCACGGGAAATATTCTTTCACCTGACGAACCTGCCGTATATGGCGTTCTGGAATCCATACAGCTCTCCAGCTCGGGTGTAATGCGTCGGTCCAAATATTCCCTCTTCGGCACGCCGGAAGCGGCTACCACATGGTCGCGGTCACATATCAGTGCCGGAAATCCCGTTGAGCGCGAAAGAATCTCGGCGTACTGCGCCGAACACGGGTCAAGCTCCCCTATGGGCGAATACTTCTTAAATATCACCTCTCCGCCGGCGTCGGTGTAAATTTCCAGCGATTCGCCTTCCCTGATGCGCATGGTGCGGCGAATCTCTTTGGGAATCACCACTCGTCCCAGATCGTCTATCCTTCTTACAATGCCTGTCGCTTTCATATATCATAACTCCTTTTGCCTTTGATGTCTGAATCATTTGTGCTGCCTTCAAAAGGTATGCGTTGTTATTGTTTGCCTTTGGTGATAAATTATGCGTAAAATTATTTTGTTGACAATATAATCCTCAGATGATATAATTAATAAACATGTTAAGTCTGTGTTTTTGTGATTGTAAGGCATTTTTAAAGGAAGGTTTTTCAATGAACAAAAAAATAATTCGACAGTTGACGGTGCTCGTAATCACGTCGTTCATGGCAATTTCGTTTGCTTCATGCAGCGGCAAGTCTGCCGAAGGATTTTCCTCCGACTCGCTCTGCATTGTTTATAAAGGAAACACCTACAAGGTGGGCGAAAAGGCCCAGAAGCTGCTCAAGGCTTTAGGCACTCCCGCCAATACCATTTCTCAGACGAGCTGTCATTACAGTCAGAACGGCGACGAATACACCTATGAATATTATTTCGGCTCAGGCAGCTTCGGAGCAGTGAGCGACGGCGATTATACCGACACCGCACGCTATGCCGACGTTCTCCGGGTACACACCGTTCCGCTCAAACCCGACGCCGACTACATCTGCGACATCGACTGCTACACAAACGAGGTGACCACCGACATGGGGATTATCGTCGGCAGCTCAAAGGAAGCTGTATTTAAGGCATATGGCGACAAGTACACTGACGAAGGCGACGGGTTCTTCCGATATTACGACGGCGAAGCGCTTCCCGACACGCCGAGTCTCCTCTTTTACATGCCGGACGGCAAGGTGGAATTCTTCAGCGTATCAGCCGCCATCAACTTCTGATTTTCGATATTAACCGCCACAGAAAAAACTGCACTCGCTCGCAAGGGTGAATGCAGTTTTTTGATTTATTTTATTATTTTTATAATAAACGATTGGGAAAAAATCATAAGAATTTGATATTCCTGCCCTTGACCGCCCATACCCTGACCTTTTCGATATTTTCAATATCACTGTCGAAGGACGGATCGCCAAAATGCAGGTCGCCCAGTTCCTCCGGCGGAGGGTAGTCTGCCGGATTGTCCAGCGGCACAGGAGAGATGAAGCGCGAACCGTTTTTCCTTCTGCGCTTTGTGCTCTGCTCTAATTGAAGGGCGTATTCCCACTCCTTGCGCACCTCGGAGGACGCCTTCGCGCTGACCGACCAGAAGAGCAGAAACACGTCGGCATTCCTGATGGCGGAAGCAATGGCGTTTCTCCACATGTCTCCGGCTGTCATACTGCGGTTGTCCATCCAGAAGCGCAGCTTCGGCGCGACCTCCTGAATGGCTAACAGCTGCTCCGCGACGCGAAGTCTGTCCTTGTGCGAATAGGACACAAACGCCCTGCGGCAGTCCTTGCGCGTGAAACGAACAGCGACCTTTTTCTTTGAACCGACCGGAACGGTAAAATAGAGGCGCGTTATCTCTATGCCGTCAAACTGCACGCTGCACCCGAAGTCAATCTGCTTTTTGGAATAATCCTCCGGCAGCGCGACGCGGAATTTGAAGTCCAGCGCGTCACCGTTCCAGATCATAGTCCTTTCGCTGTCGGTTATTTCTATATCGTCCGAGAAAAGCAGTGCCGTCACACGGCTGCCCTGCCTGACCGAAACGCTGCCCGAACTGCGGGCAGCTTCGGAGGATTTCTCCTTAGCCTGATTGATCGTGCGATTGACAATGGCTCGCTGGCTGCGGGTGTACATCAGCAGGTCGATGACCGAGCTTTTTCCCTGCTTCACCTCGTCGGGCGCCACCACCGAGAAATCCACCTTATTGATTTTGGCTGGCTTGACTTTTACCGGCTTTTCCTCCGGCACCGACATCGGCAGAAAGGGCGCGGGCTGCTTCGATTCCGGTTCGGATGGTTCCGCCGCCTCTTCACCGGAATTATCCTCTTCAACGCGAAGCTCGTCGGCAGGAGCTTGCGGCGCTCTGCGCGCTCTGACGCTTCCGTGAGCCGGAAGATCATCGTGATCGTTGTCATCTTCGTATTCTCTCACGGATTCTGCGCAATCGGGCAGGAATTCGGGACATTCTCCGAAGGGCGCATCTTTACAGCCGTCGTCTTGATCGGATACGCAGTTTTTCGGTTTCTCGGCATTCAGAACCTTTTCAATTTTTTTCACAAGATCGTCTGAATTGAAATAATCATACGACCTGTGTCCCCTCAGATAATCGGGCAGATCGTCCGGTCTTATGCCGCGCAGGTAATTGAATACGCGCCAGCGGCTCTTTCCCGACAGCTCGACGTCTGCTATGAAATCCTCGTAATCCTTCCGCACAGAGTCGGATAGAAGGACCTCAGCGGATGTTCCGGCAACAATGAGAATATCAGCGGTATTTATCGCTTCTGTCCTGTCATTGGGATTGCATTTTCCCATGAGAAAGGTGTGTATGCCCTTCTGCTCCAGCTTCCTGTAAAGCTGCTTGGCAAGCATGTAATCCCTTGTAAGAGTTCCGGTTGCATCCTTTGTCATACAGGCGATATAAACCCTGTAAAAGCTATTGGACATGGCTGATCGCTCCTTTTTTTATTATTTTACTATGGCATCGGCTGAATGGCGGCAGTATTCCTGCGACGCTTCCAGACCCTCTCCGACAATCTTCATGGTGCGCTTGTAAGAGGCATTTGCGTCCTTTTCGCCGGCTTCATCGAGAGAGAACGCCTCTTTCCAGTCGCTCACCGTTTTGTCAAGGGGAATGATTTCAAAGACCCTCTTGCTTTTGGAGTAATACATATTAACCCATGTAGGCATAACGTCCACATCGGAGACGATTACCCTTCCGTCGCTGTATTGGGTAAAAGTAAAGCTGATGAATACCCCGTCCTCCGTGTGACCTGTTTTCAGCTGCATATAGTTCTTGCGCTGGTTGGAGACCGAATTGCCGATCGAATAGATGCATACCGTCTTGTGAGCAGCGTCGGCGCCGCTTGTGAGCAGCTGCATGGGCTGCACTACATGGGGATGTCCGCCAACGATCACATCTACCCCCATGTCACAGAGCTTCTGCGCGATTTTCTTCTGACCGTCATTCGGCTCCAGCTCATATTCCTCGCCCCAGTGCAGATAAACCATTATCGCCTGAGCGCCTTCCGCCTTCATCGCAGCCATGCGCTCACCCAGTTCGGTATAGAATTCATCGAGATTGCGCACATTAAATGTATTGATGATGGCAGCGGATTTTTTATTGATCATTCCGTTGAGATATTTCATGCCATTGGAACGCGCTCTGCCCTCGTATGTATAGCATATCATGCCCAGCTTTATGCCGTTGACTTCTTTTACCAGATAGCGCTTGTCCGTTTCGTTCTGAACGGTGCCTATAAAATCCACCTTTTTTTCATTCAGCACCTTGGCAGTTCTGTACATGCCTTTATATCCCGTGTCGTTGGCGTGATTGTTGGCAGTAAGCAGCATATCAAACCCCGCGCCCGTGATGGAATCCACAAGGCTGTCCGGCGTGTTGAAAACAGGATATCCGGTGTAATTGGCGCCGCCGAGAGTGGTTTCGAGGTTGGTAACGGCATAATCCGACGAGGCGGCATAGCTCCTCAGATATTTATAAATGTAATCGAAATTGTATGTGTCCTTTGACACCTTTGCTGTATCCAGCAGGGCATTGTGGATTATGACGTCGCCTGTCACCGATATTTTAGCCCGCGCGACCTCATGTATTTTTTCAGGAGCTGTTGTGTCCCGATCGCTTGACGAAACGTCCGCGGCAATATTCCGATTCGTGCCATGATCAGAGGCAAGGGCTGCCCGGTTGCGGTATGAAATAAAAAAATTCACCGCCATCAGCACACCGATCGCGGCAGCTGCCATCACACGCGCTGCAACCACCGCGGTATTTGTTTTGCCTGACATTATATCATCTCCCCGCATTTAATTTTAGCATAACAGCATACACATTTCAACTTTGTTTTTGCAAATTTACAAAACCGTATTACATGCCCTCCGGCATTTCACGGATTCAATTCAGGCAAAGAGAAATGATCCATGCATTTCACCCTCAATAAAATGCACGTCACCGATAAGCTGTTGTTTTTCTTTTTCTGATGTGATAGACTGTTATCATCAAAGAGATAATGCATAATCAAGGCATTGTCAGGGAGGCAAATATCATGAAAAAAGGATTAAACGCAAGCCAGATCAAACTCATCGCCATTATTGCCATGACCATCGACCATGTGACATGGGCAATTTTCCCCGGCACTGACCCGACATGGTACGTCGTCGCGCTGCACATCATCGGCAGACTGACCGCGCCATTAATGTGGTTCTTCATCGCCGAGGGCTGTCATTACACCCGCAACATCCGGAAGTACGCGGGCAGACTCTTTCTCTTCGCGATTATTTCCCATTTTGCCTACAATTTTGCCTTCGGCATTCCCTTTGTTCCTTTCTCCAACGGCAGCATCTTCAATCAGACAAGCGTTCTGTGGTCATTGGCGTGGGCAGTCGTCGCCATTGCGGTTGCACGCAGCGAAAAATACCCCGGCTTCCTGAAGATTCCCACAGTCACCCTTCTGAGCGCTGTGGGATTCCCGTCCGACTGGTCCAGCATCGCGGTGATGTGTCCGTTCTGTCTCTATATGCACCGTGGCAACAAGAAAAAACAGGCGTTTGACATTGTGTTCTGGACATTTATTTATGCCGTTGTCTACTTTATTTTCCTCGATAAGCTCTACGGCGTGCTGCAAATGTTTACATTCCTCACCCTTCCGATCATCGCGCTCTACAACGGCGAACGCGGCGGAAGGAAGCCTGCAAAGCCGGCGGAAGGCACAGAAGGAGGACAACTTGCGGTCACAAAGCCGTCACCGCTGGCAAAATGGGGATTCTACATCTACTATCCGGCGCACCTTGTCGTGATCGGAATCATCAGAATCGTTCTGCACGGAAATGTTGCGCTGATATTCAGATGATGATGCAGGTGTGATCAAACAATGCGCAGGCAGAAGGATTTGCTTTTCAGGCGCTTCCTTCTGCTTTTTGGTTTGTCGCGCGATCCCGAAAAAATTCATCAGAGGACTTGACAAAAGGCATGTGTTTGTGCTATACTGAAAAAACGTGACGTGCACAAATGTAAATTTATTTTGAATTCGTCAAAAGCCATATTTTTGACGTTTTGCACGGCGCTTTTTTGTGCCGAATTACTTTATTTCCGGCACATTCGTTATTCTGATGTCCCGGCGTGTTTGCGCCCTGACATATATTAAAAAATTTATTCTATACGTATCGAGGTGAATTTAATGCCAACATTTAACCAGCTCGTAAGAAAAGGACGTCAGGACGTTGAGAAAAAGGCGAAGGCTCCTGCTCTTTTGAAGGGTCTGAACACCAAGAAGAGAGTGATGACTGATCAGAATTCTCCCCAGAAGCGCGGTGTCTGCACTTCTGTCAAGACAGCTACCCCTAAGAAGCCTAACTCTGCTCTGCGTAAGATCGCCAGAGTCCGTCTTTCCAACGGCATCGAGGTCACAGCTTACATTCCCGGTGAAGGTCACAACCTTCAGGAGCACAGCGTTGTTCTGATCCGCGGCGGTCGTGTTAAGGACCTTCCTGGTGTGCGTTACCACATCATCAGAGGTACTTTGGACGCACAGGGCGTTGCCAAGAGAATGCAGGCTCGTTCCAAGTACGGCGCAAAGCGCCCGAAGGCAGGCAAGAAGTAATCTGCCTTTTCGAGAGACCGTTTATCGGTCGCCTCACAATTTGAATTGACTTTATCACTAACGGCTGCAAATCAATGCAGCGGTGTTTTATATATAATAATGTGTAAAATACCTCTTGCATTGGCCTGCGGGAGTAAGTCACTTTCGAGTACCTATGATATCATCCAATTCTAATGAAGGAGGGAAGAAAAAGTGCCAAGAAGAGGTTCAATAGCAAAACGCGACGTTTTGCCCGATCCGATCTACAATTCCAAGATCGTCACACGTCTGGTCAACAACATCATGCTCGACGGCAAGAAGGGTGTTGCTCAGAAGATTGTTTACGGTGCTTTTGAAATCGTCGGCCAGAAGAGCGGAAAGGATCCCCTGGAAGTTTTTGAAGCCGCAATGGAAAACATTATGCCTTTGCTCGAAGTCAAGGCTCGCCGTGTCGGCGGCGCTACCTACCAGGTTCCTATCGAGGTTCGCCCCGAAAGACGTGAGACTCTCGGTCTGCGCTGGCTGACCAAGTACGCTCGTCTCCGCAGCGAGAGAACCATGAAGGAACGCCTTGCCAACGAGATTCTCGACGCTGTCAACGGCAGCGGCGCTGCTGCCAAGAAGCGTGAGGACACTCACAAGATGGCAGAAGCCAACAAGGCATTCTCGCATTTCAGATGGTAATTGCCTACACTTACGTTCGGCGCTATCGCTGATATTCCGCAAACCGCAAGGAGCTTGCCCGGTCGCATCGTAACCTGCGGGCGACGCGGGAATAAGCATTTATCTATTTAAAAATATGAGGAGGAGACATTATGCCAAGACAGGTTTCACTTGAACAGACCCGTAATATTGGTATCATGGCTCACATCGACGCAGGTAAAACCACCACTACGGAGCGTATTCTGTATTACACCGGCGTAAACCACAAGATCGGTGAAACACACGACGGCGCTTCCACAATGGACTGGATGGTTCAGGAGAAAGAGAGAGGTATCACCATCACCTCCGCCGCAACCACCTGCTTCTGGAAGGACGCCAACAAAAAGGATGTTCGTATCAACATCATCGACACCCCCGGTCACGTTGACTTTACCGTTGAGGTCGAGCGCTCTCTGAGAGTTCTCGACGGCTCGGTCACAGTTCTCTGTGCCAAGGGCGGCGTTGAGCCTCAGTCGGAAACTGTCTGGAGACAGGCTGACAACTACAAGGTTCCTCGCATGGTCTATGTTAACAAAATGGACATCATGGGCGCAGACTTCTATCACGTTGTGGACATGATGAAAGACAGACTCAAATGTAACGCCGTTCCGATTCAGCTGCCTATCGGTGCTGAGGAGGACTTCAAGGGTCTTATCGACTTAGTTGAGATGAAGGCTTACATTTACAACAACGATCTCGGTACCGACATCTCTGTCGTGGATATTCCCGACGATATGGCGGAGCTTGCACAGAAGTACCATGACGAGCTCATCGAGCACGTCGCCGAGCAGGACGAAGAGCTGATGGAGAAGTTCTTCAACGGTGAGGAGCTCACCAAGGAGGAAATCCAGAGCACCATCCGCAAGTCCACCATTGCCAACACAATGGTTCCCGTGTGCTGCGGCACTTCCTACAAAAACAAGGGCGTACAGAAGCTGCTTGACGCTATCGTAGCTTACATGCCGGCTCCTACCGACGTTCCCGCCATCAAGGGCATCAACCCTAAGACCGATGAGGAAGTCGAACGCCATTCCTCCGACACCGAGCCTTTTGCAGCTCTTGCTTTCAAGATTGCGACAGACCCGTTCGTCGGCAAGCTCTGCTTCTTCCGCGTTTACTCCGGTAAGCTCGAGAAGGGCACTGCCGTTTACAACTCCACCAAGGACAAGACCGAGAGAATCGGACGTATCCTGCAGATGCACGCCAATGACCGTAAGGACATCGACGTGTGCTACGCGGGTGACATCGCTGCCGGTATCGGCGTCAAGTACACCACCACAGGTGATACATGGTGCGATGAGGCACATCCGGTCATTCTCGAGTCGATGGAATTCCCCGAGCCTGTTATCCGCGTAGCCATCGAGCCCAAGACCAAAGCCGGTCAGGAGAAGATGGGCATTGCGCTTGCAAAGCTGGCGGAAGAGGATCCCACATTCAAGGCATACACCGATGAAGAGACAGGGCAGACCATTATCGCCGGTATGGGTGAGCTTCACCTCGAAATTATCGTCGACCGTCTGCTCCGTGAATTCAAGGTAGAAGCCAACGTAGGCGCACCTCAGGTCGCTTACAAAGAAACTATCCGCAAGGCTGCCGACATCGACCACAAGTTCAAGAGACAGTCCGGCGGTTCCGGTCAGTACGCTCACGTCAAGCTCAAGGTCGAGCCGAACGAGACCGGCAAGGGTTACGAATTCATCAACGCTGTCACAGGCGGTACCGTTCCGAAGGAATACATTCCGGCTGTTGACGCTGGCGCACAGGGCGCACTGCTCACCGGTGTGCTTGCCGGCTACAATGTTGTTGACGTCAAGGTAACTCTCTACGACGGTTCCTATCACGAGGTCGACTCCTCCGATATGGCATTTAAGATCGCAGGTTCACAGGCTGTCAAGGAAGGTCTGAAGCAGGGCGGTTCCGTGCTGCTCGAGCCTATCATGCACGTTGTCGTCACTGTTCCCGAGGAATACATGGGCGACGTCATCGGCGATCTCAACTCCCGCCGCGGTCTGATTCAGGGCATGGAGGCAATCTCCGGCGCACAGCAGATCAATGCAATGGTTCCCCTCTCTGAGATGTTCGGTTACGCAACCGACCTTCGTTCCAAGTCTCAGGGACGCGGCAACTACTTCATGGAGCCTTCTCACTACAGCGAGGTTCCGAAGTCTGTCGGCGAAAAGATCATTGCCGATCGTGCAAGAAAAGAATGATTCGGTCGACTGTAGAATAATTGTTAAATTTTTTAAATCATATTGCAATTTTTGAGGATTGTGATATATTATATTTATCTTCATCTATTAAAGGAGGAAATTCCCCATGGCAAAGGCAAAATTTGAAAGAAATAAACCCCATGTCAACATTGGTACTATCGGTCACGTTGACCACGGTAAGACCACTCTGACCGCAGCTATCACCAAGGTTCTCGCTATGAAGGGCGACGCTGATTTCGTTGATTACGCTAACATCGATAAGGCTCCCGAAGAGAGAGAAAGAGGTATTACAATCAACACCGCTCACGTTGAGTACGAGACTGACAACCGTCACTATGCTCACGTTGACTGCCCCGGTCACGCTGACTATGTTAAGAACATGATCACCGGTGCTGCTCAGATGGACGGCGCTATCCTCGTTGTTTCCGCTGCTGACGGTCCTATGCCCCAGACCAGAGAGCACATCCTTCTCTCCCGTCAGGTTGGCGTTCCCTATATCGTTGTTTTCATGAACAAGGCTGATCAGGTTGACGATCCCGAGCTTCTCGAGCTCGTCGAAATGGAAATCCGTGAGCTGCTCAACGAGTATGAGTTCCCGGGCGACGATGTTCCGATCATCACCGGTTCCGCTCTCGCAGTTCTCGAGTCCGACAGCAAGGACATCAACGCTCCCGAGTACAAGTGCATCCTTGACCTCATGGCAGCTGTTGACGAGTATATCCCCACTCCCGAAAGAAAGTCCGATCAACCCTTCCTCATGCCTATCGAAGACGTATTCACCATCACCGGTCGTGGTACCGTTGCTACCGGTAGAGTTGAGAGAGGTCAGCTGAACCTCAACGAGGAAGTTGAAATCGTCGGTCTGTCTGACGAGAAGAGAAAGACTGTTGTTACAGGTATCGAAATGTTCCGCAAGCTCCTCGACTATGCTGAGGCTGGCGACAACATCGGTGCTCTTCTCCGTGGTATCCAGAGAACAGACATCGAAAGAGGTCAGGTTCTTGCAAAGCCCGGTTCCATTCATCCGCACACCAAGTTCCATGGTCAGGTTTACGTTCTGACCAAGGACGAAGGCGGTCGTCATACACCTTTCTTCAACAACTATCGTCCTCAGTTCTACTTCAGAACCACTGACGTTACCGGCGTTATCGCTCTGCCCGAGGGCACTGAGATGTGCATGCCTGGTGATAACGTTGAGATGGACGTTGAGCTTCTCAAGGAAATCGCTATCGAGCCCGGTCTCCGCTTCGCTATCCGTGAAGGCGGCAGAACTGTTGGTTCAGGTGTTGTTACCGCTATCAACGAGTAATTTCTTCAAAAAACTTGCTCTTTCCGCCTGTAAAGGCAACGTAATTCTATGAAAAACACCGACGGAAGACCGTAATAAGCATTTACCCTCGGAAATCGGCTTGCAATTCAGATAATTATCGTTAAATATATTCAAACCGCGCATATTATCGAAGAAAGATAGTGTGCGCGGTTTTTACTTTTGCATTTGACTGTATCAAGCTGTTCAAGATGAATTGTTGACAATTTGATGAATATGTATTAAAATTATAGAAAAATAATCTCGGGGAGATCATACAAATGGATCAGAAACAGAAGAGTACTATTATTTCTGCCATGATAAAAATGCTTGTTGTGGTGTATATCGTCATCTTTATTGTAGGAATGGTCAAATTATTCAACGGCAGTAGTCCGGGACAATATATTTTAGATCTAACAGTAATATTTGTCACGCCTGTTGTCGCTTATTTCCTGCTGCGTTCCCGCAGAAAGGTGTATTTTCCCACGAGCATTGCCGGACTTGCCGTAAGTCCCGAAGGCACAAAAAAAGCGCTGATCGGCAGGATAAGGGCATACATCCTCGACAGTCTGCAATACGCCGTCGTTGTCGCCCTCTTCATCACCGGATGGGACATCTGGCAGGCTTACCGCAGCGGCAGCCTTGCAGGATTCGGGCTGACGCAATGGCTGGATACTGCCGGCGCAATGCTTATACAGTTTATGGGATTTTTCGCGGTTTACTTTGCAATGGACTACATTATGTATGAATTCAAAGCAAGCAGGTATATGCAACAGCAGCAGAAAACGGAGAAGCGCGAAGAGAAATACAAGAAAATGATGGAGGTCAACGGCGAAGATGACCCGAAGTAATTTCACCTACGATGAGCTTTGGCAACTGTACAGCAACGAAATGCCCGATTTCATTAGGCAGCTGAGTGAAACGCCGCCCATGCAGCGCTTAAAAAAAATCGGCATGAACTGCGGCTGCGAATACGTTGCCCTTCATAGGGACGATATGTGCCGCAGATACACCAGGTTCGAGCACAGCGTGGGCGTTGCACTGATAGTCTGGCATTTTACCGAGGACGTTAAGCAGGCAATTGCCGGACTCTTCCACGACATCAGCACGCCTGCCTTTGCGCATGTGGTGGATTTTTTAAACGGCGACCATCTCACGCAGGAATCCACAGAGAGCCGAACTGCTGAGATGATAGACAATTCGCCAGAAATTCAGGCGATCCTTTCCGGACTTGCCCTGACCACCGCCGATGTAAGCGACTATCACCTCTACCCTATCGCGGACAATGCCTCACCGCAGCTTTCCGCCGACCGTCTGGAATACACCTTCGGCAATTTCATTCAGTACGGCGTGTGCGGCATTGAGGATATTACGCGGTTCTACCGTGCGCTTTCCGCAGGCACGAATGAACAGGGACAGCCGGAAATTATTTTTTCAGATCGAACTATTGCGGAGGAATTTGCCCTGCGCTCGATGAAATGTTCCTATGTCTATATATCCGATTCGGACAGATTCACGATGCAGTACCTCGCAGAAGTGCTGAAAACAGCCATCGGAAGCAAAGCTCTGACGATTGACGATCTTTACACCACAGAGGAAAGGGTAATCCGAAAGCTCCAAAAAAATCGCATCAATGACAACATGTGGTATACCTACACCAAAATAAAGGCTGTCCGTCGTACTTCCCAACCGGCAACGGATACATTCTGCGTCAAGGTAAACGCAAAACGCCGCTATCTTGACCCGTTTGTAAAAAACGTCGGCAGAGTCACCCGGTTCAGTGGGGATTATCGCGCGGAGGTAAAAGAATTCCTCGGCGTCAGCTTTGATGAATGGCTGAGCGAACCGAGGGATTTTTAAATATTGTTTTTTAAGCAATGCAGTTCAAACGGTCAGTTTTCATTGGATAATCCTGTCTATGATTCTGTATCTATGCCCGTGGCAAAATACAGAATCTCACCCTGCTTTTTTTGCGGACCCCAGCTTACGCGATTCTTCAACCGATTGCCAATGACCATTGTACCGGTCTGACCGCCGTCGAGATTATACGCCGATTTAACGCCTTTCGCGGCAAGCTCATGCGCAAAGGTCTGCATATATATCCCCTTGCTTGTGGGTTTGCCTGCCTCCACAATGCATATCAGATAATGGAGCTTGTCTTCAAAGGTGCAAATAGCCGTGCGTGAATCGTTGCGGTTCGGCTGCCAGTCCGGCTTGGTAACAGTAAGCTCCTCGCCGTCTTTGACAAGCTCCGGACCGAATGAGATCGCATGGATAATATCGTAATTTTCAAGCACACCGCTGGATTCGATTTCCCGGTCATTTACAATATGCAATTCGCCCTCCGAATCAATCAACAGCACGTCGAGATTTTTGGGAACTTTTTTCAATAGATTTCTGTTATAAATCACTACGCCGTACGGACGCGCATTATAAAAGCTTCCGCTTACCGCGGCTACGGCATTGACAGTTTTTGAAATAGACGAGGGATAATCACGCGTTGCGCCGTATGAATTGCCAGCCAGAGCCAGCCTAAGCTGTGACGGATGCTTTATTTTGACATCCATAAAATGAAATATGGAATTATACATGTTTTCTGAGTAGTAATGAACCTCTATAGTGGGATCAACATAATTATCAAAAGCATCGTCATACTTAGAAAAATCGGGTCTGGGAGCAACATAGCTGTCCAGATCAATCACATAAACAGGCTCGCGTGATTTTATCTGTTCTTTAGACGATTCAATTGCCTTGTCACAGACAAATTGAATATCTGACAGGATTTCTGTCCTTGCTACCGGTTGATTCTCCGGGTCGATGGAACAGCCTGTCATATTAACTGCGAACCATACGGCTGCTAGCACAAGACGCACAGTAAAAACGCGCTGTTTCGCCGTGTGCCGGATATTCCTGTTTTCATCAATCGGCTTATTTGATGCAACCGTGACGCAAATTCTCTTGTTTCTCTTGCTTCTCTTGCTTAGCATAATCTCACATTTCCCCCGAAAATAAACTACAATTCAATTATACTATCAATATATATTTTTTGCAATAGCATATGGTCGATCATACGGAAATCCGATTTTTATACTATCAGAACAGAAGATTTGTCAATCTAAAATATCAGCCGATGAATTCATCTGCTATTTTCAGCCACTCGGGCGTGTGAAAACAGAGCAGCTCGGCGTGCATCATGCCCTTGCACTTGACGAGCTTAACGATGCGGTAATGTTTGCGAATGAGCTTGGCGGATTTTTTGGAGAGCATCTCGTTGGACTTGGTGCCGTACATATAGAGTATTCTCATTCCCTCGGTGGAAAGATTTGTCGGGAAATCGCCGCCGAGCACCGAATGGCACACATTGTTAATACTGTCTCCTTCCATTTTGTCAATCAGCCGTAAAAACGGCTCGGTGTACCTTTCCGGAAGGAAATTTTTTTTGCTGTTTTCGATGGTCTTTGGATCGCACTGCTTGCATTTCTGTACGATGTCGATATAGAAATTGACGACGACCCTGCTGACAAATCCGCCGGCAGGCACAAGCGGAGCGCCGTCCAGCACCAGATTTTTGATTTTGACATTGCCGTTCTTCCAGAGCATTGCGGCGATTCTGCCGCCCATCGAAAGACCGCACACCGTGTCAAGCTCGGAGATACCGCAGAGCGAGAGATATTTTTCTATTCCCGCCGCTTCGTCCTCCACTGACTTGAACTGTGTGGAAATATTCTGTGTGTGACCGTCCAGTTCCGGCACGATGATGTAATACTTTTCCAGATAATGCTGCACGACATCGTCCCACATCTGCCACGGGCAGAGCACGCCATGAATTAACAGCATTTTGGGTTTTGAAACATCTCCGAATGTGTGAAAAATCATTTTAAAGATATCCCCTTTCGATTTTGATGAATTAACATATCATTCTTTCACATTAATTATAACACATTCCCCTGCGCCCATAATTGAATTGTTTGTAAACAAAAACTGTAAAAATATATCACAACTTATGACATCTTGACATAATGCTAAGGATGTGATATTACTTGTTATAGAATTAATTATATAATGACTGGTGATTATCATGAAACAACTCGATCATTATGAAACGATGAAGACAATTAAAAGCTGTGACAGCGAATTAATGATATGCCTGTGCGGAGTCAGCAGCGAAAACTTGGGATTGATACTGCGGACGGCTGACGTTTTTGCGGTGAAAAAAATAATTTACTACGGTAATATATCCGGTAATCAAAATAAATATCTGAAAATATCCCGAGGAGCCTCCACTCCGATAGAATTCACCGACGATACGCAATTCATCAACGATATCCGCACGGAGGGATATACGGTCATTGCTTTGGAGATAACCGACGCCTCTCTTCCTCTGCGGAGCTTTGTTTTCCCGCCAAAAACCTGTCTGGTTATAGGAAACGAAAGACACGGCGTACCTCAGGATCTGCTTGATACGGTTGAAGGAGCCTGTTACATAGAGATGTACGGCAAAAATATATCCTCTCTCAATGTGTCCGTCTCCACTGCCATTGCCATCAACCGGTATATGGAATTATTGTTTGGCAGATGATGGTTGGATATTTATATATACAAAATATAAAAAACAAAAAAATTGTCTCAAAAAACGGTCCGATTCGAGATTGCCATGCGTTTATATAGTGATGAACGATTCATCATTATGTAAAAGGAGGTTTTAAGAAGGCAATGACAAACGAGGAAGCAGTAAACACATATTCCGAGCTGGTCAAGACGCTGGCGGAAGCAAAGGTAAGCAATGCCTCTGACGCGGAGGACGTGTATCAGGAGGTATTTATCCGCTACATAGACAAACAGCCGAGATTCCGTGACGAGGATCACGCGAACGCATGGTTCATCAAGGTGACGCTGAATGTGGTGCGCAGCATGTACCGCCGCTTTGAATTCGCCAAACGCAGCGACATGGAGGACGAAGCGATCGAATGGGAACATTCGGCGCGGACGCTCACGGGCGAGAAGCTGCTGGACGAACGGTTTGAAAGCGTAATGGACAGCAAGGTGGATTTCGACTCGGTCATGCGTCAGATGAAGCCGGATTACAAGGCGGTGCTGATGCTGCAATACGACTGCGGCTACACCGTCAAAGAGATAGGGAAAATCATGGGGAAAACCGAAGCTGCCGTCAAAGGTCTGATCGCAAGGGGAAAACAGCAATTTGTGGATCTGGTAACGAAAGGAGAGGGCAAGTAATGACAGAAAAATTTACACTGAAAACAGCACCGCGGCAGAAGAAGCCGTTCGTCACACGCGCCGACACAGCTTCGGACGAACTGAAAGCCCGCACGCTGGAAGCCATGGCGCAGAGAGAGCAGGAAAACAAAGAAAAGGCAGAACAAAAGAAAAACGCCCACAGAAACACTTTAGTCCGTGCGGCTGCGATTGCGGCGATTATTACGCTTATTATTGTTGTCACGCCCATGCGCGGCTATGTTGCAAGCGCTGCGGAGAAGATTTGGGAGTATATTGCAGAATACGTGGGTTCTTATTCTTATGAATTGGACACAATTGAAATACATCCTGATAAAAATTACACTGCGGATCACGTTGATCTCGGCAATGTGAATAGCTCAGTTAAAGTAGGGTGTCTTGAACTTGAGTTATCTGATTTATATATACAAAATAACGAAAACCCTAATATTCCTGGGTTAGCAAACATTTATTTAGACGCCACAATATCTCATGATGAAACCATTGATTATATGCCTGATTTTGAGTCATTTATACAATTAGTCGGATTAAAGAACGGTAACGTTGTATTTTCATGCAGATTTTCAGACGAAATGGGATATTATTTTGATGTAGTGAATGGCGGAGATCGTGGATATTATAATGAAAACGGCGAACGTATTCCCACGCCATATATTTATGATGAAAATGACGAAAAAATATTCAATGACGATACAACAAAATATCCTTGGAATCAAAAAAAGCTGAAAACAACCTATTATGCAGAATTTGGATACTTTAATTTTGATATGTTTGGCGATGAAAAAAATGCGAAAAAATATGAGAAATATAAAGACGATTATTTTTCTGCTGTTGGTGATGATGATTATAAAATATATATTATGAATAGGATAAAAAAAATCAAACCTGACACTTATAAAATTTATGAGATTAAGTCTTATATTTCTACGTTCGACGATCCTTCAAAAGCTCCTGGTTGCGAAAATTATGTCACAAAATATCACTACAAATGTAAAGATTATGATAAATACAGCAAATACAGTTTGTTTGGTCAATATGATGGGGAATTTTAAAAACAGTTGCACTGTCGATCTCTTAGAATAATATCAGTTTTAAAACTAAAACAAACAATCCCTTCCGCGATGCAAATACAGACATTGCGGAAGGGATTTGTATTTCACTTACTTCTTGGGAACAAGCACTTCCTTGCCGCCCATGTACATGCGCAGCTTTTCGGGGATTCTCACGGTGCCGTCAGCCTGCAGGTTGTTCTCGAGGAAGGCAATGAGCATTCTCGGAGGCGCGACAACGGTGTTGTTGAGGGTGTGGGCAAGGTACTTCTTGCCGTCCTCACCGACCACGCGGATTCCCAGACGGCGTGCCTGTGCGTCGCCTAAATTCGAGCAGGAACCGACCTCGAAGTATTTCTTCTGACGGGGTGACCATGCTTCCACGTCCACCGACTTGACCTTCAGATCAGCCAGATCGCCGGAGCAGCATTCCAGCGTGCGTACAGGAATATCCAGCGAACGGAAGAAGTCTACTGTATTCTTCCAGAGAACGTCGTAATACTTGGGGCTGTCCTCCGGCTTGCAAACCACGATCATTTCCTGCTTTTCAAACTGGTGGATTCTGTAAACGCCGCGTTCCTCGATACCGTGCGCGCCCTTTTCCTTGCGGAAGCAGGGGGAATAGCTGGTGAGCAGCTTGGGCAGCTCGCTCTCCTTGGTGATGGTATTGATGAATTTGCCTATCATGGAGTGTTCGCTGGTGCCGATGAGGTAGAGATCTTCGCCCTCGATCTTGTACATCATGGCGTCCATTTCGGCAAAGCTCATCACGCCGTCCACCACATTGCGGCGGATCATGTAGGGCGGAATAACATAGGTAAAGCCGCGGTCAATCATAAAATCTCTTGCATACGACAGAATAGAGGAGTGCAGTCTTGCTATATCGCCCATGAGGTAATAGAAGCCGTTGCCTGCCACGGAACCTGCCGCGTCGAGGTCAATGCCGTCGAATGTCTTCATGATATCGGTGTGGTAGGGAATTTCAAAGTCCGGCACAACAGGCTCGCCGAAGCGTTCGACTTCCACGTTCTTGCTGTCGTCCTCACCGATCGGAACGGATGGATCAATGATATTCGGAATGGTAAGCATGATGGTGCGAACCTTGTCTTTCAGCTCGGTTTCGAGTCTCTCGCATTCTGCAAGGCGCTCGGAGAACTGCGTGACCTTTGCCTTCTCTGCCTCGGCTTCTGCCTTCTTGCCCTGCGCCATGAGTGCGCCTATGCCCTTGGAGACCTTGTTGCGATTGGCGCGAAGACCGTCGGCTTCCTGCATGATGGTGCGGAGCTGCTTGTCAAGTGCAATTACCTCGTCAACCAGCGGGAGCTTTTTGTCCTGAAACTTCTTCTTGATGTTTTCTTTTACCACATCGGGATTTTCTCTGAGGAACTTAATGTCCAGCATTTTTACTATCACCTTTGCTTAGAAATATGTTTAACAAATTAATTATACATCAAAACGCGCAAAAATCAATAGGTAATATGCAAATTACATTTTGACGGGGAGGAAATTGCAATACACAAATGCCAGCTTGACAAGCGCCTTGCTGCGGAAAACAAGATTTTTCTTATTGGCAAAGTAGTATTTGTTGCGCTTCCAGCCCGGAAATTTTTCATCGAGGTACTCATATGCGCGGTCGATGAATTTCAGCTTGAATGGCTTGTTCGGGTCGTCATAAGCACGCTTTACGCGAATGAAAATATGCGATATGATCACCCATTGAATCACCTCTCCGATTTTGGAATAATCGTTGAGGCGGTGCGCTCTTTCCTCGATGATATCGCACGCCTTGAACACGTCAAACGCCTTCTCGTCGGCGGAATTGCTTATCGAGTTGCTGCGCAGCCGGAGGTAGGTGTAATGAACATCCGGCAAGAGGGCGATTCTGTCGGCGGTGAAAAGAATACCGTAAATGAGCGACACATCCTCGTAGCACATGCCGTGGGGAAAGAGATTGTCCTCATTGAATATCGTGCGCCTGAATACCTTATTGCAGAGGTACGGACGGCAGAGATTGACCCTTTCAGGGGTCTCACTGAGGGAAATGCAGCATTCCTGCTTTATTCTGTCCTGCACATGGACGTCCTGCGAATTGTCCTCCCTGCCGATGATTTCAATGACATTGCCGGCAGAGATATCCGCGCCGTATTTCACAGCGCCGTTATAGAGCTTTTCAAAGAATGCCGGCTCCACGCAGTCGTCGCTGTCCACAAAGCCGATGAATTCTCCCCTTGCCTTGCTCACACCGAGGTTGCGGGTATCGGCGACGCCGCTGTTCGGCTTGTCAAAGCCGCGGAATATGCCGGGATATTTATTTTCATACTCCCGCATGATTGCGAGAGAATCGTCCTTTGACCCGTCGTTGACCATGACCACCTCCAATGAGTCGATGGTCTGAGCGGCAAGAGAATCAAGGCATTTCGGAAGGAATTCCGCCGTATTATAGACCGGCACAATGACCGATACTTTTATTGTATTATCCAAATATTACACCCCTAAATCACGAATATCACAGCACCGTCTTGCTGCATTTCCAATCGCCGTGGGCGTTCTCAAATGCCGCTGCCCAGCCGTCAAAGTTCTTTTCGGATATAACTTCGCTCTGACCGCCGTGATACGCCGTCAGCGCCTGCTCGAAGCATTCGCCCGCAAAATTCGCCGCAACGTCAAATTTGCTCTCGCCTAAAATGCGCCTGTAATTGTTCCTGATGGCGGCTGAATGAAATATTTTCAGCAGTCTTGCGGTGCTTGCCTTGTCGGGATTAATCAATTCTGCGCTCAGTGCGGAGAATATGCCGCGGGGAATCAGTCCGTTCCGACAGAGCACGCGTACATTGTCATTGACATGCATGATCTCGTCGGTACACTTGCCGTTGTCATCAATCAGCAGCGTGACGTCGGTCGTCTCATAATCAATGCCGTCCAGCCATTTAAGTACCTTCTCGGTGTGTTCGCCCGGTGCAAAACTGCCGCCTGCCACAAGCATTTTCTTCTTTGAGCAATTATCCGGCTGCACAACGCGGCAGGCGTCCTGCCTGCCGTGCAGAAGGACGTCGTTCACCTTTTGGGTCACCTTGCCGTCGTCAAATTCGCACGACCATGTTTTCATCTTGTCATAAGCGCTGCCGTATTCGCTGCGAAGCGTTTCGGCGCGGTTGATCCATCCGGCTATATCTCCCATGTCGCCCGAGTAAGGTCCCGGCAGCTCATGCAGTCCGAAATAGACGCCGCGGTATTCTCTGTAGCTGTCGATATCGGGTATGTAAAAAATGACAGGGCGGTCGGTGAGCAAAAAGTCAAAGAATATACTCGAATAATCCGACACAAGCACATCGGTAACGGATAAAAGCTCATCGGTATCTATCGACTGAGGAATGTATCTGCCGCTTCTTTTCTCCTTGTCCGACAGCAGCTTATAGACCATCGGGTGAGGCTTTATCAATATCTGATATTTTTCAGTGTCTATATGCTCAAACAAATAATCGCAAAATTCGTCATATCGGGCAATATCCTTGTCTGCACGCTTGAATGAAGCCCCCTTCCATGTGGGCGCGTAGAGAATGATCTTCTTTTTGTCGTCGATGGCAATGCAGCGGTTAATGAGCTTTTCGATAATGTCGTCCCGCTTGGTTGAGAAAAGCAAATCATTTCTGGGATAGCCGTTTTCAAGCAGCCTTCCGGTATAAATGCCGCCTATCTTGTAGCTTTCAAGATATATCTTCGTCATGAACCGACAGGGTGAAATCAGATAGTCGGTGAGCAGGAAATTGCGCGTCATGTTGCGGGTGGTAAATTTGCCGTCCGGCACATCGTAACCCAGCGTTTTGAGCGGAATGCCGTGCCATGTGTTGACATAAATCTGCTCCGGCTTTTTGGTAAAGTAAAAGGGCAGCGTATTGTTGACGATGATATACTTCGCCCTCGTCAGAGCGTTGAAATATCCCCTGCTGTTCTTGACGATAAATTTAACATTGGTCCAGTCGCAGTATTCCTTTTTAAGCTGCTTTTGCTCGGCTGGATCGTTGATCTGCCAGACATGAGTATAACTGTCAAATTCCCTCGATTCCATCAGCTTTCGGAATATCGCATAGGGACCGCAAAGCATTCCCGCCCCCTGATGGGAGGAATAGAATATCATGTTTTCATCGACTTCGTTTTTTTTGTAATACCTTGCGTATTTTGCCGCAAGCGCCATTGTAGGCAGCTTTTTGATTATATTTTTAATTCCCAAGGGTCAATCACTCCCGGCAGATTGGTTATAAAAAATCTGTATTCCTGCGCCGCAGGCGCTCCGAAATTTATTTATTCGTTATTCTCTGTTATCTATTCTCTTAGCAAGCGCATCAGAAATGGTGCTTGATGACGCGTTTCTCCGGCGGCGGCGGTGTCATGTAATCGCCGTAAATGGTGGTGAGTATCAGATCGGTGTCCTGCGGCACGGGGAACATTCCGTCCTCAAACGGCACGCGCACAGGCTCCCCGAAGGCTTCCTTGGGGAAGGTCTCCTTCTGTACCTTGTAGTAGCTGGCAAGGCAGACAATGTAGGGGTTGTCGGGACTGTTGTATTTGACATAATTCCTGTTGATGCATTTATACAAAAAATCCCTTGTCACAAAGTGCGAGGCAATGCGCAGCACCTTCGCAGCGAAGGAATTCGCTTCGGCTGTTCCCATTTTCTGAGAAAGCGTGCCGCGGAGTATGCGTATTTTAGTTCCCTGCCACGTCTGACCGATGGAGGAGAGCTTCGGCACATTGTCCAGCGGGAATATGTCGATCATCGGACCGTTGTTCTCGGTCACGTGGGCGATGTGCGACTGACGGAATTTCGGGCTGTCGGTGATCAGGCGCACCTTGAGCAGCGGCGTCCAGCAGTTTTTCATGGTGGTGTAGTGCTGAATTTCGTACCTTTCTCCCATCGCCTCGGGAGCGATTTTCAAAAACCGCTCGTAATCGTCCCGCATCATCAGCAGGTCGATGTCGTCGTCCCACGGTATAAAGCCCTTGTGACGCACCGCTCCGAGCATGGTGCCTTCGCCCAGATAATACGGAATATTGTATTCAGTGCAGACCTTGTCGATGTCCTTGAGCATGGCAAGCGTCACCTGCTGCAATTCATGAACAAGCTGCATTGCCTCCTCCTGCGTTTTTTCGGGAGGCGCGGTTTTCGTACTTTCACTCATTGTTGCATCAAATCCTTTTCTTCATTCCAAGGGCAAAGCCCTTCCTCCGTTATTATCTATTATCTATTCGTTATTCTCTATTATCTTAGCGAGCGAACGAATGTGAGCGAGCGCTCATTGGTGGTCGCGGTTCCAGACCGACCATTTGATGTTGCCATCGGTTGCCATAAAGTAGTATTCGCGCACCTGCGTGCCGAATTCGTCGGTGTCGGCTTCGCAGTCGTAGTAATAATACATGCCGTTGAGCCTCATTCTGTTCCAGTAGTGCAGAATATCGCGCCGGAATTCGGTGTCGGCATTCAGCACGAATCGTCCCTTGATTACCTCGCAGTCGTAGCCGGCGGCATTGCAGAGCGATTTGAATAGCATGGAATAATGCCGGCTGTCGCCCGTCTGATTCTTGAAATAATATTTCAGCAGAGTAACCTGTTCTTCGCTCTTGTCGGATACATTCTCATAGCGCATGTGCGTGCCGACGTAGTAATAGATCGCCCACAGCCGCTCATTGTCGCTCATTTCGTCCTTGAGTATTTCGTCGAGAATGGTGGTCAACTGGTCGTTAATCGCATTGTCCTTGGTATAGACCGGCTCCTTGGAGGAATTATGCGTGACTGCCGAATGGCTGCTGAGTCCTCCCTCGTCCTCGAGACCGTCGAAGGCTTCCTTGATAAGCGCGTTGATTTCCTCATCGGTCACACGCACTCGCGATTCTTCGTTGTATTCGTCATAGCTGCGTTCATCAAGGAATATCTCCTCCATAGCCTCCACGCCGCCTGACGAGCCGCGAAACAGAAAATAATAGGCTCCGAAGCCCGCGCCGCCTATCAGCGCAACGATCAGCAGCACGACGCCGGCCGCCTTTGCTATATCGAGCATACTCATGTAGCTCATGTCGGAAGCCGCCTGATCGGCAATCACGGTGAATATGGAAGATTTGCCCGGAACAGGCACCAGTCTCCACGGGTCAATGTCGATGGTGCGGTTTATGCGCCGCCAGAGTTCCTCCTTCTCATCGACCGTAATGCTGTCGGGAACATCGGCAAGCGTCTTTTCGTGTATCATGGAGAGTCTGTCCTTGCGCACCAGATAGCGCAGCGTCTTGTCCACCTGCTTGCGCTGCCAATAATCCACACTGGGAGCCGAGCGCAGGCTGGATATGTCAAAGTACATGTCAATAAACGCCTCTCGGCAGACGATCATCGTATCGGCATGATTCAGGCAGCGCTCAAAGACATAGCCGAAAACCCGGTCACATGTCCTGTTGTAAAACTGCATGAATGTCTCTCTTTTTTTCTTGTACTTCTTTCGGTTTGCCAGACGCGCCAAAAAATCACCGCCCTGCTTGATTTTTTATCTGATTAATTCAGTATAGCAAACACGGCGGTGATTTACAAGTGTTTAATTGTTACATTTCTTCAAACAAGCGCATTTCAGCGCTATAACGGAATTGTCATTCCTTGACGGCAAGGCGTTTTTCTATGAGCGCAACAACCTCTTCCAGCGTGCGCAGACGGGCATATTTCTTGTCGTTGGATTCCACGATAATCCATGGCGCGTTTGGGGTGTTGGTCTTTTCGATCATCTCGTTGACAGCCACCTCGTATTCGCTCCACTTGGCACGGTTGCGCCAGTCCTCGTCGGTGATCTTCCACTGCTTCGAGGGAGTATTCTGACGGGCGGTAAAACGCACCAACTGCTCGTCGCTGTCAATGTGGAGCCAGAATTTCACCACGATCGCGCCGAAGTTCGTCAGGCTGTACTCAAAGCGATTGATTTCGTCGTAAGCCTGCTTCCATTCCGCCTCGGTGCAGAAGCCCTCTATGCGCTCCACAAGCACTCTGCCGTACCATGTGCGGTCGAATATCGCGGTGTGTCCGTCCTTGGGCAGTCTGCGCCAGAAGCGCCACAGGAAATGGCGCTGCTTTTCATCGGGCGTGGGAGAGCTGATCGGAATCACCTCATACCCTCTTGGGTCAAGCGCCTGTGTGATGCGGCGGATATTGCCGCCCTTGCCTGCCGCGTCCCAGCCCTCGTAGGCGATGATCAGCGGAATCTTGCGGCGGTAAAGCTCGTTTTGCAGCACAAAGAGTCTGTCCTGCAGCGCTTTAAGGCGCTTTTTGTAGTCGCTGTCGGAAACCTTGAGCGAGAGGTCAACGTCGCTTAGGGCTACGGAAACCAGCGGACGTGTGGGAGATTTAATATCGCTGCCTTGGGGATTCACCGCAAGACCTCTGCTCTTTTGCTCCAGAGCGCGTTCCATCGCTTCGATCACGATGGAATACATAGTTGCGGCAGCGGTATCTCTGTCGGATGTATTGATAATGTGCCACGGCGCGGAAGGGGTATTGGTGCGGTCAAAAAGCTCACAGAGCATCCGGTATACCTTGACGTAATTCTCATTCTGCTTTACGTCGGATTTCTTGACTCTCCACGCCGTTGACTTGACGGATTTGAGCTTGTTGAAGCGCTTCTTCTGCTCGTCGCTGGATATATGCAGGAACAATTTAATGACAAGATACCCCTCGGAGGTGAGCTGTGATTCAAAATCGAGGATTCTGTAAAGTTTATCTTCGTCCTCCTCCTTGAGCTTCTTGCCCTCCTTGAAGTCGATGCAGCGGTACCAGCTGCGGTCGAACACGGAAATATTGCCGTTGGACGGCAAATTAAGCCAGTAGCGGCGTATTGGCGGATAGCGTCTGTCCTCGTCGGTAGGCTTGGTCATGGAGTAGACCTTGAAACCTCTGGGATCGAGCGAACGAATCAACTTGCCGATCATTGTGCCCTTGCCCGAAGCACTCCAGCCCTCGAACACCACGACGGTGGGAATGCCGGCAGCCTTCATTTCGCGCTGAAGCTCGGCAAGACGGGCTTCCAGCTCATCCTGCGTGGAATAAACCTCCCGCTTGGCTTCTTCAACGCCCTTGTCAAATATGTCAAACATTTTTATTTCCTCCGATTTTTTTATATTTATTGGATTACTATGTATTATACAGGCTTTTATACGTGCGTTCAACATTGATATTGTTAAATTTATATATATTTTCAGTTTTTTAAATGATATTTTGATGTTTTTTATAATTTTTACTTTCCTCAAAAAAAATCTCAAAAACCTATTGACAAATCAGGAAAATTGAATATAATATAGAAAGTCGCCTGTGAGCGACAGAAAATACAAAAATATTGCGGAATTGTGTAAGGGTAGCACGACAGACTCTGACTCTGTTTGTCTGGGTTCGAATCCTAGTTCCGCAGCCATCAGAGAAAACCTCTTTTGTCTACTACGGTTAAAGCCGAGGGCAAAAGAGGTTTTTTATATTTATGCCGTTGTGTCCGGTGCGTCGTTGGTTTTGGCGATGTAGCGACGAATGGTTTCGACCATTTTTTTATTCTGAAAATTCGCCTCAATTTCGTCCATATCCACAGTTCGCCCGGAAAGGATTCCCTGAATCAGCACTTCCGCGTACAGCACTTCACGGGTCATAGGGTCTTTCAGATAGGTCAGCAGATCCATATCCATTTTTTCATTGATTCCCTCGATCATTCCCGTAAAGAAGGTGCAGTCCTCTCCGAAAAGCCTTCCGATGCTTTCCATATACTGAAAGCCCGTAATTACATCCTCCAGTCGCATAAGCTTGCGGTCAAATCCCGTGAGCTTTCCTCCGTTGAGCAGCTTGTCCGCCGTCGTGTTCAGCGTATCGCACAAATCAAGCAGAATGCCCGTGTCGGGCAGCGAATCGCCGTTTTCCCATTTTGATACCGCCTGAAAAGAAACATTCAGTTTCTCCGCAAGCTCTTTCTGCGTCATGCCCGCAGCTTTGCGCAAGTGCTGTATATACTGTCCGATTTTCAATGTGTCCATATCTATCGCTCCTTGATTTAGTGATTGGTTGTTTGCCTTGCAAGCTCATTATAATACAGAAAAGGTCATTCGTAAATAACGGGAAAATAGAATATATTCTATTTTGAGTTGAGTTCCGCTGCTATTGACATTATCAGTCAGGCATGGTATGATTGCATTGACAAATTCTGGAAATGGAGAAAGGAATTCAAAACAAAAGATGTTTGAAATAAAAAAATTTGAAAAAGAGGATATTCCAAAAGTCATAGCATTTGAATCAGAACTGCGCAGACAGGAACCTGATACCTATTACTGGGAACCCGATGAAGCATACGCGAAACAATTGGAAAAAAGCTTCGATGATCTGCGATTCAATACCGCAATATCCTTTCTTGCGGTGAAGGACGGTCATGTAATCGGCAGAATCGACGCTTCTATTATCAGCAGCCGAAGCGATGCATCATGTTACAGCGCCTATCTTGATTGGATTTGTGTGCTGAAAAGTGAAAGGCACCATGAGGTTGCGCAGACATTACTCCGTGAGTTGAGGAATGAATGTAAAGCACAAGGCATTGGTATATTGATCGCATTAATGGCAAATAACGACGAAGCCAAAAGTTTCTATAAAAATGTGGAAGACGCTTCGATTCATGATACAGGAATCTGGATGGATATAAATTAAGCAAGCACGACAAATCAGGAGGAACAACATGATCGAAATAAAACGAATCGACGAAACCAACAAGCAGGACATCAATATTCCCAACGAGCCGTTTTCCTTATTCGGACGGATGGTCCCGCGCTTGGTCGACGGATGCTGGAGTTATACGGTGGAAAAGTTTGACGAAATATCCGAAATGTGTTTTCCCGACGAGAATTACAGCTATGAAGAAATGAAAGCCGACAGCGTTTTTCTCGGCGCTTATGACGGAGATATATGCGTGGGTCTTGCCATTATGCAGCGGGGATTTTTGAAATATATGTATCTCTACGATCTCAAGGTAAACAAAGCCTATCGCAGGCAGGGCGTGGGAAACCTTCTGATCGAAGCGGCAAAAACGGTCACCCGCGAAAACGGCTACAGAGGCATCTATACCATAGGGCAGGACAACAACCTCGCCGCCTGTCAATTCTACATCAAAAGCGGTTTCCGTATCGGCGGCTTTGACACGGAGGTATATAACGGCACCAGCCAGGAGGGCAAAGCGGATATTATTTTTTATTTTGACTGACAAGGAGGTTATCAAAGAAATGAAATTAATCGTAATTGACATGCAAAAAGCACTTATGGACGACGAGCTTTATAATTTTCACGGTCTTATAGAAAACACCGTAAAAATCATTGAAACTGCCAGAGAAAACGGGATCGAAGTCATCTATGCTCAATCAAAAAACGAATAAAGCAATTGAATATAGTATGATGTCCTCGGTTTGTGCATTTTGATCCTGACAGGAAAATTTTCAGACGATTGAACCGTGGCTTATTGTCGCGGTTTTTTGTGCCCTTCTGACAACCGCGGTTGGCTGCGCGTCTTTCTTTTGTCTTTTTCAGGAAACCAATGACACAGCGAGGAATCAGGCAGGATGGAATTGATCCATCAGAAAGGATTTGTAATGAAACTCTTCAATCAATACCGCGGACTGCGAAGGGAAATCTACATTCTCTTCTTCGGCAAAATGGTGACGAGCTTAGGCAGCATGATCTGGCCGGTTCTCACCATGATTCTCAGTCAGAAGCTCGGACTGTCGGCGGCGGAAATCTCCTATTACTTTGTCGGTTCGAGCATTGTCATGCTGCCGGCCAATATCATCGGCGGCAAGATCGCCGACCGCTTCAACAGGAAGTGGATTATCGTATGCTGCGACAGCGTAAGCATTCTCTGCTTTTTCATCAGCGCGGCGCTGCCGCTGGGAATCGGCACGGTGCTGCTCTTTATCCTTGCGGGTATCTTTCAGAGCATGGAAAATCCCGCGTATGAAGCGCTCTTTTCCGACCTTTCCACGACCAAGGACAGAGAACGCGCCTATTCGCTCGATTATCTCGGCGGCAATCTCGGTCTTGTCCTCTCGCCCACCATCGCGGGACTGCTCTTCAAAAATTATCTGTGGCTGAGCTTCCTCATCAGCGGCATATCCATTGCCCTCTCGACAATTCTGATTGCCGTACTCATCAAGGACATTACACCCGTAGAGGATAACAGCGAGGAAGCGGCGTATCAGGAGAAAAAAGACGGCGCGAGCGTCTTCACTGTGTTCAAAGAGAATGCGATGCTTTTGCTCTACCTGCTCTGCGGCACTCTTTATTCCGCAGCCTACGGACAGTACACCTTCATCATGCCGCTCGATATGGCAGCTATTCACGGCGACGCCGGCGCGGTGCTTTTCGGAACGGTGTCCAGTCTCAACTGCATCACCGTCGTACTCTTCACCCCCCTCATCACCAAATTCTTTGTCAAAATGCGCGATACCGGCAAAATGCTGACCGGCAGGCTGCTTGTCTTTGCGGGATATATGATCTTCATCCTGCTGCTCGGCTTTATTCCCGGCTATTACCTTGCCATGCTGATTTTCACATGGGGAGAAATCTTCGATGTGCTTTCTTCGGGACCGTACGTTTCCACCCGCATTCCGGCGAGCCATCGCGGGCGGATCAACGGACTGATGAGCGTAGCCTATTTCACGGTGTCCTCCGTCATGGATCTGGGCGTGGGACAGCTTTATGACCGCGCCGGCTCTCACTGGGCGTGGTCGCTGATTCTGATTGTGACGGCTGCATCCGCCGCTACTGCCGTTATCCTGCAAAAGCTCGACAAAAAGGCTTATCCGAAGCTGTATAATTGATGCAGGCAACAGCAAGTTGCTTGCAATCATAATACCTTCGCATTAAAATAGAAGCAGGAGGTGTTTTGTATGAACACAAAAGACGTGATTTACGAACTCAGAACCAAGAAGGGACTTTCGCAGGACGAGCTGGCGGAAAAGGTCTTTGTGACCCGTCAGGCGGTATCAAGGTGGGAAAATGGGGAAACGGTTCCCAACACCGAAACGCTCAAGCGCCTGTCGAATCTTTTCAATGTTTCCATCAACACGCTGCTCGGCTCGCCTCAGAAGCTGATCTGCCAGTGCTGCGGCATGCCGCTGGAAGATGAAATCATCGGCAGAAATCAGGACGGAACGCTCAACGAGCAATACTGCAAATGGTGCTATGCCGACGGCACCTACACCTACAACGATATGGACGAGCTGATCGAGGTATGTGTAAAGCACATGGTAAATGAAAACTTCACCGAAGAACAGGCGCGTTCCTACATGAAAAAGAAGCTACCGCAGCTCGATTACTGGAAACGGTACGAGGAACTGAGCGACAACGGGGAATTTGAGGCATTTAAGAAAAAACTCATCGACGAAATCAACGCGCTTTCCATCGAAGGTATGCCCAAAGTCGAAAAACTCAACGCGCTTGTCGGCAGTTTTGTCAATCTGGAATACAGACTTCCAAGCGGTCAGACGGTAAAATTCCTCGACGATGGGACCACCTATCTGGGAAACCAACTGGAATCGGAATTCGGAGGAGATCGCTGCTTCGGCGTTCTCGCCAACATGGATTTTATACTTGTCTGCACCTATGAAGCGGAAGGAGCCAATCCCCAGCTGGTTCTTTATAAGAAGAGATAGTTTTTCCCGCGTATTTTTTGTATTTTTGAGAACGCTGCTTTGCATCATATAATCAAATCAACCTCTTCTGTCAGGCACAACTAAAGCCGCGGCAGGAGAGGTTTTTTATTTTGTAAATATACAAAAGGTTGAATTATTGTTGTATGGGGTATATAATAAGAGCAATAACAGAGATGATTGATAAGAAAAAAGGAACGGGCGCGCTGCCCGGGTGAAAAGAAATATGAAAACCATTTTGATTACGGGGGCGAGCGGGGGCATGGGAAGAGCCACCGTCGATTTGTTTGCCAAAAGCGGATATCGCGTATTCGCGCTCGACAGGATCGCCTGCCCTGCGCGGGACAATGTCATTCCCATTCAGACCGACGTGACCGATGAATCCAGCATCGCGGCGGCGTTGGAAGCCGTATCTGCCGAGACTTCGGAATTGTGCGGCATCATACATTTAGCCGGCATCTATCTGCTCGATTCGCTTGTGGAAATGCCGCCTTCGGAATTCGAGCGCGCCTTCCGCGTGAATCTGGGCGGCGCGTTTCTGATCAACCGCACCTTCCTGCCGCTGCTGCAAAAGGGCGCAAATGCCAAAATCATCATGCTGACAAGCGAACTCGCCGTGCGCGATCCGCTGCCCTTCACAGGTCTTTACGGGATTACCAAAACCGCGCTTGACAAATACGCCTATTCGCTGCGCATGGAGCTTCAGCTTCTTGGAATCAGCGTATCGGTGCTTCGCGCCGGAGCCGTGGACACCGGAATGCTCGGAGAATCCACACGACAGCTCGATCATTTCTGCCGCGATACAAAGCTCTACACCTGCAACGCAGAGCGCTTCAAGCAAATTGTGAACGGTGTGGAGGCCCGCCGCATTCCTCCCGCAAAAATCGCCGAAAAGCTGTATAAAATATTCAGCGCAAAAAGGCCGAAATTCGCCTATGCCATCAACCGCAATTTTTTATTGATACTGCTGGACAGGTTTCCGAAAAGCATGCGATTCTGGATTATTAAAAAAGTTTTATCTGTTTAAGGAGTTGCTGATCACTATGAAAAAGGCTGTCTGTATCATTATATGTTTTCTTATGACATTGTGCTTTGTTTCCTGCGGAGGAAATGTCAGAAACGTCAAAACGAAAGTGGTTGCATCGAATATATACACGCAGAAGGATATTGATTCAGCCATCGACGTTATCAAAAGAGAGTTCGCTTTGGAATGGAGCGGCTGCACATTGACCGAAATCTACTATGCCGGAGATGGATGTGCAAGGGAGTTTCAGGAATGGGCAGACCTTTATAACGCGGACGAGGGTATCGTCTTGAAATCATCGTTTACAGTCGATTTCACCGGCGGCGACGGTTCGCTTGAACCAAACAGCACCTACGATGACTGGGAATGGATTTTGGTGAGGAGCAAGGGCGGTCACTGGAAATATATGACCCACGGGGTCTGTTGATTGTCAGGTGAGATGCAATGAAAATTCTGGTCAGCGCATGCCTTCTGGGGCAGAAATGCAAATACAACGGCGGTGACAATGCTAATCCAAAAATTGCCGCACTTGTAAAAGAACATGAAGTCTTTCCTGTCTGTCCAGAAGTGGCGGGCGGATTGTCCGTCCCGAGATTGCCTTGTGAAATTGTAAACGGCGAGGTTATCAACATCGCCGGTGAAAGCAAAGACTGTCAGTTCCGCGACGGCGCGGAAAAATGCCTTGCGATTGCAGAGCGAAACAACATCGACCTTGCCATACTGCAATCGAGAAGCCCGTCATGCGGTGTGCATCAAATATACGACGGTACGTTTTCACGCAGCCTCACCCACGGCTCCGGCGTGTTCGCGTCGCTGCTCATGGAGAACGGATTCAGGGTGATGGACGTGGAAGATTTTGCTAAGAACGGCGAGCACAGAATGATTGACGTAGCGAAATTTTCCGATCACTACCGCGCCCGCTGCCTGCATTATGCTGACATTCCGGTCATTTACGCCCTGTGCAAGGGAAATCCGCAGTATTATAAATACTGCCCTCCGTTTGTCACGGAGCAGAGCATCCTCGACGACATGAAAGCCCTTCCTCCGGGAAAGGATTATCCCGACAAGTATTATGTGGGATATTACGACGGTGAAAAGCTGATCGCCGTGATGGATTTTATTATGGCGTACCCCGATGAAGAAACAGCGTTCATAGGCTTCTTTATGACCGACAGTTCCGTACAGAGCGCCGGCGTGGGCAGTGGCATCATCGACGGGCTGTGCCGTTATCTGAAAGACACCGGTCTTTCGGGAATTAAGCTCGGCTGGGTAAGCAGCAATCCGCAGGCGGTGCATTTCTGGCACAAGAACGGCTTTAAGGAGACAGGCATAACCTACCACACCGAAAACTACACCGTCACGGTAGCCCGTAAAGAACTGTAATAACTCTCAATCTCAACCAAGGTTTACGTTTCATCATTTCATAAATCATTCTCTGACAGGAGGTATTACAATGGCATTTGTTTCCATGATGATTGTATTCATTTTCATAGCGGCGCTCATTCTCGGCGCGATGTTTCTTGCGGGGCTGATTCTGCTGATTGTCGGCATTGTCAGAAAGTGCAATAAGAAAAACGCCGGCAAAAAATCGCCGGTTGTTTGCATTGTGTCCGGTTCGGTGCTGCTTGCGCTCCCAGTCATCACGGCATTGGTTCTTGCTGTATGGGGCGTTTCTTCCGCTGTGGAAACGGCATTCAGGCGCACAACATACGAATGTGTGCCCGACCGCTGGCGAAACGAATGGGTGACAGATTCGCAGGCGGAGGATGAAATCATCGACGCGCTGTTTACCTCCGCCGACAACGGAGACCGCGAAGCATTTTGCAAAAATTTCACGCCCGAGCTGCAAAGGTCAGAAGGCTTCACCGACGCCGTCAATGCCTTTTTCGCCGCCTATCCCAAGGGATTTGCCGGCTGCGAAAGGAAGGACGAAGGCGGAAGTGGCGGCGCTTCCTACAACTACGGGCACAATGTAAAGTACGACTCGGTGCATTTCAACACCACACTTGATGGGATTTGGTATTACATCAGCATTGAGTTTTGCTACAACAATACCGACGAGCCGGACAAGGTGGGCGTTACCGACCTGAGAATTATGAATCTCGAAGCCGCCGCTGTATTCTTTGACGAGTACAGCCGGAGCATGGAGCGCCCTGATGACGCTTATCTGATGTGCGACATCAAAAGCCCCGATGAAGTGAGTGCACGGCTGATCGGCGGTCAGCCGCTTCTCTGGACGTCCACCGACACGCCAAAGCTGACGGCTGATGAACTGCGGGATTTATTAAAGGAAAACCAACAGCTCGATTCCGCTCAGTTGCGTGAAAAGCTCGGCGCGCCCAACGCCTTTGAAAAATACGCCAACTCCACCGCCTACGAATATTATTACGAGCTGGCGGACAGAAACGGTCAGCCCTGCTATGCCAATCTTAAATCCGAGTCCCCATACGGCAAAATATTCCGTGCATTTCTCTGCACGCCGACGGAATACGACTACGACTACACGCTCTATGACGACGAAAGCGGCGAATAAAGCAGGGCGACCGCATGAAAAAATCAGGAGAATTTGTTGAAAATAACATCAGCCAAGAAGCGATCGTCAAAAGAGCATCTGAAACGCTTAGCTTTAAGG
>CACWOX010000011.1 GCA_902762615.1 uncultured Ruminococcus sp. | reverse complement strand
AGTAACCTGATTTCAGGTCTTCAAGTCGAAAAACGCAAAAAGAAACGACCTTTACAAATGGCAAGCATATTAAGTTAGTGCATATGGGGCTCTGCCCCTTGACCTGCCAGGAGGAACAAGTTCCCCCGTGCTGTCGCATGTCGACAGCTAAGACTCCCCACGCTCGCATTCGCTCGCTAATCAGCTTCGCTATTCTTTCTTTTTTTACTTTTTAACTTTTACTTTTTAACTTTTACTTTTTAACGGCGTCCTCACTGTCAATAAACGTTTTGCGGCAGAATACCGCGGTGACCCATACGATGACAAGAACCACGATTGAAATGAGCTGCGATACCCATTGATTTCCGATCACATTATAGTGAGCGAACACATCCGGCAGCGCGAGAAACAGCCTTATAACAAAGGCAAATGCCAAAAGAATAGGCTTGTTTGCCTTCTTAACCGCCAGCCAAATCACCATCATAAGCGCTGCATAGGCTGCAAAGATCCACAGACAATTGATAACAAACATCATGTAGTAGCTCACGGGCTGACCGCAGAGATTTACCATTTCTTTATAAATGCTCTCATTGATTATGTTGCTTCCGCTGACTGTGCCGGACGCGCTGACATATTCGCTGTCGCTCACTACAACATAGCTGTCCGCACGGCTTCTGATGTCAAGCATCGTGAGAAAATACATTGCCGCGATCAATCCGGTCGAAAGGATATTGAATATGGCAGAATATCCCAACGAATACATCATTGCATCGCCGGTGGTGTTCATATGGCCGGCGCCGAACCGCTTGATCACAAAATAATTCACCAGAATAAAACAGACAGGTGAAAGCACCGCCGTATAAAGCAGATACAGACCGTCATTGGTATTGATTCCGCCTATTCTGTCAAGCAATGCGGCTATGACCGTGTCTATTATCACAACGCCCACCAGATAAGCCGCCGCGCCGATCAAAAGATTCTTTACTTTGCCGTCTGCATAGCGATAAAGCAGATAAAAAAGCCCAAAAGGCAGCACAAAGCATATCAGCATGATAATGACAAGCGAGACGAGCGAACCCATTGAAACCTGAAGCATATTTTTCAGTCCTCCGATTTTCTTTTACATTTAATTGTGGCTATATCAAAGCGGATATTCCGCACAATATAAAATACTGTGAAAAAGTATCAAATATATATGTCATGTATTGTGGATATCTTTAAAATTAATTCTTAAAATTAAAAATAATGAAAATTCTCTGAATCTCATATTGTATTTTTCGCCGAATGTAGTAAAATAGTATCTATAGTGCGAAATACAAATGAATGGAGGGTATGTTTTGCTTGGCAATATGATCAATGTGCAGATCAGCCGTGAGATATTCCACGCCGGCAGCTATTGCGGCAGGAATTACACGGTGCATTCCGGCATATCGTCGGATGAAGGAAACGTGCTGCACAATATATTGATATTCAGTCCGGACAAGCCACTGCATCTGACCGAAGTCAGGGTGCGCGTGATGGCTGTCACAGAGCTGGGCGGCAGAATCTATTACATATGCGCCCAGGAAGAAAACATCATCTACGAGCCTCTCATACGTGAGGTACTGTCGGGACGGGGAGATTTTTCTCCGGCAAGGATAACCTGTCTTTATGAAAAATCCTGCGGTGCGGTGATCTTCCGCCGGCACAGCGGGAATGTGGAGTACCTGCTCATCAAAAACCGCAAGGGCAACAACTGGGGATTCCCAAAGGGACATATGGAGGTAAACGAGGACGAACGGCAGACCGCTGTGCGCGAAGTGCGCGAAGAAACCGGACTGAATATTCAGCCGCTCGAGGGCTTCCGCACCGTAAGCGAGTATCACCCGAAGGGCAGAATCACCAAGCAGGTGATATTCTTTGTAGCCGAAATGCCCGGAGAGGACATTGTGATACAAAAGTCTGAAATAGAACGCTTCATCTGGGCGGATTACAGCCTTGCCGTCAAGACCTTCCGGTTCAACAATGACAAGAAGGTGCTTTCCCAGGCGAGGAGCTGGATAACCGAAAATCTTTACTATTAATTTGAAAAAAATAAAAGGTCTTAGTATTACAATTATATATTCACAAAGCCGCACTGTCAACCTTTAAATTGCTGACAATGCGGCTTTTTTATTGATTTTATTCTTATCATGTTTATATTTGCAATGCGATATGTGATGAAAGCTGACTGCAAATCATTATTCGTCGCTCAGATTTTCATCAAAAAGTGTGGGCAGCTCCACGTCGAATACCTTGGCAAGCGCCTGCACCTCAATATCGGTGACAAAGCGTTGTCCTGATTCAATGCGCTGTATGGCGTTTTTGTCCAGATCGTAGCCCATCAGCTGCATACGCTCGGCAAGCTCACGCTGTGAAATATTGAGCTTTTTTCGCATGGCGGCGACATTTTTGCCGCACACGTTGTTTTTTCCGTCGAACGATTTGTTGATAAACATATAAATCCCCCTATATATCTGTCATATATATTATACCGAATATCGGGGATTTTGTGACACTCACCAAATGTCAAGCAAGGCTAACACCCAAAAAACGAGCAAATTCGTCATTTTTGTCAATTTTTCCTTGCCGTAATGCACAGCCAGTCGCTCTGATCATGCAGGTCGATTATCTCAAATCCTGCCTCGGTTATCGCCGCCTTTACCTCATCGCCGCGAGGTCCTATAATGCCCGAGGTGATGAATATTCCGCCCTTTCGGGTCTGCGAATACGCGGTGCGGCTCATTGCTATGATCACGTCTGCCACGATATTTGCGACAACCACGTCATAATCCCCACCTATTTTTTCCCTGAGAGCCTTGTCGTCAATGACGTTGCCCACCAGCACACTGTACCGTTCGGGAAAAATGCCGTTCATTGAGAGATTTTCCATTGCCGTTGCGGGAGCTGCAGGGTCAATGTCCACTGCCACAGCGCTTTCCGCTCCCAGCAGCAGCGAGAGTATCGAGAGTATGCCGCTCCCGCAGCCGAGATCGAGCACCCTGTCCCCTTTCTGCACATATTTTTCCAGCTCGATCATGCAAAGCTGGGTGGAATGATGCGTGCCTGTGCCAAAGAGATGCCCAGGATTCATGCTCAGAACCACCTTGTCCTCCACATCACTTTCGTCAAGCTGCTCCCACTCGGGTTTAATCAGTAATTTTTTGCCCAAATTAAACGGTTTGTAATATTTCTTCCAGTTGTTCGCCCAATCTTCCTCATTGATACCGCTGAGTTCTATCTCCAGTCTGCCGAATTTTCCTTCGGTGTCGAGGTTTTTCAGCTCTGCCACCGTGCCTCGTATATGCGAAAGAAGCTCCCTTCCGTCGGCGTCGTCGGGGAGATAAACCGTTACGCAGGTTTCGCAGGTTTTGAGAGGCTCGAGGGACTCGTCTATGTAATCCCAGTACTGCGTCTCATTCTCAATGAAATCGTTGAAATCGGCTGCGTCTTTTATCTGCACTCCGTTCAGTCCCACAGCGTACAGCCTTCCGCACAGCGGTTCAATGCCGTCGGTAGTGGTATAAATGTTTGTTTCTATCCACTGCATTTTTTCGTCATCCTTTTTTATTGAGTTTTTTTCTATTAAAATATTCCAAATTGTTATAAATGTATATAATATAACAAATTATAAAAACGCGCAGAATCCGAGAGACAGGATTCCGATGTAAATGAGCATGATCGGCACACCGCGAAATGCCTTAGGTATATCCGGACGGTCGAGTATTGCCATTCCGTTTTTGATGATAACAATACCCAGTCCAAGCCCGAGAGCCGACCCGATTCCGTATCCCAGTGCGGTGTACCAATTGGGTATGCCTGACGCTAAAGCCGACAGCGGAGCGCCGACCACAATGGAATTGATAAGGGCATGCGGCAATATTTCGCCCCATTTGTCGTGCGCTTCCGGACTGAAACGCGCAAGCACCCTGTCGGACTGAAAATAAAGCGCCGCGCAGATCAGCGAATGCATCAGCGCAAACAGCACATATCCGTCCATATCGGTCACAAATCTTGAAATCAGCCACATCAGCATGACGCCTGCCGTTGACCAGCAGCCCACCAGCAGCAGGAGCTTGGGCAGCGACTTCTTGTGATTGATGGCAGTCAGAATATCGCTCATGCCTAACGCCCTGCCGAGCAGCATATTCTGACCGAACACAGCGATAAGTATGTAGGATAAAAATTCCCCAAGATATTTCAATTTATTACCTCCGGTTGTTTTCGTAAAAAGATAATCCTGTCCTACATTCATTATATCATATTCTTTTGAATAAATCCACACATAATTACAAGAAAAAACCCGATGATTCACTCGTTTGACGCAAAATCATCGGGTTCACTGTTTTTTCTGTCAAAATAATCTGCTGTTCCTATATAGACAAGGCATTACTCCTCGGTCTTGCTCTCAGACTCGACAGAGAGATTTTCCTCGGCGGTCGCCTTGAGCTTCTTGGGGGAATTGGCGTTGACGTCAATTTTCATAGCCTCAAAGATGATCGTGCAGAGAATGGCGCTTCCGATAGCGGTCAGGATCATCTCGGGGAACATATATCCTCCGTTGTAGAAGAAGGAATAGGTGTAGGGAATCATATCCGCTTCCAGCAGACGGGGAGTGATGAAGGAAGGTGCTTCGTCCCATGCCATCGCCTTCCAGACGGTTACGCCCGATATGAAGTGGCATGCAAAGCGCAGGAAGCAGCCGATGACAGCACCGAGTGAAGCGGCTGCAGCTCTGTTCTTTATTTTGCGGGTGATTCCGGAAAAGCCGAGCGCACCAAAGGCAATGATGTAATCAAAGAAGAAAATCATTGCGTAAGCGGGAATGCCTGTGACATAGCCGAAATTTTTAAGTCCCATCACCATCTGAATCAAGCCGTAGACCACACCTGTCAGCAATCCCCACGGAACGCCGTACATCTGCGCCACGAGCACCAGCGGAACCATGCTGAATATGGTGATGGAGCCGCCGTATAAAAATTCGATCTTGAAAAGGCTCAGCACCGTGGCAAAGGCAACCATCAGAGCGCTGAATACCAGCTTAAAGGTTTTGTTGTTTACATTCATAATAAAACAACCTCCCAAAACATGATTTTGGATCAAAAAAACACTTCCGCAGATTTTTTACACAAGCCGCGGAAGTGTTTCATTCAATCAGTCATGGTGGAACCGGAAAGAAACAAAGCACACATAAAAAACTTCCTACGACGGCATTATCCGTATCAGGTCAAAGGGTTCAGAGTGAAATACTCTGTCTCAGCCTCAATCAATGCGGCACCCCTGCGAGTCATGTTCTTTTGTCCTGCCATTATTTTACATCATGCATTGGATATTGTCAATAGAGATACAGCAAAAACTATTAAAACTTGATTTAAAAATAATTTAAAATCATTATTTTTCATATCCCGACTTTGCCCAGAGAAGGTGACTCCTGTCGTATATTTTGATGTATGGGTCGCCGTTCTTGTAATTGTCATACCCCCATTTTGAGTAGTAAATGCGGACGATCTCTATATCCTCTAAATTAAAATCAGAAAAATCATAAGTTCCGCTGAGACCCTCTGTTACATACATATTTCCGCTCTTGTAGGAAGCATCGGGACTGTCGCATAACAGCAAATATCCTTTGATCGAGTCGATAAAGCTGAAAGGACTGTAAAAAATATTGATATCGTCAAGCGGCTGATGATACGCGTACACATATGCCTCGACCTGTATTTTTCCGCCGGATTCACCCAACTTCTTGTGATATACGCAGCTTTTTATGTGTTTGTCGTCGGAACGATAGATGACGGAAACTGATTTTTTGTCGCTTATAGAAGCAATATCACTGGTACTTACAACCTGAATCTTTTTCTCCAGATCGGAATAGGTGTATTCAATTTGCACATCATTTAAATAATTCACAAGCATATATATTCCGAATATCATGAATATGACGGCAGCTGTCACGGCGCAGGCAATGGCTTTGCGGCGGGTAATTCCTTTTTTAATTTTCTTGAGTGAAGCAATATCTTCGTTGATTATTTTATCCTCACTAAAAACCGGTTTAATTTCTCCCGTCAGCAGCTTCACCTTTTCAGAGCAATTCCCGCATTCCGCGATGTGCTCCTCCACCAGCGCGGCGCTGCTTTGGCTCAGCGCGTTGTCAACATACAGCGGAATCAGATCCCCTATGACCTCGCAGTTGATTTTGTTCTCTGTTCCAATGGTACTCATTTGTCATTACCTCCGTATTTTTGGATGATTTTTAATCTTGCCCGGTGATACGTCACTCTTGCCCAGCTTTCGGAGCACCCGAATACCTCGCCAATTTGTCTGAACGACAGCTCGCCGAAGGTTCTCAGCGAGAACACCTCCTTGTAGGGTTCGGGCAGAGAATGCAGTATTTTGACAATTTCTATTGCGTCGATGCTGTCCTCTATTTTTTTATTGAAACCCCCGCCGTCTGAAATTGTTTCCTGTATGTCCTCGCTTTCGCTCAGCTCCTCCATGATTCCTTTACTGCGCTTGTTTTTGCGACAGTATGTCAAAAATTCATTCTTGGCTATCTGACAGAGCCACACCCGTATATCGCAGTCACCCCTGAATTTTTCAAGCGATCGCAACGCCTTGAAAAAAACCTGCTGCGTCAGCTCCTCGGCAAGCTCCGGATCACGGCTTATCGAGCGAAGATAGAGAAACACGTCGCTGAAATACTCGCGGTATACTTTGTCAAAATCCTGCCTATTCAATTTATTTCACCTTCTTTTTGTAGCTGCATATATATGACGAAGATAAATTCCGTTCGTTACAAATGAATGCAAAAAAATTTACCCTGACCGCTGTATAATGCTCAATAAGCTCAATAAGCTCAATTTGCTCAATGGCAACGGTCAGGGTGTATTTTTATGTAATATTCTTTATAAAAATTACAATTCGGAATATTTTTAATTGAAATCAATCAATATCCGCAGGAAAATCAGTTATTGCTTGAGTAGTTGGGTGCTTCCTTGGTGATGGAAATATCGTGAGGATGGCTCTCTTTGAGACCTGCTCCGGTGATTCTGATGAACTGTGCCTTTCTGTGCAGATCGTCGATGGTCTCGCAGCCGCAGTAGCCCATACCGCTTCTCAGACCGCCCATCATCTGGAATATGGTGTCTGCAAGTATTCCCTTGTAAGGCACTCTGCCTTCCACGCCTTCGGGAACAAGCTTCTTGGCGCCGGTCTGGAAGTATCTGTCGCTCGAACCTTTGCCCATGGCTGCCAGAGAACCCATGCCTCTGTAGACCTTGAACTGTCTGCCCTGATAAATCTCGGTGTCGCTCGGGGATTCCTCACAGCCCGCAACGAGAGAACCGACCATTACCACATTGCCGCCTGCCGCCAATGCCTTGACAATGTCGCCGGAATACTTGATGCCGCCGTCAGCGATAACCGGAATGCCGTACTTGTCACAGATACAGGCAACATCGTAAATGGCTGTGATCTGGGGAACGCCGATACCCGCAACGATTCTGGTGGTGCAGATGGAGCCGGGTCCGATACCGACCTTGATGGCGTCTGCGCCCGCAAGAATCAACTCTTCGGCAGCCGCTGCGGTTGCAACGTTGCCGGCAATGAGGTCAACGTCGGGGAACTTTGCCTTTATCTTTTTGACGCAGTTGATGATGCCTATATGATGACCGTGCGCCGAATCGAGAGCCAGCACGTCAACGCCGGCGTCAATGAGCATTCCGGCTCTTTCAAGCACGTCGGGCGTATTGCCTATTGCGGCGCCGACCAGCAGTCTGCCTGCCTTGTCACGCGCGGAATTGGGGTACTGCACGGATTTTTCGATATCCTTGATGGTGATAAGACCCTTGAGCTTGTTGTCGTCATCCACAATGGGCAGCTTCTCGATGCGGTGCTGCTTGAGTATCTCCTGCGCCTGCTCGAGTGTGGTACCGACCGGTGCTGTAATGAGATTCTCATGGGTCATGAAGTTTCTGATGGGCTGGGAGAAATCCTGTTCATTCATAAATCTCAGGTCGCGGTTGGTGATGATGCCGACAAGTCTGCCTTCCTCGTCACAGATCGGCACACCGGAAATCTTGTACTTGCCCATAAGCACATTGGCTTCGCCCACAAGATTGTCGGGTCCTAAATGGAAGGGGTTGTCTATAACGCCGTTTTCGCTTCTCTTGACTCTGTCCACCTGATCGACCTGCTGCTCGATGGACATATTCTTGTGAATGATACCGATGCCGCCTTCACGTGCGATGGCAATTGCCATGCGGGTTTCGGTAACGGTATCCATTGCCGACGTCATGATCGGGATGTTGAGCTTGATTTTTCTGGTCAGGTTTGTAGAGAGCTTGACAAACTTCGGCTCTACCTCGCTGTGTGCGGGAATGAGCAGAACGTCGTCAAACGTAAGACCTTCCTTGACAAATTTTGTCTCATAATTTGTGTTAAGCATACAAACAACCGTCCTTTCGATTAACCGGAAATCAGCGCTATGCCTGCCGCAAAAACGCTTGTCCGAAAAAGTACTATTTAAAAAATTATACCTCAGCAAAAATGCTTTGTCAACATCATCTAAGCCTAAACCGTGCATATTCAGCCAATTAACCAAAAAAGCAGCCATATTGTAGACAGTGTTACATCGGTTTTATTTGATACAAAAAACGGGCTGTCTCACCGGAATTTTTTTCCTTGTGCCACAGCCCAAATTTTCTCTTTTTTCAGTTTTTCAGTTATTCAATTATTCAGCCGATACGGAAAAATCAGCCGCGTGTTTTAATGTCGATATACACCGGCGCATGATCAGACAGCTTACCGAAGAAATTCGGCAGGGCATAATTATAAGACAGCACCCTCGCTTTTTTAAGGTTTTTGACTAGAATGTGATCTATGCCGTTCTTTTTGTAGGTTCCTGCATTTGGCTTGTAGCTGAATGCATTTTTGTTACATATATATCTTCCGGCTGAATTGCTCGCAAATTCGATCGCTATGTCGTGACAGTCGTCAAAATCATATTTGATCATGGTAGAAAATTCCTTGGCTGACGTCTTGCAGTTAAAATCTCCCATCACAAAGCAGGAGCATGCATATTCCTTGATCAGCTCATTCGCCTTCTGGCATATTTCGGTCATCTGATCTATGCGATATTGAGTGCTGCCTGCATAAGCCGATTCTTTCATATACCACAGGTGCGTCGAAATCACGATAAACTGATAGCCTGTCTTTTTTTCTTTAAAATATGCCCAGGTATATGATTTTGAATTGGAATTGGAGCCGTATGAAAATACATGTGCGCCGGAATCCAGCAGCTCCAGCGTCTGGGTATTATATATAATCGGAGTGTGATTCCTGACGACATAAAATTCCCTTGCTCCGTCGACAAACTGGTATTTTTTGTCGCCCTTGTTTATCTCACTAAGCATATATTCGGAACAATTATGACTTGGAAACAGCTCCTGAAAGGAAATAACGTCAGGCGAATAGGCAAGATATACCTTCGCTATCTGTTTATATCTCGTCTGATTGGAAGAATCAAGTTTGAATGTGCTCCACGTATTGCCTACATTGTTATACCACACATTATTGGACATAATTCTGAGGGTGGAATCTCCATACTTTGGATAAACGACCTTTTTGTAAATATTTCCGCTGTTGATATATGCTATGGGAACCGGTATCTCCTTGGAGAAAAACTCATCAATCAGATAATCTATCGCATATCTGATGGTAAGGTCGGAACCTCCCAAAATATAAAGATTATTGCCCTGATGCAATATCTCATAATCCAATATGTCCTGATTTTCACTGTAAAATTTTTCGCTGAGAACAAGATCAGACTTGCCTATGACAATTTTATTTTTGAGTTTTTTATTGGTATCGGAATTGGAACCGTCAGTCTGATGAATGAGCAGTTCCACTCCGTAATTTTTCAAAAAATATTCTTTCAGGTACTTGGCGTTTTCACGGCTGTCATAATAAGTATTGTCACAGTAGTAGACAATGCTGTATTCGCTTACCGGAACATCGCCAATTGTATCACTGAGATAATGACCTAAATGCATCTTTGAATCGGGTACGTCAATATAATAATCGCCTTGTCCGGAAGTACCCATCTCGATATATTCCGTTAGAAAATAATCCAGCGCCGTAACGACCGTTTCCTGAGAACCGCATACAATGGATATACCTGTTTCATCGTTGATATCAATATAATAATCATTGTATTTCAGGGTCTTGACCTCATTGTCGTTGAGAATCCTGTCGGATGTATTGTAAATCTGATTTGTCTTTTCTTTAAACTCATCTTTCATCGCCTTGACGCTGTATACGGAACCTTTATCAGCGATTGTTTTTAAGCTTGATACAAGATTGGTATATAATTCATTGCCTGTTGCTTTAGGCACCTCTTTTTCTTCTTCTGCAATTTTGTCAAAATTATATTCATTGAATACCGACCTGCCTGCTTCGGCAATCTGAATCATGACAGTTGCCTTATTGGACGGTTCATAAACCTGCGCCAGTCTCACCTCGGCGTCTATTTTTTCGCTTACCGCCTTGATGTAGACGACATTCGGGTCTATTTCATCGTTAATGACAACATTGAAGTAGTCATTCATCATATCCAGTATGTATGAATAATCATCATTTTGATTGAGAAAGGTAAATGTCTCGTTGGATATGATCATGCTGCAATTCGGTGTATCGTCTGTGATAAGAAATAATTTTTCATCAGTTTCTTCGTTGACAGAATCATCTTTTACCGATTCGCCTTTAAAGCAGGATACGCAAAGCATCAAAAGAATAACGGATATTGTCAGAGTAAGCAAAGTGAAAATACGCTTACTGAATCCACGCACCTTCAAAATAGATTCCCCCTTGTATTGATCCACAATCATTTCAGACAATCACAGTATTCATTCATTATAGCAGACATGCCACGTTATTTCAACGCTGAGCTAAGAAATTTCTTAATTTTTCATATTTTTACAATATAAAATCCGCCCGTGCTTTCAACAAATTTTAAATCAATGTTGAAAACATGGACGGAGAAATGATCGGTATTTAAAAAATAGGATTATTTGTTCGAGTCAGCAGGCTTTTCGGCTGATTCATCGGAAATATCCGTACCGAGCATTTTCGGCACCTTCATGCCTGCCATTTTGAAGGTCTCGCTAAGAGGCGGAACCGACTGCATGAGTCCGCTGATGAAGTTGGCTGTGGAAGTCTTGCCGCCTTCCTTGCTGCCACTATCCCAGACGGTGACCTTGTCGATCTTGATATCCTTGACGGCTTCGACCTGTGTCTTGACCAGATCTTCCATCTTGTCGGCGAGAATGAGCTGCACGGCGTCCTCTGAGCTGCCGCCTGCGGCTGCGACGATCTGAGCGAAACCTGCCGCCTGCTTGGTGAGTATCTCCTGCATACCTCTTGCCTGTGCTTCCATCTTGGCATAAATGGCGTCTGCTTCACCCTTTGCCTTGCGGCGGATCATCTCTGCCTCGGCTTCGGCTTCTATCTCAATACGCTGCTTTTCGATCTCAGCCTTGACAATGACGTCGGCTCTCTGGGTAGCGAGTTCTCTTGCGGCACGGGATTCTTCCGCCTGCTTTTCTGCGACATAGGACTCTTCCAGTGCCTTTGCCTTTGCGACATTCTCAGCTGCCACGGCGCGTCTGGCAGCTTCCGCCTCGCGTTCACGGCGTGTTGCGTCGGACTGGGCAATGGCTGCTTTGGCTTCGTTTTCACCGTTGATGGCGGCTGCGTTGGCAGAGGAAACGTTGATTCTCTCGTCCTTCTGCGCGTTTGCCTGACCTATAGAACCGTCGCGGTTCTTCTGGGCGACGCTGATCTTTGCGTCGTTGATGGCACGCGCTGCGGCTTCCTTACCGAGAGCCTCGATGTAACCCGATTCGTCGGTGATATCAGTGACATTGACGTTGATAAGGCGCAAGCCGATTTTCTTCAGTTCGCTCTCAACGTTGTGGCTGACCGCTTCGAGGAATTTGTCGCGGTCGGTGTTGATTTCCTCGATTTCCATGGTTGCAATGACCAGACGCAGCTGACCGAAGATAATATCCTTGGCAAGCTCCTGAATCTCGCTCAGGCGCAAACCGAGCAGACGCTCGGCGGCATTCTGCATGATGCCGGGTTCGGTGGAAATACCGACGGTAAATCTGGAGGGTACGTCGATACGGATATTCTGGCGCGAAAGCGCGTTGGTCAGATCGACGTTGATGGAAATGGGCGTGAGGTCGAGGTACTGGTAATCCTGAATGACAGGCCACACGAATGCCGCACCGCCGTGAATACATTTTGACGACATGCTCTCGCCGTTTTTGTCGTTGCCTACCTTACCGTAAATAACCATAATTTTGTCCGAGGGACACTTGCGGTATCTCGATAAAACAACAGCAAACATGCTGAAAATGAGCAGCGCTATGACTGCCAGTGTGATCAATACTTCTGATGGCATAATTTTTTACTCCCTTTTTAATATATTTTTTATAAAATAAAGCATTAAGCCTTATAATATACTGAAAGATTGATTTGCCTCCTCAGTAAAAATTCCAATACGAATATTCTAAGGGTAATATTACTATCTGTAATTACTTACTTGCAAAGCAATCCAATCCGTTTTCCGCGCAGTATTTTTCGGCATAGGAGCCTTCCTTCACGAATATGGCTGCGCTGCAATCTGTGAATGCATCCGCGCCGATAGATTGAACATTTTCCGGAATAACAAGTCTCTTGACAGATGTGCAGCCATAGAAAGCGTTGCCGCCGATTTCAGTTACCGTGGAAGGAATATTGATTTCCTGTAATGAGCTGCACCCCATAAATGCCATGTCTCCTACAGCCGTTATGCCGTTTTTAAGAGAGACGCTTGTGATAAATTTATTACCGGCAAATGCACCCGAAATACACTTGATATTATTTGACAGCTTTATTTCGGTTTTATCACCGTTGTAGGCTATCAATATTCCATCGCCCACCGTCACGGTTTTTTCTTTTGAAAGCACGCGGAGCCATGCGGTATCGGTGAATGCCCTGCCGCCTATTTTTTTGAGACTCTGCGGAACCGAAATTTCTTCCAGTGACTTGCAGCCGTAGAAGGCTCCCCGTCCCACTGAATTCAGTTGATCCGGCAATGTGACCGACTTGAGAGATGTGCATTTGGTGAAAGCGTATTCGCCGATGTCGCTCATGCTGACATTGAATGTGATGCTTTGCAGATTTTTACAATTGCCGAATGCATTGCTGCCGATGCACCTCATATTTTTGCCGAAGGTGACCGACTTGATTGTCTCATCATCCGCAAAGACCGAATCGGCAATTTCTCTGACAGGAATACCGTAAATCGTATCGGGGATTTTTACATCAGATTGTGAAGCAATATGCTTGGTTATTAAAATATATTCGCCGTCACCGTCGCTCACGGTATCGTATTCATAATACAGATTGCTCATGTCAAACGGCTCGGCCAACCCCGACGTGCAACCGGCAACCAGCCCGATTGCCGCCACTGAAACGGCAAGCAGCAGCGCTTTGATAAGATTTGCCTTTTTTGAGACATTCACGGAACATTCCCCCGATATTTTTTATCCGTCACGCGGAACAATGACGGATTTATTATATCACACCTCCGCGCAATTGGCAATATCAATCAAAAATATTAAAAGAATTTATTTGCGATTTATTTGCGATTGCTCCGTTTCAACAGCTTTTCGGGATTATCGACATAGCTGTGAACCACGCTGCCGCAGTTCCGGCAGATGATGTAGCGCAGAGTCTGCGACGTCAATACACTTTCGCTGCCTGTGATGGCTCCATAATCCGCCTGATAGCCGTACACAAATTCCGTCCCGCCGCAGAACGGGCATTTGGTAATTTTAATAGGATGAAGTACATCTGACATAACACTTACTCCTTGTTTTCCTTTTCCGTTGGTTGTTCATTCTTTATTTTCATTCCAAGCGCGAAGCGCTTCCGACATTATTATCTATTATGTATTATCTATTCTTTATTCTCTAAGCAAACGAATGTAAGCGCTATTTTGATACCGGTCTTACTTTAAATACATTTCCCACCGCCATGCCGACGACTTCCACAGGCTCACCGTATTTCAGCGGACGGTCGCATTCGGTCATGGCTTCCGCTTCCGTGAGTCTGCCCTGAATGATGACGTTCACCTTGCCCGCGCCGCTCATGGAGGGCGGAATCGTTATGTAGACCTCGCCCACCTTGCCGACCGCGCTGTCCATCTGCAACGTGCCGTTTTCGTTGAGCGAAGCCGCCCATTTGAAGAACCACGCCACCAGCAGCAGCGCAAGCGTTCCGGCGATGAAGGCGGTGATAATGGCAGCCGCGGCGCTTCCGCTGAGAGACAGAGCCGAAAGCCCTGCCCAGCCGCCGACCGCGAAGAAAGCGACCATCCCGCGCACGGTGAAGATTCGCAGACCGGAATCGCCGAAATTTCCGTCGGGAGCGTCGGGCGAATCGCTGCCGAATACGCCGTCGATGCCGTTGTCGTCCGGCATATCCACATCGGAATGCCCCGCCATACCAATGAATATCATCACGGTCTGCAATATCATGATGACCGTCGCAGGCACAGCCACGCAAAGCAAGGCGCCGCGCAGCGGATCATTCATAAACCATTCTTTCATTTTTTATAAACACCCCTTTGTTAGTGTGAAGTGTGAAGTGTGAAATGTGAAGTTATGTAAGGAATGTCAGCGTTTCTCATTTTTCATTTCTTATTTCACACTTCACATTACAAATTTCACATTGTTTCAGATTTTCCTTTCGATTAATGCCCGACCTGTCATCTTGTCAAATTCCTGATCCTCGATGTAGAGCGAAACTTCGTGACACTTGGGACAAATCGCCGTCTTGATGGGATATGTCTTGAATTCCCGGTCGTTGAGCTTGAATCCCGCGCCGGTGATATGACCGCTTTCGATCATCTCGGTACCGCAGCGTATGCATTTTCTCATATTTTTATATAACTCCTTTCATTGAATTTTACTTCCTATTCTCTTTTTGATACTCTCCCCTATATAAAACTCCCTTTGCCCTATTCCCTTTTTGATACTCTTTTCCGCATGTGAAAATTCAAAACTTCACACTTCACATTTCACACTTCACACTTATAAAATCCTGTCCCCTTGCTGACGCTCTTTTCAATTCTTTCTTATTATTTCTTTCCACTCATCTAAATATATCTTTATGATATTATTTGATTTTCTTTACTCCTTGTCGGAAAAAAGAAACATTTCCTCATCGGTTTCAATTCTGCCGTCAGAATTTTCATCTCCCATGCCGTCCTTGTTCATGAAATAATTTCCGAGAAACGCACCGATGTGCTGATTACGCCTGTAATATCTGCCCTGATGATATCCCGTTTCCTCTCTCTCCCTCTGATAAATTCTGGCTGCCAAAATGACAACAGCCGCGACAACCAATATAATGACAATCCCCAAGATCAGTTCTAAATTCATATTTCTTCCAACCTTTCTAATTTCACATTTCACACTTCATACTTCATACTTCACATTAGCTCCAATTCGGCTTCGGCGCGTTTGCGAAGCTCGCTGCTCATGTAGGTCAGCAGAATGATTTTCAACGCATCGTGAAGCCGCTTGGCTGCGTCGCTGACGTGTCCGGTGTAGTTTTCGTCCGTGCCGTGATAATCCTTAATTTCCTCGTCTATCACACTGTCCAGCCGGTCGAGCGTGAAGTGTTCAAAAGGCTCAGTTCGCTTGACGATATTATAAATGTATATGTAGAGATCAGCGTCCTTGATGATGTCGTCCGACTGGTCTTCCACATCGCCGTTGACACATTCCATCAGCTTGAGAATGTTCTCTAGCTGCATGGATTTGCGCAGCATGTCAATAATGAGAATTCGCGCCACCTGACGCTCGCTGTATTTCTTGTCAACCGGAGACATAATCCAGCCGCGCTTGATCCAATTCTGTATGGTGGAGCCGCCGAGACCGGTCATTTCCACCACCTGCGAGAGCATAAGCCCTCCTGTTACGGCAAATGCCGGACGTATCGCTTCAAAATCCACAAGCTCCTGTTTATTGATTACATCATTATTATCGCGCGTCATCTGATTCACCTTCGAGTTTATTTGATTATTACTTAAATTAATTTGATTATATTACAGGTTCATTTGATTGTCAATAGCTGTTATATGATTTTTTATGAATATTTTTTGAATTTTTAAATTACCCTGTTCATGTTGGCAATCTGCTTTATGTTTTATGTCCGATTTTAACTTTAAAATATATTGACAAATCATCTATTCCTTATTATTTATAGCAAAAAGCACTGTGAAATCAATTCTGAAAATCACAGTGCTTATGTTTTTTTGTTTATTGCTTATTATTTATTGTTTATTTCATTATTATTCTTCAATTTCCGCTTCGCTGCTGCTTTCTTCCGCCTCTTCTTCCGCAGTGTTGTCTACGGAATCGGTCTGCTCGCCTTCCTCGTGCTTGACTCTCGCCAACGCGACAACCTTGCCGCCGTCCTCGATCTTCATCACGCGGACGCCTTTACTCGGACGCGAACATTCTCTGATTTCGCTGACCGCAATGCGGATGATAACGCCGGAGCTGTTGATAATGATAACGTCGTCGTCATCGTCCACAACGCGGATTGCTGCCACATCGCCGTTTTCAGCGCGGTAATTCTTGATGCCCATACCGCCGCGGCTTTGCAGGCGGTAGTCGGAAATGGGGGTCAATCTGCCGTAGCCCGTTTCGCTGACGGTCAGCACCCTGCCGCCCTCGCGCAGTATCGACATTCCGACAACCTGATCGCCCTCACGCAGTCTGATGGCATGAACGCCTGCTGCGCCACGACCCATTGCCCTGATGTCGTTCTCGTTGAAGCGGATCGCATAGCCGCCCTTGGTTGCGACAAGAAGCTCATTGGTGCCGTTGGTCAGGCGGGTCCAGACAAGAGAATCATCGTCGCGCAGACTCAGTGCAATCAATCCCTTCTTGCGGATATTGCTGAATTCACTGAGCGCTGTGCGCTTGATGAGTCCGTTCTTTGTGACCATGACCAGATACATCTCATGATCGTAGTTTTTCAGAACGCGGATCATTTCGGTGATCTTTTCATCGCCCTCGAGCGGAAGCAGGTTGACTATATTAATACCCTTGGAAGAGCGTGAGCCTTCGGGAATTTCGTAACCTTTCAGACGATAAACGCGTCCTCTGTCGGAGAAGAACATGACATAGTCATGGGTCGACGTGATGAACATTTCGGTGGGAACGTCCTCTTCACGCCGCGCCATTCCGCTGACGCCTCTGCCGCCTCTGTGCTGGAGCTGGTAGGTGTCCAGCTTCTGGCGCTTGACATAGCCGAAGGCGGTGAAGGTAATCACGCAGTCCTCTTCCTTGATGAGGTCTTCAATATCCATTTCGCCCGAAATCGTCTCAATTGCCGTGCGGCGTTCGTCGGCGTATTTACGGGCTATTTCCTCAGATTCCTCCATAATGATGTCACGGCGGCGTTCCTCGCGCGCTATGATGTCGTTGCAGTCCTCGATTTTTTCCAGAAGGGCTTTCAACTCGGCTTCGAGCTTTTCCTTCTCCATGCCGGTGAGCTGTGCGAGACGCATCTGCACGATTGCCTGTGCCTGCACCTCGTCAAAGCCAAAGCGATCCATGAGTCGCTGCTTGCCTTCGGGGATATTCTTGGACGAACGCAGAATGGCGATCACTTCGTCGATGAAATCGAGCGCCACCTTCAATGCTTCGAGGATATGGGCGCGTTCCTTTGCCTTTTTGAGATCGTAAATGGTTCGGCGCAGAATCACCTCGAGCTGGTGCTTGATGTAGTATTCGAGCATCTGCTTGAGTGTAAGCGTTCTCGGCACGCCGTCCACGATAGCAAGGTGAATCGCGCCAAAGGTGATCTGCATCTGTGTATTTTTGAAAAGGTTATTGAGCACCACATTCGGAGAAGCGTCGCGCTTGACGTCGATGGTGATTCTCATACCCTCGCGGTCGGAATGGTCGTCGCAGTTGCTGATGCCTTCCAGCTTCTTTTCCTTGACGAGGTCGCTGATGCTCTCGATCAGTCGGGCTTTATTGACCTGATAAGGCAGCTCGGTGACGACGATCTGATAGCGTCCGTTGGGACGTTCGACAATTTCAGCCTTGGCGCGGACGGTGATTTTGCCGCGTCCGGTGGCATATGCCGCACGAATTCCGGCACGCCCCATAATGATACCGCCGGTCGGGAAGTCGGGACCCTTGATGCACTCCATCAGCTCGTCGAGCGTCGCGTCAGGATTTTTCAGCAGCAGACAGACCGCGTCAATTGTCTCCCTTAAATTATGGGGCGCGATGTTGGTTGCCATGCCGACCGCAATTCCCGTCGAGCCATTGACCAGCAGATTCGGATAGCGCGACGGAAGAACCGTCGGTTCCTGGTGAGAATCATCGAAGTTGTTGGTAAAATCAACCGTTTCCTTGTCTATATCGGTGAGCATTTCCATTGCGATTTTGCTCATCTTGGCTTCGGTGTAACGGTAGGCGGCAGGCGGATCGCCGTCCACGGAACCGAAGTTGCCGTGTCCGTCAACCAGCATGTATCTCATTGAGAAATCCTGCGCCAGTCGTACCAACGCGTCATACACCGAGGCATCACCGTGAGGATGATAGCGACCCAGCACGGCGCCGACGGTGGTGGCGCACTTCTTGTAGGCGCGTTCGGGATAGAGTCCGTCCTCGAACATTGTGTAAAGAATTCGCCTGTGAACCGGCTTCAAGCCGTCTCGCACATCCGGCAAAGCTCTCTGCACGATGACCGACATCGAATAGGCAAGGAAGGAATCCTTCATTTCGTGATTGATGTCGACCTCTATGATTTTTTGGTTTTCATGACCTTCATATTCCATTGGCTGTATCTCCCTGTTGTTTATTTTGTAATTTTAAGTGTAATTATTACAATTTGGAATTTTTATTTGAATGTTCATTCATTTTTTCTTTCAAAAACCGCTCGATCCCGACAAATTCCTCTTTGCTCTGAGATGCGGAACGCGGTATATATGTGAAATGACTGTCTTTATGATATAAATAAACAGCATTCCCGTGTTTTTTTACGTCAGCTATTACACTGTAATCATAATGTATCGTTCCGTATTTTGATTCGACTGAATAATACTCATTGTAAAAACCGATTTTCATTTTACACGGCGTAAATTTTTCCATACGCCGAAGCATTCTCACCATAGCGATGATATACAGCAGAGAGTGAAGCAACAGTATGACGCCCAGTGTTTCACAGATACAACGCAGATACCACGCGTCAGGTCGAAGCCATAACATCAGCACGGCAAGCGCCGAGCGCCACAACACCGACCACAGTATTTTTACCGCCCAGCGTTTTTTGGGTCTTGTCACATATTTTCTTTCCGTCGTAGAGGCGAAGCTGAAACGCGGAGGAAGTTTTTCCGCTGCCGGGTCTGAAATATCCTCTATTTCATCTGTGACGATTTCTCTGGATTCATTCAGCGTCATCTGCTCGAACTCCGCAAAATAACGGGGAATGTCGCTTTCATCTATCGCCTGACAGAAGGAATCGTAGACTTCGCTGTCAAAAAATCTTGCAGGAATGTAAAAGCAAAGGCTTGTGCCGCAATGTAAATAAACGCCCTCAGAAAAGACGATCACTCTACGGCACTCTTCGGCATTAAATATATAATGAAAGGTAGGACAAAGGATTTCCATTCTGTCGGCGTATATTGCCATCCTGTAAGGACGGTCGGCTTCGCTCTTGTTTTCCTCAATATACGCTTCTTTTTTGGCGGAAACCTTGTGTTTCCGCTTTTTCATAAGCAAAAAATAAAACCAAAGCCACAACACCACAGCCGCGCCTAATATCGCCTTGCTGATGCCCCCTGTATCGGTGGGATTATTTATGACAACCAGCAGCATCAGGAGCAGCCATATTACAAGCAGTCCGATCAGTCCGGTATGATCCTGCCGCTTTTTATTGAGAGAAGCTGTCTGTTCTTTTTTGGGAGGATGAAACGTTTTTTCAACATTCCGGCACAAAAGCGAGTAATCCTGTGCGGTCATTCGATACCTTAATTCAAACAAAGGCTGTTCGTTGACCATCTCAGGTGCTTCAGATTCTTGAAGCGTTGTGTCCATAATTCAGTAACTCCTTATATTCCTATTATATTAAAATTGTAATTTTTAATATAAATATTACTGTTTGAAATATTTTATAATCTTCTCCTTCAAAAACTCCTCGAATTTTGCCCTTTCTGCGTCATCGGAAAAGGATGATTGCGGAACATAGAGAAAGGTATTATCCTTGAATAGCATTACAGTGAGATTTCCCTGCCTTTTTATTTTCTTCAGCTTTGAGTACGGTACGAGGTTTGTCGCTTCGTCCTCCTGATAGGTCACGACCGTCACATGGTCGCCGTACCAGCGCAGGCTGATGTTTTTGGTCGGGAAATTTGCCGCATTCATCTTTTTGTTATATGTCGATACAAACACGACGATCATAATAACACAAACCAATACGGCAAGCACTGCGTAATACGTATTTCCGTTTTTCATCGAGCCGTAAGCCCAGCTACCGCATATTGCCGCGATGACCGCTCCCACGGCAGCCAGCATGATCCTGCTGCTGCGACCCGAAACCGCTGTCATGTCCTTGCCTGTCATGGCAAAATCATATCGGAATGCCGGCTCGCCTTCCTCCGCTGCGGGCTTCACCGCCTCTCCGGGATTTTCGGCAGCTTCGGGAAGATTCATCTGAGCGTCACGGCTGAATTTTTTGCCAAGAATCTGCTGTAAAATGTCCATCACAGCGGCTGATGTATTCTTATCGAAAAATCGGGCGGGAATATAAAAATACCTGTATTGCTGATGCACAATGTAAAGACCGTCAGCGACTTCATATGCACCGGTCATTTCGTTCCATTGGAACACGGTGTGAGTGGCAGCTCCGGTAACCGTCATCCGATCGGGATAAAAGGAGGCTTCAATCGGAGAATCAAATTCACCTGCTTTTCTACGTTCCTTTACGTTTTTGGCATTAGCCATTCTGAGAATGAAAACAAATATTTGGTTTAATCCCAAAAGCAAAACCGCCAGAAATAGAAGAATAATGATGATCGGCAGATATCCTCGCCAGTCAATCATCGCCAATAGCAGCACGATCAACAGAACCGAAGCGCAGAGCATGAACCGGCTTTTGAGCTTCATTCCGGAAACGGTCTTTTTAATCATAAAATCCATCTGGGTCATAAAATCCTGCTCGGTGATTTTGTATTTGATTTTTATTGCAGGTTTTTCATCATTTTCAGGTAAATCAGGCGCGGCAGTCGGCTGATTCTGAAGCGTTTCATTGTCCATTTTTTTGAAAATCTCCCTTGCGCTGCATTTGTTAATAACTTTTTAAGATGGGTGCGTTACGATTTGTAATAATCTGATATGTTTACCACAGTTTTCCACTAAGTTCAACTGAGTTTTTAATAATTCTCTGATTTTCCCCGTCAATCCACTTTAATTCAACATAACTTTGTGGAAAACTCGGTTAAAACTCTTGAAACTTCCTGTATTTTAATTATTTGATATTACATAGAGTTATTCTGAATACCTCAATTTTGAATATTACAGTAAGTTATCAACCTTTTCCACCGAGTTTTCCACCGTTTTTACAGGATTCTCCACTCAGACTGTCAAAATCTTCCGATTGGCGGGCATATCGCGATGTGGAATTGTATTTTGCGTATGGTTAAAAATATTTTTTATTCTTCATTCTTTGAGCGAACGAACATGAGCGTTATACGTCTAAGTTCTTGACGTACTTGGCGTTCTGCTCGATGAATTCGCGGCGGGGTTCGACCTTGTCGCCCATGAGTATGGAGAAGGTCTCGTCGGCAGCTCTCGCGTCGTCAAGGGTGACGCGCAGCATAATGCGGGTCGCGGGATTCATTGTGGTCTCCCAGAGCTGCTCGGAGTCCATTTCGCCCAGACCTTTGTATCGCTGAACGTCCTCGGAACCGCCCACTTCGGCAAGAATTCTGTCGCGTTCCTCGTCGCTGTAGGCGTAAAGGTGCGCGTCCTTCTTGGTGATTTTGTAATGAACGGTGTCGTCGGAGTCGCCTTCCTCCTTTACTTTCTTGACAGTGGCGGTACCGCCCAGTTCACGGACGATCCTGTCCTTGTCTTCCTCGCTGTAGGCGTCCATTTCGACCCTCTTGCGGGTAATGCGGTAAAGAGGAGGCTGCGCAATGCAGATATTGCCGTTCTCGATGAGCGGACGCATGAAACGGAAGAAGAAGGTCAGCAGCAGCGTGCGGATATGGGAGCCGTCGACATCGGCATCCGCCATGATAATGACCTTGCCGTAACGCAGCTTGGATATATCAAATTCATCGCCGATACCGCAGCCTAAAGCCGTAACCACAGGCATTAATTTATCGTTGCCGTAGACCTTATCCATTCTTGCCTTTTCGACATTGAGCATCTTGCCCCAGAGCGGGAGTATCGCTTGGAATCGCCTGTCTCTGCCGCCCTTTGCGGAGCCGCCTGCGGAGTCTCCCTCGACGATGTAAATTTCGGTGTTGGTTGCGTCGCGATCGGAGCAGTCGGCTAATTTTCCGGGCAGAGAGGCGTTGTCAAAGGCTGTCTTGCGCCGTGCCGCGTCCCTTGCCTTGCGTGCCGCGTCGCGTGCGCGTGAGGCTTCCAGAGCCTTGTTGAATATCGCCTTTGCGACGGCGGGATTTTCCTCGAGATAATTCATCAGCTTCTCGGAAATAAGACCGTCCACAAGGCTGCGGATTTCGGTATTGCCGAGCTTGCCCTTGGTCTGACCCTCGAACTGCGCTTCCTTCAGCTTGACGCTGATGACGGTGGTAAGACCTTCGCGCACGTCGTCGCCGGTGAAGTTGCGGTCGCTGTCCTTGAGTATGTTGAATTTGCGTGCGTAGTCGTTCATCACGCGGGTGAGCGCCCTTTTGAAGCCCTCCTCATGCGTGCCGCCGTCCACCGTGCGGATATTGTTGGCAAAGGAGAGAATGACTTCATTGTAATCGGTGTTGTACTGCATGGCAACCTCAGCGATGGAGTTGCCGTCTGCCGAAGCGCAGGCGAAATGCATGACATCAGGGTGAAGCAGCTCGACCGCCTTCTTCTGATGAATGTATTCCACAAATGAGCGTATGCCGCCCTCATAGCAGTAGCTTTCGCTGACAGGCTCCTCTCCCCTTAAATCGGAAAGCCTGATGTGTATGCCGGCGTTGAGGAATGCCTGCTCTCTCAGGCGCTCCTGAAGGACTTCAAAGGAATATACCGTGGTTTCCCTAAACATCTCGGGATCGGCTTTAAAACGAACCTTTGTGCCTTTGCTGTCGGTGTCGGCGATAATGTGAAGGTCGCAGGTCTTTTTGCCGCGTTCAAAGCGCTGATAATAGACGTGTTCGCCGTCGCTGACCTCTACCTCAAGCCATTCGGAAAGAGCGTTGACGACCGAAGCGCCGACGCCGTGGAGACCGCCCGAAACCTTGTAGCCGCTGCCGCCGAATTTGCCGCCTGCGTGCAGTATGGTAAACACCACCTCGACGGCGGGAAGACCTGTCTTTTGCTGTATGCCGACCGGAATGCCTCTGCCGTTGTCCGTGACGGTGATAACGTCGTCCTTTTCTATGTCCACAGTGATTAAATCGCAGTAGCCTGCAAGCGCCTCGTCGATGGCGTTGTCGACGATTTCGTACACCAGATGGTGCAGACCCTTAGGACCGGTAGTGCCAATGTACATACCCGGACGCTTTCTGACCGCTTCCAGCCCCTCTAAAACCTGAATCTGATTTTCGTCATATGCCTCGGCATCGACCGCTGTGCTTGCCGATTCAATATCAATTTCTTTGATCTCAGCTTTTTCAAAATTTTCCATATTTTCCAAGTGAGCGTCCCCCTGTTTTAGCTTATAAATTTGCCTCAAAAATGCCGAATTCCGGCTTTATGGCTATATAAAAATATTATACCATAAAGCCGGAAAAATTGCCATACTTAATTTATAAATTTTTGCGCTATTTATTAGTATATTAATACTAATAATATTGAACGCTTTTGGGTTGATTCATTTGCTGCAACCGAGTAAAAACCTTACACAAATTCTCTCCTGCTCAGGCACATCCGATTTGTCCATCAGTCGGTATTTTCCATGATGTTTTTCTTCATCTTTTCCATGAATTCCTCAACCGACATGTTGCCGTTGCATTGATCGCCGCCTTCCAACGAAAATTCGAGATTCATATTCATCGTACTCATGAAATTGTATTTTGAAATGACCTTGTCGCCGTAATTGGCCGCGGCGGGATTGTAATAGCTGCGGAATGTTTCGGCTTTCATCCATTTGCTTTGGGCAATTTCACGCAGGAAGGACTGATATTTGCCATTGTAACAGCCATTTCTGGTAATGACCTGACACACTAAGGGATTTGCCTGCTCAAAGTCGAAATCGGCATGCTGCATAAAATACGGGGAAAGCTCTGTCATGCCGTTTCCCGGCGGGTTCCATGAATATATGTCACCCATCACTATTTCGCAGTCGTAGGGAATAAATACCGCCTTTCCGTCACTTTTGCGGAAATATACGAAGTAATTGTTATAATTGCAACGCATATCGTCCTGATTTCCCATCGCAAAATTTATGGCGAGAAAAAGCGCAAGCTCATCTGTGTCCGCCACTTTGTCAATTTCATCTTTGGTGACGCCCTCACGGTTGACCACCTCGATCAGTTGCCGCATACTTTCGTGATTTGGTTGGTCGGTATTGGTTTTCAGGTCATAATTGTAGAATTCCGCTTTTTGTTTTTTGGCAATTCCATAGGTGCTTTCCGGCAGGAATGCGGCAATTGAGCTGCTGGTTCCCCTTGCCTTGTAGAGATCTCCTCCCCAGTCTGACTGCGGGAAATTACGGTGAATAAACTGCTCGTCGATCGGTTCAAATATCTTGTAAATGCCCAGCTTGCAGCCGCTCACAGAGAGCGTTGAAAGACAGCATTTCTGCGCCGGAATTCCGTACGAACGAAACACCTCATTGACATACTGGTTGCGCACATAGGTATTGTCGGCGGTCTGATTCCATTTCAGCTCCATTGACTTCAATGTGGCAAAGGTGCGTTTCCTGCGCTGCTCACGCTCTTGGTCGCTGCTCCAGACCTTTGCGTCCAGCCCGTAATCGCTTGTGTCGTCAAAGGTCTGGTTGAAGCTGATGCGCAAATTGATCAGGTTGTAAATTCCCAGAATGTCATTGTAAAAATTGCAGCGCGAATTTTCGCCCTTCATGCGTATGCCGACTTCCTCGATAACGTATTTTCTGCCGTTGACGGTGAACGTTACGCTGTCGGCAATGCGGTAGGTGGTGGACTTTGCCTTGAGCTTCCTGTAATACTCGTAATCCTTCTGAATGTCGGCGATCTGCTCCCTGGCAATATGAATTTCAATTCCCACCACGCTGTTCGGATCAAACAATTCCTCATATAAAGCCTGCTGGTCCGGCTGTTCCTCCTGGCTGTCAATCAGAACGCTGTCCTCCGAAAGCATATCGGCATTGATTTTCAGTGCGGTCATGATGCTGAAAAGCATACATCCGGCGACCAGACAGGCTAATATTTTTAAGATGACTTTCATAAAAAGCTTCCTCCATCATTAAAAACGTAAACCACAGTATTGTTTTGCTAAAATTATAGCAAATTTCCTCGTAAAATTCAACACATTTTAACAAAGTCATCAAATAATTCGACGCAACAGCTGCTACAACAAAAAAAGCGCCATATTTCGGCTGTGACACTCAAAATATGACGCCCTATGAAATTATATTCCTATGCCCTGTTCGGCACGTCCTGCAAGCGCTGAGGGGGAAATCTGACATAAATAAACGCTGCCGTCCCTGCACAGCACAAAGCTCTTGGGCAAATCGCTTGTAACAGCCGTCACCTTGCCGCCCTTTTCCGCAAGCCTCAATAAATTGCGTGTGTGCTTGGATATCGTGGTGTTGTCCATGTCAAATATACCGATGATCTCCCTTTCGGGAATCACATAATTGTTTCCTAAGTGAAGATACATTTTATGATCAACCCCTTTATCAGAAAGATCTGTAATGAATCATACTGAAAGCATTATTGCAAGGCGGAAAATTTCCCGCCTTCTACGGCAATAATCCGTCCCTTGTCCAGACCCTTGACCGTATGCGGGTCACAGCAGGATATAAACACCTGCCAGCCGTCCATGTGATTGAGAAGGTAATCCTGCCGCAAGCCGTCCAGTTCGCTCATTACATCGTCCAGCACGGCGATGGGTCTCTCCCCTGCCGACTGCTCCAGCAGCGACGCCTCCGCCAGCTTGAGAGCCAGCACGCAGGAACGCTTCTGCCCCTGAGAGGCGTATGAACGCGAAGCCATATCATTGACCGAAATGTGCAGGTCGTCCCTGTGAGCGCCGTAATTGGTGCAGCCTTGGGCAAGATCGGAGGCGCGATGGGCTTCCAGCTGATTTTTTAACGCGGCTGCCGTCTCGCTCACCGATTCGGGATTTAAATAGCTGCATGAATAGCGCAGTCCGATGGTATCTCTTCCCGAGGAAATGCCGTCGAAAATCTCGACCGCTTTCCCACTCAGGCGAGAAACATATTCCGCACGCTTGCAGGAGATTTTTGCCCCTGTCATGGAGAGATTTTCGTCCCATATTTCCAGCATTGACTCAAAGCCTGCCGTCGTGGCTGATTTTTTGAGAAAGGCGTTGCGCTGCGCGAGTATGCGGTTGTATTCCACCAGCAGCCGCGGATATGTCGGAAACTGCTGGGATATCGCCGCGTCGAGGAATCTCCGGCGCTCGGTCGAGCCGCCTTTGACAAGGCTCATGTTGTCGGGCGAAAACACCACCGCGCAGAATCTGCCGATAAATCCCGTAGCTGCCGTCAGCCTGACCCCGTTGAGAGTTGCCTGCTTCTTGTCAGTGATAACAAGGCTGGCGCTCTGCTCGCGCTTTTCGGCAAAGAAATCAAGCTCCATGCGGGCAAATTTTTCCCCTTTGGCTATCAGCTCGAGATTCTTCGCCCCCCTGAAGGAGCGCACGCCGGTGAAAAGGCAGAGCGCCTCAAGCAGGTTGGTCTTTCCCTGTCCGTTCTGACCGCTGATGACGTTGACGCCGTCGGCAAATTCTATATCGTCTGAAAATAAATTGCGATAATTCTGCGTGTAAAGTCTGCGGGCTATCATACGCTAACGCCCTTTACCTCCAGCTCCACGCTGTCGCAGGGAATCGTGACAATGTCGCCCGGGCGGATTTTTTTGCCGCGCATGGTGCAGACCTCGCCGTTGACCGTGACTGCGCCTGACGTCACCATGAATTTCGCTTCCCCTCCGACAGCTGCTATTCCGGCGAATTTAAGCAGGCTGTCGAGCTTGATAAACTCGGTCGAGATTTTTATAATACGGTGTTCCACAAAACCAGCTCCGTAATTTTTTATTAAAATATTTTTTCAATAATAAATATAAAAATCAATCGTTCTTTTGCAGTCTGACCGGCAGCAGCAAGAACAGAAAATTCTCGCCCTCCGGCGGCAGCACCTTGACGGGATTGACCGGAGAACCGATGATCAGGCGCACCTCGTCGGTGGAAACAGCCCTGAAGGCATCGGTCAGATAGCGGTTGTTGAATCCTATCTCCAAAGGCTCGTTGGGTGCGTCGGCGGAAAATCTGTCGGTTGCCGAGCCTACCGCTGTGCGGCAGTTGAAGGTGATCTCGTCATTGCCGAAAACGCAGCGCACAGGACTCTTGATAGCGTCGCTGATGAGCAGACCCATGCGCTCGCTTGCCTCGATCATGCGGCGTGTGCTGACCCTGACTTCCTTGTCATTCTGCGCGGGAATGGCATTGTTGTAATCGAGAAAATCTCCTTCGATGAGTCTGGATATGATGGTGCAGCCGTTGATCATAAATTCGATATGTCGGCGGGTCGCGCAAATTTCAGCGCGCTTTTCCTCGTCGTCCTCGAGCAGCTTGAGTAATTCCTCGAGCGTCTTTTTAGGCACGATAAATGAAGTGTCGAAAGTGCCTGTGATCGCTTCGGTGCGCATGGCAAGCCGGAAACCGTCCACTGAGACAATGCGTATTCTGTTCTCGGTTATTTCAAAGAGAGAACCTGTGCAGGTCGGACGGGAATCGCTATCGCTGACTGCAAAAATGGTCTGTGAAATCATAGATTTGAGCATTCCCTGAGGAAGAGATATCCTGTGATCGCTCTCAATGACGGGAAGCTCGGGAAAATCGGAAGCCGATATGCCTATAATAGAATATTCCGCGTCGGTGGAGCGTATGGTGGTAATCAGATTTTCAGTGCAGTTGATTTCCAGCTCGTCTCCGGGCATCTTTCTGACAATTTCACAGAAGAGTTTGGAGGAAAGAACAACGCTGCCTTCCTCGTAGACGTTGGCAAGTATTTTGGTAGATATGCCGAGTTCCAGGTTGTATCCGCAGATATAAAGCGAGCTTTCCTCGGTGCGGAAATATATTCCCTCCAATGCTGCCATGGTGGAGCGCAGCGCTACGGCTCTGGAAACCTTGTTGATAGCGTCGGAAAGCATTTCGCGGTTGCATTTTATTTTCATATTATTTCGTTCCTTTCAGTTTACTGTCGTACCTTTTATTATAGCTTATTGTGTAAATGAATACAAGTGCGAGTTTGTAAAATCACGGATATTTTTATGGAAACGGGATTGGAAAAGAGCGTGTATGTTTTTAACGTGCAGTGTGGAAAACTGCGAAGGAAAAATTTTGCTGCGCGGAGCAGTCATATTTTGAAAATGAATATAATAATAATTATAAGTTAAGTACAGCAGCAGCAGTAGGGGGTGTTGAATCTGTTAAAAATCTCTTCGATTCTCATAAAACGGCGATTTTTGAAATCTTTTTCTGTTGAATCAGATTTGAATATGGTGGGAAAGGTTTTGCACAGTATTCAACAATTAACAATCTTTAACAGCTTTCCACGTTGATTGTTAAATATCAGGTTAAATGCCAACAGATTGAGCAAAATACGGCGGCTGGGTTTTTAACAGCGATTCAACGTGGTTTAAACAGCTTTTCAACCGTTAATACCGGTCAAATACGAAAAAAACAGCCTCGGATTTTACCCCGGGACTGTTTTTGTTTTCAATGAAATTGTCATCTCATCGAGCAAATCAAAGCTGTGGTTACTGTGCGGAAACCTTGATATTCTTGATGAGATCGTTGACCATGTTGCGGAAGTCGGAGCGGTTCTTCATGTTTCTCTCGACCTGCTGCACGGCGTAAATAGCGGTGGAGTGATCTCTGCCGAATTCCTTGCCTATTTCCTCATAGGAAAGGTTTGTGACCTCACGCACGACGTACATTGCCACCTGTCTTGCCTGCGAAATCTGCGCGGCACGCTTGGGTGACTTGATATCGGCTGCCGTTACCTCAAAGGTACGTGCCACTTCCTCAATAATGCGCTCAATGGTGATCGGCGTGGGCTGTACATCGTTCATTACGTCGCGGATGGCGTTTTGCGCCATTGTGAGCGACGGCAGCTCCTTGTCGAGCTGATAGGTGGCGTTGATGCGCTTGACAACGCCCTCGAGCTGACGGATGTTGGATTTGAGGCGCTCGGCTATGAATTCCGCGATCTCGTCGCTTATTTCCATGTTGCACTGCTTTGCCTTGCGCTTGATGATGGCGATTCTCGTCTCAAATTCAGGCGGCTGAATGTCGGCGAGCAGACCCATTTCAAAGCGGGAACGCAGACGGCTCTCGAGCGTCTGGATTTCCTTGGGGGGACGGTCGCTGGTGAGGACGATTTGCTTGTGCTCCTGATGCAGGGTGTTGAAGGTATGGAAAAATTCCTCCTGCGTCTGCACCTTGCCGCTGATAAATTGCACGTCGTCCACCATGAGAACGTCGATATAGCGGTATTTCTGGTGGAATTCGTTCTGCTTGCCCTTCCCTATCGCCTCAATCAGTTCGTTGGTGAACTGGTCGCCTTTGATGTACTTGACCTTTTTCTCGGGAAATTTTTTCTGTACTGCGTTCTGAATGGCAAAGAGCAGGTGTGTCTTTCCCATTCCGGAGGGACCCCAGATGAACAGAGGATTGTAGGCGCCGCCCGGATTTTCCGCGACGGCTACGCTGGCAGCGTGAGCGAATTTGTTGGAGGATCCGACAATGAAGGTGTCAAATGTGTATTCATAGTAGGATTCGTCCGAGGAAGAATACATCTGACCCTGCGGAATATTGACCGGTTCAGGCTGCGGAGTGACTTCGGAAGACGGTGTGCTGTAGCTGGCTATTGCGTCGTGCCAGTTGATTTCTTCGACGGATGAAGCGCTGGAGCCTGCGGGAAGGTCCTCCCCTTTTACCAGAATTTTGAGCGTTACCTCAAAGCCGACCGTGTTGAAGATGGCTTTTTCGATCTTTGCTCCAATGTGCTGGTCAATGATGACGTCCTTGTGAAACTGTGACGGCGCAATGATAATCATTTCGCTGCCGTTTATAAGATCGTATGGCACAAGGGGCTCTATCCATACGTTAAATAAAATGTCATTGACCTGCTCTTTGAGCTTGTCGCAGACATTTTGCCAAAGCTGTGTAATTTCCATAATCTGTGGTTTTTTCCTTTCTGAAATTTACTTATTATATATTTTTTTACTGCGTATATTATAGCATTGTTTTGCCGTTACGACAATAGAATTTGACATAGGAATTTTGAGAAATGTATTTTAAACTTTTGTGCAAAACTTATATATATCCACAGGTCGAAATAAGCGAAATATTTAAAAAATCTCAAAATTTTTGCTTAATTTTTTGTTTAAATCGTCAGCTATATTCTTATATTTTGTGGTTGTCCACCTTTTTTTCCACAATAGGTTGAAAACTCGGTCGCTTTATCAGCGCCAGAATCCGGCAAAAAGAGTAATTTCAGGCAAAAATTTATATTGACATTCGGGATAGAAATGCGTTATAATACATTAGTATGTTTTTCTTAAAAAGGAGGGAAACGCAGATGGTAAGAACATATCAGCCCAAAAAGCGTCAGAGAAAGGTCGAGCACGGCTTCCGCAAGAGAATGGCTACAAAGAACGGCCGCAAGGTGCTTGCAAGACGCAGAGCCAAGGGAAGAAAGACATTGACCTATTAATTACAACCAATTAATTGGGTTAAAGGCTCGGATTTTTTGCCTCTGTCAGGCTGCAGCAGCGCTTTCCGACGCGCTGTCTGCGGCATGATGACGGCGACAGGGAAGGAAACAGGTATCGGACGCAGGGGAGTTTTGTATATTTGCACTATGCACAACGGCTGCTTCCGCTGTTTATCGAGTTATCTTCATGCAGAGCCACTTATTAGCAAGTGGCTTTTGTTTTTATGAAAAGGGATTTGTTGAATTATGGCAAAATATTCTGTCATCAAACAGAATTATGAATTTCGTCGTGCTTATAACAGAGGCAGGAGCTTTGTGTCGCCTTATTTGATCACATATTGCTTTAAAAAGAAATATGGCGGCATTAAGATCGGCGTTACATCGGGAAAGAAAATCGGCAAGGCTGTGGCGAGAAATCGCTGCCGCAGAGTCATACGCGAGGCTTTTCGTTCCATGTATGCCGAAACGTCAGGCAGCTGGGATATTGTATTTGTGGCACGCACCGCGACTGTGTACAAAAAGAGCACCGATATTGCCTTAATAATGAGAAAGCAGCTCAAGGAGGCAGGTGTTCTCAAGTGAAACGGTTTCTACTTTGGCTTATTCGCATGTATCAGAAGCATATTTCGTCCAGAACGCCGCCTCAGTGCCGTTTTTATCCTACCTGTTCCAATTATACCTACACCGCTATAGAGCGTTTTGGCGCCTTCAGAGGCACTTTGATGGGCATATGGCGGATTCTCAGGTGCAATCCCTTCAATCCCGGCGGCTACGACCCTGTGCCAGAAAAGAAGGAAAAGAAGGAAAAAATTAAAAAGACAAAATCAAAAAAACAGCAGAATGAATAACTGCATTAATTATTTTACAAATAAAATTATTTTTAAAATGTATTTTAAAAACTAAATAGAAAAAATCTACAGCATATTTTCTTTCTGCTTTGAAATATTTTATTTCATTGAATCATTCAATGAAAATTAATTATTGAATGGAGGATTTTTTTAACAGATGGATGCTTTATTTAATTTCATCGGTTCGATTTTCGGATATGTGCTGTACTTCTTTAACAGTATATCGGGAAATTTCGGTGTTTCCATCATTCTGTTTACACTGTTTACCAGATTACTGTTGTTTCCGCTGACCATCAAGCAGCAGAAGAGCATGGCTGGTATGCAGCGTTTGCAGCCTAAAATGAAGGAATTGCAGGAGAAATACGGAAACGACAAGGCAAAATACAACGAAGAGGTGTCAAAGCTCTATCAGAGGGAAGGACAAAGTCCGGCAGGCGGCTGTCTGCCTATGCTCATTCAGCTCCCGATTTTCTACGGTCTCTACAGAGCAATCTGCATGCCTCTGACCTGCACACTGCATTTGGATATGTCAAATCCGGCTGTTGCTTCCGCTATCAGCAGAGTCAAGACGCTCAGTGAGGTGTATACTTCGACGTCCAGCTCATTTTATTCCCAGATCAATGTGATCGAGGCTGTGAGAAATATTGGCGGCAATTACGCAAAATACGGCTTTACTTCGACCGAAGCGGAATTGCTCAAGCCTGTCTATGATCTCAGCCAGCAGTTTAACTTCCTTGGAATAGATCTGCTTTCCATCGCTAAATTCTGGAATCCGGCAATCATACTCACATTTGTTGTGTTCTTTGCCAGTGCAGGCGGTATGCTGCTCACCAATAAGCTGACAGGCAATACAAATCAGGCTCAGATGAACGGTTGCAGCCCGAATATGATGGGGATTACCATGGGTCTTTTCTCGGCATGGATATCGCTGTCTGTTCCTTCCGCAATGGCGCTCTACTGGACATGCAGCAGCCTGTTTGCTCCCGCTCAGAGCTGGGTGGTCAATAAGTACTACAACGCGGCAATTCTCAACGCCAAGTCGGAGGCACAAAGGCTTGCAAAGATTAAGCTGGAAGAGGAAAGTGTGGTTTCAGCAACTTATTCTAAAAAGGGAATAAAGAAGTTTGCGCCTATTTACGCGCTGCCGCAGGTTTCCGAAACGGCAAGCAATGCGACTGAATCCGATAATGTCGAAGAGACAAAGCAGATTCAGACAAACGGTACGCAAAGCGGCAGCAGGAAAAATAATTTGTCCAAAAAGAAAAAGGGCGGCAGCAAAGGTAAACAGTCATCATCTGACTATCAGGGAAAAAAGAAGAAGTAAAGTAATTAATAGATTATACCTAATTTGAAAGGACGTTTCTGAAATGAAGGAAATAATTGTTACCGGTGCTACGGTAGAAGAAGCAATTGAAAACGGCTGCGTTCAGCTTGATGTGGAACAGTCAGATGTTGACTATGAAGTAATTGAACAGCCTCAGCAAAAAATTCTCGGTATTTTCGGCGGTGCTCCGGCAAAGGTAAGGGTTTATGTTAAAGAGACGCCTGCTTCAGTAGCGATTTCTTATCTTACCGACATTCTCACGAATATGGGAGTCAAGGATCTTGAAATCACCGAAGAGGTGACTGAGGAACGCACGATTCTTAATATCAACGGTAACGACGATGATCTTGGCGTAGTGATCGGTCATAGGGGAGACACGCTTACAGCCTTGCAGTATCTGGTCAGCCTTACTGCTAATAATGCATGTGACGGATATTTTAAGGTGTCTCTTAATGTAAAGAATTTCAGAGAGAAGCGCGAAAAGACGCTTGAAACAGTTGCTTCCAAGACTGCTTACAAGGCTGTCAAGCTCCAGAAGAATATTGCTCTTGAACCGATGAGCCCTTATGAGAGAAGCATTATTCATACTGCCGTACAGGAAATAGACGGCGTGACAAGCTGGTCGGTGGGCGAGAATGAAAAGCGTCATGTTGTTATCGGTCCTGAGGGACTTGATGAAGGCGCCGACGGTATTCCCGTGAAGTATGCAAAGCTGGGCGGCAACCGCAGAGATCGCGGCGGCAGAAGCTACGGCAAGGGCGGTTACAATCGCGGCGGTAGAGGAGAATACAACCGCAGCGGGAGAGGCGGTTACGGCAAGGGCAGTTATAATCGTGGCGGCAGAGGCAGCTATCGTGACAGGAATAATTATTCAAGAAACTATGATTCTGACAGCCGTGCAACGTCCGCTCCTAAGAGCGATTACGAGGGCAGCTTTACCTATGGCAAGATTGACTATAACAGCGAAAAATAATTTCTAATTATCTTGTGTGTTTACTCCGGTCAAGGATGAATTTCTTTGACCGGAATTTTTCATGTTTCACGTGAAACATTTTGTTTGTCAGTTGATAATGGCTTTCATTGTTTCATGTGAAACAATAATAAAATATAAATATAGTAAATGTAATTGCAATTCAGAAAATCTGTGATATAATAGTTAAGTATAAAACTATGTATAAGAAGGAATCATCAATGAGCGATACCATTGCGGCAATTGCAACACCGCAGGCTGCCGGCGGAATAGGGATAGTGCGAATCTCAGGGAAACAATCAATAGAAATTGCCGACAGAGTATTCCAATCAGCCGACGGAAAGCCATTAACAGAATCTCGCGGTTATGCCGCACATTTCGGATATGTATACAACAACAAAAAAAAAATAGATACTGCAATAGCGCTTGTATTCAGAGCACCAAAAAGTTATACAGGCGAAAATGTAGTAGAGCTATCCTGTCACGGCGGATTGTATGTCATTAAAAGCGTTCTGAGAGCTGTACTTGAAAAAGGAGCTCGGATAGCGGAGGCAGGCGAATTCACCCGCAGAGCATTTGAAAACGGCAAAATATCGCTTACGCAGGCGGAAGCAGTGATGGATATTGTATCCGCACAAGGAGAACAAGCAGCTCGAGCTGCTTTGTCGGCAATGGAGGGAAGGTTATCGGCAAAAATTGATGATATAAAAAAAGAACTCATTGGATATGCGTCGCATCTTGCAGCATGGGCGGATTATCCGGAAGAGGATCTCGTTCCTGTTGACAGAGATGAATTGATCAGAAATTTGGAAGACTGTACAAAGCGATTGCGTAAAATGGTTGACGACGGTGACGCAGGAAAAGTAATACGCGACGGAGTTGATACAGTCATTGTAGGAAAGCCAAATGTCGGTAAATCCACTCTAATGAATTGTCTTGCCGGGTGCGAGAGAAGCATTGTAACGCATATTGCCGGAACTACAAGGGACATTGTAGAGGAAAAGATTGTTCTTGGAGATGTCATTCTCAGACTTGCCGATACGGCAGGAATTCATAACACAGCTGATCCTGTTGAATCAATCGGAGTAGAAAGAGCGAAAGATCGCATGAAGAGGGCAGGTCTTGTCATTGCGGTTTTTGACAATTCACTTCCATTGGATAATGATGATATTTCTTTAATTGAAAGTGTTAAGTTACTGCCATGTATTGCGGTCATTAACAAAAATGATATGGAAAACAGGCTTGATGCAGAGTATATTAAAAATAATCTTAAAAAAATTATGTTTATTTCCGCAAAGGATGAAAGTGGAATTGACGAGTTGGGAAATGCAATTTCCGATTTACTTGGCGTGGCTGAATTAAATCCTGCCGATGGTATTCTTTCCGGAGAAAGACAGATCAATTGTTGCAGAAACTGCCTGCAAATGGTAGAAGAGGCGAAAACGGCACTTACAGCTGGTATTACATTGGATGCAGTGAATGTATCACTTGACAGTGCAATAGAATATCTGCTTGAATTGACAGGGGAGAGGGTCAGTAATGTTGTTGCCGACGCCGTATTCCATAATTTCTGTGTCGGAAAGTAAATAAAACAATCAATTATATTGGGGAGATACTATGAATTTTATAGCAGGAAACTACGATGTTGCAGTCATTGGTGCGGGTCATGCGGGTACCGAAGCAGCACTTGCTTCAGCACGACTTGGATGCAGCACGATTATTTTTACAATTAATATGGATGCGGTCGGCAATCTGCCCTGTAATCCATCCATCGGCGGCACCGCAAAGGGGCATCTTGTGCGCGAAGTGGATGCACTCGGCGGAGAAATGGGAAGAACTGCCGATGATACCTTTATACAAAGCAGAATGCTCAATAGGGGAAAGGGTCCGGCTGTTCACAGTCTCAGGGCGCAAATTGACCGCAGAAAATACTCAGCAAGAATCAAGCATGCACTCGAATTGCAGGAAAATCTTGACCTAAAACAGGCTGAAATCACAGAAATACAGCCAATTGAGGGACAATACCGATGGGAAGTCGTCACGAAAATGGGCGCTACATACTGTGCAAAGTGCGTAATCATAGCCACCGGAACCTATCTCGGGGGAAGAATATATGTTGGCGATGTCAGTTATGAAGGCGGTCCGGACGGCATGTTCGCTGCAACTTCTCTTGGAAAGAGCCTGAGAAAACTGGGCGTGCAATGCCGCCGATTTAAAACAGGTACACCTGCGCGAATTCACAGGCAGTCAATTGATTTCAGCAACCTTGAAGTGCAGGAGGGGGACGAGGAGATTACACCTTTTTCCTACGATACGCTTGAAAAAGCTGATATTTCACTCGAAAACAAAGTTGTCTGTCATGTTACTTGGACAAATGAAACTACTAAGAAAATAATTCTTGACAATATACACCGTTCCCCCTTGTATAGCGGAAAAATTGACGGTATTGGTCCCAGATATTGCCCGAGTATAGAAGATAAGATTGTCAGATTTTCGGAGAAAGAGAGACATCAGCTTTTTATTGAACCGTGTGGACTTGACACGGAGGAAATGTATCTGCAAGGAGCCTCTTCTTCCTTGCCGGAGGATGTTCAAATTGCTTTGTATAAGTCTATTCCTGGTCTGAAAAATGTCAAAATTATGCGTACCGCCTATGCAATCGAGTATGATTGCGTTGATCCGCTTTCACTTCGTGCTACGCTTGAATTCAAGGATTTTCCCGGACTATTTGGTGCGGGACAGTTTAACGGCAGTTCAGGCTATGAAGAAGCAGCTGCACAGGGAATTGTTGCAGGAATTAATGCTGCACTCAGCGTATTGGGGAGACATGAGCTTATTTTGGAGCGTTCGGGAAGCTATATCGGTACGTTGATTGATGATCTGGTCACTAAAGGCGTTGCCGATCCTTACAGAATGATGACGTCACGTTCTGAATACAGGCTGATTCTGAGACAGGACAACGCTGATGCGCGTCTGATGCCTATTGGTCATGAAATTGGATTGATTTCTGACGATAGATACGCTAAATTCCTTCATCGACAGGAGTTAAAGAAAACAGAATTAAAACGGGTTAGGAATACAACAATTCCGGCATCTGATGAGGTAAATAAGGTGCTTGTTTCACGTGAAACATCTCCGATAAACAATCCTGTAAGGTTAATTGAACTGATCAAACGACCGGAATTAAATTACGATGCCCTTACTGAAGTGGACACAACAAGACCAAACCTGCCAAAGTATATATTTGAGCAGGTCGAGGTCGAAATTAAATACGAAGGATATATCAAACGGCAGCAGGCTGCAATTGATGAAGCACGTCGTTTGGAATGTAAAAAGCTGCCTATTGGGATTGATTACAAGCAGATTAACGGTCTTAGACTTGAAGCAATTGAAAAGTTAAGCAAAATCCGTCCTGAAAATATCGGGCAGGCGTCGAGAATCTCAGGTGTCAGTCCGGCAGACATTTCCGTTCTTCTGATCTGGCTCACTAAGGAAACAAAATCAGAAAGAGGAGAAAAGAAAAATGATTGATTGCGATGGTATGATCAAAAAAGCTCAAATATATGGCGTTGAATTAAGTAAGCAACAATTAAATCAGCTTGATAAATATGCTGAAATGCTGGTTGACTGGAATACAAAAATTAATCTCACCGGAATTACTGACAGCCAGGGAATAATGACACGACATTTTGAGGACAGTCTTGCCATCTTAAAATATGTGGATATTCCGTCAGAATCGTCTCTCATTGACGTCGGAACAGGCGCAGGATTTCCCGGAATGGTCTTGAAAATTGTTCGTTCGGATTTAAAAGTTACACTTCTGGACAGCCTTAATAAAAGAATTACTTTTTTGAATGCTGTTGCAGTTGAAGTTGGAGCGGATGTTCAAACGATACATATGCGTGCTGAAGAAGGGGGAAGACTTCCTGCGTTGAGAGAGCAATTTGATTTTGCCTGCGCAAGAGCTGTCTCTAATCTGAGGGAATTATCAGAGTACTGCATTCCTTATGTCAAGGTAGGAGGCAGATTTGTCTCAATGAAAGGACCGGATATTGGAGAGGAGCTTAATTCTGCCCGACCGGGAATTGGAACCCTTGGAGGCAAGATACGTTCAGTGAATGAGTATTCAATATCTGATCAGAGTGGCAGAACAATAATTATTGTAGATAAAGTTAAGCCAACGCCGGCGCAGTTTCCACGGGTTTCTGCGAAAATAAGCAGAAAGCCGCTATAAATTGTTTAAATGCGGTGAAAAACAATGGATGTTTCACGTGAAACATCTGTAATTAACATAAAATTAAAGAAAAAAGTCAGAAAAGGGATTGTAATTCAAGCTGTATATGATATAATTTTATATGTAACTTATAACACAATAACTCAATAAAAAAGAAAGGTGCTTTAAACAATGGGCAAAATAATTGCAGTTACCAACCAGAAGGGCGGTGTTGGTAAGACTACAACAGCCGTCAATCTTGCTTCTGCGCTTGGTGCAATGAATAAAAAGGTACTTCTTGTGGATATTGACCCGCAGGGCAATGCGACATCCGGTTTGGGAATTGGTAAGCAGGAAAATGAGCAGTCCTCCTACAATGTGATGCTCGGAGAAATAGCCGCTGATCAAGCCGCAGTCAAGACCGAATTCAAAAATGTATCCATCGTTCCGTCTGACATAAAAATGGCTGGTGTAGATCTTGAAATATCCGAGATGGATAATCGAGAGGCAATACTCAAAAAAGGGCTTGCAGCAGCACGTGAGGCATACGATTTTGTGCTTATAGATTGTCCTCCTTCGCTCAATCTGATAACGATTAATGCATTAAACGCAGCCGACAGCGTGCTTGTTCCGATTCAGTGCGAATATTATGCTCTGGAAGGTCTTGCACAGCTTACCAATACAGTTTCCAGAATAAAGCGCACCTTCAATTCACATCTTGAAATTGAAGGCGTGCTGTTTACGATGTACGACGGCAGACTGAATCTCACTCAAGAAGTGGCAGAGCAGGTTAAAAAGTACTTCCCGAAGCAGGTATTCAAGGCGGTGATTCCTCGTACCGTAAGATTGTCAGAGGCTCCGAGTTACGGTCAGCCGATTAATTACTTTGATAAAAAATCAAAGGGTGCAGAGGCTTATGATAAGCTGGCAAAGGAAATAATAAAGAAAAACAAGAAATAAATGATTGAATGATCTGATTACAGTTAAGAATGGAGGAGTATTATAATGGCAGGCAAGAGAGGCGGACTCGGCAAAGGTCTGGATTCGCTTTTTATGGACAATATCACAGAGGAAGGTGACAGCGCACGTACACTTCGGATATCGGAGCTGGAGCCAAACCGTGACCAGCCGAGAAAGGAATTTGATCCGGCGGCACTTGCGGAATTGGCTGATTCCATCGCGGCAGTTGGCGTTATCCAGCCGTTGATTGTTCGTCAGATACCGGGCGGAGGGTACCAGATTGTCGCAGGCGAAAGACGCTGGAGAGCTGCACAGAGTGCAGGACTTACAGAGGTTCCGGTTGTTATCCGCGAACTGAGTGATAAGGAAGTTGACGAGATTGCACTGATAGAAAATCTTCAGCGCGAAGACCTCAATCCGGTGGAAGAAGCCGAAGGATACCGTCATTTGATGAATGAGTACGGTATGACGCAGGAACAGGTGGCAGGCAGGGTCGGAAAATCACGTCCAAGTGTAGCAAATTCCGTTCGTTTGCTTGAATTGCCTGATTCTGTGTTGGGAATGCTTACTGCCGGCGATCTTACGGTCGGACATGTTCGCCCCCTTCTTGGACTTCACGACGAAGAGACAATGGTCAAGATTGCCTGTCAGGCTGTGAAAAGAAAAATGACAGTCCGCGATGTTGAAAAACAGGTAAAAAAGGAAAAAGGGGAGGACAAAACCTCGAAAAAGCCTCAGGTCGAGCGGGATAATTATTTTGACGAGGTTGAAATTGCCCTTTCAATGGCTTTGGGACGCAGAGTGAAAGTAGTCGGCACATCTGAAAAAGGCACGCTTGAAATAGATTTCTTCTCCAATGAAGATCTTTCCGAGCTTGCGAATCGCCTTGGATCCAATCATAACGAATAATTATAATAAATAATATGTGTATAGACAGCAGTCCGAATTATTTTTTAATTTGGGCTGTTATTTTATATAGAAAGAACAGATATCATTATATTGCAGGTTTTCAACAACAATTTTACAAATATATATAATGATTTTCAATTTTCAACTGTTTCAACAATGTGTGGTGGAAAATTCAATAACAGAGTTGTTATTTTTTTAAAAAAAAGTTTCATATAAAAACCAAAAGATAATAAAGGCTATTGACATTATTACGCTTTTCATTTATAATAGTTTTTATAAATGTATTTTTAATATTTTAATTGAACAGCTTTTGAAGGGAGAAATAAGTTCCATGAACGACGCAGACAGTACGCCGCGAAAATCTGTCATATTATCTGTTTTATCCGGTGTGTGTAAATCAGGAGGTTATGTCATATGAACCTTTATATTTGCATTGCACTCATTCTTCTTTTTACGTTGATGACTTTTTTTCTTCATTTGAGTGAAGCGGCTGTTTTATCGGTCAATATCAGTCGCGTTAAACAGTTAAAGGAAGAGAATGATAAAAGGGCAGCATATCTTGCTGAGCTGAGGTCTGCAAGCAAGCCGATTTTTAATGCGACAGTGCGTGCGCTTATCACGTTCTGTACATTTGCCGTTTCGATACTGACCTTGAACGATGTCTGTCCGCGTGTGAAGAAATTATTTCTCATGTGGAATGTATCAAATGCTTCGTCGGCAAAATGGATGGCGATTGTTTGCTCGGTGTTTTTGGTTCTGAGCTTTTACCTTATCAACGGCAAAATAATTCCCCGCAAAATCGGAATTCATCGCTGTGAAATCATTGCATATGCGGTTTCCGGAACACTCAGGTTCTTGATCAAAATTCTGTATCCGTATATTATTCTGATGCTTGCCATCAGCAATTTTGTCGTCAAGATATTCGGAGTGCCGGCTCACGCTGATGAAAAGCTGGCGACAGAAGACGAAATTATGATGATGGTGGACGCAAGCGGGGAAAAGGGCGTCATAGAGGAATCTGAAGCCGACATGATCGCCAATATTTTTGAATTTGGCGATACAACGGCAAGTGAAGCGATGACTCACCGAACGGATGTCGAGGCGCTGGAGTATACTTCAGATGTGCGTCAGGCGGTCGATTTTGCGTTGCAAAACGGCTTTTCCAGAATTCCCGTTTATAAGGACGATCTTGACAATATTCAAGGCGTTCTTTACGTTAAAGACTTGCTGAAATTCGTAGGCAATTCGGAGAACTGTGATACTCCCATTTACAAGCTGATGCGTCCGGCATGCTATATTCCTGAAACAAAAAAGCTCAGCGAACTGTTCGGAGAGATGACCGAGACAAAGGTGCAGATGGCTGTTGTGGTTGATGAATACGGAGGTACTTCCGGCATCATTACAATGGAAGATCTGATTGAATCTATACTCGGCAATATTCAGGATGAATTTGACAACGAGGACGAGGAAATAAGTCAGGTCAACGATAACACATTTACGATAGACGGAACCACTTCCATTTATGAGGTATCGGATCTGCTTGATATCGAATTGCCCGAGGGCGATTATGACACTCTTGCTGGATATATAGTCAGCACATTGGGAAGGATACCAACTGAAAATGAGCATCCCACCGTCACCTATGAAAATGCAGAATTCACTGTGGAACAGGTGATTGACCGCAGAATCACAAAGGTGCATGTGGTCAAAAATTCGGGAGATGAAGCAGCAAACTTCTCTGAAAATGAGCCTGAAACGAATAAATTATTGAAGGAAAAAGTAAAGAAAAATTCCAATGAGTAATGATAATGATTTTTATAACAGGGTGTATAAAGCAGTGAGAAAAATTCCAAAGGGCAAAGTGGCAACATACGGTCAGATCGCTGCTCTCTGCGGTGCTCCAAAGGCTTCTCGCGTAGTAGGAAGCGCACTGCATCGCAACCCTGAGCCGGTGGTGATTCCGTGTCATCGCGTTGTCAACCGTTTCGGAGGGCTTGCTCCTGCATTTGCGTTCGGAGGAAAGCAGGTACAGAAAGAATTGCTGGAAGCCGAAGGCGTTAAGGTCAGCAATGAATTCACAGTTGATCTCTCGTTGTATCTGTGGGATGGAGCAAACAGTTAAAACTGTAATATAGAATTTATTAATTACAAAACGTAATATTTTTTGATAATTACACGTGATAAATCAATTTCATTATGCCTATCACGTGTTTTTATAAATAAGGTCAGTCGCAACCTCCTGACCTTGTCCGACTCGACTGGACAACTAATCAAAATACGGAGTGATTTTAAAAATGAACAACAAAAGCAAACTCGTCCCGCTGGTGCAGGGCGGAATGATTGCGGCTCTTTACACTGTCGCAACTCTCGTCTTGGCGCCTTTATCGTTCGCCAATATCCAGTTTCGTGCGTCAGAAGCATTGACGATCATGCCGATCTTTACATTCTCGTCGATCCCCGGCTTGACGGTAGGATGTATTATCTCCAACGCAATCGGAGTGGGCATGGGAGCCAATATCGCCGGTTGGCTGGACGTGGTGCTTGGCAGTATCGCAACGCTGCTGGCAGCCATATGTACGCGAATGCTTCGCAATGTGGAGATAAAAGGCGTTCCATTCCTTTCGCTGCTTCCGCCCGTCATATTCAATGCATTTATTGTCGGAGGTGAGCTTGCGGTTGTCTGTCAGCTTCCTTTCTGGCTGTGTGCTCTTGAAGTCGGCGCCGGAGAACTCGGCGTCCTTCTGGTACTTGGTATTCCGCTGATTATCGCACTCAAAAAGACCAATTTCTTTAAAAACGGCAGAACAAAGCTCGAAAACTGATTCAGGTATTGCAAGTCATACGGTTACTTTTGTAGATATCTGACTCAGCATGGAGGTTGGATGCTGTGGATAAGATGATTACCGGCAATTGTATGAAATAAATATTCCGATTAGTAATAACTCACAATAAAAAAACAGCAGGTTATGCCTAAAAAGCTGCCTGCTGTTTTATTTCATATTATTGTATATTGCGGATTGGAATAATGATCAGATGACCTTAAAGGTATTTTTCCTGACAGTCACATTGTCAAATACAGCAAATATCATGTAATCACCGGGTTGCTCGGGCGCTGTGAAGTCCATTGTAATGGTGCGGTAGGCATAAGAGGCTTTATTTTCAGGATTTGTGTAAACGTCCGGCTTGGTAAAATCGCTGATAATATTGCCTTCCTGATCGGTAATATAAAGCTTACATCCGATCTTGTGGTCGGAATTAGTATCACCGCTTATAATCATTGACGTCATATAATCTTGATTCGGCTCCAGATTGGTTACAGTGCTGACATGCATAGAATCGGAAGAATCTTTTAAGCAAATTACAAATCGTACTATATTTAGTAAATTATATTCCTTGGAATATTTTTCTGTTGTAAATGTAAATTTACCTACCTCTGCATATCTGGTGTTCGGCATGACACACACTGTATAATGGAGTTCTGACAACAGATTCTCCAGAATACATTCGTTAGCGGACCCGGGAGCAGTTGTTACCTTTTGAGAGGTAACATGACGTTTTCCGTTTTGATCCAGCGCATAAGCGACGACGGTAAAACCCCCATTCATTCCCTCATAATTCCAAGCAATGTGTGCGCTGCTGTTTGTGACGGTATCGACATTGACATCTGTTACACGGCAAAATGACGAAGTATTGCAAATAACAGTGACAGGCTCATATTCGTTTACCCCGTCAAACGGAGCAACGACTGCTTTATATCTTTTATTTGCTTTAAGTCCGTGAATAGCGGCAAACGGTTTATCTGTGGTAAATTCCGAATATTCACTGCTGTCGGTACTTCTGTACTTCACAATGAATTGCTTGGCGGCATCGGAACTGCTCCATACAAGTAGAATGGACGAGTCAGTTGAGCCGATCTGCTCTGCCTTGAAAATTTTGGGTGTAACGCTGTTGTTCTTAGCATTAAACAGCTGATAGAAAAAGAAAACAAGACAAAGTGATGTTACAGCTCCGACCAAAATCAGTATGGCAGTAATTTTGTTAAGCTTTTTTTCATTTTGTGTAATGCTGATATTGCTAATATCCATAATCAAAAATTCCGTTCTGTTATATATTTAGTAAAAATAACAATCAGAATAATCAATCCGATGAGGCTTCATCAGATGAAGTTTCGTTTTCAGCCGCATCTGACTTTTGTATAGCAGCACCTGCTTCGACAGAATCCTTATCAGAGATGGCGTCGTTTGTATCACGGAAGGCTTTGTTTTCCAAGCTGTTCCACAAAATGCAGGGATTCCGGTCTTCCTTGTCCACGATAAATGCCAGCCATGTTTCGACAGTCTCACCCTTGCTGATCAGGGCGAATTTGTTTACATAATCCAGGTTGGATATAACGTCGTAATCATCGGAAAAGAGACTGTCGGTATCGGATGGATAAGCCGCGGGAGAACTCATTGGAAGTGTAACAATGGCGTCCTTTTCCTGATCGGTGATCTTCACCTTGAATTTAACGAGATAAATTTCATTTTCATCCTCGTCGTATTTCGGGAGGGCAGCGCCTTCAAGCAGCTTCAAAGCAGCATCTCCGCGATAGGTATTGGTCACGGAAACCTCGTATTCAGTCTCAATTTCACCCTCCGAAAAGCTGTAGAGCTTCTCTTTGAACGTAATGGGTGTATTCAGTCCAGCCGGTGATTTTAAGCCGTAATTCTCATTGTCATTATTGTTGTAAAAATCCTTGAAGAATTCCTCAAAATCGTCGTCGTATTCATTGGAGTCAAAATCATCGAATGCGTCTGTTCCGTACTCGTAATTATCGCTTAAATTTTTGACTGTTATTGTCATATACGCGATGAAAATGATAAAGGCAGCGATCACACTGAGTACGGAAACAACGATTGCGATGGCTATAGACGCCTTTTCACCTCCGGTGCGTTTACGGGGAACATTGCGTGGAGCGGTGACTGTAGTGAACGTCTGCCCTGCAGGCTGAACTGTGCCGCATGATGGACACCGGCTGAATTGAGCATTTGTTTCATATCCGCATTTAATGCATTTCATAAGCAAACTTCCTTTTCATTATAATCAAGATAAAAATATAATCTACCATTCATTAATATACACCAAATAAAAAGAAAAAGCAATATTGGCGAAAAAAAATATAAATATTGTTAATGCAAAGCCAAAATAAAATTATAAAAATTATTATTTATATTTTACAGGTTGTATTGCAATTGTCGGTTTTTTTTAGTATAATAAAATTATATAAAAAAATTTTAAATAGGAGAGAGTGTTATGAAAGATATTTACAGCCCTTCACAGACAACGACGGACGACAGCGATCTGTCATTACAGCCCATTCCAATGTCTGACAGTACTGTGCCTGATGCACCGATTGAAGATATCCCGGAACTGAATTTTGATATTCCTACTCTTGATGATACAAAGAGTATCGAGAATTTCAATCCCGATTTTTACGGTTCATACGGTGATGCGGTGAAATCAGCTGATCCGGATCAGACTCCGACCTACAGCGAAAATGAGGATTTTACTCCGGTTCTTACTTTTACAGCCGACAAAGCCGAAGAAGCTGAGGCATCATCCGCACCGTTTATTATGCCGGAGGAAGATCTTGTCATACCCGATATGCCTGTTCCGGTGACAGATCCTGCTAGCGTGACCAAAAAAAGCCTGAGCTATGAGACAACCGTAAAGATTAAAAATGCGCGCCATGCCGAGCGAAACGAGGAACGCATCAACGAGCCGATCAAAAAGAACGCACGCCCGAATTACGCTCCCAAGGAGCGCGAATTCAACGGCATAGCTTCCGGTACTGCCCATGTCAGCGGAGGTCTGCCCGAGCTTCGTGACGATCAGATGTATGTTGCGGTCACTCCAAAGGAGCTTCGCAGACTTAAAAGCCGCAAATTCAGAGGGTTGGGTGTTTTCAGTGCGCTTTGTCTTGCCGTCATAGCAGCCTTCTGCATATGGAGCTATGTGAATTCGTTTGCGGATCCTCTTATCGGTCGCTGGAAGGGCAACATCAGTTCGGTGGCGTTGGGAATTGAGGCTATCAAGGAGCTTGATCAGGACACCATGTCTTCCACATGGGAATTTAACAGCAGTGGTTCGATGTATGTCAATCTTGTGCTCAATGATACACCTGTAAGCCTGAGCGGCAGCTTTGAAAAGCTCAGTGATCCTGACGGCGAGCAGTATTTAAAAATGACTCTGAAAAATCCGATGGATAATCAGGACTACACTGTGAATATGTATTACACGGTGACCGGTAGTATTCTGCAATTCAACGATATGGACGGAGTCGGCGCCGAAATAGATCTGACTAAGGAATGATAGAATGATATATTGCAGAAAATGCGGACGCAAGCTCGATGATAAGGCTCAATTCTGCCCGGGCTGCGGTGAAAAGGTAGTTAACAGAACGAACGCAGGCAATGCAGCGCCTGTCAGCGGCAGGTCGCCTTCGCGTGAAGATACAGCGAAGAATAAGGCACAGAATCCCCAGCCGCAAAAAGCCGATCCTAATTCGGTACAATACGTGTATGTCAATAAAAAGACAGGTAAAATAACAAATAACCCACATGTCAAAACCGGATCAGAGGGCTGTCTGCAATATTTTTTGATTGTCTTTGCAGCTGTGGCATTGGTGATTGTCATGGTGGCAGGCTCGGTGTTCCTTAGCGATTATTTCTCCGAGAAATCTGCTTTCATTGATGAGGCAGATGAGATGATGGATGTTTCGTCACAAAGTAAGGTTAGTTCACAGGATATATCCTCAGAGGTAAGCTCTGAACCGGTTTCATCCGAGGCGCTTTCTTCTCAGGAGGTTTCGTCCGAACCCGAAATACCCGAGGAGCTGACTGCAAAGTATATGAACAAAAAAATCAAGGGCAAGTGGAGCACCGATGTTCCCTATAAAAATATGACGCTGCCGGGGGTATTTGAATTCGACGGCAAGGGAAATGCAAAATGTACCATTAAAGCCTTTCTCTTCTCTAAAAAGTTTGAAGGATCGTACAAAATAAAGGACGGCGGCAAATGCACCCTTACGCTCGACGGTCTCGAGGAATATTTTGACAACGATACTATGGTGGGCAATCTGAAATTTATCACTGACGATAAAATAGAGTTTACAGTTGATAATACTGTGTGGATATTAAACAGAGTGGAATAATGATACGATCTGTCAGGAGGTAAATCTTTCCATGAGATGTCCAAAGTGCAACCAGGAACTTAATCCACACTCTGAGAGATGTCCGAATTGCGGCACATCGGCAAGGCTTGCTGTGCCGGATGGCGACACCATGACCCGTGTTCGCAAACAGATCTCAGTCATGCGAAGAGAAACCGAGGTATCCGACATTGATTTGTCGGACGCCTCTTTTTCACCTGTGCTTAAATTTGACAGACCGGAAGAAACAATTCCGGAAAAGCCAATTGAGCACAATCCCGCCAATAATTTTCCCGATGAGAGCTTTGATCCGGTAGATCTTTCCTCCATGATAGATACAGAAAATGAATATGACAGAAGACACCGCGATCTTTCGTCAAGCATTCGCCATCTGGTAAACAACAAGGAGGACGATCTGCTGGCGGAGTATTACTTCAAGGATGGCATCACCGATCTCGAAAGATACCAGCTTGCACAGAGCTTTCAAAAGCTCGATCAGGAAATCGCACAAAACGATAGGAAAAAAGAATCTCAAAACAGTGCAGCCGATCATTCTGCCAATACGTCATCTGATGCAGACAACGACGACTCTGAAATGTCGGAAGCGGCAAAGAGACTCAGCGAGTTCCCGGAGGAAAAGGGGCTTGACAAAATTCTCACATCCATGTGGGAAAAGTACGACGGTGCTGTGCTGAGAATCAAGGGATTTTTCCGCAGGAATGTGCTTGACAGGTGCAGGAGAATTTACGATAAGTTTGATGCAAAAACCTCCGGCTTTATAAATGGGATTCTGGAAAAAGTCTACTATAAGAAATTCGGCAGCATGAAGCGCAAGAGGGCTGAGGATGACAGCGAAGGCTACTATCTTCGCCGACGGGTATGGGGCGTTGTCTTTTTTATCGTGGTGCTGCTGCTCTGCGGCTTGATAGTGGTCAATATGATGATGTCGTCGGATATCAACGGTCAATGGATCGTTTCCACCGATTCAGACGGCAGCCCGAATATAATAATGGAATTCAAACCGGGCGGCAGGGCAATGATTTCAGTAAAATCAGATGACGGCTGGCATGTCCACAAGCAGGGAAAGTACACTACCAACAGGAAAAACGGACACGATATGCTGACGATAATGTATGAGGACGGCGACATAAAACGGCTATACTATATAATAGACGGAAAGACAGGAACATTTATCAATGTCGATACCAATGTTCAGGTAGTATATCAGCTGAAATAATCAATAATCAATAATCAATAATCTATTCTATAAGGAGGGGATACCGTGCAGCATGAAAATTCAGGCTCATCTTCGATAGGCAAATCGTCACTGTTCGGTCTGGATGAGAATATATCCGCAGTAATGGTTGGCGCAGCGACACTTGCGGTTTCATTTGTTCCTTATGCAAGCTATTTTGCATGGGTCGTTCCGGTTGCTGCTGCCATTATAGAGAGAAGAAGCAAATTGGCACGTCTTAGCGATATTCAGATTTTTGTTTCTTCTGCGTTCATCAGTTTATTCTCGTGGCTGACGCTGGTGATGACACCCTACGCCGAGGCAGCTATGGAGTCCGCTGCGGGAAATCAACTGCTCACTCTCGGAACGCTGGGAGTCGCTATGTCACTTGTCAAGGTCGTGTGCTTGGTATGCATGATTCTGACGACATATAATGTATATAAAATGAAGGTTTTCCATGTGCCGGGCATAACGCTATTGATCAAAAAAATAATAAAATATTCCGAATAGTAATATAAATAAGATATTAAACGATTGGTATATAATAAGAGAGTGAAATAATGTACGATTATACCTTGATAAGGTCTAAGCGAAAAACAATATCTATACGCATTGACGAAAACTGCCATCTTGTAGTGCGTGCTCCGTTGAGGACTCCAAAGCAGGAGATCGACAAAATCGTCAGCAATCAATCGGGCTGGATAGAAAAGCATATGCCCGAGGCACGCAGGCGAATGGAGCAGTCAAAGCTCATAACACCCGAGCTTATGAAGGAGCTTGTCGAAAGAGCAAAAGAGGTATTGCCGCCGAGGGTGGAGCATTACGCTAAACTGATGAAGGTGGAGCCTACCGGAATCAAAATAACCTCGGCGCGCAAGCGGTTTGGCAGCTGCAGCGGGAAAAACAGCCTGTGCTTTTCCTGTTTGCTGATGCTGTATCCCCCCGAAGCGGTAGACTGTGTAGTGGTGCATGAGCTTGCTCATATCCGGCATCATGATCACAGCGCGGCGTTTTACGACTTTATTTACAGTGTCATGCCTGATTACCGCCAAAGGGAATCGCTGCTGAGACAAACTCCCTCAATTGGATGATATAATCTCTCATGCCGGAATTTGTATTAGTATAGCTCCTGCTTCATAGCTCCTGCTTCGCAATTTTTATTAACATTATAAAGGCACAATGTTAAAAAAATGATGATATAATAGTTGCAAAACATCAGTAAAATAGCATTTTATTAACGGCAAATTACAAAAAAAGTCCCACATTGCGGCTTTTGTGACGAAATCGTAACCTCTTTTTCGGCGGATTCTATTGACGAATCGGGCTGATTATTCTATTATATATATTGTAAATAAGGTAAAATATGCTCCAATATCCCATACTTCAGGGATTAAATAAAATGAAAAAGGTGTGTTAGTAGAATGGACGAAAAAACCAAAGGCATAGTGATCGGTCTGGCATCGGCTTTTGCGGCAGTTTTGGTGATTATACTGCTGTTCTTTACGATAACCGGAATAAACGGCAGCGGCTCCGACAACAAAGGCAAGAGCGGAAACAAGGATTACACCGAAACAGTAAGTGTGGATTCAGACGGCAACCGAATCATTATAATAGATGACGAAGACGAGGAAGAAGACGGCGAAGGCGAGGTCAGCAGCGACTCCGAATCTTCCGCAGAATCCGATGTTTCGTCCAAAGAAGAAAAGGCTCAGAAAACCGGCTTTTTCGGCAGAAGTGATATCGACGGCATTACGGAGGGCATCAAGACCTTTGCGCAGTTTGTCAAGGCGGTAAGTCCCGCATCCTACGAATGGAATACCGACAATATCAAAGCGACCGGCGAGGTGGAAGTAAAGCTGATTGCTTACGACGGAAGCTATGCGGTGATAGGTGTGCCATATGAAGCTCCCAATTACACCATCAACGGCGAGGTAGTAGGCTCGGGCAAAGACGTGACCGAGTGGGAAATCTATGATAAGTGCAAAAAGAAAGAGTGTCGAGCCAAGGCGATTGTCTGGTTTTCAAACAAGATGAATTTCACTCTTCCCAGAGGCGTTAAGATCGGCACTGCTTATGCAGATATTTCCGAAGCCTACTATAAAGATCCGGAACCTGCCAAGTCATACATCTTCTATGAAATGAAGGATGTGCTGACCGACAGCGCCAAGATCAAAAAGTACGATAAAGCCCAAGAGGCATATATCGGCGGCAAGCTCTACAAAACCACAACCATGATCGAATATAACTACAAGGACAATCCCGACGCGTATCCGTTTGCCAACAACAGCAAAAATATCATACGCTACGGATTCAATTCCATTGTCGATACCGATGAAGCATCCGGTCAGTGGTACATAGATTACGCAACAGCCAATTCAAAGGTTGTCGGCATATATTATCAGATGAAAAGCGCTGACGACTGATATTGCTTTGGCTTCAGGTCAAATCTGACAGAAAGGAAGGCAGATTAATATGAAAAAGCCGAGTCAAGAAAGCAGACATTCATTATGCACGTCGTGCGGTCTTTGTCTGGCTATATCTATGCTTACTGCACTGTCTATCGTTTCGTTAAGCAGTATGAGGCACGGAGGAAGATCGCTGACCGCCGACAATGGCGCTAAGGTTTACAATCCTTCTGATTCTGCCGTCACAGAGATAACGGTAGCAGAGACTGTTGAATTAGGATTTGACGATTCGGAAGTCGTTAAGAGAGCGTACAAGGAATATAAGAAGAATTTTGACGCAAAAGAGAAAAAGAAGGATAAAGATGAAGATACAGTAATTCAGGAAGATACTCAGAGCACCACATCTGCCACATCATCCACCGGTGACGAACAGACCACTGTTACCACTACCGTCACATCGCAGACATCTTCTACCACTGCCGCCAACCGCGATCCGGAGCAGAGTGATACAGAGAGAGTTTCAAACAATATGCAGCCGTTTAATTATAACGATGTGTCTTCCATTGCGGATGATCTGAGCACGCTGGGAGATTTTGTGGATAAGCTGTCGCCTTCATCGGTCAGCTGGGATTGTTCGGAGTTCAGCGATAACGGGTGTATTAAGGTTACACTGGAATCAAATCTCGGCAGCGTAACGCTGCATGTGAAGCCTTTGACTGAGGATTTTTCTGAAATAGAGCAATCCGGCAGCATAAACAGCGACGAGATCATAAATTTTCAATGGCTCGATGAAAACAGAGGCGCAGGATGCAATATTTCATCCGTTACATGGACAGAGGCGACGTTTGGCATTGTTCCAGTCAGAAAGATCGGAATAGGAGCCACTCTGGCGCAGCTCACAGACGGATATCTCTGTGTCAATGGCGGAGCGACCACACTTTACAGAGCGTCAGATGTAATAAAGGATCAGAATAAGCTCAATTCGATACTTGCAGCCGAAAATTTATACACGTTTGTGGGCGGCAGGGTGTACAGCATAGGCAGTTACCTTGATAAGTATTACAACGGCAAAGAGCATACGTTCAAATTTGAAGATTGCGACTATATAGTACAGTACGGATGCAACTCAATAATGGAGCATAATTATACCACAGGAAGCTGGATCATTGAATATGCTGTCAGGGAGGATTCTGTCGTGGGAATCAGCTTCATGAACAAGAGCTATTACAGAACGGAGCAAAAGACCGCTGTCAGCACCAATATTTCCTCATCAGGCAGCGAATCGGGGGCTGTTACCACAACCCACGCCGAATCATCAGAAACATCGGATGATATTTCCGATGAGCTGACGAATGAACTTTCAAGTGAGCAATCTAAAGAAGAGCATGTCGATGTATTTTCCGAAGCGGAGGAAGAAGTTTCATCGGAAGAATAACAACAATTATTAAAAAAACATCCCGGCAATCACGGAGCAATTCCGATGGATACCGGGGTGTTTTCTTTTTTTGATAATAAGATTATTTATTTTTGCCGCAGCACTTTTTGTATTTTTTTCCGCTGCCGCAGGGACACAGGTCATTTCTGCCGATCTTATGTTCCACTCTGACAGGCTCACGCTTTGCGGCGGAAATCTGCACGCTGGGAATGATAACCGGCTTTAATCCTTCGATTTCTTCCGGCTTGTGACCTTTGAGAGAAGGCTTGCGGGTGCGGTTGCTAAGTTCACCGATCATACCGAGCAAATAGTTGTATTGATCCGGTGATAATCTAAGACCGGATTGTTTCAGCGTTTCAAATATCGGCGCAAAGCCTTCGTTTTTTCTGCACCAGTCGGCTATCTCGCGCATCAATACTGCCGCTTTGTCGTATGTAATATCAGTGTTGTTGTAGACGAAATTAACGATCTGACGGTAATAATAATCGCTCGAGTCTGCACCGTAGGCTGCATACGCTTCAATTTCGCCGCGGTAGGGAATATAAAAGTCGATTGCTGCGGCTTCCTGCTGCACTTCCAATGAACCTGCCGAAGAGCTGACAGCCATGCCGTCGGCGTATGCAAATGCATCTGTATCGGCTGTGGTCAAATATTGCTCCGCCTGCTGGTCGGTCAGATCAATGGAATAGGCAGTGTTGGCTGCATTGGCGAGCATGCCCGGGGTGAAGCTGCCGTAAATCGCAGCACATGCCAGAGCGCAGCGATCTATTTCGCCTGTCGTGCTTGGTGTGCATTGTGTACACTGTTTACACTGCTTAACACAGCGCATCATCAGCTTGCCAGCCAGCTCATGAGGCACGGCAGCGTAGAATTTGTCCTTTTTGCTTGTTATAAATATCGCTCCGTCAGCGAAAGGAGCGGAATTCATTACTTCTTCGGCTAATTGTTCGGATATCTCGCTTTCTGTAAAGCAATTCATGGCAAGTTGCAGCTCGTCATTGGAATAATGCTTTAATTTCACACCGAACTGCATTTCAATTGCAGGCAGAGCAGCATCTATCATTTGCTGCTTTGTGTTTTTTTCGGAAAGCTTTATGTTGTAGCGTTCGGATATGGATTTAATGCGATGTTTTTTGCTGCCTTCCAATAACTTAGCAAGCAATAATTCCTTTGCCTCGCCTGTAATGTTATTCTTATCGGACAAATTTTAACATCCTTTCTTCAACAGTTAATTTCGGTCTGAATCGCTCACATTGTTCAAATCGCTTGCCGATACGGCGTCAGCCTTGAGTACAGGTCTTGGGTCAACGCCCGCATAGGTATTGTAGGTGAACGGATAGTAGTATAAAATCGGCTGGTTTGTCAGTTCACTTTCATCGTAATAGGTAACAACCTTGTAGGCAAACTGTTTGCCGTCGGAAATCGACACATCCCACGGATAGACCGAGGTTTTGGTGAGTATCTCTCTGCCGTTGTCCTCGACCTCGCGTATGAATTTGGTCGGCCAGAAGTGATTGTCGTATTGGGAAAATTCCTGCTTGAATTCGTTGTATTCGTCCAAATCCTTGAACGAGTAGCTGCCGTTGAAAAGCTCGGTGTAAATCGTTGCGAATATCAGCAGCATGCCGATTATGGCATATTTCAGAGGTGAAAACGACAGAATTTTATTCCACTTGATCTTTGGGAAAATAATGATAAAGATAAAGACCAATACGATCAGAATGACCACGCCGCAGCCTATAGCTATGGCTTTGTTTCCCATGCATATGAATATGATACCGTCAATGAGCGCAGCAGGAAATTCAAATATTGCTATGATGATTTCCCAAATAAGCATAAGCATCATCACAAGAGTAATGACCTCCGAAACACGCGGCATTTCAATATTGACGCAGTACATGAAGAGCCTTGCTCCAAAAAGCAGTATGAATAGCAGTATAATCAGCAGGTTGAACGTGCTCATTGTTGTTTGCACCCTTTCCGAGCCTGAATATTATTTGAAGGTTGGTTTTATGTCCTTTGCCTTGGCAACCGCCTGAAACGATGCAGGCATTTTTGAGGCATAATTCTTGTCATTGGTGTAATAGATAATTTCTTCACTGTTGTAAAATAACACATATATATTAGCGTTGTCGGAGCAAATGAAGATCATATCCGAGCCGCTGCTGCTAAGGTGAGCGTAATACTTCACGGCATTGAGTTCGGAATCGACGTTGACCAGCTTGCCGTTTTTGTCTTTGGTGCGCTCGTAATCTATCGGCGATTTAAGCCCGTTTTTCATCATGTCCTTGTACAGAGCGTAGTCATCAGACGAGAGCCTGCTTGACAGTGCTTTTACCACGGCGTCGGATTTGTAAATATTGTAATCATAGGTGACTTTTGAATTGGCTGTGGTTGTTGTGGTGGTTTGAGATGCATAATCCGGCTCAAGTTCGGTGAATTTACCGTCGACGGTGAATTTGTCTTTAATACCCAACGATGAATTGCTGCCGGTGTGTGTAATGCTGACGTAATCCGTTCCTCTCTCAAAAATAATCTTTGCATTCTTTTTAGGAGAATATTCGGCGTGCGTTTCATCGGTATAGAATGCCGTATCGTTAATTACGGCGCTTTCATTATCATTCCATATTTCAAGGCGGAATTCAAAGCTGTCCTCATACTGCATGGTGATAATGAAGATTGCCTTCTGTGTTTGTGAAACGTCAGTTTTGTACCATGTGCCGACAAAGCTCTGTGCAGTCAGTTTGGAAGACTCGGTTTCGTCCGATGTATCGGATTCGTCCGGTATCTCGATGATGGTTGCTCCGCTGACGTTAGATTGAGATGTGAGATTGTCGTCATATGCCGAATTCCGGTTTTTGGATTTGTTGCTGTTGACAGAGATGGAAATGATCAGCGCAATGACCGCAATAGCTGTAATGCCTATGCCGATAAATACGGATATCGGCATTTTTTCGTCGTTGTCTTTAGGCGATCGGTAAGGGCTTCGGGCGTAGCCGCCCGAAGAGCGGGAGCTTCTGCCTTGGGAGTAATTGCTGTCGGAGTAGCCGCCCGAAGAACGGGAGCTTCTGCCTTGGGAGTAATTGCTGCCGGAGTAGCCGCCCGAAGAACGGGAGCTTCTGCTTTGGGAGTAACTGCCGCCGGAGTAGCTGCCCGAAGAGCGGGAGCTTCTGCCTTGGGAGTAATTGCTGCCGGAGTAGCTGCCTGAAGAGCTGCCGGAATAGCTGTCCGAAGAGCGGGAGCTTCTGCCTTGGGAGTAATTGCCGCCGGAGTAGTTGCCCGAAGAGCTGCCGGCATAGCGTGAATTTCTGCTCTGATAATAATCGTCATCGGAATATCCGCCCGAAGAGCGGGAGCTTCCGCTTTGAGAATATCCGCCTCCGGAATAACTGTCTGACGAACGGGAGCTTCTTCCCTGAGGATAGCCGTAATTTCTGTTGCTGCCGTTATTCAATAGTCTTTCACCGTACCCTTTTCTGAATACAATTGTTTAATAAAACGTAAAATGCAGCTCATATTATTGTACCTCAAAAACAGCAGTATTGCAATACATTTAGAGTTACAAATTATATGATTTTATAAAAAAATCACCGAAAAAGCCTTAGATTGATCCTTGGGTTCTTTCAGCCATCAGCTTCAGCACGAGCGTTTGGGTCTTGGCATCGGGAAGCTCACCTGCAAGCACCATTTCAACGGCTTTTTCGAGCGGAATGTATTCCACCTCGAGAAATTCGCCGTCGTCCGGGTGGCTTTCGCCCGATACATCAATGTCACAGGCAAAGAGCCGGATGATTTCGCCGCAGTATCCGGGCGAGGGGTAGAGATTGCCCATGCTGCGCCAGTTGGTGCCGTGAGCCCCGACTTCCTCTGCAAGCTCACGCTTGACTGCATCGAGAGGATCTTCACCCTTTTCCAGCTTGCCGGCGGGAAGCTCGGCAACTATTTCCATGTAGGGATATCGGAACTGTCTGACAAAGGGGAGCTTGCCGTCAGGCGTAAGGGCAGCGACGCATACGCCGCCGGGGTGTTCGATAATCTCCCGGATGGATGTGCTGCCGTCAGAAAGCTCCACATCGTCTACGCGCAGATTGATGATTTTTCCTTTGAAGTGATAGGTCTGAGTAAGCGTTTTTTCCATCAGCTTATCGTAATTGTGATTGCCGGAATGATCCATTGCGTCGGTCTCCTTTTTGCAGTATAATTTATCTATATTGTTTTCATTCATTGAGATGTTATTAAAAATCATCGTCGCTCATATTTATAATCATAAAATTATAAATTCATCCATTATTGAAGGGGAAAAGGGACAATGAATCAGAGGATAGTCGGTATTGAGCCGCCTGACAGCGCTCACATCAGGACATGGATCAAGATGATGACCGAAAAATACGGCGGTCTTATGGAGGTTTCGGTCATAGGCAGCAGTCTGCTCGGGAGAAAAATCCATGCAATTCATATCGGAAGCCGCCGAAGAAAGGTGCTGTACTGCGGCGGAGTTCACGGCAGGGAGTGGATCACATCGCTGCTGATGATGTATTTTGCGGAGGATCTTCTTGCTGCCTGCTCCAAGGGCGAAAGAATGTGCGAGATGGACATAGGCAGGCTGCTGGAATCCAGCGGGCTGACCATCATTCCCTCACTTAATCCCGACGGTGTTGAAATTTCAATCAACGGCGCTGACCTTCCGGGACTGAGCGATTATCTGAACGACGATCTGATAGAGCGCTGCAAAAGCGAGGATTTCTGCCGCAGGTGGAAGGCAAACGCAGGAGGAGTGGACATCAACCGCAATTTCAATTCGGGCTGGGACGATATGCGTGCGATAGCGATGGAACGGGGGATTAATGGTCCATCTTCCGAGGGCTGGACGGGTGAATATCCCGTAAGCGAACCAGAAACGCGTGCCGTGACAGAGCTTTGCGCGAGAGAAAAATTTCGTCATCTGGTTGCTTTTCACTCGGTGGGAGAAGAGATATATTGGAGCTACCGCAATTTTACGCCGGCTCGTTCGCACATTATGGCGAGGATTCTTGCGATGTCATCGGGCTATTCGCTTAGTGAGCCTGACAAATCGGCAAGCTCGGCTGGACTCAAGGACTGGTTTATGGAGGTGTATCATGCGCCGGCATTCACGGTTGAGGTGGGCAGCGGAAGCAGTCCTCTGCCGTTGAGCGGCTTTCGCTTTATGTACAACCGGCTCAGGGAAATGCTCACTTTAGGAATCGCTATGTGAGGCAGATAATGACATATATTTGTATATACATTATATTATATCATATATATCCGCAAAGAGCAATTAATTATTTGTGTGCAATTGTTTAATTGTTGTTGGTTTATTTGTTTAATAATGTTGAACAAGTCGGGAAGATGTGATATAATATTTTTCACCAGTTGCATTTTCTGTGTGGGAAATGATTTAATAAGCCTGATGATTGGCTATTGTTTGATGAAAATATTACGAATTGTATATATAGTAATTAATATTATAAAATTATGTGGAGGAATAGCAAAAATTGGATGGGTATATTTTTATATCTTATAATCGTAAAAAATTCTCGGTTTTAGACACGCTCACCAGCGGGCAGTGTTTCAGATGGACTGAGAGAGACGGAAGGCTTTGCGGCACGGCATTCGGCAGATATGTCGAGATGGAGCAGAAGGACGACGGGCTGACGATTTACGGAGCCGACAAAGCCGATTACCAAGCCGTTTGGCGCCAATATCTCGACTTGGACCGCGACTATGACGGAATCAGAAGGACGGTCACCGAGATAGAGCCGAGACTTGCCGACAGCGCGGAATATGCCTCGGGCGTTCACATTCTGGCGCAGGAACCGTGGGAGGCGCTCTGCTCATTCGTGATTTCACAGAACAACAACATTCCGCGCATCAGGGGCATCATTTCACGGCTCTGTCTCCATTACGGCGAAACCGCCATCAACGGGGAATTCGCCCGTGATGAAGCCGACGGACATGCCTTTCCCACGCCGCAGGCGCTTGCCGGAGTGTCGGAGGAGACCTTCAGGCAGTTTGGCTGCGGTTATCGCGCGTCCTATCTCACCGAGGTATCGCGGCGTGTAGCAAACGGCGAAATCGACTTTGAATATATAAAAAAAGCCCCGATAGACGAGGCTCGCAAGATATTGCGCTCTTTGAAGGGCGTAGGGCCGAAGGTAGCTGAGTGCGTTCTGCTCTATGGCTTCGGGCGGTTGGAATGCTTTCCGGTGGACGTTTGGATTCGCCGCGCGCTGGAGACGGAATTCTCCAGCGGCACAGCCCTGATAGGCAGTGAATATGCGGGGGTCGCACAGCAATACATATTTGAATACATACGCCGCTATCCCGATCAATTCGTCAAGAAAGAATAATACATATTGTAATATTTGGTATAGAAATTAATAAACGGAATATTTTATCAGATGAAAAGGCAATCTTTTCAACCATTTTCCGCTTATTTCTCAAAAACCTCTTCATCTCCCTTGGGGTTGATAAGGGTAATGGTTTTGTTTTTCTGATCGGTCATCAGCTTGGCTGTTATCTTATATTTGCTTCCGTTTTTGTCGGTCAGGTGAAAAATTATGTTTGCGTCTTCGTCAAGCTCATATGTACCTTCGATACGGAAATCGTCATAGGATATTTTTACCTTCTCGCCCGAGATCTTTATGCGGGTATCCTCGTCCTCTCGGGAAACCCATGTGCCGTCCAGATCGGAGCCGCACGAGCAAAGCAAAAGCAACAACAGAAGCGCAGCAGAGGAAACAATGAAGATGGCTGCATGGCGGATGATTTTTTTCATTGTGCAATACCTTCTTTGACTGGTGTATTTCTTTTTATATATTAGTATGAGAAGCGGCATTTGTCAATGACTTAAAAATGTCGTTAATTTGAATAATTAGAATTGAAATCCTTCTATGAGTCTGTTATAATGACTCTGGATATTTACAGATAATAAAACTCAATCAACAACGTGGAGGAATATAAAATTATGAAAAGAGAAAAACCTCAGATTAATATGAATCTGAAAAAAGACGAATCTGCGCTTGACCTGATGGTGAAAGCCGATGTAGAGAGGAATGTCGTATACGGATATTATTTTGATGATGAGGATATGAAAAATCTCATTGTCAATGGCATTGAAGTATCGGGCAGCGTCTTTATGAACTGCCGTTTTCGTGATTGCCTGTTTGAGGGCGTGACATTTACCAATTGTTACTTCAAAAACTGCGATTTTTCCTTTATGAACATGAATCAGGGAACCTTCACCTGTTGCGAGATCGTCGAGAGCAAGCTGACCGGACTGAATCTGGCGTTCGGTGTGCTCAATAATGTGCTGATAAGGACTTCGGACTGTCGTCTGGTGAATTTTTCCAATGCCAAAATAACCGTGACCAAATTTGTCAGCTGCAATATGACCGGAGCAGCCGTGGATAATTCGCGTATGAAGGATTCAGAGTTTGTCATGTGCGACCTTACCGAGATGAATATATCCGGCACGCTGCTCACCGGAATGGATCTGAGAGGCAGCCGTCTGGATAAGATCATCTTTAACGGCGGAGAGCTTCAGGGGTCTACGATGGATTCTGCACAGGCAATCGGTCTGGTCAGACTGCTTGGTATTAAGGTGGAGGACAACGGTTCGCCCGCATACGGTCAGGGCGGAATGAAAAGATATAGGTAATATTATTTATCAATTATACAATACGTAATAATAAAATCCGATACGCTGCAATGATTTGTCAGTATATCGGATTTTTAGTCTTATTATAAGAAATCAATCAAATACCATACGGCATACAAAGGACTGCTTGCCTGACTCGTCGTGAATGCCGTCAATTATCAGTTCACCGCTTTGAACCTCCGAGGAGCTTCGTCTTACCGTGAAGCTGTCGTCGGGTTTCAATTCGCTTTTGAAGTAAATATCCATTCTGTGCATTCTATCCAGAGAGGCGATTTCGCCGTCGGTCAGCGCGTCGTATGCAAATTCCGGATAGCGGCAGTTGTTGGTGTGACCTAAGCGGTCAATGCAGCTGGGGTAGATCTTTCGTCTGTCGCATGGCAGCATTTCTCCCTTGAAGCGCAGCTTTGGCGAGGCTTCCATGAGAAATTCGCTGTGCGGCTGTCCTATCTCAAAATCCAGTCGGTCGGGACGGATGATGCGGCGGTCGTTTATATCCATCAGCACCGAGAAGGTTGATGCTTTAAAAAGCGGTTTGCCTTCGGAGTCGGAGAAGCAAAGCTCTCTGCGAAAGGTCAGCTTGTCCTGCTCTGAGTGCCATGTGCGTGCGGTCAGGGTAATTTCCTCGCGTATTGGCTCGATTATTTCAACCGAAGAGGAAACAAGCACCCACGACATGCCCTTTTGCAGCAGATTATCGACGCCAAGTCCGAATTGCCTGAGATGTCTTTCGGCAATATCCATGATAAGCGCCTGATAGCCGTAGGGCTTCATCAATCCCTGTCCGTTGAGCATATCCATTCCCACGCTGCAAGTATAGCTGCATGCGGATTCATTGCTGAGTGTCATAATGTAACTCCTCCGATAGTAAATTGTTTATTCAATTATAAATCTTTAATATAAACGTAATTTTAATATCGCCTGATGGATTTGTCAAAATCCGTTGGCTGCCTTTTGTAACAATAAATATATTTTTCTGTTGAAATCCTCGAAATATTGATGTATAATGTATAATGTGTCAGAATACTGAGATTCTTTAGGAGGCTTTCACATGGTTGAGTCTATACAAGCTTTTTTTCAGGATAATTTTCCCCCTGAGCTTGCGGTTTTCTTTATTGCGATGATACCGCTTATCGAGTGCCGCGGCGCCATACCCTTCGGTATGCTGGTTCTCAATATGCCGCTTTGGGAGGTACTTCCCATTGCCATTGCCGGAAACATACTTCCCGTTCCGTTTATTTTGCTGCTGATCAGACCTGTGATCAACTGGCTCAAAAAAACCCGCTTTCTTCATCCGATTGCCCATTGGATAGAGGCAAAGGCGGAGAAGAAAAAGGATAAGGTACTCAAATACAGCAAGTGGGGACTGTTTATCTTTGTCGCCATTCCCATTCCCGGTACGGGAGCATGGACGGGATCGCTGGTGGCAGCTCTGCTGGATATGCGGGTGAAAAGCGCGTTTTTCACCATACTGTTTGGTATGATAACCGCCGGACTTATCATGACGGTCGGTTCCTCGCTTGTGACCGCTTTGATGACCGGACAGATGCCGCAGGAGCTTCAGATGATGATAGATTATTTCAGTTCGCTGTTCGGTTCCGCCGCGTAAACGCTATTAATCCTTTCACATAATTCTAATCTTTATCAAAAGCGTGGTGTATCCTTTATGAAGATCATCGGTAGTTTTTTTTCTGCCATTCTCCGCACTTTTGCCCGAATCGCCGTGTTTTTCGGCAAAATATTCAACAAGGACGACGTTTCGGCTAATCCCGCCGGCAGAGGCACAGAAAATGAAGCCCGTCCGCGCAGAAGGCTGGTGGACGGGGTTGACGCCGATCGCTTCACGCGTCTATGCGTCATATTGGTAATCGGCTTTGTCAGTATGCTGGGAGCGGTGCTCATCGCGGCTTCGCTCAGGTCGGGCGGACACCAGATTCCGGTTGAAGAGCAGGAGCAGGAGAGCAGACCATCCGGCAGCTTTACCGTTACATTCGGCGGCAATGTCATGCCGACGCAGGATATGCTGGAATCCGCCTTTGCAGATGAAAAATACGATTTTCACAACGGCATGTCGGAGCTTTCCGAGGCGCTGGCGGGAGATATGACGATTGTCGGGCTGTGCGGTCAGGTGAATGCCTACGGCGAGAATAAGCAGCTCGGCGGTCTTGATGCGGGCAAGAATTATCCCACCGCGCTTGCCTCCACTCTTTCGGAACTGGGAGTCAATTACATATTCGGAGCAAATCAGCATGCCCTTGCCAACGGTTACGACGGTATGTGCGCCACCATATCAAATCTTCATGTCAAGTCATTAGGCGTCATAGGCATTACTGACAGAGATCCGGATAAACTCAACACCCATATTACCAAGCTCAACGGCGTTAACGTCGGGCTTATTGGACTCAACTGCATAGAAGGCGCGGATTATGCCGGTCTGACCGCCGAGCAGAAGGGGCATATTGCCAATGTGTCTAAGGACGCTCTGGCGGATCGGGCTTTGACTGACATATCCAAGCTGAAAATGAGCGGCGCGGAATTCATTGTGGTCTGCGTCAACTGGGGAGGACTCGGCAGCTTTGTCGAAACCGACTTTATGAAGGAGACAGCCAAAAAAATAGCCGAATCCGGCGCGGATGTGATAGTGGGCTACGGTCCGTGTGTCACTCTGGGCGCGGAGATAATAGGATACAAAAGCGGCGACTTGGAGAAGGAATGCTTTGTATTCTATTCGCTGGGCTGCATTTACGGCAACAATATTTATCCCGGTCAGCCGGCTATTATGGGGCTGAAAGGCAATCTGACCCCCGAACAAAGCAATGCCCTTGAAAAAGAAAAGAAGCTCATAGCACAGTCAAAAACCACAATGACCCGAAGCATGACGGTAACTCTCAGCGTTGCAAGAAAAAGCGACGGCACTGTGTCGGTCACGCAGGGAAGCTACAACCCGGTATTTCTTATACGCAATTCCGGACAGGGAGAGGAAAATTCCCATATGAAGTATATTTCCGTTCCCTGCGCAAAGTATGTCGCGGCGGAGGAACGCCCCGCGATATTCACCGACGACAAGCAATGGCAAGCCTGCCAATCGGCATTCAAGGCAATATCGGCTATTGCTGAAAAGACGGACGGCAGGCTCGTGCTGAATGATCTTGGTCACACGGGCGAGGAAACCGACGTGAGCGACGGCAAGATATAAATTTTTGATTTTTTTCAGATTTTTTCTGATAGTGTTGAAGTCGGGAAAATTGCGTGCTATAATTGTTATAATATTACTGTAAATGGCTGCTTAGTCGCTTAGTTGTTTAGCTGCTTATTTGCTTATTTGCTTAGCATATAGAAAGATTTTCAATGCCGGAGGTATTTATTTTATGAATATTATTTTTATATCGCCTAATTATCCCGAGGATCGCTGGAGATACATTCACGCACTCAGAGGTCTTGGTGTGAATGTGCTCGGCATAGGCGACGCGGACGAGGAATATTTTCCTCACGGACTCAAAGGCTGTCTGACCGATTACTACAAGGTGGACGACCTGCACGATTACGATGCGGTATATCGCGCGGTTTCCTACCTCTCGTATAAATACGGCAGACCCGACGGCATAGAATCTCTCAACGATTACTGGGCAACCCTCGAGGCAAGCCTTCGCAGGGACTTCAATGTAGTGGGCTTTGATGTGGATTATGCCCGCCGGGTGTTCGACAAAAACGCGGTATTCGACGCCGCGGCTTCGGTAGGCGTAAAGGTGATGAAGCGCGATGAAGACGGCGACCCGATTATTCCCGAAGGTTCTCGCATAGTGCGATGCTGCGGCATGGTCAACCGTTACGGCAAGGTCACAGGAGCGGCAGCTTATGAATTTTCCGATCTGCCGGAGCTGATAGTCAAGAAAAAAGAACTGCTCTCGTTTTTCAGTATTTCCGCCAAGGAATGTGACACTCCTAAAGCGAGATTCATGGAGACTGCTCTCAAGGTGGTGGATGCTGTCAGACTCAGAGGCGGCTTCTTTAATCTGACATTTGCGGTCGGTAAGGAAATCATTCTTTGCGACGCGTCCTTCCTGCCGCCGGAGGAATATTTTGCCGATGTGCTTGCCTGCACCGGCAGCAGCGATGTATGTCATCTGTGGGCAGCCGACAAGGTGGGCATGAATATGGATTATCATATCCTGCCCGAAACCACGGTTTTTGTCACACGGCGCTTTGACCGCAGCTACCGTTATTCCCACGACCGCATCATGAGCAAGCTCGATCCGGTAATCAGAAGGCAGGGAAGGTGCTACACCGGCATTGACATTACTGGCGACTACTTCTATATTTTCAAAGCCGACAACGCGGCGAAGGCGAGAGAGCTGATCAAATTCATTCAGGTGGATTACTCCGATAACAGCCCGATAGCGCAATTCCCGCCGTTGAAGGCGCTGGATCGCAGCCAGCTGAAGCAGACCGCCATCCGCGAACAGTCTTCCTTTGAGGCAAGGAGGCTTCTCAGCCGCAAGGTGGAGGAAAAGCTTCACCAGAACAGTGCGTATGAGGAAGCCAAGAGCAAGGCAGGTTTTTCATCGAAGGCTTAGATTTAGCGGTCAATGATTTGTAATGAAAGAATAACAATAAATAAACCGAACGGTTTGAGAAATTCCAAGCCGTTCGGTTGTTTTTATTTTCCTTGCTCATGTATAATTCCTCCCTGAATGAATTTGTTGTCTATATCATAGCAGATTCATCTGAAGATTGTCTGAAGAAATCGGATATAATTAAAATATTAATTACAGAATTATAATTTATTGTAATTGTTTGTTTGTTGAATAATAATCTTTTATAATGTATAATACAATCAGGATAATTCTGGAAAGGCGGTATCATTGATGAGAAGCAACAAGAGTAAAATAAGCGTAAGACGCAGAGCGGCAGCGCTGGCGTTGGCAATAATCTTGCTGGCTGCTTCGGCGGTTTCGTGCCGGCACGGGAAAAACGGGGATTCGGCTGTGAGGGAGAGCGATACCGCTGCCGATTTGCAAAACGCGGATGAAAATTATTATTATCCGATCACCAAGCAGTGTTTTTATGACGGAAATGGCGAACTGTCGAGCTATGTCGAGTATGAATATTCGCCTGAGGGCTATCTGCTAAAGGAACGATATTATACGCAGGAGGAAGGGCAGATTTATCTGACAAATAGTTCTCAATACACCTATGATGAAAAAGGCAGAATGGTCAAGCAAATCAGCGACCAGACGGCGCGGGATGCTGAAATTGACCAGTGGCACTACGACAGATGGACGACAACCTATGAATATGACGACATGGGGCGTAAGATTGCTTATGAATATGTGAGTGAAAACTTCAATATGAAAGAGAGAAAAGAGGCTATTGACGAATCGGCGCTGGTAAAAACCGACAGCTTTGTCAGTCGATCCACCATTGCCTATTACGACGACAAGCTGACCAGCGGTTATCTGAGCAGGCTAAGCTCAAGTCACGATACTGACTACAAAGCCTTTCTGTTAGATCCCTGGGTCGATAAGCTGTACGATGAAAATGGTGCGCTGCTTTGGAGCAAGAGTCACTTTAACGACGGTACGGCTTATTACGACGAATACCAGTACGACAGCAAAGGACGTGTGACCTCACGATCAAGCCGATATGTGACGGATGCCTATATGTATGAATACCTTTACAGCGTGGAATATGACGACCACTCCCATGTCACAGCCCGAATAAGAAAGATCGACAACAATACAGAATCATGGGTCTTTTTTTACAACCAAGACGGTTCCTATGCCGGATGTGATGAAACCGATAGGTTTGGCGATGTAAGACACGAACGGTGCAAATATTCCTCAGACGGTAGATTGATTCGCATGACGTTCCATCACGAGTGCAAGGATAAGAACTATCAACTGAGTGACAGGAAAAAGGAATATTCCGATTACGACGCAAACGGCAACTGCGGTACCGTCACGGTTTATACGCTAACCGATGACGGAGACTGGAAGATGAACGGAAAGTACACCTACGAATACGGCGATAAGATACCCAAAGGCGTGAAATACGGCACATCGCAAGACCGACAGGAGGAACAGCGGTTTGAAGTACTGTATTTTGATAAGGACGAAAGGATGTTTTTTAAATGAGAAAAGCAATAATCCTCAAAAGAACGCTTGCACTCACATTGGCAGCGATAATGCTGGCAACAGTTTCTTCATGCCAACACAAAAACGGAATTTCGGCTGTAAGTGAGAGCGATACAACCGCCAATTGGCAAAACGCGGATGAAAATTATTATTATCCGATCACCGAGGAATGTCATTATGACAAGGACGGAAATCCGGAATGGCGTGACACATACGAATATTCGCCGGAAGGCTATCTGCTGGCAGCAAGGCATTATGGCAGGTTTTACGGAGATCAATTTGATGATACGTTATTTGAAATGGATTTTGAAACCTACCGTTACGATGAAGCGGGACGGCTGATCGAGGAATACAGAGGATATGAGTATCCGAGCTGCGACGACGACGACGAACACTATGACAAGGTGACAACGGTCTATCATTACGATGGAAAAGGACGCTTGACCGGTTCAGAACAGAAGACGGAAACATTTGTAATGCGCGACGTGACCAAGGATTTTTCCGACGAAAATCTTATCTATGAATCGCAGAGCGAAATGTGTTCGGAGTGCGTGATCACCGAGAATGACAAAACAGGCGGCTGGAAATCAGCCGAGACATTTTATTAAGCTTTCAAGGAGGGACAGGGTATTCCTATACCGATACAACCGAGTACGACGCGGAGGGAAATATCGTTTCGACCATCAAAAATGATCGGATCGAAGAGACAGTGGTGTCTGCGCATTATCAGTATGATGACAAAGACCGACCTGTGTCGGTTTTGAATAAATTCCTTAGAGACGGGAAAGAGGCAGGCTCCAACCGCGTGGAAGTGGCGTATGACAGCCATTCGCGCATGGTACGCCAATGCAAAGAGAATAAAAGCGAAACGGAAGAGATATTGTATGAATATGACGACCGCAACCGTCTGACAAAACGTCTGAAAAGGGACAGTGAATGGCACTTGACAGAAACCGTTACTTATTTCGACGACGGTACGGCTGTAAGGGAGGACATTCCTCCATCGGAATTGGTTAAAAAGACAGAAACGCGCTATTCTGCACTCGACGAAAACGGCAATTATCATGAATTTTCAGAATATCAGGAAAGCAAAAACGGCATGGCACTTGGACGAAGGATTACGCGGGAATACGGTGATAAAATTCCTCGCGGCTGCAAATTCGGCACAGCGGGAGTCCTCGCCGAAAAGGAACGGCTATTACCTCTGGATTTCTATGCTTCGTATTTTTATTCGATGATTGACTTACGATAAGGAAGAAAACAGCTTATGAACACGGACATAAAAACAATCAGAAAAATAACTTCCTTCTGCCTCGCACTGGTTATCGCTTCAATGACGCTCTGCACGGCTTCCTGTGGAAAATCGGCGGAAGATTTGACACCGCCGGAGATGGAATATCCCAAACTGTCCGAAAAATGTTACAATGCCGACGGCGAGCTTATCGACGAAGATCTTTATGAATATGACGCTGACGGCTGTCTGGTAAGCCACAAATACATCATATACCAAATGAATGAGATGGGTCTTTCCGGCTTGGCAACCGAAATAAGGCGTGAAGCCGTCGGGAAATATGAATATGAAAACGGCAGGCTGACAAGGTTTATTTTCCATGAAAAAAATTTCAGTTCGGGATATGAAGAAGAAGCTGTATACAGCTACGCCTACGACACGAACGGACTCGTAAAAGAAATAGAAATAAACGAAAACGGGAAATATACGGGCAAAACCTCTTTTCTGCGCGACGGCAGCGGCAAAGTAAAGCGCATGGTCTACTATAATGAAAGCGGCGGCTTCAACGGTATGATCGAGCATAAATACGACGCTTCCGGACGCTGCGTTGAAGAAAAGGAGACATTATATTTACCGGTACGACCAGTCAGGCAATTTAACCGAGTACGTTTCATTGGGCGGCGAATTAGGCAAACTCACTCATCGCTTTGCATACGGCAGCGGCGGCGAACTGCTGCGGAAATCGGTTACTGACGGAGACGGGGATGAATACTGTGTGATCGAATACACCTATGATGAAGTCGGCAGAAAGAAAAGCGAAACGTGGAATGATTATCAGGAAGAAACATCCACCGTAACCGAATACGACGAGTACGACGGCAACGGCAACTGTGTGAAAATGTCGGTATATGACGAAGGACACGCTTTATTCCGTCGATACGAATATGAGTACGGCAGCCAAAAGGTGCAGAAAATGGACTGGGAACTGCAAGGAAACCGTTTCCACGGTGATTTTTTGCTGTAACAAATAAAAAAAAAGCCTGAGCATTTGGCGAAAGCTGCCTTGTTGCTCAGGCTGTTTTTATGGATTGGTCTGTTACGATGCAAGCATCAGAAAGTCGCTGAGTGATGTGTCTGTCATGAATGTATCGGCGTTGTACAGGTAAAGCAGGTCTGTTATTCTGTACTGATTGATCACCGCGTCGATGCTGTCATAGCAGTAACGTGGGTCGACAACGATGATCTGATCAAAATACGGGGTGAGGAATTGTACAAAGCAATTGGCATAGGAATCCTTTATCAGCAGCAGTGAACGGTCTGTATCGGCTGTCGTAGTGACAGTGACTATCGGGTGATTGCCTCCCAAAAACAGGGCGTATTTATCCTTGGTATCTAAAAAATCCTTCTGATAGAGAGTGCCTTTTGTCTCATTGGTGTCGGAATATTTTACCGACAGCGGCGGATTCCCTTTCGGCACGTATATCTCGATGCTATCATGAAAACCGTGACTGCCGCTCTTTGAGGAGAGCGTTCCCTCAAAGCTCTCAGAGACGGTGTAAATGTCGAATTGTGCGCTGTCCGGGTCAATCCCGAGAGAGGAAGAAATGCTCCTGAATGCGATATATGCACCGCGGCTTGTCCAATGGTGATCGGTGTGATAATACAAGTCTTCATCACTATGGGATTTCAGCGATGGGGTCACGTCGCAGTATTGAATGCCCTTCAATGAGTCTGCCATTTCGGAAAGCTGTTCGGGCTGCTTTGACGCCGGGACAAATAAAGGCAGCTTGTCGGTCATTACCGTCACGGCGTTGGGAATGACGGCAATACAGTGGTTGATCTCGCTGTATCTTTCGGTGACAGCGTTGATGGAATCGAGCTTCTGCCGCATTGCCTTCGGCTCGGAGGGAATCAGCATCAGATAGTTGTCCTTTCCTATATAGACGCCGTTCATTTCGCTCTGACAAAGCAGTGAATGGCGGGTAAAAAAGGATATGGATGACCATGCGTCGCGGTAGGCAAACTGATCGGAGAGATATTTTTCCGTATTCTCGCAAAAGCTGCCGTCCGAAAGAGCCTTTCCGTTGATGTTTGGAGCTTGAGCAAGCATTCGGTTTTCTGTCTCGGAAAATTCCTTATCGGGTGTGACAAGGGCAATGATGTCAAAACAGACGACCATGCACAAAAACATGCAGGTGATCCACAGCTTGTGTTTTTTGGAAGTGTATTGCACAATACGTCCTCCTTTTTATCAGAATTGAGCGTACAGGAATGACGACACGGTGTCGCTTATCATGAATGCCGTGCTGCAAAGCAGCACCAGCGCAAAAAATACGGTGGAGCCGATCTGCACGGGAATGTTGTCCTCTTTGTCTATACTTCTGCCAATGGACGAAAGAAGGGGAGTGGCGCCGATGATGGCGGCTGCCAGCAGAATTCCGCCGCCGGTGAGGTAATATATTCCCGTTTGATCGGATAACCCGCCGCCAATGCCGATCATTCTCAGCAGATAGCTTCCGGCGTAGGAGATATTGTCCGAGAAGAAAACAGTCCAGCCGATGACCGCGAGTAAGAATGTGATGACAGTGCGGCAGAATGCGGGAATTTTGCTGATTGCATTTTTAAATGCGAATTTTTCAAGCAGCAGCAGCGCAAGGTGATAGATGCCCCACACAACAAATGTCCAGTTAGCACCGTGCCACAGTCCGGTCAGCAGCCACACCACCGACAGATTGAATATATTCCTGCCTCTGCTTACCCTGCTGCCTCCAAGCGGAATGTAAACGTAATCGCGGAACCAGCTGCCGAGCGAGATGTGCCAGCGCCGCCAGAAATCGGTCATGCTGACCGAGCTGTAGGGGTGATCGAAATTCTTTGAGAAGGAAAAACCGAATATTCTTCCCAGACCTATTGCCATGTCGGAATATCCGCTGAAATCATAGTAAAGCATGAGCGAATAGAAAAGCGCTCCCAGCCAGGCGGTGACAGCCGACATCGAGCCGATATCCTCCGCTTTTATGGCGTAAAAGAATTTGCCGAGACTGCCTGCGATGATCAGTTTTTTGCCCAGCCCGATGATAAACAGTTTCAGTCCGCTCTCCAATGACTGTGAGGTTATCAAGCGTTCTCTGATCTGCTTTGCCATTTCGCGGTATTTTACAATGGGACCCGAGGTTATCTTGCCGAAGAATGAAATGTAAAGCGCGAAGTCAAAAGGATTGTGAAGGGCAGGCTCATCGCCCTTTGCTACATCCACAAGGCAGGATATTGCCGAAAAGGTGAAAAAAGAAATTCCTATAGGGGCAGCAGGCACGGAAAAATGAAAGCTCACGCCTATGACAGTGCCAACGCTGTTCATGAAGAAAATGAAATATTTGAAGAAAAGCAGCAGCGCGGCGTTTGCGGCAACTCCGGTTAAAAGAACCAGCTTTTTTAATGCGGCCTTGTTTGCACAGCGCAGATGGTCAAGCTCCAGCGCGGTAAAATAATTAAAAACAATACTCAGAACAATTAGTATGATGTCAGCAGGACTTCCCCATGCGATAAACAACACGCTGAGTAGGAGAAGCAGCAAATTTCTGAATTTATCAGGGATCAGCCTGTAAAGCACGATGCTGACCGGAAGAAAAAAATAAACGAATACAACTCCTGTAAGAGACATTTTTTATTTCCCCCTTAAAGCATCGTCAAAAGCCGCGTGAGCTTCGTCCGCTTTGCCGTTTATAATGAAAAGAGCAAATCCGGCGTCTGATACGTAAATCGAATGATTAGTGAGCAGCTCCATTTGTCCCACACCGTAGCTTTCAAAGACGTTTTTCTGCCCGTCAAGTCGTGCCTTGATGGCTGAGTTCACCTGCTGCTCCTGTGAAAGATCAGAGAATTTGATTAGCAGCAGCTCGTCCACATCCATATTGGTCAAAGGATAATACAATTTGCAGAATTCATATTCCGAAGGGTCAATGCCGTAAAGACGCTTGATCATCTGATTGGGAGCATTCTGCATGCTGGAAGTATCGGCAGCCTGACTTACAGCTTCAAACACTGTCTGAGGGTCGGCGTTGCTGACGGTTGCACTGCCGCCCGCGGATATTGCTATGAAAATAATTGCGGCAGCGGCGGCTGTCCAGCGGATAATTTCAAAAAGGAAGGTTTTCATTGATTTACTCCTCCAGAGTGGCAAGCAAAAGGTTTCGTCCCCACAGCTTATAAAAAGGCTGGCTCAGATGAACGCCGTCCCCTGCCCACATATTGTTTTCTTTGAGCTGTGCGCAGATTTCACTGTTGTCAATAAATCGGATGCCGTTTTCGTCGCACATCGCCTTGCATGCGTCACTGTATTCGTATATTTTCGCCCATGGGGGAAATTTGAGGGCAGCACCGTCCGAAATCCATATAATGGAGCTGTAATAAATTTTAGCGTCGGGCAGCGCCTGCTGAAGCTCATTGATGACTGCAAGCACATCCTTGGAATACTCATCGCCTGTGTTCCACAGTGTACGGCCGGCGTCGTTGACGCCATAGCAAAGGAAAATGTATGACGGATTGAGATTCACAATGGTATCCATTTGCTCTCTGACCTTTAAAATGGTGTCGCCGCCGCCTGCCATAACCTGTGAGTAATTCAGAAATTTATAATAGGAAAAGCCCAAGGCGCGAGAGTCGCCCAATATCAGACAATCCTTGAACAGGGAAAATACATCTGTTCTGTCATTTATAATATCGTCTATGAGCTGTTTCTTTTCCTCTTTGCTTTGTTCCATGGCGGAAATACGCTTGATTTTGGCGCGATAGAATTCATCGGCTGCCGACGGGTCGAGCTTCTCAGTCTCCGTCAGGTAATTCATACCGTTGACCGTCTCGGAGAAGGCAGCTGTCTTGCCGTCTCCGGAGATGGCATTCATCGCGTAAAGAACCGCAAGGAATATAAGAAAGGAGCAAATCATGCATGCAGTATTGCGCCGTAAAAACTTTGGTATATTATTCAATAGAAATGCACCTCATTATGATTGGGTTAGATTGAATAATAAAAATATAACATAGCATGATAGTAAAGTCAATGATACAGATACAATATTTGAAAAAAGTGTGAGTCAACAGTCGAAAAAAATGTTGAATATAACGAAAAGTCGGGAAAATAAAAAATAATGAAAAAAATGCTTGACATTCGACAAGTAATGTGGTAACATAGTTGAGCTGCCGCAAAAAAGCAGCTGCCACAGAAACACAGACAAGGCGGATTTTCATTTAAAAGATGTTTGATGGCTTCAAAAAAACTTTTGAAAAAATGAAAAAAGTTCTTGACAAATGAGTTTGACTGTGGTACAATAAAAAGGCTGACGGACGAAAGAATGTTAGCGACAGAACCTTGAAAATTAAACAACGCAAGATAAGAAAGAACCTGTAATTCCTTGAGAACCGTTCCGAAAGGAACGGAGTACTCAAACGAAAACGAACAAC